>JAAYUD010000100.1 GCA_012517855.1 Bacteroidales bacterium
AGACTCGGGACTCCATAGTTTCATATTTTTCACCGGTAGTACAATCACGTCGTTGTCGCTGCATTTTACACTTCTTTTCGATACTGCTTTTTTCCCATCAAATAATGTTACGGTCAATGTGTTTTCGGATTCTTGGTAGAACTGCGGATGGATGACTAACTGTTGCTGGTCTATGTCGGGACAAGTATATACTGATTTTAGTCCTTCAGGGTTTACCGCTTCCAGCCATACGGTTTGCCAAATACCGGTGACACGTGTATAAGAACAACCTTCGGAATAGTAGTTATAACATTGCTTGCCTCCTGTTTGTTTGCCCGAGCGTAAGTCGTCTTGTACATAAATTACTAGGTTGTGAGTTTTTCCAGGAGTGACATATCGGGTAATGTCGGCAGTGAAAGAAGAACCACTTCCAAAATGATTTCGTATAAATTGTCCGTCAATATATATTTCGGATTGATAATCGATGGCCCCAAAGTTGAGTAATATTTTTTTCCCATTCCACTCTGATGGTACAGTTATATTGCGTTGATACCATATACCGTTGATGAAATCTTTGTAACCGATCCCTGATAATGAACTCTCGGGACAAAAAGGTATTGTTATCTCTCTATCAAAATGGTTGGCTGCCTCCCATTTTTTATCTTTTCCGGTAGCACCGAAATCAAACGAATAACTCCATGTGCCATTCAGATTGATCCAGTCGGCACGTTGAAATTGAGGGCGTGGGTACTCTGAACGTGGAGTACTTGCTGATATAGTACTGCTCATAGAAAAAATAGACAGGCAGATCAGCAAATTAAATAGTTTTCTCATCATCTTGTTTTTATCAAATAACTTTTGTAGTATATCATATTGGAGAACAACCACCAAATACAAAATCAGTGGTTGTCCTCCATGTCAATATTTATTTTAGTTTAACAATATCTGAGTATATAGACTGGTCTGCGCCTTTCGCTCTGACCGATATACGTCCATAAATAGAATGTGCGGCATTCAATTTAATAGCCGACTGGTCGGATATGCTAGAGCTTACCGTATTGGATCCTTCTACACCAGATGCTGTTACTGCTATAATATTGTTCTGCTCGTCGACAAACTGTGTGGAACTCAATATAAGTTTTACGTAGTCTATTTCGGCAGTTGGACTGACTTTCTCTATATTAAATGTTCCCGATACAGAGTTATTGGCAAGCTGTATGGTAGCATTAGATACTAGAAAGTAAGGGGTCAGTTTCAATTCGACATTTGTACTACCTTTTACGTTCACGATTGTCGTATCGCGGGTATTGACCCATGGACCATTTCCGTTTTTAGTTACCAGTTTGTAAGTTCCATCGAATAATTCAGTACTAAATGTCCCGTCTTGTCCTACATATACCGTTATAGGTCCATACTTTCCAAATCCGTCTTGATAGAGTTGCAATTGTATTGCAGAAGACGAACCTTGAACATTTAAATTTGTTCCATTATACGTTATCTTGCCAGAGAGCCTGGATGTCGGTCCGTCTTGATTATCTTTACCGCATGCCGTAACACATAGTACGATGACTATAACGGCTATGAAATTATAAAAAAAGTTTTTCATTTTATTCAAAATAGAAAATTATTGATAAGGATTCTTTACTAACTTCGGGTTTTTGTTCAACCAATCGTTATCGAAGAAGTTGTAGTAATTTTGCAATTTGAAATAACGAGCATTGGGCGACATAAAGAGAAAGTCTTCAACAAATACCCACTGTCCATTGTGAGGATCTCCAGGTGCAACAACTCTATAAGGCCATAAACGACGGTGACGAGCTCCTTCGTCGTTTTGATTTCCGTTCCATACTTTATCGGCCAATCTCCACCGTTTCATGTCATAATAGCGATGTCCTTCGAAAGCAAATTCTACTTCGTTTTCATGAACGATATTGTCAAAAGTGATTGTTGTTAAGGGCTTTACTCCTGCTCTTGTGCGGACGGCATTGATATTTGTAAGTGCTGCTTCGGTCTCTCCTAATTCGAAAGCTGCCTCGGAAGCGATCATATAAGCTTCTGAAATTCTGAAATAGGGCCACCACATTTCAGATCCACGGCCACGAGTTGCAGAAGATGGTGTTTCGTCCATGAATTTACGGAAATAGAAACCTGTTTTGTTTATGTATTGTTGGTTTGACTCCAACGGTCCATTGATGGATGTCAATGTATATCCGTTTTCTTCCGAATCCAGACTCCCTGTCTTGATAACCCAATTGTTGTTTTCTTTGACTAATTGTCCAGCTTGCAGCATTATCGAACTACCTTTGAAAGACGCACTAGGGTAGATGACGGAACCCCAAAGCCGTGGATCTCTATTGGTAAAAGGGCTATCGGCGGAGTTGTAAAATTTGTAAGTTCCATCTTCGATTGTTACAATTTTACTTCCTTCTCCCGGAGTGTCGGTATCTATGGGCTCAAATTGCTCCACTAGATTGAGAGTAGGACCTGCATAGCTGTTGTCGATATCTTCGGCTACAGATTTTGGCAAGTTGTCTTTTGTAAACCCATTGGTCTGACCGGGATATTTGCAGTCTCGTGCCCAAATTACTTCTGTGTTGTTATCTTTTATTGATGTCGCTTCATAAAAGTTTTGTGCTTTGTTATTAGCATAATTATCTTGCAGCTTATATGGGCTCTTGCTAATTACATCTGTGGCTACTGACAGTGCTTTTTTATAATATTGCTCAGCTAAATTTGCTGGAATTCCAACTTCGCCGCCTGCGGTCTTTATTGGATTGGACATTTTGTTATTGTAGTTTGCCAATGAGGCGGCGTAGATTGCGGCACGCGCTTCGAGCATCTCGGCAGCCCATTTATTGGCTCTGGCAGAGTGGGTTTGTATCGTACTTGGCAAAAGAGATGCTGCCGCTTCACACTCACTTATAATATAGTCGTACGTAGCTGCTTCTGTAGATCTGGCTTTCAGTAATGACGGGAGCGATGCCGGAGAAGTATAATTATAAACACTATCGCCCATTAATGAAACACCTCCCAAACTTCGGCACATATTGAAGTAGCACCAAGCACGCAGGAATCTGACTTCGCCTTCGAGTGGCTTCTTTTCTTCATCATTGAGAACCTTTGTTTCTTTGAGCCCTTGTAAGAACTGATTGACATTCCGTACGAATTCATAATCGTAAGTTCTCCATAGGTCATCTTCAAAAGTCGAACGATAATCAGGCCCTCCGTCACACTTGGCCGCTTCATCAATATATGTAAATGAATAATCATCGAAGATGCTTTGACCATAAGTGACCCGCCCATACATGTTTGCTAATATTGACTTAATCATATTGGCATCGCCGAACATTTCGTCGTTGGTATATATTTGATCTGGAGTCTGGTCAAGAAAACCATTACAACTTCCTAGCATCAGAGCAGATACGGCAGATAATATAATATATTTGAATTTGTTCATGACCTTAAAATTTAAGTTTAAATCCCATGTTAATGACACGAGTTGTAGGATATTGTAGTCCGCTATTGGTTGTCCCTTCGGGATCGCAACCCGGTTTGTTGGTCCAAGTAAATACGTTGCTTCCGGCAACATATATTCTTAGAGAGGATGCTCTGAACATCTTCAACCAATTTTTTGGTAGAGTATAACCGAATTCGAAATTGCGGAGTTTAATATAATGTACATTGATGAGCCAAAAATCACTATTCCAATAATTACTGTGGCTGCTATTTCCAATCAATGGAATAGGGTATTTGCCTGGAATCAATTCGCTGTTTGCATTCCAAATATCTTTGAGATGCCAAGTGTCACTTAATAAATATTGTGGATTGTTGCCTCCGTCATGGAAGGGATACATGCTTTCGTACTGAGGTATAAACGACATGCCGCTACCGCCAGTCAGATCGAAACTAAGATCGAATCCTTTCCATGATAAACCAATATTGATGCCATAGTTGAATATTGGAGTATCGCCTGTAGCATAACCTATAGGACGCATATCCATATCGTTGATGATACCGTCGCCATTTAAATCTTTGTATTTGATATCACCAGGACGTAGCGTTTTGTTGCCTTGGCGATCATTGTCAATTTTCCAAGATGCAATTTCGTCCCAATTTTGGAATTGTCCATCCGATTTATAGCCCCAATAAATGTTTGAATATCGATGCCATGGTGAGTTGCGGTATTTATCCCAGGAGTTGTCCCAACGTGGTTTGTATTGTTCCCAATTGTATTTTCTGGCATAGGTGAAATTGAATCCTACCGAATAGTTTAAATCATTCCATTTGCTTTGATAGGTTAACGATCCATCGAATCCTTTACGTAAATCAGATTCAAGATTTTCGTTAGGCCGACTAAATCCTACTTCAGCAGGAATAAGAACATCATAACGTCCGGCAGGAAGTCCTGTTCTCTTACGAGAGAAATAGTCTAAACTTCCTGACAATTTGTTGTTTAGAAAAGAAAAATCCATGCCTATATCGAGAATCTTTGCTTTGATCCAACTAAAAGTTGTAGCCGGAAGTGGGCGCGCTTTAGAACCTATGACATAGGTATTGTCAATGACAGAACCTCCATCTTTATAATTGTAACCTTCCATATAGTCGAAGGCTGAGTATCCGTCAACGTTGTCGTCACCTACTTCTCCATAAGACGTTCTTAATTTCAAATCATTCAATACTTGTCCTATCTTCCAGTTTTGCCAAAAGTTTTCTTCTGAAATACGCCAACCAACGGATACGGCAGGAAAGAATCCCCAACGATGACCTGGAGCCCATTTCCATGCACCATCTCGTCTGCCTGAAAGTTCAATCAGATATTTATTGGCAAAATCATAATTGATACGTCCCAACCAGCCTAGACGAGCTTCGGTATTGTTGCCATAATCATCATATTCATCCATTACGGTATAATTGATAAGCTCTTGTGCGTTAGCTGTAGGAATGGCGTGTAACCATGTATATGGGCTATCGCGTTTTGAAGCGTCCATACCCAAAACTGCAGCTATATGGTGTAGGCCAAAAGTCTTATCATAGGTGAGCCTAAGGTTCGAAGTGAGTTCTTCTACATGTTTTACTTGACGCTCCCGCCATGGATTGTTGTTTTCAAAAATAACAGGATAAGTATCTGTTGCTGGGTCGTAGCCATAAAGTTTGTAAGTATATTCATGGTTATTTAGTTGCTCGTAGGCTAAATAGTAACCAACCTGCCATTGCGCTTTTAAACCTTTGAAAAATTCGTAATCGACATGTCCATTGAGTTGAACGACTCTCCATTTGTCTGTATAGCTACCGGAAAGATTATAATTTAAGAAAGCAAAGTTGGTGTCGGCTTCGCTTGAAACTTGTGTGGGGTATAAAGGATTGTCGTTAGCATAAGGGCGTTTAGTAGGTAGGTTTCGGTAAGTGGCAAACATGGGTAACCAATAATCATCACTGCCCGGAACACCTGGATTCTTTCGTGTTTCGATACGTCCATTCATCGATGCACCTACTTTTAGCTTAGAGTTAATTTGTGAATCGATACTCATCTGAACATTTGTTCGATAGAATCCACCATAATTTCGAATCATTGCTTCTTGATTCAAATGTCCTACAGAAAAGTAGTAATTTGTCTTTTCTGACCCACCCGAAGCATTTACATTAAAATATGTCTGAGGTGATGTGATCCATACGTATTTATACCAGTCAAAAGGGCGGTATCCTTTTTCTGTTCCTTGGCACCATTTCTCATAATCGTCCTTAGAATATGAATAATTGGTCCCTTGGATTGTTTGAGATTGAATGTAAGCTCCTATATAAGTTTTAACGTCGGCTGGTTTGGCGAAACGTGAGATATGTTGCCAGCCGTAGTAGCCGTTTACTTCTACGGCAGGTGTTTCATTTAGTCTTCCATGTTTGGTGGTTACAACAACTACGCCATTGGCAGCACGTACACCATAAATGGCTGCCGAAGCATCTTTGAGGACACTTATTTGTTCTATATCATTCATGTCCAGATTATTGAACTGCCCTTCGTCTTTGATAGAACCGTCAATAACATAAAGTGGAGTACCCATGTTTCTAATTTGAATCGTTGTTGAAGCACCTGGACGTCCATCCGGTTGTCGGCTATTGATGCCTGCTATTTTACCGACTAAAGTACCTGATACTGTTGTTGCCAAAGAACGAGAAATATCCTTATCTTTAATAGATGAAATAGCTCCTGTCAAAGATGCTTTTTTCTGTGAGAGGCCGAAACCTGTGACAACTACTTCGTTTAGCATTTGGTTACTTTCGTCCAAAGTTATATTCAGAAATGTTTTACCGACCGTGGATACTTCTTTACCTTTATATCCTACATACGAAAGGACAAGAATCGCATTATTGTTCACTTCGATGCTGAAATTTCCGTTAACATCTGTGATTTGTCCATTTTTCGTGCCTTTTTCAACAATACTGACACCTATTAGGGCTTCTCCTTGAGCGTCTACAACTTTACCTGTTATGGTTTTTTTTTGTTGCTCTTTCATTAGAATGATATTCTCACCTTCTACTTTATATTTAATGTCTCTTTTATTGAAAGCATTGGCAAGAATATTTTTTACGGTATTCTCTCGATCTGTCACTTGTATGATTTCGTCTAAATCAATTTTGTCACTGTTCAGCACAAACAAATAGTCTGTCTGTTTTTCAATTTGTTGAACAAGTTGGCGAATCGTTAGAGAATTCCTCGACAAAACTACTTTGGCGTTTTGAGAATTTGCGTTACTCGCAAAAGCCGTTGATAGACAAAATAGAATAAGGAAACAAGTAATTCTCATAATGCGAAAAAAAAGTTTGAAATTAGAATTCGTTAGTAAAAGATCTTCCTTATATGAAATGTTTTCCATATCTTTGAAATGTGTTTTGATTAGTACTTTATTTGTTTAAGTTAGGGGTCTAATCAGGACCGATTGTTGTTGGGAGGTGTTGACGCATCTTCCAACTTTTTTGATTGTTTTTTTAGTCATGTTTCATGGGCAATTGATTTTAAAAGGTTAATTGATTAGGTTTATTGCAGCATTTAATCAATGCTTATTCTATCTCTTTCAGGATTAATATCGTATTTGAAGTTGTTGTCTATTTGCAATACTTTTATAATGTGTTCCACTCCATCGCGTATACGGAATTTTCCTGAGTAGTGGCTTTTGAGTAGTTTTTTGTTTCGGCACGTGATGTTAACTTCGTAAAAGAGTTCAATTTTATTGAAAATGTCTTGGAGTGTTTCTTGATTGAAGGAAATCAGACCATTGCGCCATTGGAAATGTTCGGGATGTGTGATTTCTCCCTTTACGATATTGTTATTGTCGAAGTATAGTCTTTTGCCTGGTTTTAAATCGGCAACTCTCTTGTCGGGGGTCGTGACGTGAACAGAACCTTTAATCAAGTCTATTTCGTATTTCTTCTTATCGTATGCTTGGACGTTGAATTCTGTTCCCAATACCTTAATCTTGTAGCCCGAGGCATTAACTGTAAAGGGACGATGTTTGTTTGGGGTTACTTTGAAATAGGCTTCACCTTCGAGACTGATATCACGGTGATTCTGGGCAAAAGAAGACGGGTAGGTGATTCTTGAATTGGCATTTAACCATACTTTAGTTCCATCTTCTAATATCAGTTCGGCTCTTTGGCCTGGTGGGGTGTAGAGCGATTGCATTTTGGTAGAACTTCCGATGTATTGAATCAATGAATTTAATAAAAATCCGATAGCAAAGATTGCAGCTGCTTTGCTGATGTTGATAATAATACGTCTTTTGCGTTGCTTTAGGGAGAATGTGTGTTGAAAAGAAGTATTTTTGTCTTGATTCCAAATAGTAGCATCATAGATTAACCCCAAAGACTTCAGTTCTTCGGCATGCTTCGGATTTTCTTCGACCCATTTTATGATTTGCACTGTTTCCTCGTCGGATACATTGCCTAACAAATATCTGTGTAGTGAATTGTGACCTATCTTTATCATATATTTAAGGATGCTTTTTTTATCTCTCTATAATGAAAGACAATTTAAAAAGCTAATGCCCTAAATAGAAGAATAAAAAAAATGGCCATAAACTGATAGGGAGATAATCGGATAGTTCTTTGCGAAGTTTTCGGAGAGATTTAGTAATATGATATTCTACAGATTTCTGTGAGAGGTGAAGAGCTTCGGCTATTTCTTTGTTGGTCATGTTCTCGTATCTGCTCATTTTAAATATCTTTTGTGTCAGATAAGGGAGCTGTGATAAGGTCGCTTGTACCAACTTGTTTATTTCGTTTAGAAGAATTAAATCGGGGGTTGAATCTTCGAGGTTGGAAATTCTGAACTTGAGCTCGCGCTGCATATATTCGTTTACATTCTCCAACGCTTCATTTTTGGCTTGCAAATGTTTCAGATAGTTAAGAGATGAATTGTGCAACATTGTATACAACATAGCTTCTTCAGAATTGAGTGTTGTCTCTTGCATCATTTGCCAAAGTTTAATCATTACTTCCGAAACAATATCTTCTGCTGCTTCAGTATCATGTACGTATCTTTTTACTAACATGAACGAACGTTTGTAGTTAGTAGTATACAATGTATTGAAATTAGTAATGATGTTCTCTCTCTCCATGCGGTATCGTTAACAATAGGTGTTTGTTTGGAAAACGTACAATAACTGATGACAAATATACAAATTATTAACTGATGTGTCTCTTTTTTATGATTTAAATTATAGAGACCATGCTGAGTGTGTCTTTTGCTTTATAGATTCAAAAGAATGAAATGGATTCGTGTAATAGACTTTTTGAAGCTACCATCTTCCATTGATATAAGTTCCGCAATGACTGCATTTACTTTCTTTGATATGATTTTGCAGCACGTTGAACCCGTCTCTTTTTATTAAAAGTTTACCGCAAGAGGGACAGTAAGTATTTTCTCCATCGATTTCCGCTACGTTTCCAAGATAAACATATTTGATTCCTTCGTCTTGGGCAATGTGATAAACGTCGGTCAGCGTGTCGAGTGGGGTAGGGGGGAGTATTCGCATCCGATAAGAAGGATAGAACCGACTGAAGTGGAGCGGTGTTTCTTCGAAACCATTTATTACCAGCCAGCGACACATGTCGCGAATCATTTTACGGTCGTCGTTGATTGTAGGGATAATCAAATTGGTGATTTCAATCCATATTCCTGCCTCTTTTAACGTAAGTAGCGTATTAAGGACGGGGCCGAGTGAGGCGTGATTGACCCAGTGATAAAGTTTGTCGCTGAATGATTTGAGGTCGATGTTGGCAGCATCAATTACTTTGGAGAGTCTTTTCAATGGTTCAGGGTTGATATATCCTGCAGATACAAGTATATTCCATATTCCTCTTTTTTGAGCTAATAGAGCTGAATCGAACATGTATTCGTAAAAGGTGATGGGCTCGTTGTAAGTATAGGCTATGGCGGGGCAATTATATCGGATACAAGTGCCTACCAATTCTTCGGGTTGTATCTTTATTGTTTCGATGCTATTGGATTCCGTCTGTGATATATCGGCATTTTGGCAGTTGTCGCACGATAGATTACAGCCTGTAGTGCCTACCGATAGGCAACTGATAGCAGGATGGAAATGTAGTAGCGGTTTCTTTTCCACCAGATCTATATGCAGGGCGCAAGCTCGTCCATATACAGAAGAGTAGATGGCATGTCCTTGGCAGAATCTGTTGCGGCATAAGCCGTATTGTCCTTCTTCCAAATGGCAGTGATGGGGACAAAGATCGCATTCGGCACCTTTGTCTGTCGGATGGTAGTAAGAGGCTATTGTTGCAGTATGAGTATCGGTCATTGTTTTTCTTCTTTGAAAATGATAGCCTCGTATGTATATAGTTCGGCGTTTTTCCAGCCGTCCCAAGATAGTCCTGCTTTGTCTCGGGCGCAATGTCCGAGAAACTCTTCTTTCGTCCAATTGGTCTCTTGTGCTACTTGCGGTAAGAAAGTACCGCTTCGTCCTCCTTTAGAAATATAAATTCCCTCTTTGCCATAATCAAACTCATTTATGCTACGGATCTTCTTTAACGGCGAGAGGACAGAAATTTCGATATTGATCTCGTCCAATTCGGAACGATGTACCGGCATAAACCTAGGATCTTGGAAAGCTGCCGCTTTTGCCATTTCTTCAATAATACGATAGAGAGGTGTGTCGTTGTTGAAGTGACCGATGCATCCTCTTAAGTGTCCATCTTCGTAGAGTGTTACAAAGGCTCCGCATTTCATCTTCAGCGTTTCGCTTAGCTCGTCTTTTGGGTAAGAAGGTTCCTGTTGACGATTTAATTCATTCAAGATACTGTTACGCGCAATATTGAGGAGTGCGTGTTTTTCTTTTTCGGAGAGAGTGAAGGAAGATTTTGCTTCAATCTCTTTTTTTCGAACGAAGGTGAAGGCATGGTATCCTACCACTTCCTCTTTCCCACCATACTGCGAGTCGCCCGAATTACGGTAAAGTAGATGATTTATTTGGATGTTTTTGTCTTGTTGCGTTAGGTACAATAAAAGAGCGATAGCACTTTGTCCGCAAGCACTTGTTGCCAGATTCTCTACACGCTGGTTTTTATTATACTCCAGTGTATCCATAAACTCGTCGAGTTTTCCGTTCTCTATAGCTCGCCCTGTTCTCTCGTCTACCTCTTTTGCGTCAGCATACGAAGGGTAGTGAGAAAAGTCGCTGCTGATAACGAACAGATTCTTTTCATTGAAATAAGGTTTTAGTATTGTTGCTATCCTTTCAATAATTGGCAACGATTGGGTCCCTATGATGATAGGTACGATTGGCGCCATCTCTTTCATTCTGTATTGCAGAAAGGGCAGCTGTACTTCCAGACAATGTTCTTTCTGGTGAGCTTGAGCATTGTAAACAAATTCGTGATGGTCTCGAATCAATTGTTTGCAGAGCTCAATATCAACTTTAGCATCTCCGAGTGGAGTCGCATAATAGTCAAATTCACTATTAATTGAAGCTCCGTCAAGATAAACATGATGGCTCGGACCGATGAGAAAAATATGATCGAACTTACTGTCCGTAGGGATTTGTGCAAACGCGGAAGCTGCCACGGCTCCCGAAAAGATATATCCCGCGTGTGGTACGATAACGGCTGCTATTTGCTCTTTTGCTTCTATTTTGGCATAGGAAGCGAAATAACTATCCATTAACTTTTTGATAGAATCTTTTTGAGCCGGATAGAAAGAACCTACAACGGCCATCGGACGTACTTTCGCGTCTTTATCTTTCGAGCTGCCGGCGGCTTGATTAAAAGAAAGCAATGACATGATAAGTATAATTTTTAATATTGTTGGCACGATAAATAGCGTTTTGTACTCCATCTAGGAATGAGGCATTTACCTTCATAGCAAAGATAATACAACTTATCGCCAATAGCAAGAATAAATCTTATTATTCTAATCTGTAATCTTCAGCAAATATCCTTTTTTCATGATAGCTTCGATACAAAGTCTTTCATCCGATTTTAGTGCCCGTCGCAGATAAGTGATCTGAACGTTCAACGCTAGCGAATTGGCATAAGAATCGTCTCCCCAAACTTGTTTGAGTATTGTCTCACGAGGCACTACTTCATTGGGAGTATCCGCCAACAACTTCAATATCTCTGCTTGTCGACTAGTGATAATGACCCTTTCTGTTCCATTGCGTAGCTCATTAAGTGAGTAGAAGAACTCCATGTTTCCAAGGTGAATTGCTTCGTCAGTTATGTTATCGTCTGCCGGTGGTTGTTTCATCTCGTAAATCATGTTTTTCATGAACTCATGTCGCAGGCTGTCTATCCGTTTTTGAAAGAGAATCGTTCGTATCTGATAGAGGAGGCAAAAGGTTAAGACAAATAAAAGTAGTATGCTGCCTGCCAGTTGCCATGCCATACTCAATATAATAGGTCTGATTGGTATCTGTATGTCAAACGAAACTGTTTCATATTCTAATGGGTTGTAAGAATATTCAACGTGGATAACATGATGGTTTACCTTATGATAACTAGGATAGATAAATAGTCTTTTCGAACTGTGAAAACGATAATTGCCAGCCTTTTCATAACCTTTCGAGGTAAGTAAAGAATCCATCGTTTTCGAACGAAACTGTTGATATCTATCAGATGTACAACGATTGATCATTATACTTGCTTCTTCGGATGTGATATTGTTTATCTTTATCACTTTTTTTATGTTGTTGCGATAAATGATAAAAGTACCGTTTGCATGAGGCCCCCTTTTATCGTCCTGCATACTGATTGAAAGCTGCATGCTTATTGTTGGCGACTTAACCCTGGTATCTTTTCTGCTTTCATTAATCCTGATGCTCCGCTCTTGCTCTACCAATGCTTTGCAATCGTCATAAAGTTGTTTATTGTATTCTTCACTGCTATATAAATATTGGTTGTAGAGCCAATATATTTGTCCGCCGAATATCAATAATATCGTGACGATACTGAGATACCATACTATTTTAATCCGCTTATCCATCTCTTTTGGTTTAGATATGACAAAGATAAATATAAAGATAAGAGCATACTAATAAAATAGTAATAACTTTTTAGGCTATAGAGTAATAATGCAGTAATAAATATTACCTGCTTTTTATAAAGATAAAAGGTTCTTTTGCTTGTCAAATCAAAAAATATATGACTTATGAAAAAAAACTTTTTTATTTTACTGTTGTTGCTTTTGGCGATGTATTCCGAAGCACAGATCCGAGTATTGACTCCTGCTGATATTACAAAGGGCATTTTCTGTGATAAACAACGTTTTCGGATAGCCTACGATATGTCTTTTGTTAAAGACACTTTGCGTTCTAATAAACCGGTAAAGGAGTCAATGATTCTCGAGATAGGCTCTTCGGTCTCTTTGTTTTATAGCTATGCTGCTTTCCATAGTGATTCAATTTATGCAGATGACATAGCAAAAGGGCTCTCGCAAAGTGCTATAAATGAGCACTTAAATAATAGTGGGGTAGGGCAGATCTCTTGGAAATTATATAAGAACTATCCTCAGAAAGGTCTTTCTTCTTTATTGGACGGTCTTGGCATGGAACGCTATTGCTGTATTGAAAAAATGCAGATGCCCGATTGGAACGTTTGTCCTGATAGCACAGCGATGATATTGGGTTATAACTGTCGTATGGCAACAGCAGTATATAAGGGAAGAACATGGTGCGCTTGGTACGCCGAAGACATTCCTGTAGGGGAGGGACCGTGGAAACTTTGTGGACTTCCCGGCTTGATACTACGGGCTTATGACAGCCAGCATCAATATGTCTTCGAAGCATCGGGAATGGAACAAATCAAAGATAACGCTGATCTTAGGTACAAAGGTGAGAAGTTTGAACCGATAGAGCGTAAAGCTCTTGACAAACTATATGCCCGGTATTATGCTGATCCGGTGGGCTATATTACCAATAATCCGAACATAAAGGTAACTATTACTGATGCTAATGGTAATCCTACTGCAAAACCGAAGGCTGTTCCTTATAACCCGATAGAACGTTAAACAGTTATGAGATTTATTGTTATATTGTGCTTTGTGGTATTGTGTGCTTTCCCTGCTTCGGCTCAGGTCGCTATTCGGGGTGTGGTGACAGATTCCGTCTCTAATGTTCCTCTTGAGATGGCTACTGTTACACTTCTCCGAAATAGCAAGCCGATACTATTTGCTCGTACGGATGCGCAAGGACGGTTTACCTTAAGTCTAAAAGGCATTCAAAAGGGGGATAAGCTTTCTGCTTCTTATTTGGGCTATGCAAAGGCTGCTGTGACTTTGGATGATAGAAGGTCTGTGGTTTTCAGACTTCGTCCCGAAAACTTTACGTTGAAGGAAGTGACCATCAGAGCCGGTCGAATCTACGGTAAGCAAGATACGATAAGTTATGACCTTTCTCGCTTTGCAGACAACAGAGACAATAACTTGAAAGATGTGCTTCGCAAGTTACCGGGCGTTGATGTTGACAAGGACGGAACAATCAGTTACAATGGTAAGGCTATCAATCGTTTCACAGTCGAAGGACTTGATTTGACGGGCGGGCGTTACAACCTGATCAATGAGAATCTGAAAGCGAAAGATGTGGCGACAGCGGAAATTATTGAGCACGATCAGCCCATCAAAGCGTTGCAAAAGAAAATAACGACAGATAATGTGGCGATGAATGTCAAATTGAAGCCCGAAGCTCGTGATAAATGGATATTCACCTTGTCGCCTCTTTTGAAAGTTGGAACGCCTATTGACAATTTCAATGTAGGCGGACGTTTCAACGCATTGCAGATAGGAAAGAAACAGCAAAGTCTATATGGCGTTGAGGCCGATAGGACGGGGCGCGACTTATCGCTTTCCAACAAACAATTGACCTCTGATATGGGTACATCTTTAGAACCGGATACAGGGCTACCGCAATGCTACGATACTCCCGCTCTTGCAGCGCCTATAGATGCCGAAAGGCTTCGTTTCAACACTTCGCAGTCTTGGAACGTAAACAAGACTTTCAAGACAAAGGACGAGAAAGAAATAAAATGGATGGCGGGTTATATGCATAGTTCTACTCGCCAATCGACAACAAACTGCTCCCGTTATTATCTGAATACTGACAAACAGACGGAAACAACCCAATCAAAGGACTTTAGGCTTTTGGAGGATCGTTTGTTTCTAAATTTAAATAGCGAAATCAATACCGACAAGAGTTATGGCTCGGAGTCGTTTCTGCTTGAGGCTTCACAATCGGATGGACACTCCGATTATCAAAAGGCAAATGATTCTTTCTTGCATGAACGGATTAAAATACCTCTTATCAATATATCCAATCAGTTTTATAAGCTGATGACTTATGAGCATTATACTTTGTCTGTGCGCTCATTGCTGAGGTTTGCTCATTCTCCGTCTTCTTTGAATGTCGACGGCGATAAAGAGACACGTACAGCCAATGGATGGTATACGGACAATTCGTTGACGTGGCTCAATAAGTTAGGCTTTTTCACTCAGTCCTATTCGGTTGGGGTGAATGCCGAAGATGTATCTTTGCATGGCGGCAATCAGTTCTTCTCTTGTTATTTCAGTCCGTATTGGGAGTATAAGCGTAGTTCTCTTACTGCTCGCATTGGCGGTATGATGCAATGGAAAAGATTTCCCGAGCAGGGAAATTCTTTTATTGATACATGTCCTTGGCTTTCTCTTAATATGAAGAGTGGTTATCATCACGAATATAGCTTTTACGGCCAATATAGAGAGTCGGCAGGAGATTGGATGTCTTTTCTGTTGCCTGCATATCGAAAAGACTATCGCACGATGTTCATTTCGGATGGAGTTGTTCCAAGAACAAAGATTCTTTTTGCAAAAGTAGAACATACCTATAAACGTCCACTTAACGAGTTCTTTTGGAATAGTTCGGCATCCTTTCAGCAGATAGGGCAGAATGTGATGACGGATATGCAGATTAATGGCGGGCAATATTTATATCATGTTACTCAACAGAACAACCATTCCCGAATGACGCAGGCAAGTAGTATTCTGTCGAAAGGTTTTTTCAATTTGCATCTCAAAACGAAGCTTGCAGCCAAGTATTGCCTTACTGATGCCGTACAATCGTCAGAAGGAACTCTACTCAATTACCAGAATAGACAAATAATCGTAGAACCTCAACTAATCTTTTCTCCGTCTTGGGCAGAAGTCGATTATTCGGGAACTTTTGCTTGGACTAAATCAAGAGTAAAACAGGTCTCTTCTCTCGCAACATTGTTCGATTGCTCTCAACGCCTTATGCTCACAAGGACTATAGGTGCGGTAGACATTTCTGTGTTGGCCGTACACTACCACAACGAGTTACAATTATCGCCTGCTGCCAATATGTTGATTATGGATGCATCGCTGGTATGGCGCACAAGAAAAGTTCGTTTCGAAGTCAATGCTCGCAACCTTTTCAACAAGCAGCGTTACGAACGTACTACTTATTCGGGCGTTTCTTCACTAACCGATTCGTATATACTCAGACCTCGCGAAGTTCTTTTCAAGATGCAATTTACGTTCTGAATAAAGTGATACGTTTGAGACATCTTATTGAAATCGCAGAACCGTAGCACAACAAATAATTCATATAAAATAATTTTTTTTCTTTTTCCAGGCAGTATTCTTTATTATCCTCGTTTATCATTATGAATAGCGAATTACATGTATACTCTCTATTAAACTATTAATGATTTATCGATTGGCGTTTATTTTGATTCCATGCCATGAAGATAAGATGTATAACAAGGAATCGAAAACAAATAAGAAAAATGAATAAAACAGTTTTAGGCTTAAGTGTATTACTTTGTTTGTGCCTTGGTTTAGGCTCATGTTCTTCGAACGATGATAATAATAACGACTATGTCAATTCTAAGCCGACAGGCAATTGGTATGGTTCCGTAGCCGACAACTCTTCGAGTTGCGGAGCACAGTTCGAGACTTATAAAATAAATGGTAAGGATTCCACGTTGTGCACCGTTATGGTAGAAGATAGAGCGAACAACAAGGTCTATACGATGATCGGTGGCGCTTCTTTTGCAAAAGGAACTACGACAGTGAAGACGACCGATGGCGCTGCTACCATTGTGATGAAATATCAGTCGGCTTCGAGTATTGCAGTAGCAATAACTAGCGGTACTACAAAGTTTGCCAATTATACGATCGCTAAGCTTTCGGCGGGCTTATCTTCTGTAGGTGGTGCATGGATGGGTACTAATTGTTCTGCTTCATTTACTTCTTATACGAAAGACGGAAAGAATATGACGGCAGTGGTTAATGTTACCATCAGTGGCCAGACAACAAAATACGAAGGTGCATATACTTACGATCCTTCAAAAGGAACGGGTACTCTAACCGATACTGCATCCAAAGCTCAATTGACCTTTACGGTCGCTGCCGACAGTAAGACCAATGTCGCTGCGCTCACAGTCACTACTGCCGATAAGAAGCAATATGTGATGAATCGTTTCAGCGCTCAATAAGAGATATATCCGATAGAGACGAATGGGTAGTGCTGATGTTTGGGTAGGAGTTGTCTGCCGAAAGGTAAAAGACTACAATGAAAGCCCGCTTGTCGAAGACTGGGAAGAATTCCGAGGTAAATTGGAAAATCTTTCCATGTCTAGCGAGCAGCGTATTGTGGAAGGGTGCCGACTTGGCGATAACGCTGCCCGTAAAGAATTGTATCTTCGATATGGAGGCTTCATGTTGGGCCTGATTATGCGGTATGTGGCCGACAGAGAAGAGGCGAAAGACTTGCTGCACGATGGCTTCATTATGGCTTACGATAAGTTTGGTCAGTTTCAGTGGCGCGGTGAGGGCTCTTTGCGCGCTTGGTTGAGCCGACTGTTTGTCAATGTCACTCTCAATTGGTTGAGGCAGACCAAAGTGATGCAGAACTGTGTTTCCATAGAAGAAACGCCCGACTTGGAAGACGAACCCATGCTCGAAGAAGTGAACAACCTTCCGCAGGATGTATTACTGCATTTCATCGCCGAATTGCCTGCGGGCTATCGCACGGTATTCAATTTGTTTGCTATTGAAGGACATTCTCACAAAGAAATTGCGAGGATGTTGCATATCAAAGAACGAACGTCGTCATCGCAATTCTTCAAAGCCAAGCGCATATTGGCACAAAAGATACATTCGTATCTCTCAAATTAAATTTCTTCCACTTCTGGGGTTTCTTTCTGATGTTGTCACTCATTGGCTACATCAGGAAGAAACTCTTTATAGTATTCGTTGTTTTCCGGAGATTACTCGTAAAGGAAATCCGTAGGGTAGTAGCAGGTGAGCCTGTTTCTGTCGTCTTTTCTTAGTGGGGCTTCCGGAAGTCCGCATAGAACATTGAGGCGCCGAGTGGCTGTGGCTTTAGTCATTCCAAACAGATGCTGGAATTCGAATCGGCTAATACTCTTTTTATCTTTAAAGAATTCTATTAATCCTTCTATTATTTTCTCGGCACTGTCGGGCGCCGATTGTGAACTGTAGACTGCTTTCTCAAAGGTAGCGTTCTCTATAATCTTTTGGACCAATTTCTTATCAGGCGTGAAATTGATTCCGGTTACGGTAATGTCTTTAGCTGTAATCTTTTTGTTGTTGGCAGCGCGGTTGATATTAATGGCCAAATTGAAATAACCGATTCCGTCGATATGCATACGCTCTCCGGCGCTTAGAGTCTCGGCAATCATTGCAGACAGACTTTCTGTTACTCCCGTGATGCCACCAGGTGAAAAACTTGTCTTGGAATGGATAATCTCTTTTATATCTTCAAAACTTCGAGTGAGTGGACGAACTACCCGAACACGGTATTGCTTCTCGTCCCCGTTCATATTGGGGATTTCGTAGATGTCATAAGCGATATTTCCCATAGTATTAATTGTTAGTTGTTTGTTACATACTTATGTTTTTTCCGACTCACGGCCGTGAGTCGCAAGCCTCATCAATACAAAGATATTGATTATTGCTGATGTAATCTAATAAACGAACTTATATTTTCATCATTTTAGGCGTATCCGTCAGTTGCGGGGCACTTTGCTCTACTTTTTTTTTGCTATGAGTTTGCTTGAGTTGATGAGGTAGGGCGCTTGTTCGGTTCGTTGCCGTTGATGCAGGGAGGCAAGCTTGCACTGAATTTTATGATAGATTCGGTTGTCATCTCTCGGAGATTGTTTTCTTTCAGATATTTCACCACTTTCTCTATGAATAGGGCTGTGGCGCTTACTGCCTCTTCCAGCGTACGGCCTTTGTCCAATTGCGCTGTTGTCAGCGCCGTGAACAGATCGCCTGTACCCACTATCTCGGCATCTATTTTCTTGGCTGCAATACGTACAAGCTTCTTGTTTGCGATGATGATTGTTTCTATCACGCCTTCTTCGGTATCGTTCAGCTTGATACTTGTCACCACTACCGTTTTGTGGGCGAGTAAGTCCGAGTGGATTATCAGTTTCAGTAGTTGCTGTTCGGTTTCTATCTTTTCTTTTAAGATATATTCCAGTTCGAACTGATTGGGGGTGATGATGTCCGACAGTTCGATGAGGTGTTGGATATAAAAATCGGCCACTTCTTCTTTCACGTACAATCCGCCGGCCCTGTAATCTCCCATCACCGGATCGCAAATATAGGTGAATGGCGTTTGGGCTTTCAACCGCTTGATGAAGTGATAGGCTATTTTCATCAACTTCTTTTCGGCAAAGTATCCCGTTATCATGTAGTTTATGTCGTTTTTTGCTTCAAGTAGGTCAATGCCTTCAAGAAGCTTGGAAAATAGCGTAGGCGAAAGGCTCTCGCCCATAAAGTGTTTGTTCTCTGCATGCGTCGATAGCAATACTGTCGGTACGGAGATAATGTCGATGCCTTGCAATTGCAAGATCAAATCGGCAATGTTGCTGCCTACGTAGCCATAAGCCACTCTGCTTTGAATGGATAGAACTTTATCTTTCATTTTGATTTTTATTTTCTACGAAGAATATATCAAAGAAGTGTTTGCCGCTTTCAGTACATATCAGTTTTTTGTATTTACTTTCTGCTTCTTCCATAGCATAATAGCCTTCTCCTATATTCACAATGAGGTCGGCATCGTATAGTGGTTCGAAGTGCCATTTTAGAGCTGCCGGACGTTGATGATGGTGGCCTACGACTTGAGCAAGCCATTCTTTTTCGTTATCTGTCAGGTTGGTATCGTCTCGCAACCACTCGCCGACCAACTTTTGTCCTTCGCTCTGTTGATACATTGGGCGCGAATTGCCATAACGGATTCGGGCATTGGGGCATCCTATGTCGTGTAGCCATGCGGCCGCCTCTTGTAAGTCTACTTGTTGCTGATCAAGCCCTTCCATTGTGGCTATCAGCCGTGTGTAGTTGGCAACGGCTTGGGTATGTACTATTTGTTCCATTACCGGTGGAGTGGTGGCATAATAGTCTATCACTCTTTTTGCTATGCAGTCTTTGTATTTCCAATCCATATCGTAATGATTAATCAAAAATCGTGAATAAATTCGTCGAAAGTCATTGAGGTGTTTATTCCACACGAGTATTTGGCTTTCGTCAGGTGTCATCTTACATGCACTGTCGTGACATTATCATATATCTCGCAAAAGTACATGTTTTTTTATACCTAATGGTATAAAGTGTGCTAAAAGTATGCTCCGAATGAGTTATACGATAAGGAAAAATAATTATCTTTGTGAGAGATTAAAAGAGGCATTATATACTTTCGTTTATGCGCCTCCTTTTGTGCTCTGCTACAACCTCATATAGCCTTGATTGTCTATGTGTGATTGAACTACTATAAATGGAAAATGTGTTATTATGCTTTGTCGTTGGGTGCTAATTGATGAGTTTCTCTTACAACATTTGGAAGTGTCGCTCGTCTAATAAATAAAAATTATTATGACTAAAAATCTATTTTTGAAAAAGAACATCGTTTGCTTGAGCTTATTGTCTTTTGTTTTGGCTATGGGATTCTCGTCTTGTAAAAGCGATGACGATAGCCACCGTAATTTTGTAAATGGAAATACTGACTTAAAAATCTCAAAAGACGGCGGTTTGGCTCGTATACAAATGAATACGACGGATTGGGAGATCGTGAAGATTATCGACAAAAGTGATAATAGTGCCATTAAAGGAAGTATACTACTAGGAACTGATGAGAATGACACGCAGGAAGAATATAATGATACGACTCTGGCTCTACGGCGTGCCGATTTTGGTAGTTTGATTGCCAATATGGGTAAAAAAGGTTTTTTGATAAAACGCTATCTAGGCAAGACATTGCAGTTGGCGGTTAATGAAAATTATACTCTTTCTCCTTTCTCTTTTGTTATTGTATTGAGGTCGGATAAAGCGATAAAAGAAATTACGGTCACGCAAGAGGCTTCTTGTCGGTATCAGTTCAAATCGATAGCTTATTCGCTGGAACAGGGCGACGGCGTATCGCCTCTTTATTGGTACGACGATACGGCTAATGCTCTTACAAAAGAAATGGGCAATATTGAACACTCGTATGACTGGACTTTCTCGCCACATAATGCCATGTATCTGATGAACAATATGTCGGCATTCTGCACGGCGACTTTCTCGAGTGACGATAAAAATGCTTTCGGTTGGCCCTCGACAGAAGATAATGATCCCGATGTCACGGTGCCGATTGCGGTGAAAGACGGGAAGATAGTCTATGCTGATAAGACGGTGGAGTATAATACGAAGAACAAAGGTGTCTTTACCAATTTTGAATTGCCGGATGAGGTGACGGTGAAACTAAGTCCGGGTGTTAATAAGGTTTATTTCAAATTTGGGATGCTCAAAACGATCGTAACATATACGCTTACGCTTACCGATACTCAAACGAATGCAGACCGGCAGTTTAAAGGTAAATGGACATTGGTACAGCCTTCGCAATATGAGTTGGTAAACATCGTTCAATAGCCTGTCGTAGGATTTTGCAATAAGAGCTGTCGATGCAGATGTCAGAAATCTTTTAGGGGATTGGAAGGTCTGGACTGAAATTACGCTTTGTTGTTCTTGAATGTTTGCCAAACCTCGAGAGGAGAGTGAAATGTATATTTATCTTTTATTTCTTCTTTCGAGCCATTGCCCCATACGGCAAGTCCGAAATCTATGCCGGCATTATAAGCACATTGGCTATCGTACATGGTGTCGCCGATGTATATGGCTTCATCGGGTTGTGCATGAGTTTTCTCTAAGTATGTCCATATAGGGTCGGCAAAAGGTTTGGGACGGGGCGCATCCGTTACGCACACAATGGTGTTGAAATAAGGAGTTATGCCATGAGGATTGAAATCGTTTTTAAATTCTTCCGGATTCTTTGATGTGATGATGCCTAACTCATATCTTTCGGCTTTTAGTTGGGGTAATAGTTCTCGAATACCTTCGAACAGCTTGATCGTGTGGCTGTATTTCGTAAAGTAGTCGTTCCATAGTTTGTTTGCGGCTTCAGTATCTTGAATTCCCAATTTGGCTAATGTCACTTCTCCGGGTATCCCTAGAGCGAAAGTGAGTTCTGTAGTATCTATCGTTTTATGTTGGAGGGAAGCTACTACCTCTTGCAGGCTATGCAAAACGGCGTACTCGGAATCTAAAAGCGTTCCATCTACATCAAAGATAATGTGTTTATAGTTCATATCTCAACAGGGCTTTAATTCAACAGTTTTTTCGTTAGTATTGAAAGAATACACTTTATGGTATGTTTCACTGTGTTGCAGTTCTTTCTTCTGGTTTAGTAAATAGCGATGAAATAAATGACACTGACAAAGATAATGATTTGTTTTTATTAATTGATGTATTTATTGGAGTGCTTTATCTTTGGCGTTCTTTTTCCATAATTGCCAAGAGTTGAGTATGTTCTGCCAGATGACGTACGAACACGGTGCAAGGCTGGCTACCGGATTAAGATATACTTGTGCTATCCAAATAATCAGGATGGTGTTCTTTTGTCCGAGTCCCTGCCCTCCACTTATTCGTTCATTGTAGCGTGAGCCTATTCGTTTGCCTAAATAAAATTGTAGGCAGCAGGTAGCAAGTCCTATCAGGATAGTAAGAATTTCGATGACTCCCTTATCCGTGTTTTTTATCAAAGTGTCTACGGTGACGGCGGTGACAATAGTCAACGACGCTCCCCATAGATAGAACGATGCGCCGCTTATCTTGAGCATTTGGCTATGTAGTTTCGGTATGAAATGCCGAATAACCCATGCAAGGATAAGTGGTAGAATGATAATGGGAAAGACTCTGCTCAATATGCGGAAGACCGAGACAAAAAAGTTGTTGTCCGCATGAATGTCAATATCGGGAGGAAGCGAAGCAACAAATGGGAAGAATAATGGAACCATGATAGCGGTGAGTATGCTGCTTAGTATGGTATATGTAGTGAGGCACGACACACTGCCTCCCAATTTGCCCGTGACAACGGCCGCTGCTGTTGCCGTCGGAGCTATAAGGCAAAGCATGGCACTCTCGGCAATATACTTATTGAAAGGATAAAGTGCGGCAAAAAGAAGGATGGAACCTACCAGTTGGATGAAAAGCAGCCAACCGTGTAGCGGTTCGTATCGCAGCTCTTTAAAAGATACTTTGGAGAAAGTAATAAGCAATATCAGAAACAATAAATAGGGCATCAGAAAGCGGATGTGGATAAGAAGAGGATATGCTAAGGCTCCGGTTATCATTGCTATTGGAAGTGTCCAATTTTTTAAAAACTTGATCATGTTATGTCTGAAAGATTTGTTGCAAAGTAACGCTAATTTGCTGAATATATTTCTATCTTTGCCGCGTTTTTTAATTTTTTAATTTATACAAATAATGAAAGAAACCCAGTTATTCGGGGCAAAAGTGTTTTGTTGGAAACACTTCGACCGTAAGGGCTACTCAGCTTTCTGCAGTTTGAATAAGGAAGTTACAATTGGTGTACTGACTAGTATGACATTGCTTTTTGCCAATGCTCATACGGCTTCGGCACAACATGTAACGCCTGAGGCAATGCGGAGCTATGAGTTGTCTGAGATTGAAGTGACCGGCACACGTGTCCCGCTGACCGAAAAAGCGTCGGCAAAAATGGTAACTGTGCTTTCTCGTTCTGATATTCAGAACACGGGGGCGCAAAGTGTAAACGACCTATTGAAGTATGTCACCGGAGTTGATGTACGACAACGGGGTGCATTCGGTATTCAAACCGATATATCAGTGTGCGGAGGCACATTCGATCAGGTAACAATCTTGCTTAATGGGGTAAATATCAACAGTCCTCAAACCGGACATCATTCAGCCGATTTTCCGGTAGCAATGGCAGATATCGAAAGAATAGAGATTCTAGAAGGACCATCTGCCCGTGTATTTGGTACCTCAGCCTTTACAGGTGCCATCAATATCGTCACTAAAACAGATTCGAAAAGTAACGTCACCGCTCGTGTGTCGGGTGGTTCTTATGGACTTTTTGATTCAGGCTTTGGAGTGAACTACACTCGAGGCGCACTCTCCAATCAGTTCTCGGGGGGGTATAGCCGTAGTGACGGTGGGGTTGCAAATAGCGATTTCAATGTCCGCCGTTATTATTATCAAGGAACTTATTCAAGCAAAGATGCAGACATTAGTTGGCAAGCCGGTTATAGTAATCAGAAATTCGGTGCCAATACGTTTTATTCGGCTGCCTATCCCGACCAGTATGAAGAACTTCGCCGTACGATCTTTTCTGTTAAGGCAGAAACGAAAGGCTGGCTGCATATAGCTCCTTCTGTTTTCTGGAATAGAGCTTACGATCACTTTCAATTGATGCGTGGCACTCATAATTCCGAAAATTTTCATCGTGCAGATGTTTACGGCATCGATCTGAATGCCTACTTCAGTACGGTATTGGGCAAAACTTCTTTTGGAGCAGAACTTCGTAACGAAGGTATTTATAGTACTAACTTGGGTAAAGTACTCGATCCTTCTCAATATATTAAAATTCCCAGTCAAGACCGTCTTAAATATACTCGCTCTGACAATCGGACGAATATAGATTACTTCGTGGAGCACAACATCCTTTTGTCGCGTCTCACTGTATCAATGGGACTACTCGTCAATCGAAATACCGGTTTGAGCGATGGCTTTCGCTATTATCCGGGTATTGATATTTCATATCGTCCCGATGATCATTGGAAACTCTTTATTTCGTGGAACAAAGCCCTTCGAATGCCTACTTTTACCGATCTTTATTATAAAAGTCCCACGCTTCAAGGCAATATCGGACTGAAACCTGAAAAGACGAATGCAGTGAAACTCGGGACGTCGTATCGTACAGGTTGGCTGGATGCCAAGGTTAGTGCCTTTTATAATCGTGGAACCGATATGATCGATTGGGTAAAGTATAGCGTGGATGATGTTTACCATTCGGCGAATTTTAAACTAAATAATATGGGAGTGGAGAGCTCTTTTATCTTGAATTTTGCTTCTTTGACAGGACACGACACTTGGATACAGAACATAAATGTTGGGTATACTTATATCTACCAGAAGCGATACGATACGAAAGAAATCTATAAATCGAATTATGCCTTAGAATATCTTCGTCATAAAATGGTTGTGGGGCTGACACATCGAATTTATGGAAAGAATCTAACGGCAACTTGGAATTTCCGTTTCCAGAAGAGAATGGGAGGCTACGAAATCTATGATTCCAACTATAAAGCTACAGGAATCATTCATTCTTATCCTTCTTTCGCTATTGTGGATGTGAAAGTTCAGTGGCAGAAAAAGGCTTATCAATTGTATGCGCAAGCTTATAATCTGCTCGATCGGAAATATTATGATTATGGTAACATACCACAGCCGGGTATTTGGCTGAATGCCGGAGCTGTTTATCGTTTTAACCTCTGATAATCTGTTTGTCGGACAAAGGATTGGACCGCACCGAAACTCGTTTTTGGTGCGGTTTTTTTTAGCCTTTTCACCTTTTTTATATTCCAAAAAGACAAAACTTCAAAAGAAAATCGGGTTTAAGAAGAAAAAGCATTAACTTTGCAGTATTGTTGAAAAGAATATGGTACAAAGAAACTTAAAAATCATCGGTCTGCTCTTGGGTGCTTTGATGTTATTTGCTCCATTTACTCCTGCTCAGGCAAAAGATTTTGTCCTTGTTATCGATGCCGGGCATGGTGGACATGATGCTGGAGCTATAGGACAGTTCTCTCAAGAAAAGAATATCAATTTAAAGGTTGCCTTAGCGGTAGGTAAATTAATAGAAGCGAACTGCTCGGACGTTCGGGTCATTTATACTCGGAAAACGGATGTCTTTATTCCATTGGGGCGTCGTGCAGAAATAGCCAATGAAGCGAAAGCCAATTTGTTTCTTTCGATACATACCAATTCACTTGCCAATTCGAAAACTTATACGGGTGCCTCTACTTGGACACTTGGTCTTGCCAAAAGTGATGCAAACTTGGATGTGGCTAAAAAGGAGAATAGTGTTATTCTCTATGAAAATGACTACAAAACAAAATATGCGGGCTTCGACCCTAACTCTTCCGAATCATATATTATTTTCGAGTTTATGCAAGATAAGTATATGAAGGAGAGCGTTCATTTTGCTTCGATTATTCAAAGTCAATTTCGGGGTGCTTTGCGTCCCGATAGGGGAGTACATCAAGCGGGTTTTCTTGTGTTGAAAGCGAGTGCTATGCCGAGTGTGCTTGTTGAATTAGGCTTTATTTCGACTCCTGCAGAAGAAAGTTATTTGAATAGTGATGAGGGAACAACTGCATTATCGCAATCTATTTATCGTGCTTTTACTCTTTTTAAAAGAGAACAAGATATCAAACGTACCGGTAAGAGTGTGACAATAGTTCCTCCGGTGGTCAAGGTAAAGCCTTTAGACGTTGCATCTGATACTCAAAATGCCACTGCCCAGGTAACGAGCCGAGATAGTTCGTCTGTAGACTCCTCTTCAGCTCAGACGAATTCGAAAAATACTGCTGATATAACTCGTGTTGTGCCCACTCTTCGCCAAACACGGGCTGCGGAGAATAAAACGTCGGATGATAGCATCGTTTTTAAATTGCAGGTTTTGGCTGTCGGTGCTAAACTTTCAGATGGTGATAATCGGCTGAAAGATCTCTCTAATGTGGAATGTGTTTTTGATAACGGGCTATATAAATATTATTGTGGAACATCGACCAGCTACAATGAAGTGTCTCGCTGTAAGAAAAAATTAGATTCTCGATTCCCTGATTCTTTTATTGTGGCTTATCAGGGCAGTAAGAAGATTGATGTCAATGAAGCTATTCGACTGTCGAGGAAAAGACGGGTTTAAACATTAACTATTAAACGGAAAAGTATGAATATTATTAAGCAATTGACTTCGAAAGAAGTTAAAATAGGAATAGTGACTATTGTCGCACTTGGTGTATTGATTTTTGGAATTAATTATTTGAAAGGGGTTAATATTTTTAAGCCCTCTACTTATTATTATGTGAAATTCAAAGATGTTAATGGCCTTGCCAAATCGAGCCCTGTTTTTGCAGACGGATATCGGGTGGGGATCGTTCATGATATTGTTTACGATTACAATCATCCCGGAAATATTGATGTTGAGGTAGAATTGGATAAATTGATGCGGGTTCCCAAGAATACGACAGCGGTTATTGTTTCATCTTTAATGGGTACTTTACGTCTTAATTTAATAATTCCGCGTGAAGCTGCTGGATTTTGTGCTATAGGTGATACCATTACTGGAGGACTTGATAGCGGAATGATGGAAACGGTGCAGCAACTTGTTCCCGCTGTCGAAAAATTATTGCCGAAAATAGATTCTATACTTACGTCTGTCAATGCTCTTGTGTCTGATCCGTCTATTAGAGCTTCATTGCATTCTATTCAGACAACAACTTCCAATCTTGCTGATGCAAGTTATGGGCTCAAGCGTTTGATGAATAAGGATGTTCCCCGTCTGACAAAAAAAATGGATATGATTGGTGATAATGCCATTGCTATAACTGACCATTTGAAGGGGATCGATTTTAAATCGTCGATGGCCAATATTGATTCTACATTAAGGGATGTGAAGATGATAACTGGAAAGTTGAATAGCAAAGACAATACTATGGGATTATTTTTGAACGATCGTGCACTGTATGATAACTTGAATAGTACATTTATCGGGGCTTCCAGCCTTTTGCAAGACTTGAAAGCTAACCCGAAACGGTATGTTCATTTTTCTCTATTCGGAAGGAAAAATAATAAATAAATTTTCTTGCTAAAATAGATTCCGTCTAAATAGATACGCCATCCTTTTTTTTTACTTTATACGTTTCTAATGATCCCTTATGCGCTGACTTAAACGACTTTATTACATTTCTATCTCAATTTGATTACAAATGTGATAAATAGGTGTTACGTAGTTGATATATAGGAGGTTGTATAATGTCAATAGTTGTTGCCACCAACGTTATTTTAACTTTTTATTAACTGTTTGAAAAATAGGATATTATTTTTTGATTTGAAAATGCAATAAAAAAGTCATTTGTTTTTGTTGATTAAGATTTGCACTTTTGCATAAGAGAAGTTGAAGATATTTATAAATGATTGTCTAAAAAAATGAGTGACTCAAACCTTAAGGATTTGTGGGGGAGATGTCTGAAGGTTATATGTGATAATATACCTTCTACGGCATATAAAACGTGGTTCGTTCCTATTGTTCCGCTGAAATTCGAAAATAATCAGTTGACTATACAGGTGCCTTCTAATTTCTTTTATGAGATATTAGAAGAACGCTATATCGACTTAATGGGCCGTACTATCCGCAAGTTTTTTGGTGATGGTGTCAAGTTGGGCTACAAGGTGGTGGTCGATGCTGGGGCGAAGAAAAATAGTGGAGTTATTACGGAACAGTCTGCTAATAATGTGATAGTGCCTCCAGCTAAATCCGAAAAAGAGGGAAATAAATCGCCTTCAATGGTGAAGACTCTGGATTCGCATTTGATACCGCAATATAATTTTGATAATTTTGTAGAAGGTTCAAGTAATAAGTTCTCGCGTAGTATAGCCGAGGAAATTGCTAAAAAACCTGCTGATACTCCATTCAATCCTTTGTTCGTTTATGGACCTTCGGGCGTTGGTAAAACACATCTTATTAATGCTGTGGGTTTGAGGATAAAAGAGCTCTATCCTGAAATGAGAGTCTTGTATGTCTCTGCTCATCTTTTTAAATTGCAGTATATGGATGCCGCTGTTAATAATACAGTGCCTGATTTTATTCATTTCTATCAAACAATAGATGCGCTTATCATTGATGATATTCAAGAGATAGCAGGTGTGACGAAGACTCAGAATACGTTATTTCATATATTTAACCACCTCTATCGCAACCGTAAGCAGCTGATTTTTACTTCCGATCGCTCGCCTGTGTTGTTGCAAGGGCTGCCGGATAGGCTGATGACCCGTTTGAAGTGCGGCATCATTGCTGAGCTTGAAAAACCTACCGCCGAGTTGCGCAAAAATATATTGCGCCGAAAGATATATCGTGATGGATTACAGTTCCCTGATGATGTGATAGACTATATCGGTGAAAATGTTTCGGATAGTGTTCGTGAGTTGGAGGGTATCGTGAACTCTATCATGGCTCATGCGACCGTTTATAACAGAGATATCGATTTGGCTTTGACAAAACAGATCGTTCAGAAGATCGTTCGTTATGAGAAGAAAACGATTAATGTGGATGATATTGTAAAGACTGTTTGTAAGCACTATGGATTAGAATTGTCGGCCATTCATGCTAAAACGCGCAAGAGTGATATCGTTCAAGCTAGGCAGGTGGCTATGTATCTGACAAAAAAATATACGGACTATTCAATTTCTAAAATAGGACAGCTGATTGGTAATAAAAACCATGCAACGGTGATTTATGCTTTTCGTACGGTGAAAGGGCAGTTCGATGTCGATAAGTCCTTCCGCGCTGAAATAGAAGAACTCGAAAAAACATTGGGGGCTGTTACTGCGTAGTAGTTTCCCTGATGTGTTTGTTTATAGTTACACACTAAATAGGGGCGTCTTCTTCATAAAGACGCCCTTTCTATGAATTCTTTTTTAAATGAAGTGTTGCTGTTTTAAAACTTTCAATAGGTTGTCGGACATGATGATGTTGTCTTCTTCCTTGTAGCGTACGTCTGTAAAGACTTGAGCCAATGTCTCTTTGTTGTTCTCTTTGATGAATTGAATATTTTCTTGTATGGCTTCTTTCTCTTTGTAAAGAGCGTCGATGTCGCTAGATGAATATTCGTGATAACTTTCTTCGTGAATCAAACCGGTAGCTGGTAGTCTATCTTGTTGCTTCGGGCTTTCGGCAGGGTAGCCAACAGTGATGGTTGTTACAGGAAACACCAATTCAGGCAGGTGTAGAATGTCAATAATCTGCTGTGGGTTGTAAGTGGTAGTGCCCAAATAGCAAATACCCATTCCTGCCTCTTCTGCAAGCAGACTGAAACTTTGAGCTACAAGTAACGTGTCCATTGACGCATTGTAAAAAGACATTAGGTTGTTGTAACCAGGTTCTGCCTTTCGCTGTTTGCACCATAGAGAGAAACGATGAAAGTCTGCACAGAAAGTCAACACCACGGGAGCTCCTTTTATCATTGGTTGATTGAAGTGTGCGGGGGAAAGTTCCTGCTTCATTGTTTGGTCTCTGGTAACGACGACACTGTAAAGTTGCATTCCCCCCATTGTAGAAGAACGGAACGATTCTGCCAATAGTCGATTCAGTAATTCGGCAGGAATGTCTTTATTCGAATATTTTCTAATTGTTTTTCTGTCTTTCAACATATTGTTTACTATTTAGTTTCATTTAGTCTTGCAAAGTAAACATAAAATTTTCATTTTTGTTTATTTACTATGTTATTTAATTTTTATTTTGGAAAACTTTGTATTTTATTTTATTTTTTATTGTACTGGTTATCAGGATATAAACTTTTTATTTTAGAAATCTTTTCGATTGTTGATAACTTATTGTGCGATTTCTTTGATAAATCGGAAAACCTTATTAGTTTTGTAGCAGCAATCTAATATTATATACTTCAATTTTTCTCTTTTTATAAATTTTGATTACGTGTTATATTAACTAGGTATTATTATGTCTGATAAAAAAATAGAAAAGTCTACATATTCTTATGATGAGGCTTACGAAGCATCTTTGGATTATTTTCAGGGTGATGAATTGGCGGCACGTGTTTGGTTGAATAAATACGCTATGAAAGATTCTTTCGGCAATATCTACGAGAAGTCTCCGGTAGATATGCATTGGCGCCTTGCTCGTGAAATCGCTCGTATCGAATCCAAATACCCTAACGCTTTGAGTGCAGAAGAGGTTTTTGAATTGCTCGATCATTTTCAATATATTGTTCCTGCCGGTAGCCCCATGACAGGTATAGGGAATAACCATCAGGTTGCTTCGCTATCCAATTGTTTTGTTATCGGTGTGGATGGCAATGCCGATTCTTATGGCGCTATTATTAAGATAGACGAGGAACAAGTTCAGCTAATGAAACGTCGTGGTGGTGTTGGACATGATTTATCTCATATCCGTCCGAAGGGATCTCCGGTAAAGAACTCGGCTTTGACCTCCACGGGATTGGTCCCCTTTATGGAGCGCTATTCCAACTCTACTCGTGAAGTGGCTCAAGACGGGCGTCGTGGTGCGTTGATGTTGTCTGTGTCTATAAAACATCCCGATTCGGAAGCATTCATCGATGCTAAGATGACCGAAGGAAAAGTCACGGGTGCAAATGTTTCTGTCCGCATTGACGATGAGTTTATGCAATCGGCCATCAACGACACTCCTTATTTACAAATATATCCTGTCGATTCTAATGAACCGAAATATCAGAAAGAGATAAGTGCACGGCAGTTATGGGGAAAGATTATTCACAATGCATGGAAGTCTGCCGAACCGGGTGTATTGTTTTGGGATACTATTATTCGTGAGTCTGTTCCCGATTGTTATGCCGATCTTGGTTTCCGTACCATTTCCACTAATCCATGTGGCGAGATTCCATTGTGTCCTTATGATTCTTGTCGCTTGCTGGCTGTCAATTTGTATTCGTATGTCGTAAATCCTTTTAAAAAGGATGCTTATTTTGATTTTGAATTGTTTAAGAAGCATGCTGCTATTGCTCAAAAGATAATGGACGACATTATTGATCTGGAATTGGAGAAAATACAGCAAATATTGAATAAAATAAATTCGGACCCGGAAGATGATGAAACAAAAAATACGGAACGTCGTCTTTGGGAGAAGATCTATAAGAAGAGCAGCATGGGGCGTCGTACCGGTGTTGGCATCACAGCTGAGGGGGATATGCTCGCTGCTTTGAATTACCGTTATGGGACGGACGAAGCAACTGATTTTTCGGAAGAAGTACACAAAACATTGGCTTTGGCTGCTTATCGTTCATCGACTATGATGGCTAAAGATAGAGGGGCTTTCGAGATCTTCGATGCTAAACGTGAAGAAGGGAATCCTTTTATTAACCGCTTGCGTCAGGCTGATCCGGAACTTTATGATTTGATGGTGAAATATGGACGTCGCAATATTGCATGTCTTACTATTGCTCCTACCGGCACAACGAGCTTAATGACGCAAACAACATCGGGTATTGAGCCTGTATTCCTTCCCGTATATAAGCGTCGTCGCAAGGTGAATCCGAATGATGTGAATGTGCATATCGATTTTATTGATTCAACAGGCGATGCTTTTGAAGAATATATTGTATTTCATCCGAAGTTTGTTACGTGGATGGAGTCGCAGGGTTACAATCCGGCAAAACATTATACGCAAGAAGAAATTGATGAACTGGTGCAGAAGTCTCCTTATTATAAAGCTACATCGAACGATGTAGACTGGATGAAGAAGGTTGATATGCAGGGACGAATTCAAAAATGGGTGGATCATTCCATCAGCGTTACAATTAATCTTCCTAATGATGCTACAGAAGAATTGGTCGATCAGCTTTATGTTGAAGCATGGAAGTCGGGTTGCAAAGGTTGCACGGTCTATAGAGACGGGTCTCGTGACGGTGTACTGGTTGCAGCATCTTCTGATAAGAAAGAGGAACTGCCTCCATGCAAGCCGCCTGTCGTTATTGAAGAGCGGCCTAAAACGTTGGATTGTGATGTTGTCCGTTTTCAGAATAATAAAGAAAAATGGGTCGCTTTTGTCGGATTATTAGACGGCCGTCCTTACGAGATATTCACCGGATTGCAGGATGACGACGAAGGTATCTCATTGCCCAAAAGTATCACTCATGGGCATATTATCAAAAATGTCGACGAATTTGGTAATAAACGTTATGACTTTCAGTTCGAAAATAAGCGTGGCTACAAGACAACGGTAGAAGGTCTTTCTGAGAAATTCAACAAAGAGTATTGGAATTATGCCAAACTTATTTCGGGCGTTATCCGCTATCGGATGCCTATCGAGAATGTTATCAAATTGGTTAGCCAGCTTCAACTCGATAGTGAAAATATCAATACGTGGAAGAATGGTGTCGAAAGAGCTTTGAAGAAATATGTCTCCGACGGTACGGCGGTGAAAGGTAAAAAATGTCCTAATTGCGGCAACGAAACGCTTATCTATCAAGAAGGTTGTCTTATTTGCACTTCTTGTGGAGCTTCGCGTTGTGGATAACTACCCCCTTAGGGTATATTGTATAAAAGTGGAGGAACGTGTCATTCTTTGGCACGTTCTGTTTTTTTTCTATCTATTGATAGAATAATCGTATATTTTACTTATTTTTGTATCTCGCATTAGATTTTATTCATTATGAAGTTTGCAATATTTGGGAATAATTTTCAAGCACACAAGTTATTATCCGCAGAACATCTTTTTTATCTGCTGGGGAAAATGAACGCCGAAATTTATGTTTGCCGTTGTTTTTATGATTTTCTGAAGAAAGAAGATAACTTTAGAATGCCTTCGGATATCAACGTGTTTGACGGTAATGATTTTAATGCCGATATGGTTATTAGTATCGGGGGCGACGGAACATTTCTGTATGCGGCAAGTAAGGTCGGCGATAAAAATATCCCCATACTAGGTATTAATACCGGACGGTTGGGTTTCTTGTCGGACGTATATCCCGAAGAGTTGGAAGAAGCTTTTGACGAAATAAGCAACCAACATTATAAGGTTGAAGAAAGAAGTGTGCTGCAACTGATAACAGACGAGCCTAAACTGCAAGAAGAGCCTTTTGCCCTAAATGATATTGCAGTGATGAAACACGATAGCTCATCCATGATCAGTATCTATACTACGGTGAATGGAGCTTATCTGCATACCTATCAAGCCGATGGATTAATCGTATCTACTCCTACCGGCTCTACGGCCTATTCGCTTAGTGTGGGTGGACCTATTATGGTGCCTAATGCCAAAACCATCGCACTTACTCCAATAGCTCCCCATAGTTTGAATGTGAGGCCTATCGTGATGTGTGATGATTGGGAAGTGTCATTGCGGGTCGAAAGTCGTAGCCGCAACTATCTTGTAGCTATAGACGGACGGAGTATTTCTTGTGAAGAGGGTATACAGCTCACCATTCGTCGTGCTCCATACTCCATCAAAGTGGTGAAGCGTTGCAATCATATATTTTTCAACACTTTGCGCCAAAAACTAATGTGGGGTGCCGATCGTCGTCAATAAACGCCGTCGGCCTCCTTTATTATCTTATTTGAGGGTGAACGAAGAAGAACCTATCATCGAATTGCCCGCAAATATTTCTACCCGATAAGTTCCGGGGTATAAAAATTCTTTCACATCCCAATAAACGGTAGTTGGTGTTTCTTCGCCTCTATATTCTATTGTTTTCTTGATAGAATAAGGTATCTCTTTATTTTCAAATTTGAAAGTTCCTCCATCACTGAGCACTGTATTGTCGGGCTTCGATATTCTAACATAGATGGTACGCATGCCTGGTTCAGCCGTAATGTTTTTAGCAATCGTAAAACCAACGGCAAACTTTACGCAGTCTTTTACTTTCTTGGCCGTCTTTCCTCGTTTATTCTTGGCTTCCATCCATACGTTCGATGCATCCAATTGAGCGGCAAGCGTTACCTTTTCCGATAAGCTGCGTTTTTCTTCCGATAAGTTGTTGATTTGTTTGGATGCTACATCATATTTGGCCGATATGTCGTTAATCTGTTGGCGCTGCCTCGTTGTTAGTTGGTTCAGAGAGTCTATTTGGTTGATATAGCTCACCATGACGCGACGTAGAGTGGACAGCTCGTTACGAAGACGGCGTATTTCAGTTGCATTGGTGCTCTTCACACTGCGAAGCTCTTCCAGCAGACGCTGACTCTTTTGCTGCTCTTTATCCAGCAACGAAGCCAATGAATCGTTTTTGACCGTTGTCTTTATTTCATCGTACTGTTTGGAGAAGCGATAATATTCATTTTCCAAATCATTCTTGTCCAGCACAAACTCTTGGTTAAGCGAATAGTTGGCTTTCTTCTCTTTCATTAACATATACGATACGATACCGATTGCTGCCAATAGCAAAACAATGCAAACTGTAAATATAATAGTCTTCTTTTTCATTTCATTATATTCTTTTGTTGGTGCAAAAATAGTTATTTCCAACTAAATACACTAAAGGTGTTCATTATAAGTTATCACTTTAACTAATTTTATTAAGGAATAATTTCTTTAATACGCCCATTGTAGTACCTTTGTACTTATTAAAACAAAGTATTTATAGAATTTTTTAATTAATAAATTATTATGTCTAAAGTAACTGTAGTCGGCGCAGGTAACGTAGGTGCTACTGTAGCCAATGTACTCGTATTTCACGAAGTGGCAGACGAGGTCGTTATGCTTGATGTTAAGCAAGGAGTATCGGAAGGTAAAGCAATGGATATGAACCAAACAGCTCAGTCGTTAGGTTTTGATACCAAAGTGGTAGGTTGTACAAATGATTATGCTCAGACAGCCAATTCTGATGTTGTTGTTATCACATCGGGTATTCCTCGCAAACCGGGTATGACTCGTGAAGAATTGATTGGCGTTAATGCCGGTATCGTAAAATCTGTTGCCGAAAACATCCTGAAATATTCTCCTAATACTATTTTGGTTGTTATCTCTAACCCTATGGATACAATGACTTATTTGGCTCTCAAATCATTGGGTTTGCCAAAGAATCGTGTAATCGGTATGGGTGGTATGCTCGATAGCTCACGTTTCAAATATTTCTTGTCTCAGAAGTTGGGTTGCAATGCCAACGAAGTAGATGCTATGGTTATCGGTGGTCATGGCGACAAAACAATGATTCCTTTGACACGTTTGGCTTCTTATAAGGGTATGCCTGCCAGCTCTTTGATGAGCAAAGAAGACTTGGAAAAAGTAGCAGCCGATACCATGGTAGGTGGTGCTACTCTTACCGGTTTGCTTGGAACTTCTGCTTGGTATGCACCAGGTGCGAGTGGAGCCTATGTTGTTGAGTCTATCATCCACGATCAGAAGAAGATGATACCTTGTTCTGTATATCTCGAAGGAGAATATGGTCAGAGCGACATCTGCATTGGTGTTCCTGTTATTCTTGGCAAGAACGGTATCGAGAAGATTGTAGAGATCGATCTTAACGAAGAAGAGAAAGCTAAGTTCGCTGCTAGCGCTGATGCTGTTCGCGCAACAAATGCTCACTTGAAAGATGCTTTGAAATAAGAATCAGTTACTTTTCAGTAAACTTTATATGGGGCGGAAGACAGAAATGTTTTCCGCTTTTCTTTTGCCTGTGTCAATAGCACACCACATAAATAAAGACTTTCGAGAGCCTGCGGCATGAACAGAATCGTCGTATGTTCTTTTTTTCGGTGACGTTCTTAAGTTCTTTTGAAAACGTATGGACGTCAACAAATTTAGGTCCATACGTGGTTTTGGAGGCAAGAGTCCATTGCTGCATTTTCCGAGATCATGAAATCATGTGCATTTCAACCTTTGCCACCTCCGTATGACACCATTACGCACTATCCCACAGTAGGTTAACGATGCACCGTATACAACGCCAGCGAGAAAAGGTCTCAAAATCGGGCTAAGAGCATACCGTAGGCACCTTATTTTCAGCAGGCCTCTGCTTAGAACAAGTCTAAACGGCAGCCTACAGGTAGCTGATTGGCCCTTTTATGCATAGACGGTTGTTATTCAATAGTTGCTTTTTAGATTGTCTTTCAAGGCGAATATGGGAAGCGATTCTGTACGATTTTATCTGTATCGAAGTGCCACCTCTTGATGCTTCAATTGAAGCTGTGCTTTCAAAAAATGAATGATTCAATGTTTCGCAAAAAAAGTTTTTAATACTCTTTCCGTCATGTTATCTTATTGGCTATGAGTAACATATACAAGCGAGGCTTGTTTATGGGACCTCAAAAAGGTGTTATCTTTCTTATTGCTAGCGTGTTATGAAACGTGGATCGCCCACTTCGTATATCAACCGATTAAGTCATTACTCGGTATCTGTGGTGTGTGCACCGTGTAGAAACTCCTTTGCTTACTGCCCATACGTGGAAGTGATCCGATTCTTTGTGTCTGAGAGAAGGTGCTTTGTACACATCTTATTGAATCATCGTTGCTATATTTAAGACATTTCTGTTGACTCATTAAGGTTTTGTCGTTCCACATATGTGAGTTGATCGAATCACATATATGGAACGATCGACTCACATATGTGATTCGATCAACTCACATATGTGGAACGACAGTTTTATTAGGACAAAACATAAAATCGTTCTGATGTGAACCAACTTGCATCCGTATATCTCACAGACTTCATCCTTATAAAAGGGTCTCACAAAGCGTTTAAAAGCATTTTTTGCAGAGCATTATGGCTTTAATACTGTGCGGAGAAGTACGAATGTAGAGCGCGCAAATTGCAACATGATGTTGTTGAAATAGACCGCCAAATTCGCAACGATATATCTGAGTTCTTATCTCGAAGTCAAATAATGATGTAATACGTATCGATGCGATATATAGTCAGGTCATCAACCGCGAACATAAGATGAGATTGTATGGAAATATTATTTTACCTGTTTTATCAAAAAAAGTTGATTTTATTTTGGATATTATAAGGAAAATTATATATTTGCGATAGATATCTATTTACTTTGTTGTACAACTCAAAACTATTGTTTAACTAAAAAATACATTAACGTGAAAACAAAAACATCATTATTTACTTCTTCTTATGTCTCTATAACATCTATTTTCGGATTTCAAAAGGAAATAATGTAATAGAATTCACTACTTTATTTTAGAATATATGAGAAAAGATAAATTGTTAATATTTGTCTGTTCTATTCTTTTCTTCTCTTGCGCAACCGATGATTATATTTCGAATGATACATTGTTGTCTCAAAAAGTAGAGAATAAAGCAGGTGCATTATTGATGCATCAAATACAGACTCAAAAGGGAAATAAAGAACAGTTTGTTCGTGCTTTGAATGGGCATACCCCATTGTTTAATTATGTAACGGTTTCGTCATCGGGTGACTATGGTCTATACTATTCTGTGCCCTATGCCAATAGTGATAATGAGGTGGAAGGTTGCATCATTTATCCTGTAGACACGAATCTATCGATGGAACAACGTCGAATAGGTGGAACTTTGGGAACGCTTGTCAATATGGACCCTGATTTTTTGAACGGAAAAGTTGATTTATCAACCCGCTATCTATATTCGGCAGCTTTCTTAAACTGGCAGAATAATGGTCTATCTGTCAATTCGGGGTTGACAGCCCATGCCGAACTCCTAAATGCGGGGCCGGTAACTCAGAATGCTCAGGGCGTTGTATCCAGATCGGGTCCTTATAATCAAGAGTGTGGCAAGTCTGTGATGGTATATATCTGGTATAATTTGTCTTCAACTGGATATAGCAACGGAACGGATTTTGGGGTTACCACTTTAAGTCCCGAGACGGTCAGAAGAATTTTTGATGGATATCTGTGGAGCCATTCTAATGGCTTCTATTATCAAATCGATGAAATACAAGGTTGGCGTATTGAATTAAAGATGATGTTCGATGTTGATCATAATGCTGAACAGGTAATTAATATATTAAGGCCTATAATGGATGAAATTGTAAAAACCATTTACGGTAAGAATATTATATTTCAAGCTGAATCGATGAAAATACTTTTTTTAGATAGTCATAGTGGTTCTTTTAGTGGAGGCGGCGGTGGTTCTGGCTCTGGTTCGAGTAGTGGTCATTATGGAGGAGTTGGTGGTGGTAAAAAGCAAAATTCAGAAAACGATGTTGATTATCCAAAGGCTGGAATATATGAAAACTGTTCATTAAATGAGGCAGATAAAAAACTTTTTAATAAAGTAATAAAGGAATTATTCACTCAACGATGTGGATTTAGATATATGAGTGATATTCTTTCAGGATTACATGGTGGCTTTTCTGATGTGCAATATAGAACTATGAGTTCTACAGCGCAATACGATCCTAAGAAGAATATATTCTATGTAAGCAAAGATATTCTTTTGATTAGGGAAGGTTTTCCTGAAGAATACATTCACATGTTTCAAAATTATATGTATCAAGGCACATATAAGTATGCCGGCGCTGTTGGCTCCACGAATATTGATTTTGAAGCAAAATTTATTAGGGATATAACCTGTGCAATTATAGATTATGGAGGAGGATGTGATTACGCAAAGGGCAAAAATTATTCTAGAGAATATGCAAATTGGATTTATAGCTTAGGGGACAAAGGGAATAAATTAACAAGAGAAATAATAGATGAGGGATATACTTATACAGACCCTGTAACAAAAGAAAAGAAAACTCTGCATTATGAAGATTTTTTAGAGGATTTTGGGAAAAGATTTGATAATGATCCGCGAAATATAAATTATAGTAGTAGTCATATCATAAGGGGAATGCGAACTGCTGCATTGGATGTTGTTATTTCTAATTTAACATGTAATTAAAATAAACTTTTATGAAGATAAAAATTTTATTGGTAATCGTATTTCTAATGGGTACGGTTTCCGTCTTTGCACAAGACACGCTGCGTGAGGGGAATCTGGTTTATGTAACAGATATTAATGGAGTTACTCAGAGTTTGGAATCGACTAAGATAAAAGGAGAAAGCTATGTGGAAGCACATCTTACAATATCTTCGGGAACAGATCTTCGGAAGATGTATCAAAAGATATTTTCGAAGGAGAGAGCTACCGAATTAAGTGATTATGTCCTAATTTGTTTAGTACAATTCAATGCAATTACTCAAAAAATAAGTCATGTGGTATTTAGCCCTTTAGATAATAAGATGAGGCTCACATTAACAGAATTGAAACGTCTGGAAATGGGTTTCAAATCTTTAAAATATAATTATTGGATAGTAAATAATACTAAAGTAGACGAATTCTCTCTTTTTACCATACCGATAAAATTTAGGCGGATATATGGTGAAGACTAAATATTGAAATGATGAAAACAAAAATTTTATTGGTAATCGTATTTCTAATGGGTACGGTTTCCGTCTTTGCGCAAGACACACTTCGTCAAGGTAATTTGACTTATGTGAAAGATTTACGCGGCTTTGTTCGAAGCATTGAATCAACTAAATTGGTGATAGAAGATAACTATCTTGATGCCTATATTTCCAATATGCCAGTAAGCGATGCGGATGTGAAAAGAATATTTAGAACCATCTTTTCAAAAGCTCGTGCGGAAGAACTGGGAAAATCAAAATACAGTGTAATGTGTTTTTTTCATTTTAATTGTATCAAACAACAATTGTGTTATGCCTCTTTTCATAATATAGAAAAAGGACCTTTTCTTTTGACACCGGAAGAAATGAAAAAGATAGAGGATGTATATAGAACGTTTAAATACAACTTTGTAGCTAGAGACGATACCAAAGTGAAACGCCTAACAATAGAAAGCACTGGCTCTGTAGATTTTGTAGATCTCTATAATGACAATTAGACGTGCTGATTCGTAATAACTGTTTGTAGCAAGAGATGTAAGTTGCTGCGGTGGCTTCCATCTCTTCTCGGAATTTATCTTTTGCTTGTTATTAGGTATGTTAATAGGGAAACAAAAAGCCGCTAGATGAGTAACATTCTCTGGAAAAGAGTTATAAGTTTCTGGTAAGTAGGTTCATTTAGTCTTTAGTGCAAATAATGTTGAGCTAATATGAAAACAAAAATTTTATTGGTAATCGTATTTCTAATGGGTACGGTTTCCGTCTTTGCGCAAGACACGCTTCGTCAAGGTAATTTAACTTATGTGAAAGATTCACTCGGCATTATCCAAAGCCTCGAATCGACTAAATTGGAGGTGGAAGATAACTATCTTGATGCCTATATTTCCAATATGCCAGTGACAAAAATGGAGGTGGAAAAAATATTTAGAACTATCTTTTCAAAAGCTCGTGCAGAAGAATTGGGGAAATTGAGATACCAGATGCAGTGTATTTTCCTTTTCAATTGTATCAAGCAGCAATTATGTTATGCCTCCTTTCGTAATTTAGAAAAGGGCCCTTTTCTTTTGACACCGGAGGAAATGAAAAAGATAGAAGAAGTATATAAAACATTTAAATACAACTACGTAGTTAGAGACGATACCAAAGTAAAGCGATTAACACACGAAAGTTGTTTCGTAGATTTTACAGATCTCTATAGTGACAATTAGACGTGTTGATTTGAAGTAATTATTTGCATTGAGAGATGGAAGTTGCTGTGGTGGCTTCCATCTTATGGGTTTACTTTTGCCTATTATTAGGAATGTTTGTGCAACTTGAAACGATGATAGGGCATGTGTAAAAAACAATGCGATTTGTTATGTTGTTGTAGAATAATTTTTTATCTTTGTTTAATATCAAATAATAGAAAGAGATGAAACAGTTATCGGATAGGGTGATTTTGAAAATAGAGTCCTATATAAGTTTGATAGGCATTTTGGTTGTGAGTATGCCCAATAGATATTTTCCGTTTAATCATTTTATCAGTTTCTCTATCTTATGCCTTTTTCTGGCTCTTGTTTCATTGTATGCTTTATTAAGAAAGCCTGTTGTTGAGCAGACCGTTGATGTTCCTGAAGTTGCAGAGGAGGAGCGCCGGAAGTGTCGTAGATTCTTAAAGTTTAATTTTTCGGTCGCTCTTTTTATTTCCATTGCTTCGTTGTGTTTTTACTTTTCTCTGTGAAGATTAACCTTTTGTTGAGATATAAATAAGTTTGAATTATTTTGTTATTGGACGAGGCTTATACTATCTTTGTAGCGACAAAATATTTATTACCACTTATATTATAACAAATGGCAACAAAAGAAAACAAGTACGTCAATGTGGCGTATAAACTCTATACCACAGAAGATGGTGAGAAAGAAATGGTAGAAGAAGCTACAGCTGAACATCCTTTTCAGTTTATTACAGGTTTGAATACTACAATCGATGCTTTTGAAGAAGAAATATTGAAATTGAATAAAGGCGATAAGTTTGACTTTGTAATAACGAAAGACAAGGCATACGGCGAATATGATGAAGAGCATGTGTTTGATCTTGAGAAGAAAATATTTGAAGTAGACGGACATTTCGATGATAAGAATATTGTGGAAGGCGCTATTGTACCGTTGATGGACAATGAAGGGCATCGTATGAATGGCGCTGTTTTGGCTGTTGAAGAAAATACTGTTACTGTAGATTTGAATCATCCGTTGGCTGGAGCAGATTTGAATTTTGTAGGTGAAGTTACAGAAATGCGCGACGCCACCAATGAGGAGATTCAAGGAATGATAAATATGATGAGCGGCGAAGGTTGCAGTTGTGGTTGTGATAGCTGTGGAAGCGACTGCGAAGAAGGTTGCGGCGGGCACTGCCACTAAAAACAATTTTTGTAATAGCGCATACTCTTTGGGTAAAATAGTGAGGTGTATTTTTTAATAAACCTATAAATATTACTATCATGTTTAATTCTTTTGGCAATATTTTCAGATTGACTAGCTTCGGCGAATCGCATGGCAAGGCGATAGGAGGAGTGATTGACGGATTTCCGTCGGGTATTGTAATTGACGAAGATTTTGTTCAGGAAGAGTTGAATCGACGTCGTCCGGGGCAGTCGTTGCTTACAACCCCACGTAGTGAGGATGATAAGGTGGAGTTCCTTTCGGGGATTTTTGAGGGTAAATCAACAGGTTGCCCTATTGGCTTTGCTGTTTGGAACAAGAATCAGCATTCGGAAGACTATGACTCAATCAAGAATGTGTTTCGCCCTTCGCATGCCGACTATACTTACAATGTCAAGTATGGTATTCGCGATTACCGTGGGGGAGGAAGAGCCTCGGCTCGCGAAACCATTTCGAGAGTTGTTGCCGGAGCTTTGGCTAAACTTGCACTCAGACAGCTTGGTATAAAAATCACTGCTTATACTTCTCAGGTCGGTCCTATAAAGTTGGATCCTGATTATACCCGATATGATTTTGATTTGATAGAAAAGAATGATGTTCGTTGTCCCGATCTTGCTAAAGCGAAGGAGATGGAAGAACTGATTCTTCAGGTTAAGAAGAGCCATGATACGATTGGGGGTGAAATAACTTGTGTCATCGCAGGTTGTCCCATAGGACTTGGCGAACCTGTATTCGGTAAACTTCATGCGGCATTGGGCAACGCGATGTTGAGCATTAATGCTGTTAAAGGTTTTGAATATGGTATTGGGGTAGATGGAGTAGAGCAGAGAGGATCGCAGCAGAATGATGCTTTTTTCAACGATAATGGCAAGGTTAAAACCCGTACCAACCATTCGGGTGGTATTCAAGGTGGAATAAGTAACGGTGAAGATATCTTCTTCAGGGTGCTATTTAAACCTGTGGCTACTGTTCTGATGGAACAAGAAACGGTGAGTCTCGACGGCGTAGATACCACACTCAAACCTCGGGGGCGTCATGATCCCTGTGTCTTGCCTCGTGCAGTACCTATTGTAGAGGCAATGGCTGCAATGACAATACTCGATTATTATTTGATAGACAAAACAACCCAATTATGATTTGAATGGCAGGCGCCACGAACAGCCGTTTTTCCATTCGGAACATCCATAGGCTGTCTTTCCTTTGATAACAATTCCCTTTCCGCACTGCGGACAGGCTTTCCCTAATATAGAGTCGTCAGACTGCAAAGTCTTAGGCGACTCTTTTTGTTTGGCTGTTATCGGTACTTCGACTTTAGTTTTTTCGCCGTCTCCCTTTGATTTTGATGGAGCACGTTTACGCGACTTCTTTTGGACAGCTAGCTTCTGAATCTCTTTAGCCGGCGTAGCTTCTGTGGTGATATGTCGGTTGCTGTTATCGCTTAATACACTATTGACAATCTCTTTCAACATTTGTTTCAACTCGTCTAAGAAAGTTTGTGCATTGTATGTCTTTTTCTCAATGCTTCGCAATTTCTTTTCCCAAATTCCCGTTAGTTCGGCAGATTTGAGCAGGTCTTCGTGAATTAAATTAATGAGTTCTACGCCGGTAGGGTTGGCCATTAGGTTTTTGCGTTCTTTCCTTATATAGTGCCGTTTATAAAGCGTCTCGATGATAGCGGCACGAGTAGATGGGCGCCCGATACCGTTTTCTTTGAGTGCATCGCGCAGTTCTTCATTATCTACCAATTTGCCTGCTGTTTCCATCGCTCTCAACAATGTTGCTTCCGTATAGTATTTGGGCGGTTGTGTCCATTTCTCGTTCAGGTCGGGTTGGTGAGGACCGCTTTCGCCCTTTTCAAATAAAGGCAACGTGCGCTCTTCTTCATTTTCTTTATTACTGTTTTGTTCTATCACAACACGCCATCCGGGAGAAAGAATCTGTTTTCCGTTAACTTTAAATTCTATATTGGCTGCTTCGCCCATTACCGTTGTTGCCGAAAATTTGCAATCAGGGTAAAAAACAGCAATAAAGTGTCTGGCAACCAAATCGTAAACACGTTTTTCCATTTCGGTCATCCCTTGTCTATATTCACCGGTTGGAATAATAGCATGGTGGTCTGTCACTTTCGATGTGTCGAATACTTTTTTACGTTTGGGTAGTTTCTTGCCTTTCAGAGGCTCAGTAAACTGTACATAATCTTTTAATCCTCCCAATATACCTGGGCATTTAGGATATATGTCATCACTTAGAAAAGTGGTGTCTACACGAGGATAAGTGGTGAGTTTCTTCTCGTAGAGAGATTGTATCATTTTGAGTGTCTCGTCGGCAGAATAACCGAATTTCTTATTGCATTCTACTTGTAGCGATGTCAAATCGAAAAGGCGGGGAGGAAATTCTAAACCTTCTTTTGTAGCGACGTCAGTTACTGTAAAAGGAGAATCTTTGATCTGCTGAAGCACGGCAATACCGTCTTCTCTTTTACTGAAACGGCTTTTTAGAGCCGAGAATATGGTATCGCGGTAGGTTGTCTTTAATTCCCAATATTGCTCTGGAACGAACGTCTCTATTTCTTTTTGCCGGTTGACGATAAGTGCCAATGTAGGTGTTTGAACACGTCCGATAGAAAGAACGCCATCCTTTCCGCCTCCACCATATTTGATGGTATAGAGCCGCGTTGCATTCATACCCAATAGCCAGTCACCGATGGCTCTCGATAACCCCGCTTCGTATAGCGATTGGTATTCCGATTGGTCTTTCAATGTTTTGAATCCTTCGCGAATTGATTCTTCTGTTAAGGAAGAAATCCATAAGCGCTTAACCGGACAGTGCACGCCGCTTTTCAGCATTACCCAGCGTTGAATAAGTTCTCCTTCTTGGCCGGCATCACCACAGTTGATGATTTCGTCTGCTTGTTGAAATAGTTTTTCGATGACGTGAAATTGCTTTTCGATACCCTTATCCGATATAAGTTTGATACCGAATCGCTGTGGTATCATAGGTAAACTGCCTAAACTCCACGACTTCCATAAAGGAGAATATTCATGAGGCTCTTTCAGTGTACAGAGATGCCCTAGGGTCCATGTAACCTGATATCCATTTCCTTCCAAATACCCATCTTTCCGCTCTCTGGCGCCAAGAATATCAGCAATGTCTCGAGCTACCGACGGTTTTTCTGCAATACAAACTATCATTTCAACTTATTATAGTAGGCAAAAGTACTGTAAACCGTGAGTAATAGCAAAAAAAGCCAGACTTATTTTATAAATCTAATTACAGCCTATCTGCTTCCCGCTTATTCTACGACTCTATTTGTTGTTGAGAGAAAAGTGGTGAGAAGTTCTTCCCAACTGTCACAAAAAGCTCTCATAGAAGGGAAAAGGATGTTTGCACCTGCTTCCCATAAAACGTTGTCTTCTAGCTCACCCGTATTTAGTGCGATGGTGAATATTCCTGCTGCGACACTTGATTGTATGCCGAGTGGGGCGTTTTCAACAACAATGGCTTCTTCCGGTTTCAAATCTCCTTTTCTCAGTCCCATTAGATAAGGTTCCGGATGAGGCTTACCTATTTTTACATCAAAGGCTGTTACCATAAGTTCTTGTTTGAAGAGCCCCGGATAGTTTTCTTCCAATCGTCCTAAAAGAGATTTTTGCCCTGAACCTGTGACAATCATTGGTGTGAGTCCCGATTGCTTGACTTGGTGCACTAAATCCAAGCCTCCATCAAAAGGTTTGGCTAGTGGGAAAGTGTTGAAAACATCACATTTGTCTTGATATATCTTTTTGATTTCTTTATCCGAGAAATCTCTACCATATTGTCTTTGTGCTATAATGTTGATGGTGGATGCGCCAGTTCGCCCCTCGTTCAGGTAAGCTTCTTTTTCTTCAAATTGCAGTCCGTTTTTATGAAGAGCCGAGCACCATGCTTTGGCATGGTATGGCATTGAATTGAACAGGACGCCGTCCATGTCAAATAAAACGGCTTTGGGTGAAAGATTTGAATAAGAATGGGAGGTCAGATATTTCTTGATGTGTGTTTCGAACATATTATTTGTTTTATACTAATAAAATGAACTCCACATCCACTTCCTAATATCTGTTTCAGGATAGTGCGATGTGGGGTCTATAATCATTTTGTCCTAATCGAATAGAACGTTTACTTTTTCAGTCTTTCTTGAATGGCTTTTGATTCGCTTTCGTAACCGGGTTTATTGAGTAGCGCAAACATATTCTTTTTGTATGCTTCAACACCTGGTTGGTTGAATGGGTTTACTTCGAGAATATAGCCACTGATACCGCAACCTACTTCAAAGAAGTAAATGAGTTCTCCAATAGTCTCTTCTTCGAGTTTAGAGATGGATAAGCGGATATTTGGAACACCTCCGTCTACATGTGCCAATTGGGTGCCAAGTTCGGCCATCTTATTTACTTCATCAACGCGTTTGCCTGCCAGAAAGTTTAATCCATCCAGATTTTCGCTATCAGAAGGAACTCTTAGTTCATTATCTGAATTTTCTACAGAGATAACGGTCTCAAATATACTACGTTCACCGTCTTGAATCCATTGACCCATGGAATGAAGATCTGTAGTAAGATCGACTGATGCAGGGAATATGCCTTTATTGTCTTTACCTTCCGATTCACCATAAAGCTGTTTCCACCATTCGCCGACGAAATGCAGTTTGGGATTAAAGTTGGCAAGAATTTCAATTTTTTTGCCTCTTTTATATAATTCATTACGGGTGGCTGCATAGATGGCTGCAATGTTTTTTTCGAATGGTACATTAACACCACAAGCCTTCTCCATTGCCGTAGCACCTGCTACCAGTTTTTCAATGTCAAATCCTGCAACAGCAATTGGAAGTAGTCCTACAGGAGTGAGAACAGAAAAACGGCCTCCCACGTTATCTGGAATGATGTAAGATTTATAGCCTTCCTTATCGGCAGTAGTACGTGCGGCGCCTTTTTTAGCGTCGGTAATAGCAACAATGACTTTGCGGGCCATTTCCTTACCACGTTGATCTTCACATTGCTTTTTCAACAACCGGAAAGCGAGTGCTGTCTCTGTTGTTGTACCTGACTTGGATATATTTATAACGCCGAATTTTTTATCTTTCAGAAAAGAAGTCAATTCGCAGAGGTAATCTTCTCCTAGATTATTACCGGCATAAAGAATAACCGGAGCTTTTTTCTTTTCTTGTAACCAACTGAAATAATTAGAGAGTGCTTCAATAGCGGCACGGGCTCCTAAATAGCTTCCGCCGATACCTGCAACGACAACTACTTCGCAATTTTCTTTGAGAACTTTTGCCGTGGCATTGATATCGTCAAGCTGTGCTTTAGTGATAGAAGAAGGCAGATGTAGCCATCCTAAAAAATCATTTCCTTTTCCGGTACCGTCTTCCAACGTTTTGCGGGCTGCCATGGCAACTTCTGCATAGCTGTTTACGTTTTCTTTTGAAATAAAACCGAATGTCTTTTCAATGTTTAAACTAACCATATCTCTTACTTTTTAAGTGTATTTTAGTTGAATCTATTTGTTAACTTAATAATTTCGGTAGCGCTATTTTTCTTGTCGTATAGAATATTGTATACAGTATCTAAAATAGGCATGTCAATATGGAAATGCTCGTTTATCTCTTTAATGCATTTTGTTCCATAATAACCTTCGGCTACCATTTCCATTTCTATTTGCGCACTTTTTACCGAATAACCTTTACCTATCATCGTGCCGAATACCCGATTGCGGCTGAAGTTGGAATAACTAGTTACGAGTAGGTCTCCCAAATAGACGGATGAATCAATATTGCGCGGCATCGGATCAATAGCTTTTAGAAATCGATCCATTTCGCGGATAGCATTGGATATAAGAACGGCGTGAAAGTTGTCTCCGTATTTCTGCCCATAACAGATGCCCGCAGCAATGGCATACACATTTTTTAGAACAGCACCGTATTCTATACCCAAAATATCTTCACTTACTGATGTACGAATATAATTGTTTGCCATCTTTTCTGCAAACAACTCTGCCTTCTTTTTGTTAGAACAAGCTATTGTTAGATATGACAATCGCTCCAAAGCTATTTCTTCTGCATGGCTAGGTCCGCTTACAACCAGAATATTTTCTGAAGGAATATGATATCTTTTCATGAAATACTCTGAGATGGAAAGATTTTCATCTGGAACGATTCCTTTAATAGCGCTCAAGATAGTCTTGCCGCTGATATCCTTTGTCAATTTTTCGAGATGAGATTTGACATAAGGTGAGGGAGTTACTAATATTAGTGTATCCGATTCGTCTACAATTTTATTGATATCCGAACTAAAGCGAATGCGACTTGTGTCGAACGTAACATCTGTTAGATAGGCCGGATTATGACCTAAGCGGATGAAGTCGGCAATACGATCGTCTCGGCGCATATACCAATTGATGGACTTCTCTTTCGATAAAAATATTTTTGCTATGGCGGTAGCCCAGCTTCCTCCTCCTAAAACAGCTATTTTACTTCTTCTAATTAGCATAGCTTCTCTAACCATTCTCCAACCTCTGCTACTGTGGGGTTGGTAAGTTCTAGTTTGTATTTTTTATTGATGCCGCAAATATCCATTTGAAGTTTTTGAGGATTGACTCCTTTCATGTCTTCAATTAGATTATAACCTGCTTTATAAAACACCGGTACCCAATCGGCACTGATGCCTAGAGCCGTGAATTTATCAACGCCATCTTTTTTAGTTTCCTTTTCAGGGCGCATTTGTGGAAATAGCAGTACTTCCTGGATAGCGCTTTTACCTGTCATAAGCATAACAAGTCGGTCTATACCTATGCCAATACCGCTTGTCGGAGGCATACCATATTGTAGAGCTCTTAAAAAGTCTTGATCAATGACCATCGCTTCATCATCACCCTTATCGGCGAGACGCATTTGCTCTTTGAATCGTTCTTCCTGATCAATAGGATCGTTGAGCTCAGAATATGCATTTGCTAACTCTTTACCATTAACCATTAATTCAAAGCGCTCGGTTAGCCCCGGTTTATTTCGATGCATTTTTGTTAATGGAGACATTTCTACCGGATAGTCTGTAATAAATGTGGGCTGTATAAAGGTCCCTTCACAAAATTCTCCAAAGATCTCATCAATGAGTTTTCCTTTGCCCATCGTATCATCAATCTCCATATTTAGTTTTTTGCAGACTTCACGAATTTGCTCTTCGTTCATGCCGTGAAGATCGTAACCTGTTTTTTCGTTGATCGCATCAAGAATAGGCAAACGGCGGTAGGGGGCTTTAAAACTGATTGTCTTGCCATCTATAATACTTTCGCACGTTCCATTGACAGCTATACAAATCGTTTCGAGCATTTTTTCTGTGAATGACATCATCCAATTATAGTCTTTGTATTGAACGTAAAGTTCCATACAGGTGAATTCAGGATTGTGGGTTCTATCCATTCCTTCATTACGGAAATTCTTCCCTATCTCATAAACTCCTTCGAAACCGCCTACAATGAGTCTCTTCAAATAAAGCTCCGTGGCAATACGTAGGTAAAGATCAATATTGAGCGAGTTATGGTGTGTGGTGAATGGACGGGCACTGGCACCACCGGGAATAGATTGCAGAATAGGAGTTTCAACTTCTGTGTAACCTGCTTCGTTAAGAATATTGCGCAACGTTTCAAGTATCTTGCTGCGTTTTAGAAAGGTGTCTTTTACGTCTTCGTTTACGATCAAATCTACATAACGTTGACGATAACGTAGCTCTGGATCGTCGAATGAATCGTAAACGTTTCCGTCTTTCATCTTGACGATAGGCAGCGGGCGCAAACTCTTTGAAAGAACAGTCAACTTTTTGGCATGGATTGTTATTTCGCCCATTTGAGTTCTAAAAACAAAGCCTTCAATACCGACGATGTCGCCTATATCCAACAAACGTTTGAATACGACATTGTACATGTCTTTGTTTTCTTCTGTTGAGATATCATCTCGAGTAACATACACCTGGATGCGACCTCTAGAGTCTTTTAATTCTATAAATGACGCTTTTCCCATAATGCGGCGGCTCATTATTCGTCCGGCTATAGATACTTGGCGTTTAGGTTCATCTTCGGCTGTATCTTTATATTCGGCAATAATGTCTGTCGAAAAAGCATTTGTTACATATTCTTCTGCAGGATATGGGTTGATTCCCATTTGGCGGAGCTCATCCAAACTATTGCGGCGGATAATCTCTTGCTCACTAAGTTCTAATACATTCATTTAAACAGTTTTATATACTTGTTGAAGCGCAAAAGTAATAATAATTTTAGGATAAATCGAATAAAATGCTAACTAATTGGTCTAATTGCATCGATTGTGCTGGTCGAGCTAATAAAATGTCTTTTGTAGTTTGTCATTTCATTTTTCAATAGTAACTTTGTCAGCAATTGAAGTGACTTAATGTGAAGTATATATAATTAGAATAGTGATGGATCCTTTTTCAATGATAAATAAATATTATCCTGATGATAATAGGTTGAAGCAGATATTAGTAATTCATAGCAGCGAGGTGAGAGATAAAGCACTGTGGATAGTCGATCATCATCCTGAGCTGGAAGCCAATAGAGAGTTCATAAACGAAGCCGCAATGGTTCATGATATAGGCATTTTTCTGACAGATGCTCCTTCTATTTATTGTTTTGGTGTAGAACCATATATTCGGCATGGGTACCTGGGGGCGGAATTAATGCGTAAAGAGGGATTCCCTCTGCATGCATTTGTTTGCGAAAGGCATACCGGAGCTGGGTTATCTCTTGAAGATATAGAACGCCAGCAATTGCCTGTGCCACATAAACAGATGTTGCCTGTAAGTGTAGAAGAGCAAATAATTTGCTTTGCCGATAAATTTTTTTCAAAAACTAAATTAGGGCAGGAAAAGACAGTAGAGAAGGCACGTAAAAGTCTATCGAAGTATGGAGAGATTGGCTTACAAAGGTTCGATAATTGGTGTAAATGCTTCCTTTAGAAAACTAAAAGATTAATAAAGTACGTCTAAAAAGCCATTATTTGCTGAAGTTTGAGTAATTTTGTCAGTTATTTTAGTAAACGCATATTGAATGTCGTCATTTAATTGGAATAAGATATTAGCAGCACTAATAGCGGCAGCCATTTTGTTGCCGGCGTTGGCTGAATCGCAGCGCCCCAAACGGAAGACTGCTTCGCCAACTACTATGAAGGCTGATGCTGTGAAGGTTGATACGTTGAAGACTGATTCTTTGGCTCAAGATACTGCAGGCAAGAAAAAGAACACTTCGTTTAATGCTCCAGTGCAATATTCGGCTGACGATTCTATTGTTTTTACTCACGACGGACATGCCCATCTCTACGGTAATGGTAAAGTCAGTTCTCAAAAAAAAGAACTTGATGCACAGTTGATCACTATGAGTCTAGATAGCAGTACTGCTTTTGCTCGGGGCGAAACGGATTCAGTTGGTAAAATAATTGGTAAACCTGTGTTTAAGGATGGAGATACTTCATATGAATCGAAAACAATTCGATATAATTTTAAAAGTAAAAAGGGTATAATCAGCGATGTCGTTACTCAACAAGGCGAAGGTTATGTAGTGGGGAATAATGCCAAAAAGGGAGCTGATGATGAGCTTTTTATGAGTGGCGGTAAATATACAACGTGTACCGATCACGAACACCCTGACTTCTATTTTCAAATGACGCGTGCAAAAGTTCGTCCCAAAAAGAATGTGATTACGGGCCCTGCCTATCTCGTTGTTCAAGACGTGCCGTTACCTATTGCAGTACCGTTCTTTTTCTTTCCTTTTACTAGTAAGTATTCTTCAGGCATTCTTATGCCAACTTATATGGACGATTCGAGTCGTGGATTCGGTTTGACAAATGGCGGCTACTACTTTGCAATCAATGATTATATGGACTTAAAGTTGACGGCCGATATTTATACAAAGGGGTCTTGGGCTTTGAATGCTTTGACTAATTATAATAAGAGGTATCGTTATTCGGGATCTTTTCAGGCTGCTTATCAGGTGACCAAAACTGGTGATAAGGGTCTGGATTACGCTGTGGCAAAAGACTTTAAAATAATATGGAACCACCGACAGGATGCAAAGGCTAATCCTAATAGCACTTTTTCGGCGAGCGTTAATTTTGCAACGAGTAGTTATGAACGGACGAATGTGAACAACTTATATGATGCGCGAGCTATGACGCAGAATACTAAAACGTCAAGTGTTAGTTATTCGCGAAGTTTCCCCGATCAAAACCTGACTTTATCGAGTACTTTTAATATTGCTCAGACACTTGCCGATTCTTCTATTGCAATCACAATGCCCGATCTAAACATAGCGATGAGTCATATTTATCCTTTCAAAAGGAAGAAGGCGATAGGAAATGAAAAATGGTATGAGAAAATATCATTGGGTTACACCGGACGTCTGACAAATAGTATCAAAACAAAAGATAATAAAATATTCAGTAGCAGTCTGACTCGTGACTGGATAAATGGAATGCAGCACAATATTCCTATCAGTGCTACTTTTACCTTGTTCAAATATTTTAATATTACACCATCTGTAAATTATACTGAACGTTGGTACACGCGAAAGATAATGAAGGAATACAATCCGACAACAGGAAGTCTGATGATTAATCCCGGTGATACCATTTACGGTTTTCATCGAGTCTATAATTATAGCGCCAGTTTGGGCGTGAGTACAAAACTCTATGGTATGTATAAACCGCTGTTTATGCCGAGTAAGGAAATACAGATTCGACACGTATTCACGCCTACTGTCAGTATTAGCGGTGCTCCTGATTTTGGAGCCCCTCGCTATGGATATTGGAAAAAGTATATTGATAAATCTGGTAATGAACAATATTATTCTCCCTATTCGGAGCAGCCTTTTGGTGTACCAAGTCGTGGTAAACAAGGACTTGTCAGTTTTGATGTGTCTAATAATATCGAAGCAAAATACAAAACCAAAAATGACTCGGTCAAGAAAGTAAGTATTATTGATGAATTAGGTGCCAGCCTTTCTTATAATATGGCTGCCGATACTAGGCCATGGAGTGATTTGAGCATGAGATTAAGATTGAAGTGGTTTAAAAATTATGCGATTAATGTGAATGCTTCATTTGCTACTTATGCTTACCAATTTGATTCGAAAGGTAATGTTTATGTTGGCAATCGTACAGAATGGTCTTACGGACGGTTTGGGCGTTTTCAAGGCTATGGCTCATCCTTTAGCTATACTATTAATAATGATACTTTCAAGAAGAAAGAAAAGGATAAGGATAAGAAAAAGAAAGAGAATCCAGACGATGAGAACTCGGATAGTGACCCTTTAAACAAGAATCAAGACCCGGCCATGAGGCAAAAGAAAAATGAGCCTACAAAAGAAAAGGCTAAACTAGATGCCGATGGTTATGAAACTTTCAATATGCCGTGGTCTATTTCACTAAATTATTCGTATAATATAACGGAAAATACTTCTGCCCCTATTAATAAGCACACTATGCGCTATCCCTATAAGTTTACTCATAATGTGAATATGTCGGGAAATTTGAAGCTTTCCAATAAATGGGCATTCAATTTCTCCGGTGGTTATGATTTTCAAAGCAAGAAGATAACACAGACTGCAGTAGGCATTACCCGTGATTTGCATTGCTTTACTATGACTTGTAACCTTTCTCCATTTGGCACTTATAAGTATTATAGTTTTACTATTCGGGCATCGGCAAGTATTCTGCAAGACTTAAAGTGGGATCAGCGTAGCCAAACACAAAGCAATATACAATGGTATTGATTTTGCTTTATGGTAAGTGATGCAAGAATGGATTTGATACAAGCAAAAGAATCGTTACACGGTAGCCGAAATATTCCAGAAAATTAATTCATAAAAAAGCCGAATAAGTCCAGTACGGCATTGGCGCAAACATACCTGTTTCTATAGAGGTAATTACTCTTTTATTCACTGCTCGTGCATGGAAATGCTTCGTCCTTTCCTCTCTGGCAGAAGGTGTTTTGTACACATCTTATTGAATTAGGATTGTTGTATTTAAGGCATTTCTGTCGGCTCATTAATATTTTGTCGTTCCACATATGTGATTCGATCAACTCACATATATGGAACGATCGACTCACATATGTGAGTTGATCGAATCACATATGTGGAACGACACTTTTCTCGGTATAAAGAGGTGAAATCTGTCAGATATGAACCGAGAATCATCAGTATGTTCCACAAAACTCAGGAGGCTGTATGCTTACCATTTGATTAAAATGCAATAAAATTAAGATATTATCTGTCTTGCTTTAATTAATTGTTTATTTTTGCTGATATTTTTAATGAATATGAGTGCAATTATAAAACCGAAGGATTATAAGTCTTTGCTTAATCTTCAGCAGACGGAACAAGGTATAAAGCTTATAAAAGAGTTCTTTCAAGAGAATCTGTCTGCCGAGTTGCGTTTGCGTCGAGTGACTGCTCCGCTATTTGTGTTGAAAGGCACAGGTATTAATGACGACTTGAATGGGGTAGAACGGGCAGTGTCTTTTCCAATAAAAGATATGGGTGATGCAAAGGCCGAAGTGGTGCATTCGCTTGCTAAATGGAAACGTTTGGCTTTGGCTAAATACCATATAGAATCGGGCTATGGACTATATACCGATATGAACGCTATTCGTGCCGACGAAGAACTTGATAATTTGCATTCGCTTTATGTAGATCAATGGGATTGGGAACGATCTATTTGTGCTGAAGAGCGTAATATTGATTTTCTGAAGGAAATTGTAAATCGTATATACGCAGCAATGGTCAGAACTGAGTATCTGGTATACGAAAGTTATCCTGAGATAAAACCTTGCTTGCCGCAAAAAATTCATTTTATTCATGCCGAAGAATTGCGCTGCCTGTATCCGGAGAAGACTCCAAAAGAACGTGAAGATGCTATTTGTGAGAAATATGGAGCCGTCTTTATCGTTGGTATCGGTTGCAAACTAGGAGATGGAAAAAAACATGACGGGCGTGCTCCGGACTATGATGATTATACAACGGAAGGGCTGAATGATTTACCAGGATTGAATGGCGATTTGTTGTTATGGAATGAAGTGTTGCAACGGGCTTTTGAAATTTCTTCAATGGGAATTCGCGTCAATCAAGAGACATTGCTTAGTCAACTGAAAGAAGAGGGCGAAGAAGAACGATTGAACTATTATTTTCATCAAAAACTGATGGCAGGAGAGCTTCCATTGTCTATCGGTGGCGGTATTGGCCAATCTCGTCTTTGCATGTTCTATTTGCGAAAAGCACATATAGGAGAAATCCAGGCGAGTATATGGCCTGAAGATATGCGCAAAGAGTGTTTGGCTTGTAATATAGAGTTAATATAATAACTATGGATGTAAAAATTGAATCAAGTTGGAGGGAGCATCTGAAGGGGGAGTTTGATAAAGATTATTTTACTCACCTTACAGATTTTGTACGTAATGAGTATCATCATGGCATTGTGTATCCGCCAGGGCCATTTATTTTTAATGCTTTTGATCTTTGTCCATTTGATAAAGTTAAAGTTGTTATTATAGGTCAGGATCCATACCATGGACCGGGTCAGGCTCATGGCCTTTGTTTCTCCGTGAATGATGGCGTACCCTTTCCTCCTTCTTTGCAGAATATCTTTAAAGAAATAAAATCAGATATTGGAACAGAAGTACCGTCGTCGGGAAATCTTACTCGATGGGCACAACAAGGCGTGTTGCTTCTGAATTCTACTCTTACGGTTCGTGCGCATCAAGCAGCTTCTCATGCAAAGCATGGTTGGGAAACATTTACGGATGCTGTGATCCGCTCTCTTGCCGAAGAACGTGAGCATTTGGTTTTTCTGCTTTGGGGAGCTTATGCCCAACGCAAGGGGGAGTTCATCGATCGTAACAAGCATTTGGTACTAAGTTCTGCTCATCCTTCTCCCTTATCTGCGTATAATGGATTCTTTGGAAACAAACATTTCAGTACTACCAACGAATATCTAATTCAGCACGGTGAAACACCTATTGTTTGGTAGAATAGGGAGAGCAAAATATATTTTGGCTTCTTTTTCTTTTATTCCTCCGCTTTGATTACCTTTGCATGAATTTGAAAAATATAAAATGACAAAGATATGATGCACAATTGGTTTGAATGCAAGATCCGTTATGAGAAAGTAATGGAAGATGGTAAAAATAAGAAGGTTACTGAACCTTATTTGGTAGATGCTCTTAGTTTTACTGAAGCTGAAGCTCGTATTATTGAAGAAATGAAACCGTTTATTACCGGCGAATTTACGGTGTCGGATATTAAGCGTGCCAACTATACGGAACTTTTCACTTGTGATGATGATACAGCTGATAAATGGTTTAAGGTGAAGCTTTATTTCATCACACTAGACGAGAAGAGCGGCATGGAAAAGAAATCAGCTTCTAATGTATTGGTTCAAGCTGCTGATTTACGCGATGCAGTGAAAAAACTGGATGAAGGAATGAAAGGCACAATGGCTGATTATGAAATAGCAAATGTTGCCGAAACGGCTATTATGGACGTTTATCCTTTTGCAGGCAACAAGGAGGGTTAAATGATGATTTCGAATATTGCGGCTCAGATAAAGCATATTACGCAAGAACTTCCTTCTGGTTCTCGCTTGGTCGCTGTTTCGAAATACCATCCCGATGAGTCTATTATGGAGGCTTACGATGCGGGACAGCGTCTGTTCGGTGAGAATCATGTACAAGAAATGGTGGGTAAGTATGAACGCTTACCCAAAGATATTGAATGGCATTTTCTCGGTCACTTGCAGACGAATAAAATAAAATATATTGTTCCATTTGTCTCGTTGATTCATGCTATAGATTCATATAAACTGCTTACCGAGATTGATAAACATGCAGCTAAGGCAGGGCGTACTATAAATTGTTTGTTGCAACTTCATATTGCTCGGGAAGAAACAAAGTTCGGCTTTTCTTTTGAGGAGTGTAGAGAAATGCTTCGTGTCGGAGACTGGCGTTCGTTGCACCATATTCATTTATCGGGTGTGATGGGTATGGCGACAAACACGGATGACAGTGTTCAGGTAGCTTCTGAGTTCCGTTCATTAAAAAGCTTCTTCGATGAATTGAAAACCGACTATTTTGATACCGATCCGCATTTTAAGGAGATGTCAATGGGGATGACTCATGATTATCAGATTGCTCTTGATTGCGGTAGTACATTGGTACGTATAGGTACAAAAATTTTTGGAGAAAGAGATTATAGCCAGAAGATATAAAAAGATAAGTGCTATTTATTTTTCTTTGAAAGAAGTAAATAGTAAAGGGATAGATATTAATATGAATTATAGCGAAACTTTAAATTATCTCTATACTTGTGTTCCGATGTTTCAGAAAGTGGGAAGCCCGGCTTATAAGGAAGGCTTGGAGAATACCCATATTCTTGATGAACATTTTGGGCATCCTCACAAGCATTTTCCTACTATTCATGTAGCTGGAACTAATGGGAAAGGATCTTGTTCGCATACTCTTGCTGCTATTCTACAATCCGCAGGTTATAAAGTAGGACTTTATACCTCACCACATTTGCGCGATTTTCGTGAAAGAATCCGTATTGATGGTAAGCCGATATCCGAAGAATATGTAGTGAATTTTGTCGCAGCCGAGAGAGACTTTTTTGAACCGCTCCAACCATCTTTTTTTGAGTTGACTACCGCTTTGGCGTTTAAATATTTTGCCGAACAGAAGGTTGACGTTGCAGTGATTGAAGTAGGGCTTGGCGGGCGATTGGATTGTACCAATATCATTATCCCTGATATTTCTATTATTACTAATATTAGTTATGATCATACTCAGTTCCTTGGCAATACGTTGGCTGCTATTGCTTTCGAAAAAGCCGGTATCATTAAAACCGGGATACCTGTAGTCATTGGTGAAACGGTACCGGAAACAAAGCCCGTGTTCGTCGCTCGTGCTCATGAGTTGGGAGCGCCTATTTATTTTGCCGAAGAGAACAAACAATTGACAGATGCGCGAATGAACGTCGACGGTCTGTGTTACGATACCTTGAAATACGGCTTATTATATGGTAAACTTGGTGGATTGTATCAAGTTAAAAATACCAATACCGTACTGACGGCTATCGAAGTGCTGAAAGAAAAAGGTTATCACATCACTGATGAGGCTTTGCGTAGCGGATTTTCCAATGTTTGCGAGTTGACAGGACTCGAAGGTCGGTGGCAACGTTTGCAGAGTTCCCCGACGATGATATGCGATACGGGGCATAACGTTGGTGGTATCACGTATATTGTTCAGCAACTAAAGTTGCAACAATACCGTACGCTTCGTATCGTTTTCGGTATGGTCAACGATAAGGATATCCATACTGTGCTGAAAATGTTGCCTCGCGATGCTGTCTATTATTTTACTCAGGCCAATGTGAGCCGTGCTATTCCTGTAGACGAATTGAAAAGTGAAGCAGAATTGGCAGGGCTGAAAGGAACTTCTTATATTGATGTTTTATCTGCAGTGGAGGCGGCACAAAAAGAAAGCCTCCCCGAAGATTTTATCTACGTGGGAGGCAGTAGTTATATTGTTTCTGATTTGTTAACGAGCCGCGAAGCACTCGATCTCCACTAATGCATTTTTAGGTAATTCTTTTACTGCATATGCCGAACGGGCAGGGTAGCTGCCATTGAAGTATTTGGCATAAACGGTATTCATATCGCCAAAGAGTGACATGTCGGCAAGATAAACGGTTGTCTTTACGATATTGTCCATTGTAAGACCTGCTGCTTCAAGCACATGTTTTACATTATCGAGTGATTGAGTTGCTTGTGCGGTTATGCCTTCGGCCATTTCACCTGTAGCAGCATTAATAGGTAGTTGTCCCGAAACAAATACGAAACCATTGGCTTCGATAGCTTGACTATAGGGGCCGATAGCGCCTGGAGCCTTTTCACTGCAAATTACTTTTTTCATTTTGTTGATTTTTTAGTTATCTATAGATATTATTAGCTCTATAAGTTTTATTTATAATGTTTTACTTGCAATACTTGTCAATCATTGCTTGTGCGTTTTCATCACCTAGTTCTTTGGCTTTAGCAAAGTTGGCACATGCTTCTTCTTTTTTCTTCTGCTCTATTTGGCATAGCCCAAGAATACGATAAACTTCGGCATATTTCGAATCTATCTTAATGGCGTCTTGAAGTTGTTTGACTGCTGTATCCACTCTGCCTACGCGTAGATTCATAGCTCCTTGTTCAACTCTATAGAGCATCTCTTTTGGGTTATGATCGATTGCTGCTTGAATGTCATCTAATGCCTGTTGATACTGTTTTGCTTTGTTGGCTGCTTGTTCGCGATAATAGTAGAATAGATCGTTTACATTGCCGTTTACTGCATCATAGTAGGTGTTGTAGTCTAAAAGAGCCTGGCGGAACATGCCTGCATCCATATATATTTGTCCCCGAGCGAATACGTATGCCGCAGCATCACGAGTGATGGGCTTAGGGCATAGATTGATGCAACTGTCCATCATTGCAACTATTTCTTTCTGATCGGATTTCAGCATTTGCATTGTTAGAACTGTGCTATAGTAGGATGCTGCAGAAGCAATGTTGCTCTTGTTTACTTTTTGAAAAGAAATCAAGGCGTCATTGTAGTTCTTCTGTGCAAAAAGAAGATCGCCTTCTGTCTGTGTGTAAATCGGTAGCGGGTTGATTGATATCGCTTCGCGGATATCGCTTATCGCTTTATCGAGCGTCCACTCTTTGTAGGGAGTCTGATGTGTTGTTTGCAAGTACTGAAAGATCAACTTTGCTGTATTGTACAGCGCATCATCACGGTGTTGAGCTACTTTAAGGGCCGAAGCTAAGTCCTTATCGGCAGCGGCTATCAAAGAACCGTCTTTATCGGTTCTAACTTCATTTTCGGCACGTTTAAGATATCCATCTGCACTATTGGGAAACTTTGAAACGAAATCGTTAAGTAATTCAGTATATTCTTCATTGGACATAATAGAAGAAGACATGTATAGGCTGACCAATGCTTGGCTTTCTTCATCGGGAAGATCTTTTTTGATGCCTATTGCTTTCAGGTTCGCATCGTTTGAACCAAGTATACCAATCGATAGAGATGAACCAAAGGTGGCATCCAATCCATAGCTAATTGTTTTGTCGCTTGTCGATTTTTGTGCAAGAGCGATAACTTCGCCTTCACTATTGGCAATAGGGCAACTTACCATTTTGTCGTCCAAATTGTATGATAGAGTGTAATAGTTATATTTGGATTCAACTTTTGTGATTGCATTGACTTTGCCTGATGTTACAGAGCGGCTCTTCTGCGTAGAATAGGGTATGAGGTAAACATCATTCCCGACGCTGCCTGCACTAGCCAATGATAACGCATTGACAGATTTGGCGATACCTACACGAAATTTGATAACGTCGTACAAGTCATTGGCACCCATTATTAAGGTTACGGGGTATTGTTTTCCATCACTCATAACGACAACGGCCCGTTTAGCACCTTTGAAAGTGGTATAATCGGAAAGAGCAATACCATCAGAGCTGATGAAGAAGCCGTTTCCATTGTTTAGAATCTTATCTTGATTATCATAAGTGATAATAGAAAAGACAGCTCTTTCTGCCTTTTCGAGCCATTTAGGATTATTTTCCGAACTAATTGTCTGTATAGTGAATATACTCAGAAAAAAGATAAAAAATAGTTTTGTTTTCATTATTCTTGTAGTCATAATTCGTTACGTTGTTTGATTGCCTCATAAATCAGGATACCTGATGCAACTGAAACATTAAGTGATTCTATCTTGCCAAGCATGGGTATTTTGACCAGCTCATCGCATTGTGCTTGTCGTTCTATAGCTACTCCGGTATCTTCAGCTCCCATAATAATACATGTCGGGACCGTATAATCAGCTTTCGAGTAGAGACGATCTCCTTTTTCGGTTGCTGCAACAATATGATAACCGCATTGTTTCAGATATTTCACCGTTTCGGTAAGGTTTGTCTCTTTGCAGACAGGCAGAGAAAGAAGTGCTCCGGCCGAAGTCTTCACTGCATCGGCATTAACAGTAACGCTGCCTTTGGCTGGAATAATAATGGCATCGACGCCGGCGCATTCGCAGGTTCGGGCAATCGCCCCAAAGTTGCGGACATCTGTAATACCGTCAAGCATTACAACAAGAGGATTCTTACCTTCTTCGAAAAGAGTCGGAACAATAGAATCAATGTGCTGATATGTGACAGCCGAAATGAATGCGACTACTCCTTGATGATTCTTTTGGGTTATACGATTGATTCGTTCTACCGGTACTCGCTGTACAACGATAAATCGACCTTTCAATGCTTCGAACAATTCCTTTGAAAGTTCACTTTGTAGATCACGTTTTACCAATATCTTATCTATTTCTTTGCCCGCTTCAATCGCTTCTATTACGGCTCGGACACCGAAAATCATTTCATTTTTATCTATCATTTCTATTCTTTGTTTATTTGTTCTTTTCCCCGCTTTTCAATAACGTTCTTGCATTGTTCATTGCCGCATCGGTTAATGTTGCTCCACTTAGCATGTGTGCTATTTCTTCGACACGTTGTTGGTCGGTAAGGCGTATGATATGGCTGTTTGTTGCATCGTCGTTATCTTCTTTGTATACTTTATAGTGCACAGATCCTCTCGATGCAATTTGAGGTAAGTGTGTAATGCTGATAACCTGTCTTCCGCCTTGTGACATTTCTTGCATAATGGTTGCCATCTTATCGGCTATTTCGCCCGAAACACCGGTATCGATTTCGTCGAAGATGATTGTTGGCAGTTTTACAGCTCCTGCTATCATAGCTTTGACTGAAAGCATAACACGGGCTATTTCACCTCCAGACGCTACAGATGAAATATTGTTCAGGGTCCCATTTTTGTTGGCAGAGAAAAGATATGCAACAGTGTCTTCCCCTTGTATCCCAGGAGTTTCTTTTTTGCCTAATTCTACATTAAAGCGTATGTTGGGCATGCCAAGCGGCATTAGTCTTTCTTTCATTTGTCGTTCCACTTCTCTTGCTGCCTTATTTCTGCTTAGAGTGAGTACTTCTGCTTTAGTCTTAAGCTCTTCAAACAGCTTTGATACCCGTTTTGTTAGTTCATCAATCTGTTCGTCTGATGAAGAAATATTATTAAGCTGTTCGCTATATTGGTGCGCAAGTTGTTGTAGCTCGGTAACAGTTTTTACCTGATGTTTTTGTTGTAGACTGTGAATTAAGTTCAATCGTTCGGTTACTTCATCAAGTCGTTCAGAATTTACTTCTATTTTCTCTTCTTCTCTATTGATCTCTTCGGCTATATCTTTTAGCTCGATGTATGAACTTTGAAGTCTTTCATACAAACTATCTGCAGAAGGAAGATAAGAGATGATGCTTTCTAGTTCCGATTTACTCTCTTTTAGTGCATAAAGAATGCCGCTTTCTTCTGAATTAAATTTGTTGTTTACTTCGAAAAAAGCTGCTTTTATTTCTTCAGCGTGAGTGAGTACATCAAATTCTTGTTGCAGATCTTCTTCTTCTCCATCGACGAGATTCGCCTTTTCCAATTCTTCTAATTGAAAACGGATGTAGTCTTCATCAATTCTATTCTTTTCGACGGATTTTTTTAGTTCTTCAAGTTCTTTTTCTGACTTTTTCCATTCATTATAGAGAACTCGGTATGCGTCCAGTTGATTTTGGTTATGCGCCAATATATCAAGTACGTTGAGTTGGAATCCTTCGGAATTGAGCAATAGATTTTGATGCTGAGAATGAATGTCTATCAGTTGTTCACCAAGAGTTTTTAGTTGCGTCAGTTGTACAGGAGTGTCGTTAATAAATGCTCTTGTCTTACCGCTTGCCGATATTTCACGGCGGACAATGCAATCATCTTCATAGTCCAGTTCATTTTCTTCAAAGAAAGACTGCAAGTTATAGTTGGAAAGATCGAAATGTGCTTCTACTATGCAACGCTTTTCACCTTGTCTGATTGATTTGGTGTCTGCGCGTTGCCCCATAAGTAGGCCTATGGCACCGAGCATGATGGATTTTCCGGCACCTGTTTCACCTGTTATGACAGAAAAGCCGCTTTCAAATCGGATATCGAGTTTTTCTATTAGGGCATAATTTTGGATAAACAGTGAACGGAGCATAGGCTAAGGTTTATTGATTTCACGAACAAGGCGATCAATAATGTCAGTCGCCACTTCTGATTTTGATTTTAGTGGGTAACTGGTGTTGCCCTCTTTGTCTATTATCGTTATCTTATTTGTATCGCACCGAAATCCCGCCCCTTTATCTTGCAATGAATTGAGAACTATGAAATTGAAATTCTTTTTATTCAATTTATCTTTCGCATGTATCATTTCATTGTCTGTTTCGAGGGCAAAGCCTATTAAAATAGGATGTCGTGATCTTTTGTTTTTATCTTCTCCAAGGGCAGCGGCGATGTCAGTGGTCGGTTTTAATTTTAAAATTAAATTTTCTCCTTCTCTTTTGATCTTTTTATCGGCTATGTCAATAGGTGAAAAATCGGCTACAGCTGCCGAAAGAATAGCTGCATCGCACGATGGAAAAGTTTGTTGGGCTACAGAAAACATTTCAGAAGCATTTTCAATATTTATACGTTGAATGTTGTCTCTTGTAGTATGTAGTGCCGTTGGTCCCGAAATTAAAGTTACTTTTGCACCTCGGCGAGCACATTCTTCGGCAAGCGCATATCCCATTTTTCCTGAAGAATAGTTGCCAATGAAGCGGACAGGATCAATCTGCTCATAAGTGGGACCTGCTGTGATAAGTATATGTTTATCTATAAGATCTTTTTTTTCAAAGAAATCGTCAAGTATCCTTACAATGACTTCTGGCTCTTCCATGCGGCCTTTGCCTACCAAATGGCTGGCCAATTCGCCCTTTTGTGGTTCAATAATATAATTACCGCGATGGCGTAAAGTCTCTATATTGCATTGGGTAGAAGGGTGTGCATACATATCAAGATCCATAGCCGGTGCAATAAAGACAGGAGCTTTTGTTGAAAGATAACTTGTTATAAGCATATTGTCAGCAATGCCGTTTGCCATTTTTCCTATAGATGAAGCAGTTGCAGGGGCAATGAGCATTACGTCGGCCCAGAGACCCAAGTCTACATGGCTATGCCATGTGCCGTCACGTTGAGAAAAGAATTCACTGATCACCGGTTTGCTTGTCAGAGCAGATAGGGTAATAGGGGTAATGAATTCTTTGCCCGCCGGAGTGATAACGACTTGTACTTCTGCTCCCCTTTTAATCAATTCGCGGATAATTAAGCAAGATTTATATGCAGCAATACTTCCGGTGATACCTAATATTATCTTTTTCCCTTTTAACATAAATCGTTTATTTTTCCCTTAGACGAATTTTGGTCAGCATCGCTTTTGTGTTCAGGGTAAAATCATTATTCATAATCCAACCGTAATATCCTGGATCTTTATGCAAGACTTCTGCTACCAATTGCCCTTTATACTTGCCAAAATTGAAAACTTCACGTTCTTGATCATCATAAATCATACGTCCTGCATAATCAACATTCTTTGTAAAGCTAGAGTATTCGGAGAGATAGTTAATATCGTTTTTAAGATCCGGATAGAGGTCTAATTGTGCTTGTAGAACTTCATAAGTAGCTCGTGTATCTCCTTCGGCGCTGTGGGCATCTTCCAGATTTTTGTGACAATAGAATTTGTAGGCAGCCGAGAGTGTACGTTGTTCCATTTTATGGAAAATGACTTGTACATCGATAAACTTATGCTTGCTTAAATCAACGTCTACATCTGCACGCAAGAACTCTTCGGCAAGTAGTGGCACATCAAATCTGTTGGAATTGAATCCGGCAAAATCGCACCCTTCGATGTCTTTCCGGATTGTTTGAGCCAATTGCTTGAAAGTTGGACAGTCGGCCACGTCTTCGTCATGGATACCATGAATAGCGGTCGATTCTTCCGGAATGTGCATTGTTTCTTCTACGCCATTTATTATTTCAATAGGTTTTACTCTATAAGTTTTAGCCTCTTCGTTACCGTTCGGATAGACTTTGAGATAACAAATTTCGATGATCTTATCTTTTATAATACTAGTGCCTGTTGTTTCCAAGTCGAAGAAAACGATCGGGTTTTTTAGATCTAATTTCATAATAATATTTGTATGTGCCTTTTTACTTATTCGTTTAGCATCATTGGCATTAATAGCATCAACAAATCTGAATTTTCTTCTTGTTCTTCAGGAAGGAAGACTCCTGCGCGTGACGGATCGGCCAGTTCAATACTTATTGATTCGCTCGGCATGTTATTGATAATGTCAATAAGAAACGTTGATTTAAATCCGATACTTATAGGTTGATCCGAATATTGGCAATCCAAAGATTCTGCGGCAGAAAGTGAATAGTTTATATCTTGAGCCGAAACTTCTATTTTATTCTGTTCGATGTGCAGTTTGATGAGGCAACTTGACATCAACGAGAAGATAGATACGCGGCGAAGGGCCCCCAAAAGAGATTGGCGGTCAACGATTACTTTACGTGGATTGTCTGCGGGGATTACAGCTCCATAGTTAGGATAGCGTCCTTCAATCTGGCGGCACATCATCCGGGAGTTGCCTACAGTAATAATAACATTATGGCTGTCAAAGTCGAATTTTACTTCATCGTTGTTACCTTTTGCTAAAATGTTTTTCAATAATCCACATGGTTTCTTTGGAAGTATGAACGATGTTATACTTTCCCCATGAGTGTTTTTTATACCGTATCGAACCAGTTTATGTCCATCTGAAGCAACCATGGTAATTTTTTGATCGGTAATATCGAAGAATATACCGTTCATTATCGGGTGTAGCTCATCTTCTTCGACAGCGAAAACGGAACGGCTCATTCCATCGGAAAGGACTGTTGCATCTAATGAAAGGTGAGTGATGTTACCTACTAGAGCTGGAGATTGTGGATATTCGTCAGCAGCTTGTCCGGTGAGATTGTATTTACCGTTTTGATAATGTACGATTACTTCATAATTACCTAGATTGATATCAAATGTAATCGGTTGCTCTGGTATCTCTTTTAGAGCATCAAGTAATGTTTTTGCTCCCACAGCTATAATACCGTCTTCTTCGGACGTATCTACTTCGATAGAGGTCACGAGAGTTGTTTCACTGTCTGAAGCAGTGATTGTCAAAGTCCCTTCTTGCAATTTGAAGAGAAAGCAATCCAAAATTGGCAAAGTGTTCTTTGAATTAATCACTCTGTTTATTGATGACAGGTGATTGAAGAGTTTCATGCTGGAAACGGTAAATTTCATATATTCTTAGTTTTAATTATTATTTTATTATTTGCTGCAACCTTATTCCTCGCTTTAGGAGTTAGTGTGTCCTTTCTGGAGTGAAAGTTGAACGTGCTTTTTTGCAGCATATATTTAATGTACAAAATTACAAAGAAAGATTGATACGAACAATGAAAAAGAGAAAGAAAACAAGGAAAGTTTTAATAAGGATTCAAAAAAAAATTGTATATTCGCACCAAATATAAAAAGAATATAATGGACTTTCAAGGAAAAATTATTGCTGTGTTGCCTCCGCGGGAAGGTGTTGCTAAAAGTACGAATAACCCGTGGAAAGTGCAATCTTACGTGATTGAGAACCATGATCAATTCCCACGTAAAATGTGTTTTGATGTATTTGGTGAAGATAAAATCAGTCAATTCAATATACAGATGGGCGAAGAATTGTCTGTCTCGTTTGATGTCGATGCTCATCAGTGGCAAGATCGTTGGTTTAATAGTATTCGTGCCTGGAAGGTTGATCGTGTAGCTCCCGGTGATTCTTCTGCTATCAACGATATCCCTGGATCTGCTCCGTCGGCTATTCCGTCTTCTGTACCATTTGCCGAGGATGGCAATAATGGTTCGACAGATGATCTGCCTTTTTGATAAATAGGCTATAGATATAACACAAAAGAATCCGCGAATGTTAGAGTTTCTCTTAATACATTCGCGGATTCTTTTGTATTATTATTCGTCTTGATGCGGAGTCTAAATATATAAATTCCTTGAAATTTAATGCCGTTCTTTTGAATTCTCATCAAACAGTAGGGCTGAATCTCTTTGTGCAGCTGCCTCTGTCCATTCTTCCGGTATTAATTTCCATTGATTGAGAGAATGGAAGACACCTGTGCCATTTTGTTCGATATATTTCATGATGTAATATCTCATTTCGTTGTCAGAACGATAGATAATGCGATCTTCAAGTTCTTTTGCCGGTATGCCGGCGCCATCTACCAATAGGCCTCCTCCGCCATTGCCTCGATAAGAATTGAGTGCTACCTGGTATGTCTTATTTGGGAAAAAGGGATCTCCGTTGGCCATCTTCTCAATATTAATGCGTTTTCCTTTGGGCTTTGTTACATTGACAGTATAATATATGCCGGCAGCCGAATCAAAATTGAATGGCTCATTTTTAAAAGAGATGTGTCCGTTATAATCTTTAAGCTGGAATAAGTGATCGCTAGGTTGATGCATTTCGTTGATCCACTTATCATAAGATTCTTCCAAATATTTCTTTATCTCAAGCCCTGTCATTTTTATAACGTAAAGTTTGTTCTCATATTTGTATAGATTAAATAAGTCGGCAACCAATAAGTCTCCTCTGTTTATTTTGATATTCATACTGAATGGAGCCGAAAATGAAATATCTGCTCCAGTGAGGTTCAGTTGTATGGAGTGAATGGCATCGATGAATGCACTTGGCCCGTAAAAAGCTGGGTGTATTGAAATATCTTCGTCCAAAAATCCCAGTTTATGCGAAACAAAGTTGTTGAGCGTATTGTATTGTGTAGCAAACTTATCCATCAATTGTTTGTCCGGTTCTATGTTGTCCATTGAGACGATCTGACCATTTATTTGCTTACTTAAAGTGCGGTTGTTCTTGTTTTTTATAATTTTAATACTTACGTCGCTAACATTTACCGCATTTTTGCCTGGATTGATGATAAGTACATTTTGTCCAACGATATTTCGTACCCATTTGCAATAGGTTAGATGATCGTGTCCTGCCATGATAATATCAAATCCGGGAATGCGTTCGGCAACTTCTTGTGACGCATTTTCTCTATATTTTCCTTCAAGTGTTTCTGCTTCTATGCCCGAATGAAATAAGCCTACGACAATATCAGGATGTTCTTTTTCTCTTATGATATTTATCCAATATCGCGCGGTACTTTCCATGTCGTCAAAGTGGAGTCCCGAATAGACGTCTTTGGATAGCCAACAAGGAATTGCCGAGGTTATCATACCAAGCACTGCAACTTTGACTCCACTACAATTGAAAATATGATATGGTTCGAAGTAGGGCTTTCCCGTTGCATTGCTAATGGCATTGGCACAGATAATGGGAAAATGGCATTGTTTCGCCCAGCGATTAAAAACTTTTGTTCCTGTCTCAACATCATGGTTGCCCAAATTGCCTACATCGTATTTTATCTCGTTCATCATAGCTGCACATAGATGAACAGAACTGGTATCTATATAGTTGTAATAATAAGAGGATGGCTGTCCTTGCAATATATCCCCATTGTCAAAGAGCAATACATTCTGGTGGTATATTTTCCGTTGGCTTTTAATGTAAGATGAAACACGTGTAAGACTCCCTTTGGCGTTCATCCTTTTTGAAAAATCATAAGGGAAATAGCTGCCGTGTACATCGGTAGTATGAATCAGCTTTATCGTTATAGTTCGATTTTGAGCAAACGAAATCTGAAATAGAAGAATGGCAAAGAAAAATAAACAAAGTCTCTTCATTAGTTTTATTTAGTTATATGTTTTTACCAACCCGTCTGGTCCCAGCCTGCGTCAGTATACCACTGGGTGGCTTGAAAATTGGAATCCATGCTTGTTTCTGAAGAAGAAGGTATATAGCTTGATAAACCACAAGAACCATTCATCGATATAAAATTGTAAGTTCCATTGGGATAGCTCATATAGTTGGTGGCTGTCGTTTGATATTTTATCACACAGCTATCAAATGCCGTTTTCCATGCAATATATTCTGAATTGCCACCCGTGAGCTGTTTGATAAGACTTTCTAGGTCGTAAAAGTACTTATCGCGCAAAGGGTCGTAGCAAAAAATATTATTGGTGCCGATTGTTGTCTTATTTTTAATGTATGTGGGCAATATGTTTTTTGTTGCACTTGCCAGATTTTCCAATGCACTGCTTTTTATTAAGGATACAGAAGCGCCTGCTATCCAATTGTCATTCGAAAAGTCGTTTTCTTTTGTTATATCATATTTGTCTTTATAGTAATTATAATAAGCATCGGCTATTTTGCTTGCATTGTTGAGCGTTGTTGTTGACGATGATGGGGTAGCAAACATGGCGGGTACTACATCTGTATAATAAGCACCGGGGCCAGGTATTTCAGTCGGTGAGCCGATAAAGTAATCGGCGTAATTTCGTAATTGGTACAAAGCCTCGACAGATGCCATATAGCATTCGTCAAAAAGAATATAATCGAAATGTAAGTTGGTTGCAGCCAACACCGATTGTAGTGAAGGAATATTTAGATAATAATAAGTGCTTCCTCCGTTTTGATCTATGCCGGCATATCGCGATATTACTTTGTAGGAAGATGTTTGAGGTATCCAGCCGAGTCCATGCGACCATAATACCAATCCATAACTATCTGCCGGATATGTCGAAAATGCCGTTGAAAACACCGAGGTCATGACCGATTCGTCAGTAGAAGTCTGTTCCGGATAATTCTTTAATACCGTTTGTACTACTTTTCCGTTCTTATTGTCTAACTTTATTAATTTGGGAGTGTCGTTGAAAGTGTCAATATATATTAATAGGTTATTCTTATTGGTATCAATACTCTTTATTCCTTCCGTCATCTCGTCGATATCGCTTCCCGAAAGAGAACTTAAGCTATTGTCTGCCATCATATAGACCAAAACAGTGCGTTTGAGAGATATATCCGGCTCGTCACTGTGGTTTGAACAACCGCTGAAAGTCAGAAGCGAAGCCAAGAAAAGTAACAGAACAGACAGTCGGGCGATTTTTAATTTGAATATGTCTATATGTTTCATTTCTTGGACGTTTAGTGAATGCGAAAAGTGAGTTTCTATTCTACAGTAACACTTTCATCGCTCGTGTTGGCTGTCTTGATAAAATGAAACTGAGACAATGCAATGCTTTGAATGGATACACTCTTGTCTTTTTTGTATATTTTACGAAGTTTGGCTTCAGTCTTTTGTAATTTCTCTTTGTCTTTGGCAAAGTATATCATGCAAGTTGTATGTTCTTGCTTCATGTTTTCATTCATGAAAGTCTTTAATTGCTCGCTATATGCAGGACGACTTTTCAAAAATCCTTTAGAGTCGACAATTGCACTATCGATTTCTTGAATTTCTGTGAAATAGACCACCGTATCTTTAAACGAGGCTGCAACACCGAAGCCAAAAACTTTGTGCGAAGGTGTCTTGAAAAAAGGGAAAGAAAAAGCGGAGCATATCATGAATAGCAGAGCCGCCATTGTTATAACTTTGCAATATTTCATATTTATTCTATTTGTGAGATTGACAAAGATAAATAAAAAAAAACGGCTACCAATATGATAGCTGTTTTTATAACATTTATTTGAGTTTCACAAGCGCATTCGCGCCAAAAGCCATCAAATCATCCTCTTAAAGTTTATAAAACACCGTTGTATTGCTTGATAATTTATGACTGGCATGTCCTATTAATACATCAATGCGATAATAAGCAATATGTTGTAAATCATTCGTTTATGGACGGTGTTTGTAATGTGGATCTTCTTATATATTCTGATACTTTCTTATCCAAACATGCCCTATGTGGCTTGTAGAACAGTATTTTCGCCGCTGTTTCAACCTTGGAATATAAGCCTGATAAGAGTAGAATATAAACTTTTTTTTGCGCAAATCGTTGATAGACAGCGAGAAATTCATAAGGACGAAAATAAATGTTTGTAAGTATAAACTTTTAGTTTCGTCCTTATGAATTTTTATGTTCGTCCTTATCATTTTTTGAGAATATAGTATCGATAGTGGATGTCAATAAGAGCTACTTCTGCATGGATAAAATAGTATTAGTGCGCAGTAAATATTCACTTTTGAAAACGTCCTGAAAAATGACTTTCGGATAGAGATTGGTGAGCCAATTTGTTTCTGCACCAGTGGAGGATGCTAAGGGACAAAACAAAAGTATGTTGGCCGCCGATAATTGAAGAAATAGAAGGTCATGAAGAGGTGCTTTTATTCAGCTCGATTGTTGTATGTTCCTTTTTTCGATGACGTCCTTAAGTTTTTTTGAAAACGTATGGACGTAAATATTTTTAGGGGCATATGTGGCCTTTGTCGGGCAAGGGGGGTGTAGTCGTACATAAAAAGGGGAGATTTTAATTAGAAGCTTAACTTTAAATGACCTACCTATGAGAATGATCGAGAGCTGTCGATACGATATGTCCGTTTGGAGAAAGTAGAAGTCGTATCATGTGCGAGTTTCGAAGATTATAACGATGACATTCGAGGTCGTATGCGAGAAGCTTGAAAAAATGTCGCTGTTGGTAAAATGGGTTCTCAGCTATCTGTAGGCTATCGTTTAGAATGGATCTAAGCAGAGGTCCGCTGAAAATAAGGGTCCCACAATATGCTATAGGGCCGATTTTTGGACCTTTTTCCGCTGGCGTTGTATACGGTGCATCGTTAACCTACTGTGGGATAGTGCGTAATGGTGTCATACGGAGGTGGCAAAGGTTGAAATGCACATGATTTCATGGTCTTGGAATGTGGCAAAGGAGCTGTTGTTGTTAAAGCAGGACGATTGAAGTTTGCTGTTATTGTAATTGCCTTTTGGGGAGAATTATTCCAAGGAACTGCAACTTTCTATTTTATTGATTTAAAAATGGAATCTGATGTTACTCATCCCACTTTCGATGGCGAGCCACAATAAGAAGAGGGTAGGGGGTGATAAATACTGACGCACTATTATGGACAAGCTATAATAGTGCGTCGGTATCCGGCTAAAATGCAGTGCAAATGAGCCCACCCATCTTCCTGCTTCCATTACGTAACAGCATGATAAATACTGATAGAATGTGGCAGAAAGTATAGTTTAAATTTAAAGGAAAGTATTATCTTGATCTTTGAAACCCTGAGTAATCTTTTTCTTTTTTCCCTGAAAACTACTTTTATCCTAAGTATGACTTTAGTAATTTGCAGCGGGTACTAGTACGTAACCGTCTAATCGCTTTCTCTTTAATTTGGCGAACGCGTTCTCGTGTCAGACCGAATTTGTCACCGATTTCTTCGAGTGTCATTTCTTGTTGCCCTATTCCAAAAAACATTTGTATAATGTCTTTTTCTCTTTCACTCAATGTAGAAAGGGCACGATCTATTTCTTTGGAGAGCGACTCGTTTACCAGTTCCCTATCGGCCATAGGTGAATCGTCGTTTACCAAAACGTCTAGCAGACTATTGTCTTCGCCTTCGACAAATGGAGCATCTACCGAAATATGACGTCCCGATACTTTTAATGTGTCCGATACTTTGTCAACCGGTATATCCAACTCTCCTGCAAGTTCTTCCGGTGATGGACGACGTTCGTTTTCCTGCTCGAATTTTGATAGCGCTTTGCTGATCTTATTTAGTGAACCTACTTGGTTGAGCGGAAGGCGTACAATACGTGATTGTTCAGCCAATGCCTGTAAAATGGATTGGCGGATCCACCATACGGCATAACTGATAAACTTGAAACCACGCGTCTCATCGAATTTCTCAGCAGCTTTGATCAAACCTAGATTGCCTTCGTTTATTAAATCGGGTAGGCTTAAACCTTGGTTTTGGTACTGTTTGGCTACGGAAACTACAAATCGAAGGTTGGCACGTGTGAGTTTCTCTAGCGCTCTACGGTCTCCTTTTCTGATACGTTGAGCGAGTTCTACCTCTTCTTCTACAGTAATTAGGTCTTCACGTCCTATTTCCTGAAGATATTTGTCAAGAGAAGCACTCTCTCGGTTCGTAATACTTTTAGTAATTTTAAGTTGTCTCATCTACGAATCTATTTTTTTTTAGCGCGCAAAAGTACAAAAAATCTTTTGAGCGTTTGTTATAAAAACAAATAAAGCACCCATATTGTTTAGTATAGATGCTCTATTTAGGTTATATTAAACCTTTCGTTAAAAAAAAGGTTCTTATCGACGATGATTGCGGTTTTTACTGTTTCCCTTACTGCTGTCGTTATTACTATTTGTACCGTTGTTATTACCATCGGATAGATCGACTGCATAATTGGAACGTTTGCCGCTTTGGAACATACCGCTCATAAACAATACTTGCTCGGGTGATTTGGTAGCAGAGTTGAATGCGTTTTCAAATTCGCTAAGAGAACGTACTTCTTCACCATTCACTTTCATGATGATGAAACCTTTGCGAACTCCTGCGTCCATCATCTTGCCTTTTGTTACTCCGGTAACTTCTATGCCATAAGAAATTCCTAACTGTTTCTTTAATGATTCGGGAATTTCACGGAATGCAGCGCCAAGAACATCTAATCCTTCGTTTTTAACTAGTTTGGTATTGCCTTGCTGGTTCTTTAGCAGTACACTGATTACTTTTTCTTTCTTGTCACGCATTACTTTTACTTTTATTGTTTGTCCCGGACGGAACTTGGCAAGTGCACCTTGCAAATCGGCCATTTTGTGGATAGGAGTATCGTTAAGACCGATAATAACATCGTTTTCTTTCAAATCGGAACTTTCAGCAGAGCCTCCTTCTGTGATTTTGGAGATAAGTACTCCGTCAACCACTCCTAGTTCTTTCATCTTAGTTTGCAATTTATTAAGCGCGTCATCGTCTTCTGCATTTTGTTGTGCATCAGGAAGCGATGTTCCTTCTATACCTAGCATTGCACGCTGAACTGTACCATATTCTTTTAAGTCCGTAATGACTTTCTTCAAAATATTTGAAGGAATGGCAAAACCATAGCCAATGTTGGTTCCTGTTGGAGAGGTGAGCACGGCATTGATTCCAACCAATTCGCCTCTTACATTAACGAGGGCACCTCCACTGTTCCCTTGGTTTATAGCAGCATCGGTCTGAATGAAAGATTCAACTCCGCTTACACCGTATGTGCCTAATGTACGGGCTTTGGCACTTACAATACCGGCAGTTACGGTCGAAGATAGATTAAAGGGGTTGCCCACAGCAATCACCCATTCGCCTACTTTTAATGCGTCGGAGTCTCCAACAGGTAGAGTAGGAAAATCATTGCCTGCTATTTTGATTAATGCTAGGTCAGTACTTTTGTCTGTTCCTATTACACGTCCTTTGAAACTGCGGTTGTCGTTTAGTGTTACTTCTATTTCGTCAGCACCTTCAACAACGTGATTGTTGGTTACGATATATCCGTCTTGCGAAATAATAACTCCCGAACCGATACCTATTTGGGGTTGAGTTCGCATTTGGCGTTTACCGCTACCGCCTCTGCCGCCAAAGAAGTCATCAAAAAAACCTCCGAAAGGATCATCTTCAACCGTTACTACTTTTGAAGCTTGAGTAGAACGTATATGAACTACTGCGTGAACGGCCAATTCTGATGCTTTAGTTAAGTCCACAGGTTGGGCTATTGCGTCAGAAATTACAGAACGGGGGTTCTGTTTGAATGTTTCACTAAATGTTGTCTTGTTTTTGTCCGGCATTGATGTTTTTTCTGCCGTCATCGCAGTTGCACTATTTGCAATGAGTGCAACCATGCTTAATCCAAAAATGATTTTCTTAGTCTGTTTCATAACAATTCTAATATCAATTTAATTCGTTAATTGTCTATTCAGGTTTAACATTTCGACGTTAAAATAACAACAAAAAAATATCATTTATCTCACTCTTACCGATTATTTTTTCTCTTTTAACGTACTATGTTCCAACTTAACAGCGCTTAACGGCGCATCCTCTTATTTTTTATATTTGATATATTATTGTATCTCATATTCTTTTGGAATTTGTCATTATTACGGATTTTGTAGGCTAAATTTTGGTTTTACAGAATAAACGATTATCTTTGTTCAACCTAATTTCGACTTAAATTAATAAATATGGGAACTGCTGCTAGCCTTGAAAGTATTATTCGTGAGATTACTCCTCTGTCGGATAAAGATTGCTTCTATATAGCCGATAGACATAAAACAGAATTTACTTATCCTATTCACAGCCATGCTGAATTTGAGTTGAACTTTTGTGCCAATGTCGCAGGGGTGCGTCGTGTAGTAGGTGATTGTGCCGAAGTTGTCGGAGATTATGATCTCGTTTTGATTACCGGAAAGGATTTGGAACATGTGTGGGAGCAACACGAATGTCATTCGAATGACATCCGTGAGATTACGATTCAATTTTCGAGTGATTTATTCGACAGCGTTCTTGGCAAAAATCAGTTTGACTCTATCAGAGTGATGCTCGAAAAAGCTCAGGTTGGTTTATCTTTTCCGATGAAAGCAATTATGAGGGTCTATCCACTACTTGACGACCTAGCTACCGAAAAAATGCGTTTCTCGGCTTTTCTTAAATTTATGACTATTTTGTACGAACTGTCTTTATTCAATGATGAAGCTCGTAGCCTTTCAAGCTCTTCGTTTGCCAAAATTAGTATTCATTCTGATAGTCGACGGGTGGAGAAGGTGAAAGAATATATCAATCAGCACTATAAAGAAGAGGTGCGTTTGAATGGACTTGCCGATTTGGTGGGAATGGCTCCTGTCTCTTTCAGTCGTTTTTTCAAATTGCGTACCGGCAAAAATCTCTCGGAATATGTTATCGATATACGTTTGGGGTTTGCTTCTCGCTTATTGGTAGACTCTACTATGTCTGTTGCTGAAATTTGTTATGAATGTGGCTTCAATAATCTTTCTAATTTTAATAGAATATTCAAGAAGAATAAAGACTGCTCTCCTAAAGAATTTAGAGAAAATTATCGTAAAAATAAAATCCTCGTTTGATTTGTTGTAGTTGCGTGTATCCTTTTCGATGGATTTCAACTCTTGGAATAATAGGTGTGGACTCTGTGTCTAGAGTGGAACTTGTTATTTAAAATTACTTCATGCTGCGACGGAGATGTGAAAGAAGTCGAAAGCAAGTGTGTGTTATAGGGATAAAAAAAAGAGACATACCAAAAGGTATGTCTCCGTTTCTTTTTCTATTCGTGCTAGCTTATTTTGCAGGAGCAGCAGCAGGAGTTGCAGCAGGAGCAGCAGCTGTAGAATCAGTTGCAGCTGTAGAATCAGTTGCAGCGCTATCAGGAGTTGCCATTTGAGCAGCAGAATCAGCTGCTAGGCTGTCAGAAGCTGCTTTTTCAGCGTCAGCTTTTTTGTTACCACAAGATGCAAGTGCTACAGTAGCCAAAGCTACAACGAATAAGAATGCTAATTTTTTCATTTTTCTTTGCTTTTTAAAATTGTAATACAATTAATTTTGCTTATTAAAACGGTACAAATTTACAGCCTTTTTAGATAGGCTGTTCTTTTTTTGATGAATATTTTTTGGTATTAAAGCATTTTTAACAGAACACTTTCGCAAAATTATTATGTCATTTGAAACAACTCTATTTAAAATGTTCTGTCTTTTATTCCTTTACCGATATGGAGTTTTGATTGGAAGCTATATTGTTATATAAGTAGCGTTTAATCTTCCGCGTAGGAGTCCGAATGAATTCGGTAGGATATAACTGTATTTGATTGACTTTCTCGTATGATGCTACTTGACTATTCAAGTTTTTCAAGTTTTCGTCCATGATCGTCTTCAATATATCCGGATGGTTCAAGTCTAGAGCTTCGAGTTGTTCGCTGTCTGGGTTGACGAGTGCTACAAGTTTTTTGTCGCGCTCGATAACCAAACTCTCGTGGACGAATGGCATGTTGTTGAGTATCGATTCAATTTCTTCAGGGAAGATGTTTTGTCCGCTGGCGGAAAGTATCATGGTTTTAATACGTCCTCTTAAGAATATATTGCCATAGGCATCGACTGTCCCTAAATCGCCGGTGCGCAACCAACCGTCTTCGGTAAAAGATTCTTTTGTCGCTTCTGCGTTCTTATAATATCCGCTCATGACATTTTCTCCTCTAACTTGTATCTCTCCGAGTTTGGCTTCAGGTTTTTCTTTCCAAATTCTGACTTGCATAATGTCGAGTATCTTGCCCGATGAAGTTGGAATAAACTCGTTCCATGGTGCGTAGCTGATGAGCGGTCCGCATTCTGTCATACCGTATCCAATAGTGAAAGGAAAATGTATGCGATGGAAGAATTCTTCAACTTCGGGATTCATTGCTGCACCACCGATGACGATTTCTTTGAACTCGCCTCCTAAAGCATCCACTAGTTTCTTACGTATTTGGGCGTATATTTGAACATCCAGAAGAGGTATACTTAATGCCCATTTCATGCTTTTCTTATTAATAAGGGGCTGGATAATATTTTTATATATTTTTTCGATAACTAAGGGGACAGATATAATGAGGTTTGGCTTTATTTCGTTGAAGGCTTTTGTTACAATTTTCGGCGATGGTATTTTACCGAGTAAAGTAATGTGAGTTCCTACGGCCGTTGCCGTCAAAAAGTCAAAAGCGCAGCCGTAAGCGTGTGCTAATGGTAGAAAAGCAAGCACCCGTTCGCCTTTTTTGAGCAATTCGGTACGGATGCCGAAGGTGACATTGCCCGCCAGACTGTTGCCCGATAGCATAACTCCCTTGCTGAAACCTGTTGTCCCTGATGTATAATTAATCAACATTAACTGGTCATTGGATATTGATTTGTATTGTACATCTTCACTATGAAAACCTCTCGGATAAGCTTTTTTCATGTGATTTCTGATATACTTCATTAATTTCTGAATCGTTTCACCATCTCGTTGATACAGACAGCGATAATCGGTGAGCGAGAAAGCACCACGTATACCCTCCATTTTGCCTTCTTCGAGAGACTCCCAAATAGAATCGCTTGTGAAGAGAAAAACCGATTCGGAGTGTCCAATTATATAATGTACGTCATTTGGATTGAAATCTGGTAGGATAGGTACAATGACGCATCCGTAGGTAATCGTAGCCAAATAGGCAATGCACCAGCGAGAACAATTTTTCCCGATGAGCGCAATACGGTCCCCGGGCTGCAATCTGCAATGATCAAATAGCAAATGAAGACGTGCTATTTGTTCAGCTACTTCGCCATAGGTGAAAGAAGTGGATTCGCCGTAATCGGTATAACATGGAAGGTTCCAATTCTCGCGGAAACTGTTTTCGTACAGTTTGATGAAATTATCTTTTATCATTTGTTAGTCAATAATTTCTGCAAAAATAGTATTAAAGTTTTATATTTCGTGTAAGTTAAGCTGTAAATGTGTAACTTTGCAGCCATGATAGATACTACTATATATCAAAATAAAAGTGCGGTGTACTATACGCTGGGCTGTAAATTGAACTTTTCGGAAACTTCAACTATTGGAAAAATATTGAAGGATGCCGGCTTTCATACGGCTCGGAGTGGAGAAAAAGTTGATGTCTGTGTAATTAATACTTGCTCGGTAACGGAAGTCGCTGACAAAAAAGGTCGTCAGGCTATTCATCGTATCGTGCGTCAACATCCTGATGCTTTTGTAGTTGTAACGGGCTGTATGGCTCAACTTCAGCCTGATGAGGTGGCTCATATAGAGGGGGTTGATGTTGTATTGGGCGCTGATCGAAAGAATGATATATTGAGTTACTTAAGTGACTTGAAAAAGAGTCAAGGAGATATTGCCGTGACACCGACGAAAGATATTCGTGCTTTCGTTCCGTCGTGTTCTCGCGGTAATCGCACGCGCTATTTTTTGAAAATTCAGGATGGCTGTAATTATTATTGTACTTATTGTACTATCCCTTTTGCTCGGGGACGAAGTCGCAATCCAAGTATTGTTTCCCTATTGGAACAAGCTCGAGGAGTAGTAGCTGATGGTGGAAAAGAAATTGTTTTGACTGGCGTCAATATGGGCGATTTCGGGCAGTCTACGGGTGAAACATTTGCCGATTTGGTGAGAGCGTTTGATGGAGTAGAAGGAATTGAAAGATATAGAATTTCATCATTAGAGCCCGATTTGCTTCATGATGAAACCATCGATTTTGTATCCCATTCGCGTCGCTTTATGCCTCATTTTCATATTCCGCTTCAATCGGGGTCTGACGCAGTGCTTAAATTGATGCATCGTCGTTATGATAAGGCGTTGTTTGCCGAAAAAGTACAACGTATTAAAGACGAAATACCTGATGCTTTTATTGGAGTAGATGTGATTGTTGGTACTCGTGGTGAAACAGACGAACTATTTGAAGAAAGTTTTGAATTTATAAAGAATTTGGATGTAACGCAGCTTCATGTTTTTAGTTATTCGGAGCGTCCAGGAACTCAAGCTTTGAAGATAGACTATGTGGTGCCCCCGCAAGTAAAACATATACGCAGTCAGCGGCTTATGGAATTGTCTGATATAAAATTAAAAGCGTTTTATCGGCGTCATATTGGCATGACAATGCCTGTCTTGGTCGAGAAGCCGAAAAAGGGAATGCCTACTCATGGCTTTACTCCCAATTATATTAGGGTGGAAATGGAAAATGCAGAACAATTGAATAACCAAATAGTGCAAGTTCGTATGGGCGAAATGAATGAAGAGCAGACAGCACTAAAGGGACTTATTTTGTAGAAAGATTGAAATGAAGTCGAGATTAATATATATATTGGTATATGTTGGAATGTGGCTTTTTTCTTTGTTGCCTTTCCGGCTATTGTATCTTTTTTCTGATATTGATTATTTTTTTACATATTATATTGTCCGTTATCGTCGTAGTGTAACGAGACAAAATCTTCGTAATTCATTTCCTAATCAATCAAAAGAGTGGCTAAAAAAAGTTGAGAAGCGTTTTTATCACTATATCTGCGATTATTTATTGGAAGAAATTAAGTTGATGCATCTTTCGCTTCAAGAGCTTGAACAACGTATGGATTATATCAATAAAGAAGAATTTCTTCAAATGATAGACAAATATGGCGGTATCATATTGATGATCCCTCATTACGCTAATTTTGAATGGATTATTGGTATGGGTAATATTATGCGATCAGAAGATGTGCCTGTTCAGGTCTATAAACCTCTACATGACTTTTATTTGGATCTACTTTTTAAGAAAATCCGTTCTAAATTTGGAGGATATAATGTGCCTAAGCATTCTACGGTTCGTGAAATCATAAAACTGAAAAAGCAAGGTAAGAAAATGGCGGTCGGGCTGATTACCGATCAGTCGCCCAATGTTTTTGAAGCTCATTATTGGACCACTTTTTTGAATCAAGATACTGTCTTTATGGATGGTGCAGAGAAGATTGCAAAATTGATGAAGTTTCCTGTCTTTTATTGTTCGCTGACGAAGAAAAAGAGGGGTTATTGTAGCGTAGAGTTTCAATTATTGACTGAACATCCCGAACAAACTGCTGATGGTGAAATCACAGAGCAGTTTGCACGTCGTGTAGAGCGAACAATCATTAGCGAACCGGCTTATTGGTTCTGGTCTCATCGGCGTTGGAAACGTAGGCGTGAAGAGATAAAAAAAGGATAAATTAAGAGCTATCGTTTAGTTATGAATAAAGTTGCAGTTGTTATATTGACTTGGAATGGTTGCGCCATGCTAAGGAAATTTTTGCCTTCAGTCATTGAGTATTCGAGAGGAGAAGGTGTTGAAGTTTGTGTTGCTGATAATGGTTCGAAAGATGATACGGTGGCAATGCTAAAGAAGGATTTTCCTGATATACAACTTATTTTACTTGACAAAAATTATGGCTTTGCTGATGGCTATAATAAAGCTTTGCAAAAAGTTGAAGCGCAATACGTGGTGTTGCTTAATTCGGATGTCGAGATAAAACATCGGTGGCTTGAACCTCTTGTCGCATATATGGATGTACATCCTGAGACAGCAGCTTGCCAGCCAAAGGTGTTGAGCTATCGTCAACCGCAGTCGTTTGAATATGCTGGAGCATCAGGTGGATTTATAGATCTTTATGGTTATCCGTTTTGTAGGGGAAGAATTTTCAAAACGCTTGAAAAAGATACTGGACAGTATGATGAACCGATTTCAATTTTCTGGGCGACAGGAGCGGCCCTTTTTATTCGTTTGGAGGATTATAGGAATGCAGGTGGACTTGATGGCAGCTTCTTTGCCCATATGGAAGAAATAGACTTGTGTTGGCGGCTTCGTTCTCGTGGAAGAAATATTGTTTGTATCCCTCAAAGTATGGTTTATCATGTGGGAGGGGCGACACTGAAAAAGGAGAACCCTATGAAGACATTATTGAACTTCCGCAATAACTTAATCATGCTCTATAAAAATATTCCTGATGATGTGACATTGGAAAAAGTTATGCGCATTCGTCGCTTTTGGGATATTGTGGCAGCATTGTCGTTTATGGTAAAAGGACATTATTCTAATGCCATGGCCGTGTTTAAGGCTCGCCACCAGTTTTTGGAACGATTTCATCGCTATGATGAGATGCGGGAAGAAAATAAGTCAAAATCTAAGCAGACCGTCATTTTAGAACAGTTTCCGAATAGCATATTAATGGAATACTTTTTATTTAGACGTCGTAAATTTAGTAAGTTGGGTTGGTAAACTGTCCCAGCGATGACAATTCATTTCTATACCTGCTTCTTTCAGGTCAGCGCCCATAGGGGGGTTACGTTTGGCCAATAAAATAGATATACCACTGATTGCAGGTAGAGCTTCAAATAAATGGTTAACAATACGGGCACTTACATGTTCTAAAAGTTGAGAAGGTATTTCCATCTCTTCTTTTATGATTTTGTAGACTTCAGCATAATTTATGGTATCTTTTATATTGTCTGTGCAACATGCTTTGGCGATGTCGTATTCTAATTTAATATCAATACGAAAGTCATTGCCTATTTTCTGCTCTTGCGCCAATACTCCGTGGAAAGCATAAAAATGAATGTCGTGTAAGAAGATATAACTTTTTGAAACATTAAAATTCATTGTGTCTTAAATTACTGTATATGTTCCTAAACAGGTAACTTGATTTATTTGCTTGTTGAGAAAGTGTAAATTGTATTCCATTGATATCTTTGCCCAGGTTTTAATAAGTTGGAAGGCCATTTGGATGGTACATTTGATGCATCGGGGAAATCTTGGGGAGCAAGTACGATTCCGGCATGCTGGTTATATGCTATATTGTGTTTGCCTGTAATTGTCCCATCTAGCTGATTTCCGGAATAGAAGAATATTATAGGCTTATCCGTGAATATCTTCAATATAATCCCTGAACGTTGAGAAAATAGTTCTACACTTTTCTTGTTAATATCTTCTTTGGTACAGAGTAAATAGTGGTGATTGAATCCATTTCCATACTTTAGTTGATCGTTCCATCCATCATGAATGTTCTTGTCTATTACGGTTCGTCTATGAAAATCAAAAGGGGTATTTATTGCAGATGTTGTTTTTCCCGAAGGTATTAGCGCTCTGTTGATAGGTAAAAAATTTTTGGCATGAATCATGAGTTTCTCGTCCGTACAAGGCAATGATGGATCGCCGCTCAAATTGAAGTAAATATGATTGGATAGGTTTATTAAAGTAGAACGATCCGTACCAGCGTCAAAAGAAATTTTTAGGGAATTGTCATCTGTGAGTTTGTAAGTTATGGAGCAGATCAAGTTACCGGGGAACCCATCTTCACCGTCTTTAGATATGTAAGTAAGTACTAGTTTATGATCGCCCAGCTGTTGTGCATCGAATACTTTGTATTGAAAACCATTTGCATTATTTTTATCATTCAGTTCGACAGCACTTTTAGCTGGATGATAGTTCATGTGCCGACTATGTACGCCACCGGTAAATCGTCCGACGACTGCTCCAAAATCGGAGATGTCGTGCAAGTAACTACCGATGGAATCAAACCCCAATACGACATCTTTTAGTTTTCTTTTTTTATCTGGAACCATAATCGAAACAATCCTTCCGCCATAATTGGTGATGCAAACTTCCATTCCACTCTTATTGGATAAAACATATAATCCAACGGCTTTTCCGTCAACAATTGCCTGGAAGTTTTTTGTCTTTAATCCCGAACGAGTCGTTGATGGTTTGTCACCACAGCTTATCAGAATGAGAGGAAGCAGTAGTATCCAAAATGTCCATCGTTTCATCATGACGTTTTTCACCATTAGTGTGGTATGATTCTTATTCTTCTTCCATATTAATGTTCGATTCTCCACCTCCAGTATCGAATTTCTCCATATCTTTTTTGTCGAACAGACAGAAAACGTGATGTAAAAGGCCAATGCTCACTACTACTTTATCCTTGCCATAGTGTACTGTACCAAGCGAAAAGATGTAATAGTTGTTTACGGTTACTACGTTAGCCACTGCTGCATCAACAAATTTTGTTATAACTCCAGCACCCAATGTTCCTATACCAGTGGCAGATGCCACACTGTCATTCTTAATGATGTTGACAACTTTATCAGTAATGGCATTTTGATGGGCGCTTTTGTCGGGGCAAGTCATTATAACGCCAAACACGGCAACGAGCACCACAAGTAGTATTAATACTCCTTTGTTACTCATTGTTCCTTTTTAGTTAGAGGATGACGAAATTTTGCGTAGCCCGAGGGATGAAATCTTCATGAAATTGTCGACCTCAAAATTTACACCGTAATTGACGAATGTTTCGCCTGGCTCTGTACGCTCTATCTTTTCGTCTACCGTACAAGTTACGACATACGAATATTGCCCATCAGAAAGTTGCTTTTTTGCAATTTTTAAGTCGTTATTTACAGTGAAAGAAATAGCTGTCATATCTGTAGCATGCATCTGGTTCATGAAAGCTAAAACATGAGCTTTTGTCGCATTCCGTTTATTAAGGAATTTGGTCATGGTAGATTCTACACTTGATAGCAATTGACCTTCGTCTTTGGTAGCAATACCATTAAAAAATTGACTGATGACGTTAGATATTTGATTCTGTTCGTTAGCAGAAACTTCTAAATCTTTTAGCTGACTTGATTTTTGTTGAGCTTCACTAAAATATTTACCGTTTGGAAAATCAGTCATGTATTGGGCATAAGCTTCCGGTTTATTGATATTGGAAGCATCTACCCAACTTAGCGAATCAAGCCTGGTTTTGGCCTGAGCCGCACAAACGCCATTTGGATATTTGGCTAAGAATGCTTTAACGGCATACTTGTCTACAGAGCTGGAAACACTGGCCCAATCTGTCAGTTCTGTACTCAATTTATCATATAGAGCTTTGGCTTCTCCGTAGTGTTTGCCGTGGGGGTATTCAGCTAGATATTCTTGATAATCATTTAGGTTGGTCGAGGTTTGCAGCTTGTCCCATGCGTCATCTTCTGCCTTGATGCTACTGAAAAAATAGAAAGCAGTTCCTATAACAATGAGAGCTATTACGGCGATAATACCGATGACCGTATTTCGTTTGACGCGCTTTTTCTTTTCTACTTTTTCATTTGCAGTTTCCAAAAGATGCTTTATTTCAATATTTTCGGGATCGAATGATCTTGCTTTCATGATTATTTCAACAGCTTCTTCAGGTTTATTTGCCTCAAGTAGCGCGTTGGCTTTTTGTAATTGCTCTTTAATAATAGCAGAAAGGATCTGATCTTTTAGCGTCGTATATTTATCAGCGGGGTCAATAGCTATCAATTTGTTGATAAGTGCCAATGCTGAGACATTGTGCTTCTCTTCAAAAAGATGGTTTGCTTCATTGTATTTTTGCTCATTGACCTCTAATTTTGACTCTATTTTTGATTTCAGCTCAATAAGTTCAGGATTATTAGTGTCTTCACTCAACGCTTTTTCTACATAATTGGCTGCTTTAGATATTTGCCCTGCGTTGAAAGCGTCAAAGGCTTTTTTGTAAAAAAAATCTTCGGTCGCTTTTTTTTCTTCTAATTTTTTGATGGGACAATGACATTTTGGACATTCGGCATAAGATTTCAATACTACTTCTCCACACTCAGGACAATGATCTATATTGTCATTGATAGGACATCCGCAACCGGGACAATTGGCAGCAAGTTCGGAAACCGACTGACCACATTCAGGACATTTTATAATAGCCATATTTCTTTTATTAATCTTTGATTATTACTTTGAAGCAAAAATAGTAAAAAGGAATTATAAATCGGCAAAAAAAGCCTTTTTTTTCAGTCTCTTGATTCGGATATTGGTATTATTTTGTACTTTTGCTACATTTAAAATCAATATTAACTAAATTGAATGGATAAGCTCTATGACAAGATTGAGTGTAAATGTTAATAAGATTGCGACTTTAAGGAATGCTCGTGGTGGAGATTTGCCTGATGTTCTGAAAGTGGCTCTTGATTGTGAAAAATTTGGAGCGGAAGGAATAACAGTCCATCCTCGTCCAGATGAAAGGCATATACGCCGGGCTGATGTTTTTGAGTTGCGTCCTGAACTCCATACAGAATTCAATATAGAGGGTAACCCAACCCCTGAGTTTATCGAATTGGTATTGGAAGTGAAGCCTCACCAAGTGACTTTAGTACCTGATGCTCCTGCTCAACTTACTTCGAATGTGGGGTGGGATACAAAAGCTAATCAGGGTTTTTTGAGTGATGTACTTGACCGTTTTAATCGTGCAGGAATTCGTACTTCTGTTTTTGTTAATGCTGATGCCGAAATGGTGAAATATGCTGCTAAAGCGGGGGCCGATAGGGTAGAACTTTATACTGGTCCGTATGCTGCCAATTATGAAAAGGGACCCGAAGGGGCTGTCGCTCCTTTTGTTGATGCTGCCAAGACGGCTCGAACCTGTGGAATTGGATTGAATGCCGGTCATGACCTGAATCTGATTAATTTAGCCTATTTCCATCAAAGTATTCCTTGGCTTGACGAGGTGTCTATTGGACATGCGTTGATTTGTGATGCTTTGTATTTAGGTTTGAAAGGGGCTATTGAGGAATACAAAAAATGTTTGCTCTGATAATATGGACTCTTCTGTAATTATTGTAGCTGGAGGCAAAGGTCTGCGAATGGGGAGAGCTATCCCGAAACAATTTTTGCCAATTGGTGGAAAACCTCTATTGATGCATACAATAGAAGCTTTCTATCGGGCTGATAGGACTATTCGCATTGTTCTCGTTTTGCCTTCTGATCAACAAAATTACTGGAAATCACTTTGTTTGCAATATGACTTTGGTATTGAACATGCCATTGTCGAAGGAGGTGAAACTCGTTTTATGTCTGTTAGAAATGGTTTGAAACTTATTCCTCTTGAAGGAATTGTCGGTGTTCACGACGGAGTTCGCCCTTTTGTTTCTCAGAATGTAATAAAACATTGTTTTTGTGAGGCTCAAAGTCATGGGGCTGTAGTGCCGGTTATCGATATGGTAGAAAGTGTCAGACAAATATCTGCCGAGGGTAGTGTCGCTATATGCCGTGATCAATATAAATTGGTACAAACACCTCAGGTATTCGATTCGGCTCTTCTACACAAAGCATATCAACAACCTTTTTGTCCTAATTTTACAGATGATGCTTCAGTGGTGGAGAACCTCGGAGAAAAGATCTTTCTGACTGAAGGAAATAGAGAAAATATTAAAATAACAACATCTTTTGATTTAATCATAGCTAATGCGCTGCTCAAATGTCCGATGTAACATTTACAACTGATATCAGTGCCCTCTATAGTGTCAGTTCAAAGCGGGCTGCACTTTTTAATAAAGAGATTTCTGTTTTTACGATCCATGATCTACTTTATTACTTCCCTTATCGTTATGTAAATCGTAGCCAAATGACGCAAATAAGGGATATCAATCTTGCCATGCCTTATGTTCAGCTCAAAGGGCAGATGCTTGGTTTTGATACTATAGGCGAGGGACGTAATGAGAGGTTTGTAGCCCATTTTTCGGATGGAACAGGTGTCGTTGATTTAGTCTGGTTTGGAGGACTCAAGTATGTCATCTCTAAATATAAAATAAATAAGATTTATGTCGTTTTTGGCAAACCGACAGTTTTTAATGGGCGTATTAATTTATCGCATCCGGAAGTAGATGAATTCAATCCTGAAAACAATACTTTTGTTGGGTTACAACCTTTTTATAATACATCGGGGAAAATGAAACGTAGTTTTCTCAATACTCGTTCTATTGAAAAGGTCATGGCTATGGCTGTCAAATTTTATGCAGGTCTAATGGTGGAGACTCTTCCTCCTTATTTAATAGAAAGAAACCATTTAATGCCGATAGGGGAGGCTATACGTAATATTCACTTTCCTTCTAATGATGCTATGCTGCGACGAGCGCAATATCGATTGAAATTTGAGGAGCTATTTTATATTCAACTAGATATTTTGCGGTATGCCAGTGAAAGGCATCGTAAGTACAAAGGTTATGTTTTCAGCAAAGTGGGAGACCTTTTTAATAAATTCTATTTTAATTATTTACCTTTCCAATTGACTACTGCTCAAAAGAGGGTAATAAAAGAAATACGTGCTGATGTGGGCAGTGGTCGTCAAATGAACCGCTTATTGCAGGGTGATGTAGGTAGCGGCAAGACCATGGTAGCGTTGATGAGTATGTTTATTGCTCTAGATAATGGTTATCAAGCATGTCTAATGGCGCCTACTGAAATTCTTGCCAATCAACATTATGAAACGATAGCTCCTATACTGGAGAATATGGATATTAAAACGGAATTGCTTACCGGGTCTATTAAGGGGAAGAGACGTGAGAAAATTTATGAGGGATTAAAGTCTGGTGATATATCTATTATAATAGGTACTCATGCTCTACTCGAAGATACTGTGGCTTTTCATTCCTTGGGATTAGTCGTTATTGACGAGCAGCATCGTTTTGGAGTTGTTCAGCGTGCCAAAATGTGGAGTAAGAGCCAACAGCCTCCTCATATACTTGTTATGACCGCAACGCCCATTCCACGGACATTGGCTATGACGGTCTATGGTGATCTTGATGTTTCGGTGATTGATGAATTACCTCCCGGTAGGAAACCGATAGAGACTATTCATCAATATGATGATCGAGTGCAAGAATTACATCAGTTTATTCGTCGAGAAGTAGAACAAGGTAGACAAGTTTACATTGTTTATCCTCTTATTCAGGAAAGTGAAAAAATGGACTTGAAAAATCTGGAAGAGGGTTATGAGCAAATAAGAGCTGCTTTTCCTTTATATAACATCTGCAAAGTCCACGGCAAAATGAAGTCTGCAGATAAAGAAGAACAAATGCAGCTTTTTGTTTCAGGGAAAGCTCAAATAATGGTTGCAACAACTGTTATTGAGGTGGGGGTTAATGTCCCTAATGCTTCCGTGATGATTATAGAGAATGCCGAGCGATTTGGACTTTCTCAATTACATCAATTGCGTGGTAGGGTAGGGCGTGGCTCTGATAAATCATACTGTGTTCTTGTTACTTCCTATCAGTTGGCTGCCGATACAAGGCAACGTATTAAAATAATGTGTGAAAGTAACGATGGCTTTAAAATCGCCGAAGCAGATTTGAAATTGCGTGGTCCCGGTGATATGGAAGGAACACAGCAAAGTGGAATGCCTTTCGAACTGAAAATAGCCAATATAGCAACTGATGGGCAATTGTTGCAATTCGTGCGCTCTGAGGCACAGCGTATTATCGAACAAGATCCTGCTCGGAATTTACCTGAAAATATGATTTTGTGGCAACAACTTGATCAATTGCATTCACAAAATGTAAATTGGTCGTCAGTAAGCTAAATTTATGTTAAGAATTGGGTCGAAAGACCTTTTTATGCTGAAGAACATATTCCAGTGATTTTATACCGTCTTATGGTCTTTGGACGGACTTTATTCATACTATGTTGTTCCTCAAAGAGAAAAAAATAGTTAATGGGGTTATTGCTTTTTCAAAAATTATTATTACCTTTGAACTGAACGTAAGATCAAACGACCTTTTTGGGTCATATTAATATAATAACGCTCGTATCACTTACAGTTTCAATCGAAACTCTTCACGATCATTTTATTAAAAATGGCGGGCTAAAATTAATATTGGATGGAATTTAGTTGGATTAAAACATTAATTATTGCTTCGGCTACGATGATGAGTGTATCGTGTATGGCACAAGACCTCATTGCGAGACAAGCTCCTATTGACAGAAAATTAAGAAGTGTGGATTCTTTGGCGTTGCAACGCCAAATTCGTGCTGAGCAATCGGCTTATCCTGCTCTTAGTTTGTACCCTAATTGGGATAACCGTTATGTTACTATGCGAGGTGCTATTATACCTCGTTCTTATACTTTCGATTTAAGAGGCTTTGTAATGCCTATCCCTAGTCGTAAAATCACTTCTCCTTTCGGTCCTAGATGGGGAAGAATGCATAAAGGTCTCGATATAAAATGTAATATCGGTGATACTATTTATGCTGCTTTTTCTGGAAAAATTAGGGTCGTGAACTATGAAGGAGGTGGCTATGGAAAATATATAGTTATACGCCATTATAATGGATTGGAGACGGTTTACGGCCATTTATCAAAACAGTTGGTCTCTCCTAATGAGAACGTTCGGGCTGGTGAACCTATTGGCCTTGGTGGGGCTACCGGTCATGTTACCGGGTCTCATTTGCATTTTGAAACTCGTTTCTTAGGTATTGCCATTAATCCTGCGTTGATGTTTAATTTCCCTATGCAGGATGTTGTTGCTGATACTTACACTTTCCATAGTACTGGACCTAATAGATATGCAGGAACCGAAGAAGCTGAAAGCAATGCCGATGTTGTTCGTTACATTGTCGTGAAGCATGGCGAAACGTTGGCAAGGGTAGCTCGCCAATATAAAATTTCTGTGGATAAATTGTGTGAACTCAATCGTCTCACTCCTAGTACTCAATTACGCCCAGGACAAATTTTGCGGTGCTCGTAATCTTTTTTAAAATACAAAGAAGGACGCTTTAATATAATTTGGAGCGTCCTTCTTTTTTGTTTGTTCAAATATTGTTACCTTTGCCACGTAGAGTAACAAAGATGAAAGATACTAAGCAACAATTTGAACATGAAATAGCCGTTTGCCGTGAACTGTTTGCTAAAAAAATGCACGATTACGGTACTGCATGGCGTGTGATGAGGCCCTCTTCGATAACAGATCAGATCTTTATTAAGGCCAATCGTATTAGGAGTATAGAAACGAAAGGCGTAGCTTTAGTTCATGAGGATATACGCGGAGAGTTTATCGCTATTGTCAATTATGGTATAATGGGGCTTATTCAGCTCGAAAAGGGCTACATCGACCAAGATAATAACGATGAGCAAAATGTACTCGAATTATATGATAAGTATGCTAAGCTGTCTATGGAATTGATGTTGGCAAAGAATCATGATTATGATGAGGCGTGGCGTTTGATGAGGATCACCTCTTATACGGATATGATTCTTCAAAAAATTTATCGAACAAAGAGTATTGAAACTCTTGCCGGTAAAACATTAGTGTCTGAAGGAGTCGATGCCAATTATATGGATATGATAAACTATGCGTTATTTGCGTTGATAAAAATTGACTTTGGAGATTAAAAAATCACATATTGTTCTTATTTGGTGCGTAAATATCTGTCGTACTATTTTAGCTGTCGTATTTCTGTTCTCCGGATTCGTTAAGGCGGTTGACCCAATGGGTACGCAGTATAAGATAGAAGATTATTTGCAAGCGTTTGGAATGCTATCAATTCAACATTCCATTATTCCATTATTGCTGTCTATCGGTATCGCTATGTTGGAGTTTATCATAGGAGCATTTTTCCTTTTAGGAATCCGCCGTGTCACGGCATCTCTGTTATCCCTTGTTCTGATGATTTTTTATACTCCCCTCACTTTATATATAGCTATAAAAAATCCTGTGAGCGATTGTGGTTGTTTTGGTGATGCATTGATTCTCACGAATTGGGAGACTTTTTTTAAAAACGTGATATTGTTGATTTGTGCTGTTCTCGTTTGGCGATATAAGGGATTGATTTATCGTTTTGTCAGTGAGAAGTTCGATTGGCTAGTATCACTCTATTCTTGCCTTTTTGCATTGGCTTTTTGTAGCTATTGTCTTTACTATTTGCCTGTACTTGATTTTCGTCCATATAAGATTGGGACTAATATTCCTGAGGCTATGTTGGTCCCTCCAGGAAAGCATCTTAGTGAATTGCAAACCGTGTTTTTGATGAAAAAGGGCAATATCGAAAAAGAGTTTACAGTCGATAATTATCCTGATAGTACATGGACTTATGTAGATCGTCGTACTGTTGTTGTCAAGAAAGGGTATGAACCACCCATCTCCGATTTTTCGATGATTGACATTGATACCGGTGATGACATTTCTCAACAAGTACTTTCTGATTCGAATTATACTTTTTTGCTAGTTTCTCCTCGTATCGAAGAAGCTGATGACAGTCATATTGATCTTATCAATGCGCTTTATGAATATTGTCATGCCAATGGCTACCGTTTTTATGCTCTTACTTCTTCGCCTGATGACGAAATTGAAGATTGGCGTGACAAGACCGGAGCTGAGTATCCTTTTTGCCAGGTAGATAATATAATACTGAAAACGATTATCCGTTCCAATCCAGGGCTTTTGTTATTGAAACATGGGACGATACTTAATAAATGGAGTAATAATGGGCTTTTTGATGAGAACAATCTTACTGGAAAGCTCGATAAAATAGCTGTGGGGCAGCCCAGTCATCATACCAATGGGAAAGCCATCGTGAATATATTATTGTGGTTTTTTGTACCATTATTATTTGTTATATTTCTTGATGTATTGCTTGGTAATAAATTGGAAAATCAGTTGGAGCATGAATGGAATAAATATTTTAACCCTTTAATAAAAAAGAAAATGAGAAAAAAAATTGTTGCAGGAAACTGGAAAATGAACAAAACTCTCCAAGAGGGTATTGCTCTTGCAAAAGAAGTAAATGAAGTCTTAGCTAATGATAAACCCAATTGTGATGTTATCATTTGCACTCCTTTTATTCATTTGGCTTCGGTTGTCCCTGTTGTTGATGCAGCTAAGATAGGTGTAGGAGCTGAAAATTGTGCTGATAAAGAATCGGGCGCTTATACAGGTGAAGTATCTGCTGCTATGGTTGCATCTACGGGTGCCAAATATGTTATTTTGGGGCATTCAGAGCGTCGTGCTTATTATGGCGAAACGGTAGAAACATTGAAGCCTAAGGTTAAGTTGGCTTTAGCTAATGGCTTGACTCCTATATTCTGTGTTGGCGAGGTGCTTGAAGAGCGCGAAGCTAACAAACAAGAAGAGGTCGTTGCTGCTCAACTCGAGTCAGTATTTGAGCTTTCTGCTGAAGATTTTTCTAAAGTGATCATTGCTTATGAACCTGTTTGGGCTATTGGTACAGGCAAAACAGCTACTACTGATCAGGCTGAGGAAATACATAAATTTATACGCTCTGTTATTGCTAAGAAATATAATGAGACAGTTGCAGAGAATACTTCAATTCTTTATGGTGGCAGTTGTAAACCTTCTAATGCTAAAGAATTGTTTGCTCAACCCGATGTTGATGGTGGCTTGATTGGTGGTGCTGCATTGAAAGCTGCCGATTTCAAAGGCATTATCGATGCTTGGAAGGATTAATAATTATTGATATAATAATCGAGACGGGATATTTCCTGCCTCGATTGTTTTTAATTTATTTTTTATGCGATTAATCAGTATATTTTTGTTGTTTTCCTTTTCTGTCGCTGTCAATGCTCAGACCAATATTATTCAGCGACTTCAATCGGATGTCCCTGGACAGGGTAAAGTGATGATACATCAAGATGAGTCGATCACGGCTTTGATTGGTAGTAAGCATACTACAATTTCTAGCAAGGCTGTTAATGCTTCTCCTGCTGAATCGAAATCAGTGAGTCCTAAAAAAGAGTCATCAGAGATCATATCGCTTGATAGTTCCAAGCACAAGAATATGCGGAAAGAGGAGAGTGCCTCTTCTATGGATTTGACGCTTGATGATATAGAAGGCGAAACTCCCAAGAAAATAGTCAAAATATCCGGTTATCGTGTTCAGGTTTATGCGGGTAACAATACTCGTAACGCTAAACTCGAAGCTATGCGGGTTGCTTCGGATGTCCGCAGTTTCTTCCCAGAAGTTTCTGTCTATTCCTTTTTTAATCCCCCACGTTGGTTGTGCCGGGTAGGTGATTTTCGAACAATGGAAGAAGCATATTCAATGCTGCGTAAGCTGAAGGCGACTCGTGTTTTTCACGAAGTTTCTATTGTCAAAGATCGTGTAAACGTTTCGCTATAATAATTCATTAATATTGGTTGCTATGCTTGATAATCCGAAAATTGATACAACTAACCTTGTCGAACTGGAAGATCACTATCGTAAGATTATTTCTCTCTTGGGTGAAGACGCTAATCGCGAAGGCCTTCTTAAAACTCCCGAGCGGGTTTCGAAAGCCATGCTTACATTGGTACGTGGCTATCAGATGGACCCTGATTCTGTGCTTTCCTCTGCAAAATTCAAAGAAGACTATCGTCAGATGGTTATCGTGAAAGACATTGATTTTTTTTCTCTCTGCGAGCATCACATGCTCCCCTTTTATGGCAAAGCTCATGTTGCATATATTCCCAACGGTTATATCACGGGATTGAGTAAGATAGCTCGTGTCGTTGATATTTTTGCCCACCGTTTGCAAGTACAGGAGCGTATGACTACCCAAATAAAGAAATGCATTCAAGAGACATTAAATCCGCTAGGTGTGATGGTTGTGATAGAAGCTCGCCATATGTGTATGCAAATGCGGGGCGTAGAGAAACAAAACTCCATTACAACTACGTCTGACTTTACCGGTGCTTTTAACCAAGCCAAGACTCGTGAAGAGTTCATGAATCTCATACGCCCGAAATAATTCTTTCTTTACATTACATCCTTGGAACGTCTTATACTGGCGAGAACATTTAAATATGTCTCGCCAACATTGTTTTATGGATGCATTGTTACTGTTACTCTGTTGTCTTGCTTTATAAGTCCTGATATGAATTGTTGCAGTTCAATAGGGGTTATATTTTCTACCGTTTTACAAAAGTCTGTATAACAGTCGATATGTGCCAATGCTTTTTCCGATAATATATTGAGCCAGTAATCGTTTAATTTTATATTTTGCTCATATCGCTTCTTATTAACTCAAGTTTCGCAAGTAAAATATATTTATAGTTATGTTTTTATTATTATCTGCCTTAGCGGTCCTAGATGTATATCATCGTCAATCAGTTTGTCAATAATCTCTTTGATATCGATAAGATAAATATCAGCTATTTTCCGGAGAATTTTAGTAACGGTCTTCCATATTCTATCTGTGACAGAGAGTTTGGCGGTATCGGAACTGACATCTCTGAAGAGTCCTCCAAAAGTCTGGTAGTCAGTAAACCTTTTTGCAGTACTCAATATATTAAATTGTAGGGCAGTGATAC
>JAAYUD010000101.1 GCA_012517855.1 Bacteroidales bacterium
AAAGATGATTTGCTACCAGCTCTGTCGAAAGAACCTTACTTGTTATTTCAGGATTGCAAACATAAAGCCCCCTTTTGAGACGGATAATTTGCTTATCCCTCTCAAGCAATCTGATTTTTTGGTTTCCTCCCTTAATATGTGGGAAAAGAGATTCCAAAGTAGATGCCGTTACAGGTATATTACCTAATTGTAGTAATGGATTGTTCATATCGCAAATATAGCTATAATTTGAACAAAAAAATATATTATATATCTTTTTCTATTCAAATTATAGCTATTAATAAAGTATCTAAGAAGCCGTTTTGAATTTTTAGAAAAATAATAGTATGAAAATGTTTTCGATAAGAATTCAAAACAACTTCTAAGTTTTGGCCAATCTACGGTTTACTTGCGAAACTTGAAGAGCTTGTCGGCCGGTATAATCTGTTTAGGAATGCCTGGTCCTTGGTAGAATGCATCAATCCAGAAACCACCTCCGGCATTGAAGAATTCGACCGTCAATGCATGTCTTCCCTTTGTGAGTTCAACAGATCCTTCTCTTTCGATTAATCCGTGTGCTCCATCGTCATCGACAACTTTTGAGCCGTCTATATAGAGCTTGCTTCCATCGTCCGATTGTAGAAAGAAGTGGTATGTGCCGGGTTCGTCAATTTGGATAAAGGTAGAATATACCAGGCCGAATATCGAATTGCCTGGTCGCAACAGTCCTGCAATCTGTTTGTTATCTACATGTATTTCGTCGGCAGTCCATCGGCTTTCGCTTTTCTCGTCTTTGAAAGATGGAAGGCTATTCCAGTTTCCTCCTTGATAAAAGGCTACGTTTACGCCGTTTTTAGGATTCTTGTGTATGATACGGAAATAACCATTCGATACGATACTTTGGTCGCCGTTGGCGCTATACGCTTTGGCTTTCACAACGGTCGACTTGTCCAGCTTGAAAGGAGCCTGATAAAGAGAAGACTGTTTAGTAGGCACGGAACCGTCTGTGGTGAAATACACCTTGTCTCCTTTATGGTACGGCTCGATAGTCACAACTGCTTCTTTGTCTACAAACAATCCTCCGGCTTGCTCGAACAAGTGACGCCCTCCATTGATACGTGGTCCATAGGATTGTTTTCTGAATACGATGGGGTCTGTTTTTATTTTAACTCCTTCGAAGGCCGAGCGCATTGGACGTCCGTACCAAGCGCTTGGAACATCTATCCCTAGTGCATAAGCAATGGTAGGAGCCACATCAAACATATATGTCTGTTGTTGTATCTCAAACCCTTTTTTGATGTTTCTTCCGCAGAGAATGAAAGGAACAGTCATTTCTTCCCACGATTCTCCTCCATGACTATAGCCTACGCCTCCATGGTCGGCAACAATTATAACAAGCGATTCATCTTCTATGCCTGCATCTTTCACTGCTTTGAGTACCATGCCGACACACCGGTCGGCATCTTCGATAGCCTTCAAATATTTTTCTGTCATGTGTCCGTAGGTATGTCCACAATGATCTACATCGTCCAATTGAGTGAATGTGAATGTCGGTTTTTCCGTACGAATGTATTCGGCCAGAGCTTCGGCTGTTCCTATCTCTGTTTCATACGATTTGTCGACATTGGCCACTCCTTTCTCAAATAAATTGCCGAACCCGCTCCATTGATATATCATACCGATTTTGTCTGTAGGCAATTGCTTGCGAACGACATCGACAATGGTAGGAAACAAGCCGTATTCGGTGACACCTACCGGCTGTATGGAATAGTTTCCCGGCCTCCAATCATTGGATGTCACTCCATGGGCTTCGACACCCGCTCCGGTAAGCATGGAACTCCAGTTGGGCGAACTGCTTGAAGGTATTACGGTGCGTACGCTTCGGCAGATTGATCCATTTTTTATCATGTAGTCCATATTGGGAGTATTGGCTTTCTCCATACCTTGTGTGCTCATTGCATCTATGCCGACTACAAATACGTGTTTAATTCCGGCTGGAGCTTTTTCTGTTTCTTGCGCATAAGCTCCATTGATGCAAAAGAGCAGGCATATATAAAATAGTAAATTTGTTTTCTTTATATTGTTCATGATATTATTTAATTTATTTGTTCCACCATACCCGTGTCAGTAAATTGTCGGCGCCTTGTCTGAGAACAGCTATTTTGTATTGATCTTCATTGTAGACGACTTCGTCCTGTGGGTATGGAATGCGTCTGGGCCATTCTTTTATGTTGCTTGCCGAAGGTAGACCACGTGGCGGTGTAACTGATATCTCTTTTGGGAAACCAGTGCGACGCCATTCGGACCATCCCTCGATGCCGCAGAAGAAGAGTGAAATCCATTTTTGGACACCGATCTTCTCCAGTTTTTCTGCTTGAGTTCCGGTATAGGCCACATTTGATTGGTCGTAATAACTCGAAGGAGGAATGACATCCGAGGCTTCTAATGCTTCGGTAGGAGGGAAGGGCATAGCAGACTTCATGTCCTTGAAATTCGATGGAATACGACTTGCCCAATAGGCAAAGTTGGCAGCTATACCATTTTTATAATAAGTTCCTGCATCACCAATGGTGATTAATCCTTTTTCACGCGCTTCTGCTAAGTTGAACATTACTTCCGAATATGAAAGCAACACGGACTGTGCAGCCGTAGGAGATGCATATTTTGCGTCTAGCTTGAGAGGTGCGAATATATATCCTTTGCGTGAGTTGTAGCTGTCTCCTCCGTTGTAATTGGCTTCGTCGGCATCGCGTATGCAATTAGGCACACCGGCATAGATGTATTTACCGTTTTCTACTCCATTAACCGTCGGAGAGAAAAGTACTTTTATACGCGGGTCGTTCATCGCTTTCAGATGGTTTTCGATAGTGACAGACATGAATTCCGTTCCATTGAATTTCTCTATCGTTGCATTATATAGGGGGCACCAATGCGATGACTGATCATTCAAATACGTAATGGCAGCATTGTCGTCGATGCTTGACATCAGTGGATATTTATCAGGCTGAGAGACCATGTCGGTTATATCTTTGCTCACATCTCTCTTTCCGGAAATACGCATTAACAAACGCAACTTGAGACTGTTGGCAAACTTTCTCCATTTCAATATATCTCCATTGTAAAGACAATCATAGCTTCCGATTTCTTCTGCACTGCTTTGTGCGAGTAATTCGTTGGCCGATTCCAGTTGCTTTAATAAATCGTTGTAGATATCTTCTTGAGTATCGTATTTGGGAGTGAAAACCCCATCGGTCTTTCCTTTGAGCGATTCAGAATAGGGGAAGTCTCCATAAGCATCTGTCATCTGTTGAAACATGAGCGATTTGATGACTATACCCATTGCCTGTACGTGCGGTAGTTTGTACTTCTCGGCCAAGTTGATCATGTCTTGTACATTACGCCCATTGTAGTATAACTGGCCGGTTTGGGTGTTGTTGAATGCATCATTGAACATACTGACAAATTGGTCTACCGAATAATCGCCTAATACGGCACCATAATATCTTATATCTCCCAGGTTGTCAAGTCCTCGGATTACACCGCTTAATAATAATCTAGGCTGGTCTATGCGATCTGGCTGGTTGGGATTGGTATTTATCTCTTCGAAATTGTTGGTACATCCCAAGCATGAAAACAAACCGAAGATCATCAGCATTAATTTATATTTGATTTTCATATCTATATCCATTTTAATGATTAGAAACTTACATTAATTTGAAATCCAAAACTTTTTGATGCTGGTACTGAAAAGGCATCAACACCTAAGTTGAAATCACTCATACCTCCACTTTCAGGGTCAACATGCTTATTCTTGGTCCATAAAAATAAGTCTCGGCCGAATAGGGCTATATTGATATTTTGCGCATATACTTTTTTAGCCCAATCAGCAGGGAATGTATAGCCCAGGCGAAGCTCTCTTAGTTTGACGTAAGAAGCGTTTGTCAACTGTGCTTCTGTGATATGATCATATTTTGTCTTGATAAAACGGCGTGCATCATTACCGGCAATACCCTTGCTGTATGTACCGTCGAATATCTGAAGATTCTGTTGCCAGTCTCCGTTGACCATTATGGCACCTTTACTGTAATACAAATCGTCGTATTCTTTGCCCGGTTGTCTAGCTCCACGTCCTTCTAATGATTCGATGGTTTGTCCGGCTCCTACAAATTTGTTCAATGTTCTTGAAATGAAGTATCCACCTTGACGTATATCGAACAATACATTCAGATCGAATCCTTTGTAAGAAAGAGAAGAGCCTATACCTGCTGTCCAGTCGGGATTTACATTTCCTAGATAAACGTTGCTATCGGAAACATATTGTCCGGCACTGTTTAAAACAGGTTCTCCTTTTAATGGACCGTCTTTAACTCGTTGGTAGGCAGTTCCGAAGATTTGTCCCATCCTTTTTCCCGGTTGCGCTACGATTTTGGCATCTTCCAATCCGCCTGTTGTCAGAATTAACTCGTCCAACCCTTTTGCCAAGTATATGACTTTGGTTCTGGAACGGCTGAAGTTGAGGTTGATATCCCATTTCAATCCATTGGATAATAGAATAGGTGTAGCATTTACAACTAGTTCGATACCAGAATTGGCCGTCTTACCAGAATTGATCAGCCGGCTACCGTACCCGGAGGTATTGGCTATCTGTAAGCTGATGATCTGATCTTTTGTAATGGTATGATAATAACTGAAATCGAAATTCAATCGGTTTTTAAATAAGTTCAATTCAGCTCCCACTTCCCATGTTTCAGATCTGGCAGGTTTTAAGTTGTTGTTCTGTAGATTGCCCGGACTTGTTAAAGTAGGTACATCATTCCAATAATCACTTAATGAATAAGTGTTGTATAGACTGTATGGGCCCGTATCATTACCTACAGATGCATAACTTCCTCTGACTTTGGCATAACTGATAACTGATGGTAATCGCAACATTTCGCTAAGAAGTCCACTCAATGTAACCGAAGGATAGAAATATGAATTCGTGGATGGTGGCAGCGTACTAGACCAATCGTTGCGACCTGTAACCTCGGCATATATCATGCGCTTGTAATCCATCAGAACGCTACCATACAAACTGTTTACTACTTTTTTCGATCTGTAGTCCGAAACTGTAGGCTTTTCTTTTGAATTATCAAAAGAGAATATGTTTGGAACAATCAAACTGTTTGTGTATGACTGAATTTCTTTATAGAAAGATTCCATTCTATTTCCTCCGAAATGGGCACTCAGTCCGAAATCTTCTCCCAACTTTGGAGTATAATTGATCATGAAATCATAGTTATTATTATGCGACTGGAATTGGTTATCGCTGTAATATCCATTTCCACCATTTTTGTAATAACTTTCTTCTCTATTATCGGTTTCCCATGAATTGTCGGTACCTCCACGCAACATGATCGATAGTTCGCTTGTCGGTTTAATAGTAACATCCAGTTTTCCGAAGAAACGGTGCGTTTCGGAAAGACTGTTCATTTGATACATCACAAAATATGGATTATTGTACGAGGCCATGTTTTGGAACTGGCGTGTACCTTCCAAACCACCTCGCTGCCAATATTCTTTCAGACTATTGATATTGTGACTTTGTGGGAACCAACAGAAGAAATACATAGGCGAAACGCCACCATAACCCAATATCGGTACGTTAGTTCTGTTCGTCTTTGTATAGTTTACAACGGCATCGGCACTCATCCATTTGTTTAATTCCACCGTATTATTTAAATTGAAAGAATGCCTTGTTATGTTATTGTTAGGTGTCAGACCGTTTTGTTTTGTATTGGTATAACCAATTCGAAGGTCTCTTCCTTGAGAGCTATTGCTCAAGGCTATACTATTGATGTATGTAGTACCGTGGTCGAAGAAATCTCGTATATTGTTCGGGTGTCCTACCCATTCGGATGGAATAGCTTCGCCTCGTATATCGGGTGGCAAATATGTATCTCCGGCACGGTAGCCTTTTGTTGTTGGTGAGTCGAACTGTACCATTTTCTGTCCCATAAAACGTGGTCCCCAGCTTTCATCATAGTTATCATTCTGTCCCGAAGGATAGTATCCGCTCGAACTACCGAAATTACTACCTACATAGACACCATTCTTTCCTTGTCCGAATTGATTTTGCAGTTTGGGTAAGATCAGCGGTTTTTCGAGCGAGAATGTACCGCTGTATGAGATACCGAAACCTTTAGTCTGTCTTCCTTTTTTGGTTGTGACGATAATAGCACCATTGGCGGCTGCCGATCCATATAGAGCCGAAGCGGCTGCTCCTTTCAGAACATTGATGCTTTCGATATCATTGGGACTTATTTCGTTAATTTCGGAACTACTCGTTTGAGATCCTGCTCCAGAACCGATAGGTATGCCATCGATAACAAATAGCGGAGAAGAAGGACCAGCGCTCAATGACCTTTCTCCTCGAATCGAGATACGGCTACCTGATCCTACAACAGCTCCAGAGCTGATGTTTACGCCTGCAACTTTACCGCTTAACATACTAACCAAGTTAGAGTTTCTATTTTCTAGCTCTCCTGCTTTAATTTCTTGAGTTGCATAGCCCAGCCCCTTTTTCTCGCGTGTGATACCAAGAGCTGTTACAACGACTTCGGATAAAATTTTGGAGGTCTCTGTCAAAATAATTCGGTAGTTTGTTTCGTTGTCTACCTGAAATACTTTGTTTTGGTAACCAATATAAGAAACTTGAATGATTGCACCTACTGGGGCTTCTAACGTAAATACGCCTTGGATATTTGTCATAGCTCCGTGCGAAGTTCCCTTGATGGTTATACTCGCTCCAATAATGGGATCTCCCTTTTCGTCTTTCACAACACCTGTTATTCTGTGCTTCTGTTGTGACACAGTAGATGATGACGTGGATTTTGTTGGTGTTTTGTTTATTGATAATAAAATATATGATCCGTCGATGGTATATTTTACATCTGTCCCTCTAAATAGATCCTTCAGAGTCTCTTGTAAAGAGGCTTTTTTTAAACGAACAGATACTTTTCGGTTTACATCCACATGATTGTTGTATACGAAAAGGAAACCTGTTTGTCTTTCTACTTCATTCAATACCTTTTCCAGCTGTATTTGGTTACTTCTTATCGTAACATTGATATTCTGAGAATTGGAATTTTCTGCGTTGGCGCAGAGAATGAATACAAATAATAAAAAGGTACTAATCTTCATAATTCTAAAAAAATGTTTTTGCCGATACCTTTTTTGCAAGATGGTATCTAAGAAAGATTTTTTATCCATATCTTTGTATGTGTTTGATTAATAAATGTAATTGAACAACTCGTTTGATTTTATTGCCGGCAAATGTTCCAGCATTTGTCGGCATCTTTTTGGCTATTAGTGTTTTTATATCATAGGCTTGGTGTTTTTAATGGTTTTACTTGATATATATGGTAGTATTGTTTTCGTCTCTTACATATTTGTATTTTGCATCTTTTTGTATTATCCTCAACGCGTTGTCTATTCCGTCTGATATTCTGAATTTGCCACTACAAACATAGTTTTTCATTTTCTCGTTTAAGACAATCACATGAATTCCATAGCATTTTTCGAAACGTATCATTAGTTGCTCGAAAGTCAGATCTTTGAAGCATATTAATCCTTCGCGCCAGCGAAACAAATCATAATCTTTTATCGCATTCGTTTCTTTCAAATGTCCGTTTGTCATAGAAACTTGGTGTCCTGGCTTTAGAATGATTCGGGATGATGGATTGACCTGTTCGGATACTTCTACAGAACCTTGCATCAAGGAGGTGCAAAAATTATTTGAATCTTCGTATGCGTCTACATCAAACTTCGTTCCTAGTGCTTTGATATTGAATTTCTTGGTTTGTACTATAAAGGGATGATTCTTATCATGCGTTACTTCGAAGTAGGCTTCGCCCTTGAGTTTAACTTTGCGTACCGAGTCGATGAATATTCCCGGATATTGTATTTCTGAACATGCATTGAGCCATACTTTTGTGCCATCGGGCAACACTACATTGGCACGCTCTCCGGTAGGAGCGGTCACTGTATTCATGCCAAGTGACGCTTGCTTCAATTTCGATTGATAAAAATGGCAGGTACATGCTAATACAAGTGCTACAATGGCAGCTATCTTTATTGATTCGTATAATATCGATTTTAAGAGTGGACGTCTTACTTCTTTTTCTTCTTTTGGGTTTTGACAGTTTCTTTCGGACAGTATGACTGCATCAAAAAATTCTCTTTCTTTGAAAAGTTCCTTCTTGTGCTCTTCGGAATTTTCTAGCCATGATCGAATTTCTTCCTTCTCTTCTTTTGAAGCATATCCATCAAAAAAATTATATAGTATTTTCTTATCCATATTTTCTTTTTTCTTTAATATAAGCAAACAAGAAAGGTAGATCCCTAACAAAAACTCAAACTATTTTCTGTTTTTATCTGCATTTTTTCTTTTGGCTCATCATAATTATACAACACCGAGATTCTCCTGTTTTGTCTTAACAGAGAAGCTTACATCTTTACAGCTTATAGAAGTTGTGTTGTCGATGATACTAGTGTTTGTTTAAATGGAGGAACAGAAGAATTATGATAGATTGTTTATTACTTTAATTTCTTCTGTTTTTTATATTTCAATGCAAAATACATTTTCTATTGTTAAGATACCGTTTCAGGTCCGTTACTATTGTGCATAATAATAGCTTTATCTGTATATATATGGGAAAAAGAAAAGTATTGGGAAGTAATCTTTCAGGGCAATGCGTAAAACCTTCAGTGCTTTTGTAAGATGAAATTCTACACTTTTAGTAGATATTTTTAGTGATTCGGCAATTTCTTTGTGGCTCTGATTATTGTAGCGGCTTCTGATGAATATTTCGCGAGTTTGTAGTGGTAGCTTTTGTAACGTCTCTTCTACAATCTTTTGAATCTCATCGCAAAAAATTCGTTCGGGATTACACGCTTCCAGAGTTGATATTCGTAAGTTTAATTCCCAATCGCTGCAATCTTTCAAATATTTGGTTACTTTTTCGGTTGTGCGCAAACGTTGCAGATAGTTTAGACATTTGTGTTTGATGACGGTCAGTATGTATGCTGGGATATTTGAATCGGCGTGTAGCGAATTGCGA
>JAAYUD010000102.1 GCA_012517855.1 Bacteroidales bacterium
CACATATGTGAGTCGATCGTTCCATATATGTGATTCGATCAACTCACATATGTGGAACGACAGTTTTATTAGGACAAAACATAAAATCGTTCTGATGTGAACCAACTTTCATCCGTATGTCTCACAGAATGGCCCCTTTAGAAAGGGCTCATGAAACGTTTAAAATTCTTTTGGACAGGGAATTATGAGTCTAGCTACAACAGCACAACGGAGACATACGAGTTGTAGAGCGCACAAAGTCTTCGTTTTAATAGCCCCCTATGATTTTATGAATAGGGGATATTAGACTCCTTTCCAATGTAAAAAAGCAGAAAAGGAAATACGCAAGAAAAGATGCATTGCAAACTTCAAGTGTACAATCGAGAGGAAAAGGGCTAACGGGAGATTCAAATAAGAAAAGACTCCCAGTCTTCGCAAAAACGGATGAGAGCTTTTTCTTATTCAAAATTCAATTATTTGTTTTTTTCTTAGAGATTGAAGTCAATATAGATATAACATCGAGTATCAATAAGAAAATCCAGACTTTAAATAAGTATGAATGAAATAGAACACTAATTATTAGACCTAACGCTGCTATAGCAGAATTAATTAATGTACTCGGTGTCCTTGACGTCAAGCTCCGCAAAAAAACGGTTTTATCTTTAACTATTGATATAATATAGCAGATTAAAGAGCCTACAGCAAATAACACCATTAGCACATAGACTATACAAGACATTAATCTATTATTTCCTGTTATTGGCTCTATCGCAAAAAGTAAATAGAAAATACTAAAGAGATAAGCGTATATGTTTGAACTAGAATAAAGCTTTTTCATATTATTACTTAAGTTTTGTTTCCCAATATTTTGAACTGTATAGAACGATAGCAAGAGTTACTTTTATTTCTTTTTCTGCTCTTCTGTAAGTTCATAGATCTTATCAATTATTTCTGTGTATTTATCTACCTTTTACAAAAGTATACAAAAAAATATAACAACTCAATTTTTTTTATATCATAAATAACGAATATTAACATGTAGTAAAAAGGGCATTAGAAGACTTAGTCCCTATGTTTAAACTTAGCTCAATAATAATCTTATTGCGGCGATTTTGACTATTTCTTCAGCAGAATCAAAAGTAACCTTCTATTATTTCTTTAGCGACGAAAAGATTCTTTCTACAACCCATCTTTTATGAATAGGTCTGAATCCTTACTCTTTATAGGAACTAATCACCACTTACATACCTACTTCACTTCCTTATATCCAAATTTATCCCGCTTTTTATCCATCAATTTAGAGCCCGTACGCTTCACATTGATCTTTACAGGTCTAATAATAAATTCGGGGACATTATACGAAAATAGATTGTAAACATTCTGCATAGGATTGCGTTGCGGTAGCATAAATGGTTTGGAAGCCTTACCATTTGCATCAATATGAGCAATGTAGAGTCGGGTATAAAGTCCATCATCGCGGCGGCTACTAAATACAAACCAACGAGAGTTAGTGCTCCAATCGTGAAAACTTTCGGTGTTATTACTGTTCACCTCCGTCATTGCACGATATTTGCCTGTTTTTAGGTCTAGCAAATAAAGATCGGCTTCACGATGCCATATTGAAAAATTGCCATAGTCAAACATTACAAACATCAAATACTTGCCATCAAAAGAAGGACGAGGGAAAGAAATACTCTTACCGGTACTGTGAGCCGAAATAAGAGTGTCTATTTTGTTACCGAAAGTGCCATGCTCGGCATCGAAATCAATGCTACACAAGCTATATTTAATTTCTTTATATTGATCGGGAATCTTCTTGGCATAAGCCGAACAGAAATAGAGTTTTTTACCATCTGCCGAAAAGACCGGAAAAGTTTCAAAAGCGCCTTTGGTCATGATGCGCGGGCATAGCAGAAGCTTGTTTTCTTTTGTATCATAGACCACTATATCCGACTCCTTATCAACCACCTCAATCCGTTCATTCCGTACGGAATGGAAAGCCTGCTTCGTCCCATTGTTGGAATAAGCGATGTATCGTCCATCCGGATGCCAGTAAGGATAAACGCAAGAAGAAATGGTCTTTGCTGTTTTCGTATCCATGAACTTCTCACTTCCAGGACCATTCATTTGCAGTACCGTTGCACCATGTTCGCCTCTGACATGAAAGCTCACACAATCCGGATTATTATGCTTAAAAGCATGACAGTTGACGCAACTACCTGTAACGAGTGTGTTTTCTATAATTGGTGTCTGATCGAAATTGCTCAAATTGCGTTGATAGATACCCATCTTGCTATAGACCTCGTACCCGGGAGCAATGAGTCGATATACCAATCCGTAATCAATAGTGTCGCCACTAATATGAATAACGAAATCCTTATATTTCTTCCATTGCTTATTTTTGTAGAAACAAACACTCACCGTGAGACTTTTACCGACATTTTCTTTCAAAATATTTTTCCACTTTTTGATAGGAATTTCAATAGCTTGGTCTTCCTGAAAATGCAAAGTTGTCTTGGTTCCTTTAATCACGACATCTAGCAGATCAACCGAAGGAGCTGCCATAAAGTTGAGCGGAGCAATATTCTGAGGTATCGTTACATTAACATAATCCGGATAAATTTTCGGATATTCGTTACAATCAATAGGGTTGGTGACAGATTTTGTACAAGAAGTAACAAAAGCCGATAAAAGGACGAACAGGAATATATTAATGTGTTTCATATTTTTGTACTTTAATGAATTCGTTTCTTAATCACTTACTTTGCGGCATTTGTTTGCCCAGATATTTTAGAGCTTGCTGATAAGTATAAGGTACATGATCATATCCTATACTTTTGCCCAATGGGAAACATTTGGCAAATTGCTGCATATTACCAGTAAGCAGATAATAAGCCATGAGGTACTCAAAAGCCATTCTATTTTTGCGGTTGTGTACAAACAATGTACCCAACATCATGTCTTTTTCGGCTTCGCTAAACAAAAAATCTTTCTGAGGACGACACTTTCGAAGCCATGCATATTCAGGATCGGCATTGATCGCTTTTTCATTCCAAAGCAAAGCCATTGTACGATTGGCAAACTTTCGATAGAAAAGACTTTTTTGCAATATCTTCAGGTATTTGTAGGCCACTTTATACTCACCGTTAATGAGGTTCGTTTCGGCAAGACGCCTCAGCACCCTCCCGCTTTTCTGATAATCGGGAGTTGCCTCCATCGCCTCAAAAGCATAGCGCTGAGCTGTATTGACAAAGCCGAGTTGATAATAAATCTCACTCGTCACAAGCGGCAACGTAAAGTCGCGCTGAAAATCGGGCAGCAAACCTTGCGGATCACGTTGAAAGAAATCGAACATATGATCGCTCATTTGTCCTGTCTTAGCTAGAGCCAAATTAAGATCGGCTACTGACATCGGAGTATTGGGCGATTTTTTTTGAGCCTTCTGAATTACTTTATCCCATTGTTTGGAACGAATAAGAAAATCGTAGTTCATAATTTCTTCCTTTTGCTTGTTGTAGCCATTATAAAGAGCAAAAACAATAAGCAAAACGACACCTACAAATTGAGCTGTTGTACAAAAGAACGCATGTTTCTTCATGTCGGGAATAACAACAAATAAAATAGGAACAAGCACAACAGAAACCCATATCGAAAGATAAAACCCGATACCTACTATCGGAAACCGATACCAATCGAATCCCCAGTACAGCCGATTAAGCGGTGCCTGAACGAAAAACGAACAGACATAGGGCAGAAAGACAGCAATCAGCACCCCTCCTACTGTACCGATAATAGCACTGGTAGACGCATTTTCAAAATAGAAATATTCGATAACTATCGAAAGAAAAATGAATACCACATATACTCCACCAACCATGACATAAAGCAAAGGAGCAAAAGCGATAAGATAGACCATTCGAGTCCAACCGTTTTCTATAAGCATATAAAGGGATGCTGCCAGCAATGTTATAATCAATCCGGCCACTCCTGTCATCATCGTATTTTCGTCGCAAAGCATATTCCAATAAATAATGGAAGGAATAAACGTCAGCAAAGTCCAATAGGATTGTCTCTTCATCATAGTCGATAAAAAGAGAATCAATTCTTGAATAATCACCAGTAAAATGGCAATAATGATAGCTCCAAGTTTGGGATAGTAAAAGAACTGCGTCAAGAAGCTCCCCAAATATGCGGCCAGTCCTCCAATATGATAAGACATTTGGGTAAAATAGTCGCCTGTAAATAGAAACAACTGATATTGCTCTTGATAATAAAGATGGTATTGATAAAAGAAGGCAAAGAATGTAAATACTGCCAAGCCAAATACCAATGAGAAGATTTGATTTATATATTGTTTCATGACTATTTTATATGTATGTTATTTGAATTTTTCATTTTCTTTTTTCATCAGTCGTTCTATGTCGACAGCATTAAACGGTAATTTGCCTTTCGATAGCTCTGGGATATTGAAAGATTTGAGATTATCATCATAGAATGCAGGATATTTTTGTGGCAGAACAAAAGGTTTGTGAGCCTTTCCTGCACGATCTATATAGCAGAAGTATGGTTTGCCATAAAGCCCATCGTCGCGTTTGCTGGCAAAGACGAACCAACGACTATTCGAAGACCAACTATGATAAGTGTCGGAACGATTAGAATTGACAGTGGCAAGCCTATCAATAGCTCCGGTTTGCAAATTCATCATCTGCAAGTCGGCTTCACGATGCCAAATAGGAAAAGTTCCATAATCGGCAACGGTATAAACCAGCCATTTGCCGTCGGGCGACACTTTTGGATGACAAACGGAGTGTCCCTTTAACCGGGCATTGTATATGGTATCGACTTTAGTACCAAAAGAATGATTCGCCGCATTGAAAGAAATACGGCAAAGACTATATTTCAATTTCTTAATTTCTTTGGGGAGATTAACTCTCCTGGCCGCACAGAAATAGATGTATTTACCATCGGGCGAAAAGGTCGGAAACGTTTCTAAAACAGTACTATCTGAAAGTTGAGGACAACTGTAAATAGTGTTGCTATCGAAATCGGCAACGAAAACATCCGACTTGGTATCATATACTTCAAGCCGTTTGCTATCTACCGCATGAAAGGCAGGAATAATGATATTCGAAGAGAAGACGCCATATCGTCCCGAAGGATGGAACCCTACATAGACGCCAGCCGAGATAGTCTGACTATTTTTTATATTCAATTTACGCAGCTTACCGTTACGGTTGAGTACCGTACCTCCATTCTTTCCGCGAACATAAAATAATGAAAGCTTTGGATCTTGATTGCCATACACATGGCAATTCATACAACTATTATCGACTAAATTATGATCGCAAATAACATGTTCTTCAAAGTTCTCCACACAACGTTCTATCAGTTGAAGATGATTCCACACTTCATAGTCAGGTTCGATGAGACGGTAGCTAAGATAAGGATCTATTTTATCAGTCGCAATCTGCCACTTGAATGTCCGGTATTGCAACCATCGGCCATTAATACGTGCAGAAACCTTAACCTCAGTAGTTTTACCTTTTGCTTCATTCATAAATTTCTTCCAAGCAACTATCGGAAAACAGATCTCATGCCCCTTCTTATTTATTTGAAGTACACTTTCACCACACTGAGCCACAACTTCTATAGCATCCGCATCGTTACGGAGTAAGAAATTGAGAGGAGCGATATTATAAGGGATCGTAATATCTGTATAATCGGGATACATAGGAGGCAACGCCGACACTTTGTTAGCATCCTTGGGACGAGGAGTACATGCCACGAATGCGCCAATCACCCAGACTAATATATAATAAAATCGTGTTTTCATCTTTTATTAATAAAATGAAAATAATACCAGTAAGTATGCCCGAATTTATCCCGCAAAGCCCAGCGGTTGCCCTTTGTTTGAACATAAATAGCAGTATATTCATTAAATTCTTTCAATAAGCTATCGGATATATGATATTTGATACATTCTTCCGGTTTGGCTTTCGTCCCTGCTAAATAAATCAATAAAGCCTCCTGATAAAGACGTTTTGATCGCAACAAAAAGAACGTATCATAGTCCTTTTTGAAGGATGAGATATCCTTTCTCAGCAAGTCATCACATAGTAAATAATCGAGGGCTGCAATATTTTGAGGATTAGAATGAAGCAATCCCGCCAAAACCAGACGATAATTTCCAGCATTCCTCAACGTATCAAGACGATTGATGTATTGCCTTTTTTGTTGCAGGTAATCTTTTACCGCAGGAGTTTGCGAACCGGGCATACGCCTTGCCGACCATTTACGATAAACAAACGTTTTTTGTAATATCCGAAGATATTTCAGTGCTGCAGCAGTGTCATTATTTACAAGATTCACTTCTGCCAAGCGCTTTACCATCCGAACATTTCTATTTTGAGAAGAAAAAACATTTGCTAAAACAGCAGAATGCTCATCAAATGTCATATCACCGCATAGGTCAAACACTTCTCCACCGATATACAAATCAATCATTGAAGCATTCGGCCCTAATTTCATAAATAATCCCTGAGCCTGCTGGCTTATATTCAACAAACTATCGGGTAATAGTCCCCGCCTAGCCTGAACCAAATTATAAAAATAGGAGACTTCGGGTAACGACTTATCCGATTGATGCACAATCTTCAAGACTTTATCATAGTTTCCAAAATAATATTCATTATCTAAAGCAAATATATTCTCTATTGTAAAGTTAGGCTTTTGAAACGTACCTAGGCCGGGATAACTCAAACTTGTCTGCCAAGTGAGTAAATAATGTGCCCGCATAGAAAGCGGAAAGCCAACAGCAAGCACAAGCAATGCCAGTTTTATCCACCCTTTGGGCTGGCTGATATCATGAAGGACGACCAATAAAACAAAAACGAAACATCCATAACCAAACATCCAATAGGCCAGAATAATAAAGATAACAGCAACAACCCACTTGATCCATTCCTTACATATCAAACAATATAATAGAAATAATCCCATAGATCCGATAAGAGCAACGGCAGATGATAATCTAAAATCGGCACGAAAATAAAAAACAGCCTCTACAGTCATCACGACAAGAGCGATTACAAAAGAGAACCTTCCACACATGCAACATTCAAAACTTCTGCGAGTAAAGTCGCCCAGCAAAAGCAATACAATGGTTAAAATAGCTGCTCCCGCAAATTTATAATAAAAGAATTGTGTTAGAAAGTCTCCCCCCATACATGCCAACCAAGCCGGCTTGCTAAAATAAGTATTCAGATAATCGGCAGAGAATAAAAACAATTGAGTCTGCTCTTTATAAAAGAAATGGTAAGAATAGAAACCTTGGAAAAACACAAGACAGGCGATCGCCCATAGAGCAATGATTCCGTAAGTGTAATATATAGATAGGCGGCTTCTCATAATAAAAGACTCTAAAAAAGATCCTTACTTTTTCGCTTCAAAAAGAGGCTTCAACCGTGTTTTATCAGCAGGAGAAAGCCAAAATGAATATTGGCCATATAAGAACTTACCCAATGTATTTGCTTTTTGTTGTTTCAATAATTTAATACTAAAGCTCTTCATTTCTTTGTCGGCCAAATTGATCTTGGCAATCCAATTCAAAGAGTCTTTCACACTATGTTTAGACCTAACTGCTTCGTAAGCTTTTCGAGCCATTTGCATAAATGCGATCTGTTTGTCTTTCCAAAGTTGAAGTGCTTCATTCTGAGAAGTTCCTTTAGCAACACTATTCTTGTTGATAGAGACTTTAGTAACTCCTTTTTCGGTAATAATCAATAACTCTTGCATTTCTAATCGATACAAAGGTTTCATCCTAAGAATAGAAATTCTCTCCGTATCTCCTTTAAACTCAAAATATCCATTTTTTATCTTGAAAGAATCAACATTTGTACGATTTGCATTTTCCATAGGAACTAAATACATCCACTGTCCGTCGTACTTATGAGAGGGCAATCGGCCTTCTATGGTATAAAGAGATTTTCTGGTACAAGAAAAGAGACAGACGGCTATGAATAGATATATTAAGTTTTTCATAATTTTTTTAGTATATGTGTTGAATATACAAAAGTACATATTTTATTTTAAAAACAACTCCATATTCAGTATTTCATCAGCTTTGGTTGATAAACTATCACTTGTCAGCATCCCAAAAGATTTTCAACATAGGCCTATACGATCTTGTCTATTTTCTGAATACCCTCTCTACCTATCATTACCCGATAACGATAATAATCGGTAGTAATCCCTTGATACCGGCATTGAATAATATAATTGATATAATAAACCTTCGGCGCTTTAATACTATCGAATTCCTCTCCCCCGAGACTGACAAAGACAGGCACGTTAGGGTTGTCCATTTTGCGCATAAATTCAAAGAGATTGATCCGAATAATATCGTTCACCCCTATAAAGGGATAGTGATTTATTCTATTTATATTGGCTTTATTAAGATGTACTTTTTTGCGATATAACATTATCTGCTCGTCTATTCCCCGCCGAGTTTCCAAAAGCGAAGTACGCCCTCTTTTCTCTTTAACCTGTTCAGATAACTTATTGGAAGTGATGTAGTCAAAACCTTCTTTACACCAACCTAATTCCCTTTCGTGAATGCTCATGATTATCTTATAATCAAAGAATTTGCTACCCATTTTATACGCAAAATAATATCGTATCAACTCTTTTATACGATCCTTGAACATATAACTGACGACTAGGGCAATAAAAAGCGGCAAGGTAAAATTGCCGAATGTCCTTTGAAACGAAAAAGCGATGACTGTAGCAAAAGTCATTGAAATACCGGCTGCAAACATAAACGCCACTTGTTCGATAAAAAACGTATTATGCCTTTTTTGAGCCTTTAAATAGAGATTACTTTCAGCATACTTTTTCAAAAGTCCGGCATTGTGAACAAATTCTCTATTGTTATGGTCATCATCAGGCTTAATAGAAATATATCCTTTCGCCTTTTTGTATGCCAATTCTTTATCCACCAACGCAAAAAGCTCCTTTTTGACATGCACCCATATAGCTTCTTGATTTTCTTTTAGATAGTTGGCCAATAAGAATAAATGCTGCTCGGTAACATTTGAGATGAACTCATCTGCACATCGATAATATCCATCTATCGGAACATTTATACTTTTCTCCATATCCTGCTGCAATGATCTGAATTGCAGCAACACACTACTCACGGAACTAATCAAGTTTTTTGCTTGTTGCAAATGGTCATTGGCACCTCCTAAATATATTTTTTCATAGGCATTTCTGATAGCACTCTTATAAATAGAAGCATACATCTTGACTTGTGATTCGAAATTCTTCAGTGCTTTTTCAGAAGCATTAGAAGAAGTTTTCAGATACTCACTTTTCAACAATAAAAACGGCATATTATTCTCTTTGGCCATATCGGCTAACTGAAATATCGGAGTGATGAGCCGCATGTGAGAATGGACATCCTTATAAAATAATTCCTTCGGATAGGTGCGCCTATTAATATCTAAGCTGTCGGGAATGAACATCCAAGTATTCATCACAAAATCACTCTTCGGCATTTTTTGCCGAGCAATATATCCTACTTTAAGTTCTATAGTATATTGATCGTGTATTTTGGCCTGAACATCTATCATCCTTTACATTCCCAATTCTTATACGGATTTTTTATTAACGAGGAATTATAATATCGCCGATCACCCGTCACTTCTTTTCCCAGCCAAGAAGGGCGTTCAAAAAAAGCATTTTCATCGGGCAACTCTATCTCAGCAACTGTAAGTCCCTTATTATCGCCATAAAATTCGTCTACTTCATAGATATATTCACCAGTTCGAACCAAATAACGAGTTTTATCAACAATACCCGGTTCGCAAAGTTGCAAAAGGTCGTGAACGTCGTCAATTGATATTTCTTTTTCCCATTCAAAACGACTCGTACCAGCAGCATTACTTTGCCCTTTTACAGTGATGTAACCTTTTTCATCCATAGTACGCACACGCACCGTTCGACCAGTAGCCGAAGACAAATAACCCTGTATGACATGTATAGCTTTAAAAGCTTCTTTCTTAAAAGTTTCGTCAGCAATCAGAAATTTTCTTTCTATCTCTAAGGACATATAATGTTGTATATTTTAAAAATTAAAGGACCAATAGCAAAGAGATGCTTTGCCAAAAATAGCATTTTCCTGACACATGACCAAAAGAAAAATAAAAAAGTCGGATACACTATAAACATAGCATATCCGACAATATCAATTATTATTTATAGAATACTCTTTTTAATATTCCATATTTGCCATGCGTTTGTAGCTATTATAGCGCCATTGAGAATTCTCTTTTGCAGCTTCAAACAACTCATCAGCTTCTTGCGGAAACATTTTTTTCAATGATAAATAACGAACTTCACCTGTCAAGAAATCTTTGAAATCATCCCAATTAGGTTCTTTACTATCAAGCGTGAATGGATTTTTTCCTTCTTTCTCCAACATTGGATTGTAACGCCATAGGTGCCAGTAACCGCACGCAACAGCTTTTGCTTCTTCTGCTTGACTCTTACCCATACCAGCCTTCAAACCATGGTTAATACAAGGAGAATAGGCAATAATAACACTCGGTCCATCATAAGCTTCAGCTTCGCGGAATGCCTTTAATGTCTGAGCTTGATCAGCGCCCATCGCTACTTGAGCAACATATACATAGCCGTATGTAGCAGCCATCAAACCAAGATCCTTCTTGCGGATACGCTTGCCTTGAGCCGCAAATTGAGCAATAGCGCCAAGAGGAGTGGCTTTAGAAGCCTGACCACCGGTATTAGAGTAAACTTCCGTATCAAGGACAAGGATATTTACATCTTTACCTGTAGAAATTACATGGTCTAAGCCGCCATAACCTATATCATACGAAGCACCATCTCCACCAATAATCCACTGACTGCGTTTAACCAAATACTGCTGCAATAAAGCGATTTCTTTGCAGAATGAGCATTTATCCTTTGCAGCTTCAACCACAGAAATGATTTCTTCTGCCAAAGCCTTTGTCTTATCGGCATCGTTATAGTTATCAAGCCAGCTTTGGAAAAGTTGTTTAGTCTCCTCAGGAGTATTTTCAGCAGCAATTGCACCTTTCATTAGCTCAGCAAGACGTTCACGCATCTTTTCAGAAGCGATTTGCATACCAAGGCCGAATTCACAGAAGTCTTCGAATAGAGAATTGGCCCAAGCAGGACCATAACCATTCGCGTTAGTTGTATAAGGAGTAGAGGGTACGGATGCAGAATAAATAGAAGAGCAACCTGTTGCATTGGCTGCCATTTCACGGTCGCCAAAAAGCTGAGTTATTAATTTCACATAAGGAGTCTCACCGCAACCGGAACATGCACCAGAGAATTCAAACAAAGGAGTTGCAAACTGAGAGTTTTTCACATTGGCCTTAATGTCAATCAAATTTTGCTTTGTCTTAACATTGTTTGAACAATATTCCCAATTTTCAGCCTCACTCATTTGACTTTCGAGATGAGCCATAACAAGAGCCTTGCCACCTTTCTTCGGATTTCCGGGGCAAATATCCGCACAATTGCTACAACCCATACAATCCAACACATCAACCTGAATACGGAAAGTCATACCATCGAACGCTTTACCAACAGCTTTTAATTGATCAAATTTAGCTCCTTTTTGTTCTTCTGCATCAAGAACAAAAGGACGAATTGCAGCGTGAGGACAAACATAAGAACAACGGTTGCATTGAATACAATTCTCAGGATTCCAAACAGGAACAAAAGCGGCGACACCACGTTTCTCATATTTTGATGTACCTACTTGCCATGTACCATCTTCGATTCCCTTGAATGCAGATACAGGAAGTTTGTCTCCATCTTGAGCATTAATAGGACGAACAACCTCGTTAATGAATGCAGGATCATTGTTTTGCTCTTCTTCATCATCCTTCAAATTAGCCCATGCCTGATCAACATGAAGTTTCTTGTATTCGCCACCACGATCAACAGCCGCATAATTTTTATTAACGACATCTTCGCCCTTCTTGCCATAAGACTTAACGATGAATTTTTTCATCTGCTCCACAGCCAAATCTACAGGAATAACTTCCGCAATACGGAAGAACGCAGATTGTAGAATCGTATTAGTGCGGTTGCCCAAGCCAATTTCCTGAGCAATCAGAGTAGCATTGATATAATAAACTGTAATATTTTTCTGAGCAAAATACTTCTTAACATTAGTAGGCAAATTCTTACTCAGTTCTTCTTCATTCCAAATGGTATTCAACAAGAATGTACCGTTAGGACGAAGTCCGGCCGTAACATCATACATTCGCAAATAAGCCTGAACATGACAAGCTACAAAATTAGGAGTATTTACCAAATAAGAAGAGCGAATCGGTGCATCACCAAAACGCAAGTGAGAACAAGTAAAGCCTCCAGATTTTTTCGAGTCATACGCAAAGTAAGCTTGGCAATGTTTATTCGTATTATCACCAATAATTTTTACAGAATTCTTATTTGCCCCAACAGTTCCGTCTGCACCCAAACCATAGAATTTAGCTTCAAACATACCTTCGCCTCCCATTGCAATTTCTTCTTCTTGAGGGAGAGAAGTGAAAGTAACATCATCAACAATACCAATAGTAAAGTGATTCTTCGGCTCATTCATCTTCAGATTGTCATAGACGGCAAAAAGTTGAGCAGGAGTAGTATCCTTAGAACCCAATCCGTAGCGTCCACCAACAACTATCGGAGCATCAGGTTTACCAAAATAGCAATCCTTTACATCCATAAACAAAGGTTCGCCATTACTTCCCGGTTCTTTGGTACGATCCAGAACAGCAATACGCTTGCAAGTTTTAGGTACAGCCTCCAAGAAACGCTCTGTAGCAAAAGGACGGAACAAATGTACCTCAACAATACCAACTTTCTCACCTTTGGCATTAAGATAATCAATTACTTCGCGAGCAGCTTCACAAACAGACCCCATTGCTATTATAACACGATCAGCATCAGCAGCTCCATAATAATCAAATAAATGATGAGAACGCCCGGTAATTTTACCAATTTCATCCATGTATGCTTGAACGGTTTCAGGAATTGATTCATAGAAACTATTACCAGCCTCTCTGTGTTGGAAGAAATGATCTGGATTCTCAGCCATACCACGAGTTACAGGATGCTGAGGATTCAATGCACGAGCCCGAAACTCTTCAACAGCTTTCATATCGACTAGCGGAGCTAAATCATCATTCTCAAGACATTCAATTTTCTGAATTTCGTGAGATGTACGGAATCCATCGAAGAAGTTAATGAAAGGAACACGGGTCTTAATAGTAGCAAGGTGAGCTACACCAGACAAATCCATTACTTCCTGAACAGAACTTTCACAAAGCATTGCAAAACCGGTTTGGCGGCATGCCATTACATCTTGATGATCACCGAAAATACAAAGAGCATGACTGGCAAGAGAACGAGCAGAGACATGAAAAACACATGGCAAAAACTCTCCAGCAATCTTATACATATTAGGTATCATTAAGAGCAAACCTTGGGAAGCGGTATATGTCGTAGTCAGCGCACCAGCCTGCAATGAGCCGTGAACTGTACCAGCTGCTCCAGCTTCAGACTGCATTTCTTGCAGCGTTACTGTCTCTCCAAAGATATTTTTACGTCCTTGGGCAGCCCACTCATCAACATGTTCAGCCATCGGTGAAGATGGGGTGATGGGATAGATAGCAGCTACTTCAGTGAACATGTAGGATACATGTGCCGCAGCTTCATTTCCATCACACGTGATAAATTTCTTCTGTTTAGTCATAATTATTATTATTAAAAATAAATTTTTTAGTACAAAAAACCAAAAAGCCAAAGAGGAATCAAACTATTCTCTCCAGTCTTAATATCATCTTTTAAATAGAATACATTCTTAAGCAACTTTTCTCTTACCCTTTTATAATTCATTTTAAATTCATATTTATCATCAATAACAAAAGAAGCCCCTTTGTCGCCTTCGTTTACTTGATGATCTTTCCAAAGCGCATTGACAATAAAAGTATTGTATATATCAGACAAAGAGCTTTCATAAGGATATATCGTATACATTAAATTCGAATTATGAAGCAAAACTCTTGCCGGTTTCTTCGGGAATAATTCACCCAACGTATATACCATATTGATAAGACGTGCATCAGCCAAATACTTTATATAATTCATCACAGTTGCCCTAGAAGTATGTATATCAGTAGCAAGCTGGCTAACGTTTGGAGCTTTGGGTCCCGCTATCGCCAATCTATAAAACAATTCTTTTATTTTGGGCAAATATTTTAATTCTATTTGCTTTATCAATAAGATGTCTACCTCAATCATCATATTCATCGTTTTCAGCAGGTTCTCCGAATAGTTGCGTTTTTCCAAGAAGAACGGATAATAGCCATGATGTAGATAATCCTTAAAATAATCCAGAGGATTAACTTTGGATATGATCTCTTTAGAAATGCTTTTATGAGATTTCAGAATATCTTCAAAAGCATATGCCGGCAAATTCAGCCCAGCCTTTAGATTCAAAAATTCTCTAAAAGAAAAGCCCGACAAGTTATAACTTTTCACAATACCGTTCAGCTCAGGATTCTCTTCTTTCAAACGCATCACAGATGAACCGGCAAAAACAATTTTCAAGTTTGGAAAGCGGTCGTAACATTCACGAAGTTCTTTACTCCAACAAGGATGTTTGAATACTTGATCAATTAGCAATACTTTTCCACCCTGACGTTGAAAATAATCCGCAAAATCGACAATACTATGACTCGAAAAATAAAAATTATTCATATTAATAAACAAGCACTCTCTGTTCGTTCCAAATTTCTCTTTTGCATATTCCAACAAAAAAGTAGTCTTCCCTACCCCGCGAGCACCTTTGATGCCTATTAAGCGATCATCCCAATTGATTTCATCCATCAAATGTCTTCGAACCAATGGTTTAGTATGCTCTACCAGATAAGTATGTGTACGAAAGATTGATTCCATAATATATTATTCTTCAAATCATTTGCAAAGATACATTTAATATTTAATTTTGTCATCTCCAGATTGCAATTTTTTTGTTTTTATTTAAAATTATGACTAAAAGAAATATTTCTTGAATGAAGAATCTATATATTTGCGATAGATTCCAACAGAATGAGCGAAAAACGAGAATATTTATATCATTTTAATCCGGGGCATGATATGGCATTGGCAAACGGCCATGCAACTTTTATTCCACCATTGGCCGTACAGCAAATGCAACGTGATTTATCATTGCTGCCTATATGGTATGCAACCGACAAAGGAACAGTAATAAGTGAAGATATTTTCGCTATGGATTTTATAGCAAAACTAAACTCCATATCACCCGCCTTTAAGTCACACAATATCAGAGTGGTATCTCCAACGGGACTTCCTGAAATATTTCAATCATCCGATACCATCTGGGATATCCAACCATGGGGATGGGATTGGGCGGAAAAAGCCTATCTAAGACGTTGTGGAATACCGGATTCTTTTATTCCATCCAACGAACAAATGGAAGATATTATTCATCTTTCCAACCGTCGAACCGCGGTTGATATGCTACCCCGCCTTTGCATCAACGACCATTATATTGGCGAATCGCACTATTACGAAAGTATTTCTCCTTGTTTTCAATTCGTTGAATCTCACGTAGCATGTGTATTCAAAGCCCCTTTGTCTGGTAGTGGTAAAGGCCTCAACTGGTATCGAGACGGCAAATATTCATCACCTTTCGAACGTTGGTGTCACCGTCAATTATCTCTTCAAGGCGGAATCGTTTGCGAACCGATATACAACAAGACATATGATATGGCGATCGAAATACAGATTGATTATTCAGGAAGAGCCTCTTTCCTCGGATATTCTTTTTTTAATACGACTTCCACTGGAGTTTACCGCTACAATCTTTTAGTGCCAGACAGTTATTGTTCCGACACATCCTATATGCGAAACATACGTTGTGAGTTAATTCCACGCCTACTTACAGAAGTGGAAAAGAGATATGGAGGTCGCTATACAGGTTGTATAGGAATTGATATCATGATATGCCCAGACGAAAATGGAGAACCAAATCTTATACATCCTTGCGTTGAGATCAACACACGCTTGACTATGGGAATTCTGGCACATAATATATACGACCAATACATTTCTCATCAACATCAAGGAGAGTTCCATATAGATTATCATCGCAAAGAGGACGAAGCGCTTACCTTTAATCAGGACATGCAAAAAAAGCACCCTCTAGAGACAGAAGGAAAATATATTTCAAAAGGCTATCTTTCTCTAACGCCAGTATACAAAGACACACACTCTCATGCTTGGATTATTATAGAATGATCCAAGACAATAGTAACTGTTTGTTTAGTATATAAAAAAGATAGATTAAATGAATACCTTTAAAGCCTAATCATCAAAACAGATATTTTTTAAAATCCAAAATTTTAATATCTTTTTTATATTTAATCGAAAGATTATTACTGTTCTATTGACAGTAATAAAATGGCATGTAATTAATTATAATACAATATATTAGACTACAAGCTAAACAAATAATATCAAGATAGTATCGCAAATTGATAAATATTTGATAAAATAATATCAGTTAATTCTCTAAAAGATTCATAATTTTGCAGCATTTACTAGACGATACAAAAAATTAATATCATGAAGAAAGCACTTATTCTCTCGTTGTCACTTTTTATAACTATTGAAGTTTTACTCTTATAAAGGATAAAAAAGCCCATGTAATGGTAACTTCCAATCAGAATAATTGGATTTGCTGTATGGGGACAAATTGCCATTTTACAATAGTTATTTTAAAACAAAATGTTTTGCTGTAGTAATACGAATCGGACAAATGGATAAGGGAGCGCTTAGAGCTCCTACACTAATATATATAACAACTAGACTTCAACTTTTAAAACTAAATTAGGATTTTAACACTTATGAGATTTCAAAATTTATTAGACACAAGTTCTTATACCCCTTTCAGCCTCTTATGCTTTTCTATCGTGGCATGTAGTAGTACCCGAAATTCATATAATGAAAATGAAGGAGATTCCAAAATATTAAAAGTGAATCCCACCACCATTAATATTTCTGCCAATGCTACAATGAATATATATGATTCGGGAGCAATAAATGCTATAATGGACGGTATTCAGACAAGCTATCCAGATTAATCACATTATCACTAGATCAACTATTGAGTATATACAACAAAAAACTTAACTGAAAAAATTATGATTACAAAAGACGAATTACACTTCTTGGATTTTCTGTAGCAAAGCACTCTTTTAGAAGAATTAAAGCACTTTAATTTTACTTTCGAGTAAAAAACAGAAGAAAGTATTATTTAAGGATAAAATTGTATTTGCTACAATTACTAAAACTAATTAATTTTGCTGTGTTCATTAGTTGAATGAAGAACACGAAGTTCGACTTAAAATTGAAGAACACTATTATCTTTATAAACTTTAAATAAAAAATGTCCGCATGAAAAACATTCTTATGTTTTTAGTAGCAGTATTAATGAGCTGCCACATCATCGCACAAAACACCGTTACAGGTACTGTTATTGATGGAAGCGATAACTCTCCTATTATTGGTGCAAGCGTTATGGTCAAAGGAACGACATTGGGAATTACGTCCGACATTAACGGTCAATTTTCCCTGAAAGTTCCTGCAGGTAAAAATACATTGGTTATCTCCAGTGTAGGTTACAAAACCCAAGAGGTTAACATTTCCGGAAAGAGAGTAATTAAAGTTACTTTAGCACCCGATACAAAACAGCTTGAAGAAGTTGTTGTTGTAGGTTACGGCGTCCAAAAGAAAAAGTTGGTCACCGGTGCTACGTTACAAATCAAGGGAGCTGATATTGCTAAACTAAACACGACAGGAGCTCTTGATGCTTTACAATCTCAATCCCCAGGTTTAAATATCGTACAGTCTTCTGCCCAACCAGGCGAAGGTTACAAAGTTAACATCCGCGGTTTGGGTACTAAAAATTCTTATTCGCCTCTATACGTTATTGATGGTGCTGCTGGTGGAGATATAAACGCCCTCAACCCTGCTGATATTGAATCAATCGACGTATTAAAAGATGCTGCATCATGTGCCATCTATGGTGCTCGTGCAGCAAATGGCGTTATCTTAGTTACGACAAAGCAAGGCAAATCTGGGAAAATATCAGTATCCTATGATGGCTACTATGGTTGGCAAAATGTTTATAAATTGCCAACATTGCTGAATGCTAAGCAATATATGGAAGTAATGGACCAAGTTTCCTTTAATCAAGGTAACGACGTTACATACGATTGGAAAAGTTATATGCCAGCATCTCGTTACGAAGCTTACATGAATGGAACTAATTCAGGTACTAATTGGTTAGAAGCTATGCGCAACAAAAATGCTCCTATTACCAACCATGCAATTAATATCACCGGTGGTAATGATATGTCTAAATTTTCGCTTGGTGTATCTTATACCAATCAAGATGGTATCTTCGGCAAGCCTGTTCAGTCAACATTCGAGCGTACCACTGTCCGTTTAAACTCTGATCATGTGATTTACAAGACTAATGATCGTGACGTCGTTACTTTTGGTGAAACGTTGAACTATATGTATAAGACTAAGGGCGGTATTTCTACCGGTACGATGTATTGGAATGACGTTCGTAACTGCATGCAAGCCTATCCTATTACCCCAGAGTATAATGACAAAGGTGATTATTACATGTGGACAGATATGGTAGCAGACGGTTTGTCTTCCTACAATACATTGGGCACTAACCCAAATGCCGATATGTATTACAATCGTGGCCATAACATATCAAAGAACCACTCTTTGAATATGACCGCATATCTAAAAATCTCTCCAATCAAAGGTCTCACTTTGAAATCTCAATTTGGTTATCGTATGAATGCATACGATTATCGGCAATATGTTCCAGCATATCAGATGAATCAGAACACAGCTAATAATTTTACCGACGCTGTTTCTCAATCCGCAGGTCTGGGCTGGAGTTATACATTAGACAATACCATTAATTATGTATTGGACATTGGCAAGCACAATTTTGATATTATGGCTGGACAAAGTTTCGAAAAATCAGGTATGGGTGAAGACCTTAGCGCCTCCGGAAAGAACTTACTTTTTGAAGGTTGGGATTATGCTTGGCTTTACAATTTGAGCGGCAATCCTAGTAGCGCATCAAGCTCTCCATGGGGTGCAGGTGCGTTGGCCTCTTTCTTTGGACGTATCAATTACAACTATAATGAAACTTATATGTGTTCATTAATTATGCGTGCCGATGGATCCTCTAATTTTGCACGCGGCAAACGTTGGGGATATTTTCCTTCGGTATCTGCCGGTTGGGTTGCGAGCAATGAATCTTTTATGCAAGCTACCAAAGATTGGTTAAATTTCTTCAAACTTCGTGGTAGTTGGGGTCAGAATGGTAACTGCAACATCAGCAATTTCCAATATTTGGCAACTATCGGTATGGATGGTTCCGCATACTATCGCTTCGGCACTACAATGTTGGGGGCATATACAAAAGGGTCTTATCCTAATATTCTTCCCAACCCCGACATTACATGGGAAAAATCGGAACAACTTGATTTAGGCTTTGATGCTCGTTTGTTCAATAGCCGTTTAGGTATCGCTTTTGACTGGTATAAAAAGACAACCAAAGGTTGGTTAGTTGATGCTCCGATATTGGAAACTGCAGGAACTAATGCCCCTTATATCAATGGCGGTAATGTTCAAAACAAAGGCGTTGAAATCGGTTTGAATTGGAATGACAAGGTTGGCAAAGATTTTACTTATGGTGTTAATCTTAATTTAGCTTTCAATAAAAACAATGTAACCTCCATCAACAATGCCAATGGCTATATTGATGGTCCTTCAAACACTTTGATGCAGGGAACAGAATCTTGCTATCGTGTACAGACTGGTCATCCGATGGGATTCTTTTATGGTTATAAGACAGCCGGCATCTTCCAGAACCGTGCTGAAATTGATGCATGGAAAGCAGCAGGAAAGCCTTTCTTGCAAAGTGCTCCTCAACCCGGCGATGTAAAGTTTGTCGATGTTGACGGTAATGGAACATTAGATGCTGATGACAAAACACAAATTGGTAATCCAAATCCACGCTGTGTTTTAGGTTTCAGCTTCAATATTGGTTATAAGGGTTTTGATTTAAATGTTACTACTTATGGTAATTTTGGTCAAGACATTATGCACTATTATAGAGATCAAGATCGCCGTGGTAATTATACAACAGAAGTATATGATTATTGGCATGGCGAAGGCACTTCCAATAAGTATCCTCGTTTGACAGCTGCAAATAATGTAAACTGGAATAAGATCTCTGATATTTATGTAGATAAAGGTGACTTTTTGAAGATTTCGAATATTACAATTGGTTACGATTTCAAGAAACTCTGGAAAGCCTCTCCATTATCTCAAATGCGTCTTTATGCTTCAGCTCAAAATCTTTATACTTTTACGAGCTATAAAGGTATGGATCCTGAAGTTGGTTCAGATGGTTATGGTGATAGTTACGGCTGGGCTCGTGGTATTGATATTGGTACCTATCCTCATGCGCGTACCTTCATTGTGGGTGTTAATCTTAAATTCTAAGGAGATATTTGATTATGAAAAATATTTTATTTACTCTTTTCGCGGCTATCGCATTCCTTTTTTGTTCATGCGAAGACGCATTGGATACAAAGTCCTATACACAGGCAAACACCAGCAACTATCCGCAAAAATTAAGCGATGCACAACAGCTTATTGCAGGTGTCTATAATAACTTAAATGTCGTCAATTCTAACCCAGGCGGTTCTTGGTATATGTATGCAGCTTTAGCAAGTGATGACGTCCTTGGTGGTGGTGGTGATACCGACTATCTATTTCAATCAGAGGATCTCCTTTGCAATTATAGCTCAAATATGACCAACCAGTTTTGGAAAGATCGTTGGGCTGGTATTAACCGCGCTAATAATGCTATCGCTACAATTGGAAACTGTATTGGTTTTAAAGACGATGATCAGAAGAATCAAATGATTGGTGAAGCTTATTTCCTTCGTGCTTATTATTACTATGAGTTAGCTTCTATGTATGGCAAAATACCATTGATTCTCAACACTGTAACTGGAGCTTCTGATGTTCCTCAAGCAAGTGCAGACTCTATATGGGGTTCTATCATGCAAGATTGCGTTACAGCAATCAAAATGATGCCTTCACAGAAAGCTTCTGCACAAGGATTGCAAGATGGTCATGTAGATAAATATGGAGCAGAGGCATTACTTGGTCGAGCCTATTTATTCTACACAGGCTTCTATAAAGATGCTAATCCTATCAACGAAAAGAAAACCGACGTCAAGCTTCTTGACGGTACGGCTCTCACTTACGCTGAGGTATGCACTTATATTGATGACTGTGTGACCAACTCTGGATACAGTTTAACTCCACAATTTCAAGATACATGGGGATACTCCAACCGTCTTTCAAAAAATGATAATGCAAATTATTACATGAAGAATTTAATGGCGAATGTACCAAGTGCTTCTTTCGCTTATTGTGAAGATGATGGAGGCGTTAATCCTGAAGCAATGTTCAAAATCAAGTTTAATTCTATGTTTACATGGAGTACGGAGACCATCATAGGTTATAGCAATGAGTATTGCTTATTTTTCGGTATGCGCGATAGCGGTGGACAAACTTGGTCCAATCTGTTCCCTTTTGGTCAAGGTTGGGGTGCCGGTCCAGTAGCAAAGAATTTATGGTCTGATTGGAAAAGCTATGAGGCAAATTATCTTGGTGGCGTGGCAGATCCCCGTCGTGAAGCCTCAATCTGCGATGTTACAAAAGAGATCTCTCGTGTAAAAGAGAAAGACTTTATTCAAGAGACCGATTACTTTAATAAAAAGAACGCGCCATACGCTTGTAATGTTAACGGAAAACGTTACAACACTTTTGAAAGCTATATGTATGGAGGGACCGATGGTACAACTTGGGTTGGTGCAGGCTGGAACGATACACAATTAGGCAATCTACATGACCTGATTCTGATACGATATGCTGAAGTTCTGTTAATGCAATCTGAGTTAGAAGGCACTGTAGATGGCATCAACAAGGTTCGGGCTCGTGCAAGTCAAAGTTCTCCAACGCCATTGCCACAGCTCGCAACTTATTCTTTTGATGCATTGCAACAAGAACGTCGTTTCGAACTAGCCTTTGAAGGTATCCGATTCAACGACATCCGCCGATGGGGTATTGCAGCAACGGCATTAGATAAACAATTAGATACAGATGTCTATATTGATGGTGCTCCAAATACGAATAAAGCTCAAAACGGAGGTTATAGCGCTCGTTATAATGCGACCAAAGGTTTTGCTAAAATACCAGAAAGCCAGATTTCTTTATCTAAACTTTTGAAACAGAATGATGGTTATAGTTCTGGTTCAGACTATAATGGTTGGACTAAGTAATGCTCTTTAACAATGAACTTAATTTAATTTGAAAATGAAAAAAGTTTTATATTTTATATTCGGTGTATTCGCAATGGGAGGATTACTCACCTCTTGTGATCCAATGCACCAAAGTTCGCCAGAGATAGATACTCTCTCTTCTGCCGATCAAATCAATGCGACTGTCACTCCCATTGTAAATTCAAGTGGGCAAAATACTAACAAAGCTATCTGCAAATACACAGGCAAAGGTATGGCCCAATTTTCAAATGTTACGACTATTGTTTCCAACAATGATACGATACAACTATTTGCAACAGGAAACCAAACAGTAACTTGTACCGTTCAAGATCAAGAGGGTAAAACATTCTCTAAAGATTACACAGTAAATGTTCAATCTATGGATTATCCAGTAGATGCTTGGTGGTCTTATTTAACCGCCGGTTCATCCAAAACATGGGTTTGGGATGATCAAGATTACCCAAACGCCGTTTTTGGGAATGGAGGCTATATCGGTAATACCTCACCTGGATGGTGGGCAGTTTCAATTTCTGATATCGAAGCTCAAGCTATAAAAACATCAGTAACAAGCTCAGCAGGAGATGGTACAAATGCATCAATGACCTTCACCTTACAAGGTGCCAAGATTAAAAAGAGTGATGGAAAAGAAGGAAGTTTCGCTTTTGATAGAAAAGTTGACGATAATCAGGTTGGTTGGGCTATTGGGCATCTTAAATTCACTGGGTTATTCCCTCCAATGGGCATTTTAATTAATGTCAATAATACACCTGTTTATACGTATCGAATTCTAAAACTTACAGATAGCAAATTAGTTCTATCCGTTCCACAAGATGAATCTAATACTGCTTGGGGTACTGCTTGGTTCTGGATGTTCAGACAGAAATAGTATAACGACGGAATAATAATATCATTACAATTTAGCATTACTCCAAAGAGCTAAAAAAATTCTTTTTGCAACATTGGAGTAATGCTATAAACAAACTTTAATAAAAACATATCATGAAACGTTTTATTATTTGTATTCTTTGCCTATTTGCTGTTATTAGCATAAGAGCACAACAGGTATTTGGTCCATATCCAATGCAATATAACCAAACAATACCTAATGGATATTCGAAGATTGTTGTTTTTTCAACGCCTTCTTATTCGGGTGGTGGAATATATTTAACAGAAAGCGGCTCCACCACTTATCTATATGGAAGTGTAACATATATGTCTATTTGGTACTACCTCATCCCAAGTGGCATATACACAGTGAGTAATATCTTATCTGGATATAAAGCTACGGTTAATGCTCAACAAGTTTCTTTAGGTTCGTCTGTCAATTTTACTTCAGGTGGATATATAGAATTCCAACCTTTACAACTGAAGACTTCTACAAATTAAATCTAATAAATTTTGAGGTGGTATAAGAACAAGTATTTGTTTAATTTAAGTTGAGAAGGAAGTGAACGTGATGTTTACTTCCTTTTTCAATACACAATCGTTATAGGCATCGGGCACCATTAAAAATTAGGAGATAAAGCAATGTTCTGAGTTTACATTTGCATTAATGAGATGCAATAGGATATGAATTTCAATGTGAATATTCCCCTGTATTCTGATACTTTATTATCCCAACATGGCTCACAAGCCCATACAGGGCACTATTCCTGCTATCGTTTCACCGCTCGAATGTAAATCGAATCAGAGCAAGGGATAAGTGCATTGCACGCAAATCGTTGATATACAGCAAGAAATTCATAAGGACGAAAATAAATGTTTGTAAGTATAAACTTTTGGTTTCGTCCTTACGAATTTTTATGTTTGTCCTTATCATTTTTTGAGGACATAAGCTCGATTTTGTATATCGAGGAGTACCTCTTCGATATGGTTAAAATAGTATCAGTATCACATCCAATATTCACCTTCCAAAACGTTCTGAGAAACAGTATTCACATCACGACTTTAGATCAACGCAATCTTGCATCAATGAGGATGTACGTCTCGAACTCTCAGTAAAGCCCCAGGAAATTTAATGACATGAGATACTCAATGGATGGAACACTCATCTATCTGCAAAACGGCTTCTCAACTATCTGTAGGCTATCGTTTAGACTCGTTCTAAGCAGAGGTCAACTGAAAATAAGGATTCTACAGTATACTCTAGGGCCGATTTTCGGACCTTTTTTCGCTGGCGTTGTATACGGTGCATCGTTAACCTGTTGTATGCCACCTCCGTATTGTGTCATACGGAGGTGGCAAAGGTTGAAATGCAGATGGATTTCATGGTCTTGGAATGCACAATGAACTCTTACCACCCAGAACCACGTATGGACCTAAATTTGTTGACGTCCATACGTTTTCTGAAAAACTTAAGGACGTCACCGAAAAAAGGAACATACGACAATTTTGCGAAAAATCAACCGTATGTTACCGCTAAAAATAAAATAATGATTGACATGGCAGCACAAATTATGGAAGACCGTCTAATGGAAAAGATCCGCCAGAAAGAAGGTGCGGTGTATTCTATCAATTGCAATGCAGACCTAGACAGTTACCCTTCTCCCTTTTTCAATTTTACATGTATATTCGACGTCAATCCTGATAAAATAAAGATTGCAGCCAAAGAAGTTGATAGTGAATTTGATTATTGGAAAGAACACGCACCGACAGTTGAAGAGATAAACAAAGTAAAGGAATTTAATAACTCAAGTTTCGCAAGTAAAATATATTTAATCATAAAAAGAAAAAGCAATGGGATATACATCTGATTATCAGATATTTTTTGTATATTTGATGTACTAAAAACAAAATACAATATCCCATGCTTTCATTCAAAAATACAACATTATTTTCAGAAATAAGTATTTATTTTAAAGAAAATGACTCATCCGAAGCGGTTTTTACTCTTTTGCGTTTTCTTCGTTCGTTTAATCTTCCATTGGATGTATTGAACTTGCGTGATAAGCCAAACGCTCAATTCAGTCGTGCCCAAACGTTGATGTTGTTAATCCTCTCTTCGTTCTTTTCAGTAAAAAATGTGGCGGGTTATGCCGGTTCCTATTTAAACAAGCTTTTGAAACGGCACAAAGACCTGTTCTATCGCTTCCTTTCAGACGGCTCTATAGAATGGAGGAAAGTATTGTACTGTTTCAACCGTCAGCTACTTCACAAAATAACAGCAAGAAGTGACAGTCAACGCAGTAGCGATCCTATTTGTCTGATAATAGACGATACGGATTTTCCGAAGAGGGGTAGAAAATCGGAAATGCTTGGATATATCTATTCCCATGTGAAAAAAAGTCACATCTTGGGATATAAAGGTTTGTTTTTGCTGCGCAGCGATGGAAAGACACAGACCGTTCTGGATTATTCGGTACATGGAGAAATAGGGAAGAATAAAGAAAAGCCTTATGGAATGAAACCGAGCGAACGCAAGAAACAGTTTCATAAAAAAAGGGAGGAACGAGAGAGTGCCGTAAGCGAGAGAGTTTCGGAATACGATGAGAGTAAGATATCCACAAGCATCAGAATGATTAAGCGTGCCGTCAAATATAAAATAAAGTATGACTACTTACTTGCAGACAGCTGGTTCGCTTGCACGGAAATCATCCGTTATGTAAAGACCAGGGCTATGGAATGTCATTATCTGGGAATGATAAAAATGGGTAACACCAAATATGAGTACAAAGGCAAGCTCATGAATCATAAATACGCTAAGTCTGCAGCCGGGAAGGAAATGGAGTCAGAAAATGAGACTCTATCATGTCGAATGCCAGGTCAAACTTGGTGGCATGGATGTCAAACTATTCTTTTACAGAAGGAATAAAAGAAGCAAATGGGTCGCACTGATAACCACGAATAGAAGTCTCTGCTATGTACAGGCTCTTAAAATATACTCCATGAGATGGTCCATTGAAGTCTTTTTCAAAGAAAGTAAAGGTTTGTTAGGCTTGGGAAAGTACCAAACAAGGAACTTTGCATCTCTAATTGCCGAGATCTGTATCACTGCCCTACAATTTAATATATTGAGTACTGCAAAAAGGTTTACTGACTACCAGACTTTGGGAGGACTCTTCAGAGATGTCAGTTCCGATACCGCCAAACTCTCTGTCACAGATAGAATATGGAAGACCGTTACTAAAATTCTCCGGAAAATA
>JAAYUD010000103.1 GCA_012517855.1 Bacteroidales bacterium
ACGTTTTTAGGAGTGAACATTGGAAGTGATACTGATACTATTTTAACCACACCGAAGCGGCACTTTTAATACACGGAATAGAAGCTTCGTTTTCGAAAAATGATAAGGACGAACATAAAAATTCATAAGGACGAAACTAAAAGTTTATACTTACAAACATTTATTTTCGTCCTTACGAATTTCTCGCTGTATATCAGCATTTTGGGTATTAAATGTTTATGTATCTTCCTGATTCTATTTATATCCTATCGGTGAGCTGAGAATGAAAATAGTGCCCTACATAGCCCTACCGCTGTGGTTAGGATAAAAAAGTATCAGAATAGCGGTGAGTATTCACCTTGAACTACTCCGTTGTTTTCCATCTTTTTAGTTTTGGAAAATGCTTACGCATCTCGGCAATAGCCTCTTCCTTTGAATATTTGGTGTTACTCCCTTCATTAAACTCATCAAGAAACTGAATGCAATGATCAATCATGCCCTCCATGGTGCAATCTTGTACAAATGCTCCATCTTTGTAGCAATAGCAGCAATAATCTTGATTTAAAGAACCATCTTCGTTTGTTCCGAATTGATCGGCCGTTTGCATGGGCATACCACAACTCTGGCAAAATAGATTCATATATTTTTCATTCTTTACAAATACGTTGTCGATCCAATAAGTTGCCGATTTTGGGGTAAACTTCAACACACAATATTCGGGATCTTCCACTCCACCGGGGAAGTGAGGCAACATCCAGTCGCTCCAAAGCGAATGCTTCAGAGCTCCGTCGGTCACAATCTCCATCTCACCCGTGTAAACAATGCTATCAGCACCTCTTACAATTGAGACACCAGCTTTAGGATTGGCTTTGAAATGACCTGCTTTAGCCGAACTTGTTCCGGTGGAGACATAGATTGCCCCATCTTCATCTTTAATCTTTACCATTGCCACCGGACGAGGGTAACCGTTTTCGTCAATAGAGGCCACTGTAATGATTTGTGCTGTTGCGACCATCTGAGCCGCTTTTTCTTTGATGTCCATAGTTACTTTATTTTTTTGTTTTAAATAATTTCATATCAATGTGTATCAGTAGATTTATTGCAAATTTAATAAAATCTCTGATATTCTAATTAGAAAATTACAAAATTAAGATAAGATGCAAAATAGAACCCTCAAAAGAATGTCCGATTTTTACTATGTGGTCTGCCTGCAAGTTCGTAACTTTGCACATCATGCAGTCATTCAGAATTATACGCCCCTCCAACATATTGTCTTCTTATATCCATCACTACTGGATACTGAAGGATGACAGCCCCATTATTGTAACCGAACGAGTGGTGCCCATTGGAAGCGTACAATTGGTATTTCACCGCAACCAACGGCTTCGCATTCAGAAAGAAAATACGATGCAACCCCAATCGTTTGTGGGTGGACAGACAATGACATACTACAATGTGGCTTCGACTGGCGATCTTAATATGATTGTAGTGGTAGTGCAACCTTATGCGGCTCAGTTTCTACTCCACCGCCCCGCCCATCTATTTAGCGAATTGAAGGTTTCGATTGACGATACCTCGGATATGGAATTAATGGAACTCTCTAAACAAATCATCAATCATTGCGATGACAATATATGTATCGCAATGATTGAAGAATTTCTGATAAAAAGGCTGCAAAACATTCCTATTTACGAATTGAAACGCTGGAAAGCGGTGCAGCAGGAAATCAATGTTTCGCCACAAACGAATATTGCTTCCCTGTCGAACATCGCATGTCTGAGTGAACGACAATTCAGGCGAACATTTAATGAGAATTTCGGTATCACTCCCAAACAATTTCTACGCACCGTGCGCATGCAGCGGGCACTGCACATCATGGAGCATCGACCCGACATCACCTTTGCCCAACTGGCCTATGAATGTGCCTTCACCGACCAGTCGCACATGATAAAAGAATTCAAACAATTTTCGGGATATTCGCCCAAAGAATACCTTCAGGTATGTGCCCCCGTCTCAGAATATTTCTTTTAAAAAGCCTGTATACAGAAGATATGTTCAGTCTAAGCAGTATTGCAATATCGCCCTATGGTCCATCAGTAAGAGAATCCTACTTTAAACGAAATGGAAGCATGATCCAATTTCTCGGCAAACTGCGCCATATACAATGAGTTCTGATACTCTTTCAATCTTTCAAGGCTCTGCTGCTCGTATCCCACCGAAAAAGTGATAGCCCTATCTTTGCTCAATGAATAGCGCATACCGATAGCAGGATTCATATAAAAGCCACCATTGGCATTTCGATTGAGCACAAAACTATAACCTACTGCATATTCTATATAGGGATTCAGTTTATGAGCTTTTCCTATCAAAAGTTTTGCATCGGCAAATACAGGCATCAATGTCTTCTCGTAAAACGACAATCCCGTACCTACACCCACAGACAAGTGTTTCGTTGCACGGTAATGCCCCATCACGCGCCACGTGAACGGAGTATACTCTGGAGTATTGGTAGCCATGCCAACTCCCATATCCGTACTGAATACCACGTTGTGTATGCACTGGGCATGCAACGACGCAAAACCCATACAGGCTACAAAAACAATAAGATACTTTTTCATTGGACGTTCACAGTTATACGTTTCACAATATGTAGCGCGGTAGTCAATCCCGACAGATCTTTGTAAATTTCACCGGATGTTCCATCGGGACTACTATGCCCTATCAAGTTCGCCTCAAAGGTCTTTTGCCCCGAAGACAGATCGATATTGGCGGCATATACCAGAGCCGGCTGGCCGCTGCCTTGTTTGCCTCCCGAATAATTGGCATCGCCTTCTTTGGCCGATTTCGGATAATACTCGTTAAAGTCGGTAGAATGATTGATTTCTACTTTCACTACAAACTTCTGCAACGCACCCGACGGTTTGAGTTTCACATTAAAGCTACCGCGGGGAGTGGCACCCGAAAGTCCATCGGTGAGCGGTTTACTCTTGGTGGGCAAGTAAAGACCGTCCTCGTACTTCACACCGCGGGCATAGCACCAACAAGGCAACGCCTCTTTGCGTCTGTTTCCACCGGCCGACAGCCACGACTGGGTAGCAATCTTATGTGTGGCATAAACTGTCGAAAGATAATGTCCCTGGGTATCTTCCAACCAAATAGCTATCTGAGGAGGATTCTTCTTGTTAATCCCCCAAAACAATGGAAAATCGTGCAACCACTCATCTCCTTGTTCAATGTTCACTTTCACATCTCCCTTTTCGTACTCAATCAAGTCGTTCTGACAAGAAAAGAAACTGAAAAAAGACAAATAAATCAATGCTAAAATCATTTTTCTCATATTATATATTTAATCAGTATTTACATGTTACCAAATGGAAACATTATAGGCAAAAAAAGAGCCAACCTATCATACCAGCGCTTTAGAGCACACAGGAGGCATTAGCAGATTGACTACTCCTTTTCAAAAAATTTGTCTACCAACAGATCGATTCCTTCTTTGATTTGATTCCAACCGGAATCACTGTTAATAGCAATGCCATTGTATACATCGCATGAATCACCCAGCATCACCAGATAGGTGATCGAAGCGCTTACTATCGAAGCAAGTGCGGCAATCTCTTTTTCGGGATACCCGGTAATGTTACTCACCTTGCTTATAATATCCACCCCTACTCTCTCTCTTTGTTTTCTCAAATCTACAATCATCGCATTATTGCACGACAACTCCCAACGATACAACTTTCGTAAAGTCACATTGTTTTTCAGTTGCTCTATCTGGCTATAGAATATTTGCTTCACAAACAGCGGCATCTGTGCTTTCTCCGGAAATGACTGTGGAAAATTCAACCAAAAGTCGTTGCGCCGCATATAAGTTGTCATCAACCCTTCGATAGAACCGAAGTAACGATATATTAATATCTTCGAGACGTCAGAGCGGGCTGCAACAGCATTGATTCCCAACTTTTCAAATCCTTCTGTGGCAATGATTTCACCGACTGTATCTAACAATCGTTTTTCAGTCGACTCACGATTTCTTTCTTTAATCATTTCATTCTCGATTTATATGTTACTTTTCGGGAACAAAGGTAAGTTACTTTTTGGTAACACTAAACTTTCGACAATTAAAAATGATTAAATACACTGATTTATAGATTAAAAATCAATTTGTTGCCACAATCGGGCAGCAAGAACAGTAGTCTCTCTCTTTATTGATTTACTACACAAAAAATGCCCCCCATAGATATGTCAAGGCATTCATTATTTCTTCTGTGGACAAGTCGGTACTTCTTATATCTTCTTCCGATTCCATTTTAATAAAACATATAACGGACTGCAATAAAAATCGTTATTGCAGTCCACCCATCGTAATATTATAAGATAGGAACATAAATCTCTGTCTGCAACTTATCGGGAGCCGTGCATTCGGGATCACTCAAATAAACCTCGTATCCCGGGCGCGATGCAAGTTGATAGCCCCTATCAGGCAAATACTTGCCATAGATCGTATCGTATACCATCCCTAAATTCTCATAAGAGCCTTGATACGAATAGACTGCATACTTGCCACCGTCTATCTGTTTTACTCCAATCTCACCTTTGGGTTCGGGAGTCTTGGGAAGTGTGAGGCATACATCCGCTCTCAATTTATCGCTCTCGGTCACTTTAGGATCATCGTGATAAATGCCGATATGCTCTATCTTACCTTCGCGAAGCATCCGTTCGATAATGCCCGATTTCTGTTGTTCTTCGCATATTTGTTTCATCTCAGCTGTAAACAGTCCCGATACGCGAACATAGTCCCAGAGTTTTTTCCATGCCAGGCAGTAATCATTTGTTTTGTAATCGCCCGTCAAACGGATGTATATGGCCTGCTTTGGCTCTATATTTACCACTCTTTCGTTCAGCTCCAAGTTAGCATTGATTGTCAATGGTTTCATAATCATGTACGTTTTATTATTTCTATAATCTGTTGGTGAAATATTATAGAACTGCTTGAAGACTTTCGACAGAGAAGACGGCACGTCATATCCCACACGGTAGGCAATATCCTGGACGGGCATATCCGTGTAACGCAATAGCCGAGCTGCAGTCTCGACCCGCATTCGCGTGATAAACGCCCCGATCGGTTCGCCCAAGAAAGCTTTTACAATGCGATGAAAATGATAAGGAGAAAAGTTGGAGACACCGGCCAGTGTTTCCAAATCCATCTCGCCTGCCAAATGATTGTTGATATATTCAACAACGATGTTGATACGTCTTGAATAATCTTCTCTAGTTGAAATTCTCTGTTGCATCATTCTATCAATATTTACACAGGCAAAGGTAAGATGAATCTACCCGACACACTTTTCCAATCTTGCTAACTTACAATTTATATCTTCGTTTGCTTCCACCGCCCATACCTTAAATAAAGGAACGAGGGTATGAGCATCGCCAAATAATAGACATGCTCGGATGTCCATAGCAATGCGATATTCGGATAATAGAGATCGAGCAATACGATATAAACCACGTAAACAATCAATCCCAATATCTCTATCTTAAAAGCTGTAATGGCATTGCCGGTACCCGATATGGCACTATATATAACAGACGACGGAACAGTGATAATGTATGCCGACAACATCACCCAGAACGGCAATATCGTATCTTGTATAAGTGTAGCATCTTCGGTATACAACCTGATGATAGTTTGAGGAAAAACGGCTCCTAGAACCATCAATATCAGACTGAAGCCATAGCAAAGCGCAATCACCTTGCGGCATACCCGCATGACTTCACTGCTCCGCCCCTCACCTATGAGATTGCCTACGAGCGAGCTTGCCGTTTGTGAAAGCGAAAGCGTGAACATGAAAGGAATGGAAGAAATACTCCGCACAATATTGGAGATAGCCAATTGCTTTTCGCCCAAATGCTCGATGAGGACAAAAAAGACCAGCCACGAGCTCAGCGAGAAGAAAGATTGAAGCATGGTCCATACGGACAAGTGCATGATCCGCTTTAAGTCGTTCCATCTACGCCGTATATCCTTAAACGGCGAAAACGAACTGACCTTTTCCTTAACGGCATAATGAATCAAGTAGATTATTGCAGCCGACATTTCGGCAATGCACGATCCGATAGCCGCACCTTCTATGCCCAATGCCGGAGCGCCAAACTTACCGAACACCAGTATATAGTTGCACACGATATTGACCAAAACCATCAGCAACGAACACATCGAAAGAATTTTCGTTTGAGTGATACCTACATAGTATGCCCTGAACGCTGTGATAATAAAAGAGAAGACCAATCCAAAGATACGCCAGTCCAAGTATCGCATTGCCGCTCTATAAATATCATCCGACTTTATGATAGCATGCAATACTGCAGGCGACACCAGTTTGGAAAGAAAGATCATGATAACAGCCAACAACACCATAAAGCTAAGTCCTGTTGTAAATATGTCCGAGAGCTTGGTATATTTCTTTTCTCCGTTGAGTCGGGATATGAGTACCTGCAATCCTACTCCGAACCCCGAACCGATGACAAAGAATATGAGATAGAATACACCGGCAATAGCCGATGCTCCCAATTCCACTTCGCCCACATGTCCTAGAAAAGCCGTATCGGTGATACCGATAAGCTGCTCTACCAACAAGCTGACCAATACGGGGAAAGCTATTTTGCAAATATTTTTATACGATATATCCATGTTTTTGTTTTATAATTGCGGTATCCATTCGATAATACCTTCTACGGGATGTGCTTTTCGCCACTGCACAAACTCATCCATCGTACGTACACCATCGCGAATAACCGCCTGATAATATTCCATACCCATTATATGTTCGGTTTCGGGCGTATCGTGCTTCAGCTGCAAGATGGCTTGACGGGTGTCGGACGTTAGCACCGATTTGATGCCATCGGCCATTCTTTCGAAATAGCCGTCGTAATACGAACCCTTTATGATATGTACCATATCTATCTGCCATCGTTCGCCTCCTTCGTCTTCGTATATCGCCTGCCACTGTACACAGGTATCCTTTTCTTGCAGAAAATTACAATAGGTTATTTGCTTGATGTGCTTATCTTCGGCCAATCGGGCCAATGCTTTAAAACTATCTGCCAGTTGAAATGGATCGGTATAGATATGAAAGTCTATATCCCGATGCTTCATCAACAATCCCATGCGGAGCGAACCAACCAGATTAATCTCCGCACCGACAGATTTCCATATCTCGATAACATTTGTCTTTTTAATAATGTCCCATGCGCGCCGCTGATTTGCATCAGCCATTTGTAGTATTGAATTCATTTTATCATAACGATTGTGAGCTGCAAAGTTAATCTTTTCCCCATAGATCATGTTGTATAAATCGGACAAAGAGTTTGCAATCCACCCATAGCCTACCCTCGCTTCTTTCCACCTGCACCACTCATCCGCTTTTCGCCATTTAGCTTGTACAATATAATCATCTAACGGCCAACTGGCAGAAAACAACAGATTTAATCTACAAATAAACTGATTTTTATTTTCATAAGTCTATATCATCTATTATTTTTGTTGTCAATAATACAAAAACACTAGATTTAACTAATTATGAAAACAAAAATCTCTCTTTGTGCCGCTCTCTTGCTATGTCCTCTTTTGGGAAGCGGAACAAAAGCTCAAGAAACAACTCCGCAAGCAACGCGGCTTTTGTCGAACACCGTAGATGTAAGTCGGGATTTCTCGGACTTCACTCACTACTTTTTCTTCGCCGACAGTCTGGCTTCTTTCAATCCACAAACCGGCGAGGGTACCATTGAATGGAAACGTGAGAATCTTTATACCAGACAGGCATTCAATACGAATACCATTTTGGCACAGCCTCTCAAAATGCTCGACTTCCCTTCTACCCAATACGAAAGCAACCCGATGTTGAGATTTACCATCCAGTTTATTTCGGACAATACGGTACGAATTAAATTCCTTACCTCAAAGGTCGAAGCTAAGAACACTGACGAGATGATGCTCACCAAAGAACCTCAAGACACTCATTGCTGGAAATGCATCAAGACGGCAAGTGGTTACAAATACTCGAGCGCCGCAGGAAGCATTGTAATAGAAAGGTATCCTTGGCGCATCTTGCTATACGACTCCAACGGTCGTCTTCTGACTAAGACACGGCGTTGGGTAGACAACGATTCGACCCAAGTGAAGATGCTGCCATTCAATTTCATTCGCCGTGGCAGTGATAACTCGCGCAGCATCAATCCGGTATTTTCGCTTTCGCCGGGAGAGAAGATTGTAGGATGCGGCGAGTCGTTTACCGCCCTCAATAAGGTAGGACAGAAAATCAATCTATTCGTTACCGACCCGCAGGGACCCGAGACCCCCGATATGTACAAGCCTATACCTTTCTATATAAGCAGCAAAGGTTATGGCCTCTTTATGCATACTTCAGCTCCCGTTACGTGCGACTTCGGTGCTTCGCATGTAGCGACAACCAAACTCTTCATGATGGACGAGACTGCCGATCTCTTTCTCTTCTTTGGAGAGCCGAAAAAGATTCTCGACGAATATACTTCGCTCACCGGAAAGCCCGGTATGCCTCCCTTGTGGAGCTTCGGCACGTGGATGAGCCGCATTTCTTACTTCTCGCAGAAAGAAGGATATGATGTTGCCGCCAATTTGAGGAAATACAAAATACCCGCCGATGTTATTCATTTCGACACGGGGTGGTTTGAGACCGATTGGCAGTGCGACTACAAATTTGCTCCAAGTCGTTTCGATAATCCACAAAAGATGATAAACGATCTGAAGAAACAAGGATTCCGCATATCGCTTTGGCAACTCCCCTACTTCACTCCGCGCAATAAGTATTACAAAGAGATCGTAGATAATGGACTATGCGTGCACAACGCCAACGGCACATTGCCTTACGAAGACGCCATACTCGATTTTTCTAATCCAAAAACGGTGGCATGGTATCAAGATAAACTTGCGGGACTACTCAAGATGGGTGTAGGTGCCATCAAAGTAGACTTCGGAGAAGGCGCTCCGCTCGAAGGCTTTTATGCCTCGGGACGCGGTGGAATGTACGAACACAACCTTTATCCGGTACGCTACAACAAAGCAGTGGCTGACATCACTAAACAGGTGAAAGGAGAGAATATCATTTGGGCTCGCAGCGCATGGGCAGGCTCGCAACGTTATCCGCTCCATTGGGGAGGCGATGCATCCAACACAGATATGGGTATGGCTGCCGAACTGCGTGGGGGACTCTCTTTCGGACTGAGCGGATTCTCTTTCTGGAGCCACGACATCGGAGGCTTTGTAGAGAAAGCACCCGAGAACTTATATCGCCGCTGGTTGCCCTTCGGCTTTCTGACTTCGCACAGCCGTGCCCACGGAGCACCTCCCAAAGAGCCATGGCTATACAACGAAGACTTTGTAAAAGCTTTCAGAGAATGTGCCGAAATGAAATATAAACTGATGCCTTACGTATACGCCCAAGCCAAAGAGTGCACCGAAAAAGGATTGCCCATGGTTCGCGCCCTGTGCATCGAATATCCGCAAGACCAAGCTACCTGGAATATAGACGACCAGTATTTGTTTGGCAAAGACATTCTTGTAGCACCGTTAATGACAGAAACTGCATCTCGCGACGTTTATTTGCCAGGTGGTAAATGGATAGACTATCAGTCGGGCAAAATATACGATAAAGGTTGGAACAATATACCGGCAGGACATATTCCCGCTGTGATACTGGTACGCGACGGTGCCATTATTCCGCATATTCCTTTGGCACAGTGCACCGATCAAATGGACTGGTCCAAACTAACCCTTCATGTATATGCCGCCGACAAGGAAACAGCCGAAGGACTCGTGTGCCTGCCGTCAGATAATATATTGGTGAATATCTCTGCCAAACGTTCAACGGCTGGGTTTGTTCTCAACCCCAGTCCGCTTCTGAACAAAACAACACTGACAATCGAATGATTCATCGTACTGAATGAAGTACCACAGATTAATAAAGAATGGAGCATCTATTATTATAGTATGCTCCATTCTTTATTCTATTCCATTATTTTCTTGGACTTCCGTTTCAGCATTTTTTTAGGCAGCACGGGCATAGCACCACTCTGAGTACAAACATACGCCGAAACATCAACAGCTAAACGGTGTGCATCCGGCACGCTCTTGCCTTTCAGAATAGAGGCAAGGAAAGCTGCGGTAAAAGAGTCGCCCGCCCCTACCGTATCAGCAACATCTACTTCGGGTGTCTCGATGAACGAAACAGCGCTGTCGGGAGTAAATACATAACTACCGTCTGCACCACAAGTAAGAATAAGCATCTCCAGATTGTATTTTTCCAGAATCATCTCGCAGCCGTTCTCTATATCGATATCCGGATAACCGAACAAGCGGCTTATAATAAGAAACTCTTCGTCGTTTATCTTAAGAATATTACACTTCTGCAATGAATTGGAGATAATCTCTTCGGTATAAAAGTTCTGCCGCAGATTGATATCAAATATCTTATATTGTCCTTCTCCGCCGGGCATCGTATCAAGAAAACGGTTTATTGTCTGACAAGAAACGGCACTGCGTTGTGCCAGCGATCCGAAGCAGACGGCACGTGTATGATGAGCCAACTCTTCCAACTCGGAAGTAAACGGTATATTGTCCCATGCTACGTTCTCCTTGATAGTATAACAAGGAACGCCCACTTTATCAAGTCCTACTATTACTGTTCCGGTATCATAAGGCACAGATGCCAATTGATGGTGCAGTTTCTTCGAATCAAAGTTTTCTATAATTTCATGCCCCAACTTATCGTTGCCTATAGCACTTACCACACAACTATGGAGCCCGAACTGAGAGACATGATACGCAAAGTTCGCTGGAGCGCCACCTAAGGTCTTCCCTTCCGGAAGCACATCCCACAATGCTTCACCTATTCCGACAATTAAATCATTCATCTTAATTAGTTGTTTAAATTCAACATTTCCAAGTTTTCTTTATCCTAAGAGTATAAACAAACAGATACACCACTACCGCCTGCGGCCGAAGCCTATCTGCTTCTCTTGAAAGAAAGATATTATCAGAAGACGAATTTATATTTTTTTTCTGAATAGTGCTCTATTTTACGATTAATATTTGGTGCGGGCACCGTCATTTTTGTTTTATCATAGCAAGCCATAGAGAAAAAATAAACAGACCGGTTTATTAAAGAATCATAAAGATAAACAGCACTGATACCAGAAGTAAATAATTATAATTATTTTTAGGTATTGAATAGATAAACAAATAAGAGCATAAAAACATAAAAAGATGGCAAATAAGACATTCAAAGAAGCGCTCGAATCTCGGCGCACCTATTATGCGATCAGTAATGAATCGCCCGTTTCGGATAAAGAAATAAAAGAAGTGATCAACTTCGCAGTAAAACATGTTCCCAGTTCATTCAACTCACAATCGACAAGAGTAGTATTACTCCTTGGCGAACATCATAAGAAATTGTGGAATATCACCAAAGATATTCTACGCAAGATCGTTCCCGCCGAAGCATTCAAAGGCACGGAAGCCAAGATAGATGCAGCTTTCCTTGCCGGCTACGGCACCATCTTGTATTTCGAAGACCAAGATGTGATAAAGGGACTACAAGAGACATTTCCCACTTATGCCGACAACTTCCCTGTTTGGTCGCAACAGACTTCGGGCATGCACCAACTGGCTATATGGACGATGTTGGAAGAACTGGGCTTCGGCGTGAATCTACAACACTACAATCCGCTTATAGACGAAAGTGTAGCAAAAGAATGGAATATTCCCGCTTCGTGGAAACTGATAGCCCAAATGCCTTTCGGCAAGCCACTGGGCGACCCCGGCGAGAAAGAGTTCAAACCATTGGAAGACAGAATCAAAGTATTCGAATAGACATTGAATCAGAAAAAAGAATAGGAGGCACCATACACATGGCGCCTCCTATTCTTTTTTCCGGTAGCTCTATCAGATAAACAAATTCATATTGGCATGTTCCGCTCTCTCCATATAAGCGGCAACTCCGCCAAGCTGTACATTGTCCAACAATTCTTCGCTCTTCACACCCATCACATCCATACTCATGGTGCAAGCTATCATCTCTGCACCGCCGTCTATGGCTTGTTGCATAAGACTTTCCAAACTGTCAATGCGCTTGTTCTTCATAATGAGTCTCATCATCCAGCTGCCCATGCCCCACATATTGAGCTTCGAAAGCGATAATTTACCACTATGCGAAGGCAACATCATGCCAAACATCTTGCCGAAAATGTCTTTATGTACAGCAGGTTTCCGACGTTTCTTTATAATGTTCAGTCCCCAGAATGTAAAGAACATCGTTACTTTTTTGCCGGCAGCCAACGCTCCATTGGCGAGAACAAACGATGCCAAAGCCTTATCCAAATCGTCGCTGAACACGATCATCGTTTTATTATCGGGAAGCTTCAGGTTTGTCACGTCGTGTATTTCGGGTTGTTTTTCTACTTTCTCGACGAGAGCTTGCACAATCCCCTTATCGTCCTGCACATCTATTAGCTTGGCTCCCATCATCTGACACCACGAAGCCACATCTTTGCTAAAAGCAGGATCGGTAGCTTTGATCAGCAATCGGCTGCCGGTTTCGATATTGCCGTAGTTCTGTTTCAATTTCATGATAGGCCCGGGACACATCAGTCCGCACGCATCGATCTCAATGGTTTGCACAGGCGATTCCTCCACGGTCTGCTCGGCGGCAGAAGACGCATTGCAAGCACAATCTATAGATACGGACCGATTGGTCCAATTGGTCGTAGCCATGCACCATGTCTTATAACCGCCCGACAAGTTGCGCACTTTGGCAAGCCCGTTTTGCACAAGAATTCGATATGCCAAATAACCGCGCAAACCTACCGCGCAAGTAACAATGATTGCTTTGTCGCGAGGCAGTTCGTTTATATGTTCTCTCAGTTCGTCCAGCGGAATATTCACCGATCCGGGTATATTGCCCAACTGAAACTCATCTCTCGTACGGACATCCAATATATATTGTTCCTTATCGTCCGAATTCACATCGCGCCAATGGGCTACGGCAACCTTGCCTTCTACTATATTTTGAGCCACAAAGCCCGCCATATTCACCGGATCTTTGGCCGAAGAGTACGGAGGAGCATAAGCCTGTTCCAAAGCGGCCAAGTCGTATACCGTTCCGTGGTGTTGAATGACCTGAGCCAACATTTCGATACGTTTGTCCACCCCATCGTAGCCCACCACTTGCGCTCCGAGCAACTGACCTCCTTCGGAAGCAAACAAGATTTTGATACTCATGGGTATGGCAGCCGGATAATACCCGGCATGAGAAGCAGGATGCGTATACGACGAGACATAGGCGATGCCTTCGCGCCGTAGCAGTTTGGCATTGGCTCCCGCCGCAGCCACTGTCATGTCGAACACTTTTGCTATCGACGTACCAATCGTACCGTCATATTCTTCGTTATTGCCGAGCACTATATTGTCGGCCACGATGCGTCCCTGCTTGTTTGCGGGACCAGCCAGTGGGATAAGCACCGGTTTGCCCGTCACGCCATGAACGACCTCGACAGCATCGCCCAACGCATAAATATCGGGATCGGATGTCTGCATATATTTATTCACCGCAATGCCATGCGTCGCACCGATAGCCAGTCCCGCATCGACAGCCAATCCTGTTTCGGGACGCACACCGATGCTGAGTATCACCATATCGGCCAGAAGCCGACGGCCATTCTCCAAGCACACAGCCACTTTTTCTCCCTGAACCTCGAATCGCTCCACACCATTGTTCAACAAGAGTTGTACTCCCTTACGCGCCAATTGTTCGTGCACCAACTGGGCCATGGAATAGTCCAACGGAGCCATCACCTGATTGGCTTTTTCGATAACCGATACACCAATACCCTGCGCATGCAGATTCTCCACCATTTCGAGTCCGATGAAACCGCCCCCTACTACCACAGCCTCTTGCGGTTTGTGAGCAGTGATATACTGTTTGATGGCGTCGGTATCGGATACATTGCGCAAAGTAAAAATATGAGGATGGTGAATGCCCTCTATACGAGGTCTGACGGGTTCGGCACCGGGCGATAGCACCAGCTTATCGTAATGCTCGGAATACACCTCTGCCGACACTAAGTTTCGAACTTCTACCGTCTTAGTCTGTTGATGAATGGCAACAACTTCTTGCTGCGTTCTGATATCAATACGAAAACGATCGACAAATCCTTTTTCAGTCTGAACAAAAAGTTTTTGACGCTCTTTTATTTCTCCTCCTATGTAATAAGGAAGTCCGCAATTGGCATACGATACATACTGCCCGCGTTCAAACAAGATGATCTCGGCATCTTCGTCCAAGCGGCGAAGACGAGCCGCAACTGTAGCACCACCTGCTACCCCACCGACTATTAGATACTTCATCCTTTTATTGTTTTTATTATTAATATTTTCTATTACAAACTAATTAAGTAAAAAAGGGAATTATCCCTTTTCGAAACACGATTTCAATTGGGCATACAGCTCTGGGATGTGCAGCTCAATCTTTCTCATCTCGGTTATCTTGCGCCATCCGCTCGTAGTAAGCGAGAAAAGCATCTGCCTTTTATCTTCCGAACTGATACTGCGTTCGATATACCCCATCTTCTCTACAGAGTTGATAATCTTGGATACACGCGAAGGCGAGAGCCCTATATACTCGCACAATGCCCCTGCCGATTTGCCATCACCATCTTGGAGACAACACATCAGCATAGCCTCATTTATGGTCATCTCGTGCGATACCTGAAACTGTCTTTCAAACTGATACAACACTTTATATACATCTTTCAACCCGCAAATAGCTTCCATTTTCTTATTTCTTAATTTATTTCGACTGCAAATATACAAAATATTTTCCAATAGATAATAATTCTAAGAAAAAAAAGTATAAGAAATTTCAAACAATACATAAGTTACTTTATTTGCATATATCATTAAGATTCATTATATTCGTATGCTCGTTTCATTGGTTTGCTCGTGAGCAAACAAGTGTTTGGTCATGAGCATACACTTGTTTGGTCGTGACCATACACACGTTCGGTCGTGAGAAAACGTATGTATGGTCGTGACCGAACGAACGAAACGAAAGGATGTAATAAATGAATGAACCATAATAAAACCTTGAAAGACATGTCAATAAAGTATGAATTGTACCCTCTTACCGGAGGAGTGAAAGCAAAAGAAAAAAAGAATCGTTATTACCCTCGTGTCGTTTGCCACAGCACCCAGACTACAGATGATATAGCCCAGAAGCTACATCACCGCTCTACTTATGGTAAAGGAGAATTGATAGGAATGATCGAATCTCTGGCCGATGTGATACAGGAGACGCTACGCAACGGCGAATGTGTACATCTGAAGGGCATCGGTTACTTTCAGCCTACGGCAACCTGCCGCAAACCCATCGAAGAGATGAATGCGCGTAATCTGAAAATAGAGTTTAAAGACGTAGCCTACCGCCCCGATGCCAAAATAAAAAAGGCTCTGATGTATGCCGAATTCGAGTGTTCGGGAAGCAATTCGCATTTTGATGTACACTCGGATACCAAATGGGAGCAGCTGCTGGACGAAATGCTCGATGAACAAAAGCGAATAACCGCAAAAGACCTGATGATAAAGACCGGTTGCAACAAAACGACCGTATGGCGCCGCCTGCACAAATGGGAAGAAGCCGGCAAAATACAGAACATAGGAAGCAGAAGATATGCGATATTCGAAAAGGCAGAAGAGTGAGGTGTAGCCGCAGGCGATAAGCCCTCCGAACGACAATACAAGGCGAAAAAATCGACAGTGACTCTTTTCATTGCCGCATTTACCGTATCGGGCTCTGAAAAGAAGCCCCTATTGAACACTATACCAAACAAAATTCTAAAGATTTGTTTTGTATTGCGCTTGGCTTGCAGTATCTTTGCCGCAAGAAAAGTACACCATAATGGCTCTAAGAAAAAAAACTTGTATCGTAGTGGGAAGCGGACTAGCCGGTCTGTATACTGCATGTATGTTGGCAAAACATTCTAAAGTACTGCTGCTGACCAAGGAAGATATTGATGAAAGTAATTCCTTTCATGCACAAGGCGGCATCGCAGCCGTAACAGAAGACGATGACAGTCCGTTAGAACATTTCGACGATACGGTTGAAGCCGGACGTGGACTGTGCGACGAAGAGGCAGTAAAAGTGCTGACCGAAGAAGCACCCGCACGCATTGAAGAAGTGATAGACTGGGGCATGAAATTCGATACTCGCAACGGACACTTGGAATTGGGACTCGAAGGGGGCCACCATCATCATCGAATATTGCATGCCGGAGGCGACGCCACAGGCAAAAACATTACTCTATTCATGATAGGGCAAGTACTGAAACGCCAGCCCGATATTCAGATTCTTTCGAACGAAGAAGCATTGAAGCTTCTGGTCGACAAAGAAGGATGCAAAGGAGTGGTATGCTACAACCATAAACACCACAGCCCCGACTTCATCTACGGAGACGAAGTAATACTGGCTACCGGCGGTGTAGGAGCACTCTTCTCGCGCACCACCAATCCGCCCACGGCAACCGGCAGCGGCATTGCCATGGCATACGAAGCAGGTGCCGAAATTCGAGATATGGAATTCATACAATTTCATCCTACGGCAGTATACATGGAAGGCAAAGAAGCGTTTCTGGTAAGCGAAGCCGTACGAGGCGAAGGAGCACGCCTGTACAACATAAACGGCGAAAGATTTATGTATGGCAAATATCCGCTTGCCGAACTGGAACCGCGAGACGTAGTGGCTAGACAAATATTCTTGGAGATGCGAAAGACCAAGTCTCCGTATGTGAACCTCACGCTCGACCATCTGGATTCTGAAATGATTCGACATCGATTTCCCAATATATTTAAATACTGTGCCGACAATGGCATTGATATGACCCAACGTATTCCGGTGGCTCCGGCTGCCCACTATACCGTAGGCGGTATCACTACAGACCTTCGTGGACGCACCAACATCGCGCACCTCTATGCAGTGGGCGAAGTGGCTTCGACAGGACTGATGGGTGCCAACCGATTGGCTTCAAACTCATTGATAGAGTGTTTGGTATTCGGCAAACGAGTAGCAGACGATATATTGCGCAACGACGATATGCGCAACGAATATGCTTACAACAGCTTTGAATTGGGAAAAGAAATAGAGCAACCCGATTTCGACTTGGGCAAGCTATTGATGGAAAATGCCGGTATCATTCGTTGCGAAGAAGAACTACAACAAGCACTTGATGCCATCGATAACCAACTGGAACGGTATAAAGCCGAAGACTTGAGTTTATTGTCGTGGCGCGAAAAGCATAAACTGACGGCCGCTAAAATCATTGTGGCTTCGGCATTGCAACGCAAGGAAAGCCGTGGCGGACACTACCGATCGGACTACCCCAAGCAGCAGGACGAATGGCAAAAACATACCGTAGTAAAAAAAGAGAAATGAAAAGATAACGCACGCACGTTTCATTTACATTCACATCTTATATTTCTGATAAAGATTTTAGATAAAGATTTTAACGGAAAACACTTTCATGGAAAAGGAAGAACTCATTGAGGGCATAGCCCGATTGCGAAAAGAGAAAGATGCACTGATATTGGCACATTACTATCAGACCGGCGATATTCAAGATATTGCAGACTACGTGGGTGATAGTTTGGCATTGGCTAGAAAAGCAGCACAGACAGACGCGCGGATCATTGTGATGTGTGGTGTTCACTTTATGGGCGAAACAGCCAAGATATTGTGCTACGACCGCAAAGTGCTGGTTCCGGATATGAATGCAGGATGTTCGCTGGCCGACAGTTGTCCCACCGATTCTTTCAAAACATTTGTCGAAGCTCATCCGGGATACAAAGTCCTCTCGTACGTCAATACCACCGCTGCCGTAAAAGCACTGACAGATGTAGTAGTGACCTCGGGCAACGCCATACAGATAGTAGAAAGTTTTCCGAAAGAAGAGAAAATAATATTCGGTCCGGACAAGAACTTGGGCAACTACATCAACGCAGTGACAGGAAGAAGTATGCTGCTGTGGGACGGTGCATGCCATGTGCATGCTCAATTCTCGATCGAAGGAATCGTCAATCTCAAAAAACAGTATCCGCAGGCACTCGTATTGGTGCATCCGGAATGCAAAGCTCCCGTCATCGCACTGGCGGATATAGTAGGCTCTACAGCCAAGCTGATAAAAGAAGCCGAAAAGAGCGAGGCTAAAGAATTTATCGTAGCTACGGAATGGGGCATTCTTCACGAATTGACGAAACGGTGTCCGAATAAGACTTTCATCCCTGCCCCACCCGACGACAACCAGACGTGCGGATGTAGCGAATGTAACTTTATGAAGCTCAACACGATTGAAAAGGTATACAACTGCCTGCTCAACGAAACTCCCGAAATACAGGTAGACAAAGAAATAGCCGAAAAGGCTATCGTACCTATCCGGCGTATGCTGGAAATTTCCAAATAACAATTATCGGAAAGAACTTTTTATGGCAACGACAGACGTGCCATCTATATCGTTTTAGACTGCCGGCAGCGATTTGCATCGTATGCCGGCAGTCGGGTATTTCTGTGTTAGTATTTTGCTTTGAAACTCATGTCGAGACCTTTTACCGAGTGAGTGAGGGCACCCACGGATATAAAGTCCACACCAGCCTGAGCATAATCGCGAATAGTTTCGAAGGTGATACCGCCCGAAGATTCGGTTTCGCAACGTCCCTCAATCAACTTGACAGCAGTACAGGTATCTTCGACGCTGAAATTGTCGAGCATGATGCGGTCTACACCACCATGATTGAGCACTTGTTGCAATTCATCGAAGTTGCGCACTTCTATCTCGATCTTCAGGTTCATCTCTTTTGCCTTGCAATAGTTGCGGGCCCGATCGATAGCGTTGGTAATACCTCCGGCAAAATCCACATGATTGTCTTTGAGCAATATCATATCGAAAAGACCGATACGGTGATTGCATCCGCCCCCTATCTTCACGGCCTCTTTCTCCCAGATGCGCATGCCCGGAGTAGTCTTGCGGGTATCGAGCACTCGGGTTTTGGTTCCTTCGAGACGAGCTACATACTTGGAAGTCATTGTGGCAATACCACTCATGCGCTGCATCACGTTAAGCATCAGGCGTTCTGTCTGCAACAACGACTGCACCTTTCCGCTCACTACCATGGGCACATCTCCGGGTTTCACCCTACTACCGTCTTGCATGAATACTTCTACTTTCAATGTGGCATCGAAACGAGCAAATATTTTCTTTGCAGCCTCAACACCTGCCAATATTCCTTCTTGCTTGATGAGTAGCTTGGAAGCTCCCATTGCATCGGCAGGAATACAACACAACGTGGTATGGTCGCCATCGCCTATATCTTCGCGAAACGACAAATCAATCAAATCGTCAATCAGTTTCTCTGTATCTATCATTGTTATTGCTATTTTAAATTCTATTTTTACTTGGTAGAGAGACTAACAATCCATCTCTCCTTATTAATATAGAGGCACCAAAGAGGCACATCAAACTTCTAAAGCGCCTATAATCTCTCGAACAGACTTATAACCGTGCCTGTCCAGATATTCGTCGATACCATCAACCACTTTCATAGTCACAGACGGATCTACAAAGTTGGCAGTACCTATCTCGACAGCCGAAGCACCGGCAAGCATAAACTCTACCGCATCGGTAGCATTCATAATGCCGCCAATACCTACTACGGGCACTTTGACAGCCTTGGCCACCTGCCATACCATGCGCAATGCGACAGGTTTTACAGCAGGGCCGGACAATCCGCCGGTAACAGTAGATAACAACGGACGGCGCGTTTCGGCATCGACAGCCATACCCATCAATGTATTGATAAGCGACACCGCATCAGCCCCTTCGGCTTCTACGGCACGAGCGATCTCTGCTATATCTGTGACATTGGGTGACAGTTTGACGATGAGCGTCTTGTGATAAACTTTGCGTACGGCAGCTACGACTTCGGCAGCGCAATCGGGCTTCACACCGAACGACATACCACCCTGCTTCACATTGGGACAAGAAATATTGAGCTCTATGGCAGGAATATGGTCCAAATCGTCTATCATTTGTGCCGCAAGGCTATAATCTTCGATAGAAGAGCCGGCCACGTTAACACAAAAAGTAGCGGGAATAGCTTTGAGCCGTGGATAAATATGTTGGATGAAATAATCGACACCCTTATTTTGCAGTCCCACTGCATTGAGCATACCCTGTGGAGTCTCGGCCATGCGAGGATATGGATTGCCTTCGCGATGTTTGAGCGTCGTACCCTTGACAATGATACAGCCGATGCGTGATAAATCGACCAAATCGGCAAACTCTTCGCCATAACCAAACGTTCCGGAGGCAGTCATCACCGGATTGATCATATCCAGCTGCCCCAATTTTATACTTAAATCTGCCATTTCAGTTGATTTATATTAAATACCGGACCTTCTTTGCATACACACTGGTTGCCCTCTTTTGTATCTTCGACACAACATAGACAGGCACCCAAACCACATGCCATCTTATTCTCGAGAGAAACCTCACATTCGATACCATGAAACTTGGCATAACGAGCTACAGCCATCATCATAGGCTTGGGGCCGCAGGAATAAATTCGAGCAAATGTCTGTTTCTCCAATACGGAATGTTGGGTAACAAAACCTTTCTCGCCCAGCGAACCGTCTTCGGTGCTGAGGCATACATCCCCATACGAGGCGAATTGCTCCAGTTCGAACAAATCTTCTTTGTTGCGGGCACCCAGCAAGAACGTAGGGCGATAGCCACGCTCGGCCAACAACTGGCCCAACAGCAGCATCGGAGCAATACCTGCACCACCACCGACGAGCAAGAAAGGCTTATCGTGTGGAGCAGTACCAGAATCGGGCAACGAAAAACTGTTGCCCAATGGGAAAAGCAAGTTGAGCTTATCACCTTGGCGAAGCGTACCCAGATGGAACGTTCCTTTGCCAATGAGATGGATTAATAGCCACAACATATTATTGGCTTTGTCTACAAAATTAATAGAAATAGGTCGGCGAAGCATCACCTCGGGTGTATTGTCGATACGAACCTCGACGAATTGCCCCGGTAACATATCGGGCAGAGGTGCTTCGGTAGTCAGTTTCAGCAAAATATAGTGATCGTTGAGATGAATATTCTCTGAAACAATGAAGTCTGATAATATTTTTTTCATTAACTGCGTTGATTAGAAATGAAGCAATCATTTGGAATACTGCTGCAAAGTTAATGCTTACACGGCGAATTACCACAATTTCATTGAACAAAATGAAACGATATAGCTATATTATTCACCTTATTGCCTTAAACATTTTATCGATACATTTCTTTTTCTGCTCCATATTTGGGTGCACATAGAGGTTGAGAGTCGTACTGATATTGGAATGCCCTAATATGACGCTTACAGTTTTGTAATCGCAATTGCTTTCGATGCAACGAGTGGCAAAACTGTGGCGCAGACCATGAAACTTCAATTTCGGTATATTCAATTTTTTCATCAATTTATTGTAATAGTTGCGATAAGTCCTCGGTTCAATAGGCTTGATTTCGTTAGTGAGCACAAAAAAGTTTTCGTTGACAACTCTCTTCAAGGGCTTTATAATCTTCATCATATCGCCTGTCATAGGTATCTCTCTGATAGAATTTTTCGTTTTGGGCGTCCCTATAATCAATTCTGTATGTCTGTCACTCCCTTCTATAATATAAATTCTCTCAATAGTCTTCCTGACATAAATAACTCCCGCATCCACATCAATATCGTTCCAAGCCAAAGCACAGATCTCTCCTATTCTAAGCCATGCACTCAGACAAATATAGATTCCGAGATTCTTAAAAGTAAAGTTTTCATTAATGAACTTCATCAGCTTCTTCTGGTTACAGATGCTCAACACTTCGAGCTCCTGTTTTTCTCTTTCTGTTGGGAACTTAATATCCCACACCTGATACTCTATGAACTTATTCTTAGCACCGAATTTCATTATCATCTTTAGCACTATCAGAATATCTTTGATAGTCTTATTGCTAAGTCCGGAACTTATTTTATGAAAGATGAATTCCTGCACTGTCTTTTCATCTAACTCATATAATTCACCGAATGCAGGCAATATATGGTTTTGGAGTATAAGTGCATACAATGAATAAGTAGACCGTTTTACATACTGTTTTTTGTCTTCTTTCCATAAAGCTGAAATTTCACTAATTGTTTTCTTCTTCATAATAAAATCTAAATTATTGTTATCTGGTAAAACACTAAAGAGCTTGAAAAGATGAAGGAGCAAATCATATTTCAGATCCATCCCTCTCTACTTACTTTCATTTTTACCATAAAACTATCATAAGCTGTGGGCAAAGGTATACGTTCTGATGAATAGCCGATAGGTGCTTAACAATTGTGATAGGTGATAGGTGATCGAGAATTATAATTCATAGAGAAGTCGATAATTATCAGATATCGGGCATCAGTACTCCTGATGGAAGTTTTATACCTTAATTAAAATTCCACCAAACAATATACAATAACAAGTACTGGTCGCTTACTTTTCACAAGTAAACTTTTCCCAAGTGTTATCGTCATAATAGATAATAATCTCAGTAATCTTCTTGCATGGCTTCTCTACATACTTAATAATTTCTTTAGGAGGAAATGGCATATCAGAATGATTCATGCCACCTTGAGAAATAAGACGTTGAGAGCCCGAAGCCACCTTCTCGTCATTCTGAGCGAACAAATCGGGCATCTCGGGACGAACTTTAGAACCGCCGGTTGCGACACCATCTACTGAGGATGGGGGAACATAAGAACCATTGTATGATGACGCACCACCATAAGGAGAAGATTCATTATAAGATGGAGAACCATCGTAAGAACCGGAACTACGATTGACCATTCTCTCTTGTTCCATCTCTACATCGTGTTTATCCGAATCCATATCTCCCTGACCATTGATCAACCAATCAAGACTTATCTCGGGATAACGCTGACTGATTTTCATGACAACATCCAGACTTGGTCTATTACGACCATTTAGAATATGCGAAAGCGTCGATTGCTGGATTCCGATTTCTTCAGAAAAAGTAATCGAGTTTTTACCGACCTTATTCATCACCGCTTTAATTCTGTCGCTGATTTCGTTCGTATTCGTCTCCATAAAATTAATGTTCTAAATATCGGTTTATCACAAAAGTAAAGGAATTAGCTTTGCCTCACAAAAGTAATGCAAACTTTCCAAATGTACAAACTATTTTCGTGATTTCTCAAATATTACAAACATATATGTCATATCATCAATGTAATTAAGAAGTACAAAAGGCATAAATGACAAGTGTAATAGCCACAAATGCAGTTTTAATCAATCATTTATATGAACGACGCAATTAATTGATAATTAATATATAAATAGTCTATACACACACGTAAAAGACATAAATAGGAGATAAAAACGGAAATAAGAAGCATTTTTTATCGTATAACTTCATATAACACATCATATATTACTGATTTATAAATATTTATATGCAAAAACATTATTTGTTAAGTATTATACAAATGTAAATCACAAAAGTACTTTACTTTGGTGAAATGACAAAAGTATAACTGTAATATCCTTGAACTATAATGTCTGCCACTTTACATGTAACCAACCACTCTGCCAGTTTACTTTTGTAATTTCACACTTGTAATTTACTTTTGTTATTTTAGTACATATTATTGGTTCCCATAAATTGTCCCTTTTATAACTACCCCATTTTGCCTTTAAATGTGACTTTTCTAACAAAAAGCCTAACGCTCTAGAATTGAAAAAAAATAGATAACCGACCAGATGGACGGAAATATTCAATTCTAGAGCGTTAGGAAAATTAGAAGAAAAATGAGGAAAAAAAGCTTTTGCTCCTAACCTCTTCAAGAAAAATAGAACAGATTTGAAAAACAACAAAAAATGATAGTGAACCCAATGTATAATCGAAGTGAAGAAAGTTGCGATAGAATAGAACGGTAGAATAAAACAAAAGAGAGTTTTGGGATATTCGGAAAATAATCCATATTTTTGTAACTTAAATAACGGAAATACACAAATGAATAATGAGATAAGATCGCCTAAAACGAAGAACAAGATTCCAGAACCGACTATTCGCCGATTACCTTGGTATCTGTCCAATTCAAAACTGCTCAAACAAAAGGGCGAACGTTTTGTCTCATCGACCCAATTGGCTAAAGAGACTGGCATAGATTCTTCTCAAATTGCAAAAGATTTGTCGTACGTCAATATATCCGGACGGACAAGAGTAGGATATGAAATAGATTCTCTCATCTCTGTCCTCGAATTCTTTCTAGGATTTGTCGGCATTCACAAAGCTTTTCTTTTTGGAGCCGGCAGTTTAGGCGCTGCTTTACTTGATGATTCCGGACTCTCCCACTTCGGTCTTGAAATCGTTGCGGCTTTCGACGTCAACCCCAAACTTGTAGGAACAAAAGTAAATGGGATCCCTATCTTTCATACAGACGATTTCCCCCAAAAAGCAGAAATGTCTAGTGTGAAAATCGGTATTTTGACTGTGCCGATAGAAATAGCTCAAGGCATTACCGATATAATGATAGAAGGTGGTATTAAGGCGATATGGAATTTTACCCCTTTCCGTATTCGAGTACCTGAAAATATTGTAGTACAAAACACATCACTCTATGCCCACTTGGCGCTTATGTTCAATAGACTAAAAGAAAACACGGATGAAAATTATCCTGATAGGAAATAACAACAATCAAATAGACACATACAACCCGTTGCAAGAGCCGTTCCATTTTATGAAACCGGATTCGGCTTTACAGAAGAACAACAAACCTTTCTTTATTCCCGATTTTACGCACCGTGTGACAGTTTCCATGCATCCGGTTATCAGAATATCCAAATTAGGTAAAAACATAGTAGAACGCTTCGCATATCGTTATTTTGATGCCATTACAACAGGACTTGACATTTGTGCCGATGATATACTTCAGAAATGTGAAGAGAAAGCATTGCCTTGGGAAGTAAGTAACTCTTTCGACGGCTCGGCAGTTATTGGCAACTTCGTCACAATAGATCATTTCAAATCGCTGGATACGATAAACTTCAAATTATGTTGCGATGGCAATACCATTCAAGAAGGCACTATGCAACCTCTGACACTTCATATTGAGCAAGCCATATCCCATCTAAGCACTTATTATACCATGAAAACGGGTGATTTGATATATATGGGAGCTATGGGAGTAACAGAAGTACATATTGGACAACGTTTACAAGGATATTTGGAGAATGAATTGCTTTTTGATTTCCACATCAGATAACTATTTAGATAATAACCATGAATATTAGAGTAGGTTTTGGATATGATGTCCATCAATTGGTAGAAGGGCGCAAATTATTTCTGGGCGGCGTCAATATTGAACACTCAATGGGGCTGTTGGGACACTCAGATGCCGATGTATTGATTCACGCCATTTGTGATGCACTTTTGGGAGCTGCAAATTTGCGTGATATAGGTTATCACTTTCCTGATAGTGACGAACGTTACCACAATATAGACAGCAAAGTATTGCTCCGCGAAACAGTGGCTTTATTGTTTGATAAAGGATATGCCATAGGCAATATCGATGCGACAATTTGTGCCGAACAGCCTAAACTAAACCCGCATATCCCGTCCATGCAACAAACACTTGCCGATGTGATGGGAATAGACAACGACTGTGTATCTATCAAAGCCACCACGACAGAAAAACTTGGTTTTACAGGACGCAAAGAAGGTATTTCGGCCTATGCGACAGTACTAATCGAGAAAATCCCTGAGAAAAAATAAGCTTTCAAACAAAAAACATCACGATAACCTGCACGATGATAACCCGTACAAACATAGAAATAGGATATACCGTAGCGTAGCTTACCGATGCTCTGTCGCCCGGCATAATATCATTGAGATATGTCAGAGCCATAGGATTGGCCATACTTCCGCACAACATACCGGAGATGGAAGGGAAATCTACCTTGTGAAGCTTCAAGACGATAAGCCCCGTGACAACAACAGGAACAAATGTAATGAGAAAACCAAGCCCTATCCACATCAGTCCTTCCGGACGGACAACAACTTCAAAGAATCTAGCCCCCGCAGAAACGCCCAAGCACGCCAAATAAAGTGATAGCCCCAGTTTACGAAGCATCAGATTGGCACTAACTGTAGTATAAGTGATCAAATGGAAGCGCGGCCCGAAAGTACCCACAAGTATACCCACCAGAATAGGACCACCAGCAATACCCAAACGAACAGGAGCACTCATTCCCCAGATATTGATAGGAAAGAATCCTACTACCAACCCAAGTATCATACCGATAAATATAGCCATCATATTGGGTTCATTCAGATTTTTCATCGTGTTACCAACGAATTTAGCTACGTTGTCAATCGCTTCACGTTTGCCTACTATTGTCAAAGAGTCGCCATACAGAAGTCGTAGATCGTATGTTGCAAGTAGCTTTACATCGCCACGAGTCACTCTACTGATATTAATGCCATAGCTTTTACGAATTTGTAAATCGCCCAATCGCTTACCGTTCAGTTCGGGACGAGAAACAATGACATTACGCGATTCTATTTCCCCATCTACAGCATTCCAATCTATTTTACCGTTGTTCCAGTCTTTCTCTTCTTTCTTTCCAAAAATCATTTCCAACTCTTCCACCTCTTTCTCCGTTGCTACGATCAACACCGTATCCCCCTTTTCCAATTTCTGCATAGAACTTGGCACAATAACCTGATTGTTACGCCATAAACGAGAAATCACAAATTTAAGATGACTTTTGTCAACTACCAACCTGATCGTTTTACCATACAGAGCTGGATTACAAACCGTATATGCGGCAATATACGTATCGTTATGATCAGTGTTGTGCACTTTCATATCGGCAGGACGAACAAAGAATTTCTTTACGAACAAAATGGCGAATATTACTCCGACCACGCCCAAAGGATAGGCAACAGCACATCCTAATGCTGCTTCACTACTTGATATATGAATTGACTCGAGTGCTTGTTGAGCAGCACCGAGCGCAGGAGTATTGGTAGTGGCTCCACACAAAATACCCATCATATCGGGAATCGATACCGAACACAATTTTCCTAATATCAAAGTCAGAGCTGTTCCTGTAAAAATCAAAAACAATCCCCATACATTGAGCATCACTCCCCCATGCAGAAAAGAGCTGAAGAACCCTGGGCCAACCTGAAGTCCTAGCGCATAGATGAAAAGAATGAGACCAAAGCTTTCAGCATAATCCAATACATGAGGTTCCAGTTTTAAGCCAAAATGTCCGGCCACAATTCCAACAAAAAACACAAAAGCGACTCCCAACGAAATGCCAAGAATTCGAACTTTGCCCAGAGCCAGACCCGCCGCACATATTATCGACAGAACGACAATAGCTTGGATAGACGATGGTACGAAAAGTAGACTATTTAAGAAATCCATAAATATTCCGACTTACATTTATATCAACAGTATCAACCACTTTTTACATGATTTCTGCAAAAATACTAATAATAATCGAAACACAGAGCATCCTACACGTATTTCGTCTTCGCCGAAAAGATTTTTTTAATATAGCAGAAACTTATCTATACAAGATATTTTCAAACTAACTAGAAAAAGATTACATTTGCAAATCATTTAACGAACCACACAAATATGTTAGAAAGAGACTATATACTAAGATTGCTCAGCAAGTTCTTCGAAGAGTTGAGCTTATATCTGAACCGCAAGCACAAAGGTATCGAAGATCAGATAGAAACATTCTACACCAGCTACTTTCGTCCATCCGAATTCTATATTACAAGCAACAAAGAAGACGTATTGAAATCTCTGTCAGAATATGATAAAGACGAAGAAGAATATAGAATGGAGATGCTTGCCGAGCTCCTTTGTCAAGACGGGTTGGAACGAGAAGACGGTAACAAAATAAACTTATTGCAGAAATCACTGTTCCTATACGAAAGACTCGATGAACTAAGCACTACATATTCGTTCGAGCGCAAAAGAAAAATACAAGAGATACTGGGAATTATAGAATACTGTATGCAAAAAGAAAAAGAGTCTTCCGACAAATAACCGAAAATAAGACTTCCATTTCATCCAGCTCTATTCGTATTCGGTAACGTCGGCTTACAGAAGAAAAATAATGCAATAACAAGAAGCATATCTCTTCCGCTAAAATTTTGCTATTTTTATCTACATAAATCGTAAAATTCCTTTATCTTTGTAACACAATAAAATTCACGAATCGCATTTATGAACATTCTATATCTCATTATCGGTTTGATACTGATCATTTTAGGTGCCAACGGACTGACAGATGGAGCCGCATCTATTGCCAAGAAGTTGAAGATTTCTTCACTGGTCATCGGTCTGACAATAGTAGGCTTCGGCACTTCGACTCCCGAACTGAGCGTAAGCATCTCTTCAGCATTAAAAGGCAGTGCCGATATAGCCATCGGCAACATTGTGGGCAGCAACATATTCAACACCTTGTTTATAGTTGGATGTACAGCCATGATCGCCCCTATTGTTATCACTCGCAACACGATACGGAGAGAAATTCCACTTTGCATACTAGCCTCTGTCGTCCTCCTTATATGTGCCAACGATGTATTTTTAGATCATGCTCCGATGAATGTGATCAGTTCTACCGACGGACTCATCTTGTTGTGCTTCTTTGTCATCTTCATAGGTTACTCGATAGCCATATCCAAAAACACAAGTGAAAGCACGGCAGAGATTGAAGTAAAAGTTCTACCTCTTTGGAAGTCTATAACTTTCATTGTATTGGGACTCGCAGCACTTATTTTTGGTGGACAGATATTTGTGAACGGCGCTATAGGCATTGCCAGAGGAATGGGTATCAGCGAAGCAGTGATAGGCGTCACTATCGTAGCGGTAGGCACTTCGCTACCCGAACTTGCCACATCGGTAGTAGCTGCTTTGAAGAAAAATCCCGAAATTGCTATCGGAAACGTTATTGGCAGCAATCTTTTCAACATATTCTTTATACTTGGATGCTCTGCTACCGTTACCCCTCTCTTCCCTAAGGGAATATCCAACTTCGACTTCCTCTGGTTGATTGCTTCGTCTGTATTGCTCTGGTTCTTCGGATTATTCTTCGGAAAGCGAATCATCATGCGTTTCGAAGGTATCATTCTACTTTTAGCATGGGTTGTATACACCGCTTGGCTTATCATCCGGATGTAATAATCGCAGAAAAAAGAAGGACGAACTCTCGTCCGTCCTCCGTCTGATACTATTTATATAATCCGTTTTAAATATACACTTCCAGCAACTTAGCTCCTTCACTCTCTGGAACAAGCGTTACTTCATTTATAGAAGCCGGCAACAAAACAGTTTCCCCACTCTGAACAGAGATACTATTTCCCTCATTATCTGTTAACTTGCAACTACCTCCACAACAAATAAAGATAACAAAAGAATCGAGTTCGGAATAATCGCACGAGATTTCTTCAGTCAAATCGTAAAGAGAAGTAGTGAAATAAGGACAAGCCACCAATTCTACAGGTTCGTCTTTCACCGCGTCGTACTGAGTACGATAATCGTCGAGTACTTCGTAATTTATAGCATCGCGAGCCTGATCTACATGCAATTCGCGAGTTTTACCATTCGCATCCTTCCGATTATAATCGTATATTCGGTAAGTAATGTCAGACGTTTCTTGTATCTCTGCAAGAAAAACACCGGCACCGATAGCGTGTACACGACCAGCAGGGAGGAAAAACACATCTCCAGAATGAGCATCGTGTGCCATCAACACTTCTGAAAAAGTATTATTGAAAACACGTTCCTTATATTCTTTCTTTGTTATTTGCTGCGAAAACCCAGAAGTGATTTTTGCCCCTTTATCGGCATCAATCACATACCACATCTCGGTTTTACCCAACGACCCATGGCGTTGTTTTGCCATCTCGTCATCTGGATGAACCTGAACGGAAAGATCTTGCTTGGCATCTATAAATTTAATAAGCAAAGGGAATTTTTCGCCGAAATTAGCATAATTCTCTTCGCCCATCAGTTCAGCTTTATAGTGCCGTATCATTTCAACAATGGTACAACCCTTCTCCGGACCATTAGCTACCACAGATTCGTCACCTTCGAGACCAGAGAGCTCCCAACTCTCTCCTACATCGGGAAGATTATCACTTAGATGTTTGAATGGGATAATTCTGTTACCTCCCCAGATTTTTGTTTTCAGGATCGGTTCAAATTTTAAAGGATACATTTTAATAAAAAAATATTCGTTTAAATACTTCGGTTATTTTAGATTTCTTAATGTCTCTATTTCGGGACAAACTTACAAATAAATTATGAAAAAAGAATGATAAACAACGAAATTAATTCTTTTCTAAAAGGCATATTTATTAGATGATATGCGAAATTAAGGGCAATATCCTATTACTCCTTTAAACTTTCATAAAACAGACATTACTTTTTGTATACATTACTTTGGAGATAAGAATATAATTGTTTTCTTTGCATGAGAAATATTTTAAAATTGAAATAATGAAGAGCACTTTTCCAACAGAAGAGAATCTTTCGGGATTGAAAGCGGAAGATTTTCAAAAAGAAATAAACGGCCGGTTTACCGACCTTTTCATTCTCCGCAACAAAAATGGTATGGAAGTAGCAGTCACTAATTATGGCTGCACAGTGTTGTCGATTATGGTACCGGATAAGAACGGTAAATATGCTAATGTCATCTTAGGGCATGACAACATAAATAGTGTAATAAATAGTCCGGAGCCATTTTTAAGTACAACCATCGGACGATATGCCAACCGTATCGCAAAAGGCAAATTCACTTTATTCGGCGAAGAGAACGACTTAGTTATCAACAATGGGCCAAATTCATTACATGGTGGCCCTACAGGATTTCATACCCGTGTCTGGCATGCCGAACAATTAGATGAACGGACCATCGAATTCAAACGCCGTTCCTTAAACAACGAAGAAGGATTCCCGGGACTACTTGAAATTCAGATTCGTTACCAATTAGACGAAGAGGAAAATACCATTTCGATGGAATACCATGCTACGACCGACGCAGCAACGATTGTGAACCTTACGCACCATGGATTCTACAATTTGGCTGGCATCGACAATCCGACACCAACTATCGATAACAACATAGTTACCATCAATGCCGATTTTTATATCCCTATTGACGAAAATTCAATTCCTACCGGTGAAATTCTCAAAGTAGACGATACACCTATGGATTTTCGCAATCCATTTATGATAGGCGAAAGAATAAACGAACGCTTTGGACAACTGATACATGGTGCCGGATACGACCATTGTTACATTATCAACAAACCGGAAAGTGGTGAACTTACGCTGGCTGCTACCTGCAAAGAGCCCAATAGCGGTCGTACCATGGAGGTATACACCACAGAAGAAGGAATACAACTATACACTGGCAATTGGCTAAACGGATTTGAAGGAGCCCACGGAGCAACTTTCCCCGCGCGAAGCGCCATTTGCTTTGAAGCCGAGTTCTTTCCCAACACACCAAATGTGCCCTACTTCCCATCGTGCACACTACTACCGGGCGACGAATACCAACAAACTACTATATACAAATTCGGTGTAGAAAAATAAAACATGACATATCATTATTTTAACTAATTAAACAATATCAATTTATAATGGATTCAACAAACAAACAAAACGGTAATGTCGTCGCTATTATTACGATGATATTCTTATTCGGTATGATTTCATTCGTTACCAACCTTGCAGCGCCTATCGGTGTGATATGGAAGCAGCAACCAGGTATCGAAGGTTCCAATGCACTAGGTATGATGGGAAATATGATGAACTTCCTAGCATATCTATTCATGGGTATTCCTGCCGGTAAATTATTAACAAAAATAGGTTATAAAAAGACAGCGCTAGCGGCTATTGGAATAGGTTTCTTCGGAGTGCTCATTCAGTATCTGTCGGGCACTTTAGGACTAGGTTCACAACTTTTCGGGCTTCCTACTAACTTCTACATTTATCTGCTTGGTGCATTTGTTGCCGGTTTCTCGGTATGTATGCTAAATACAGTTGTTAACCCCATGTTGACACTACTAGGCGGCGGCGGTAAGAAAGGTAACCAATTTGTACAGATAGGTGGTACGTTCAACTCTTTGATGGGTACCCTCACTCCTATGCTTGTAGGTGCATTAATCGGTTCTGTAACCAAAAATACTGTAATTGCCGATGTCAATCCCGTATTATTCATCGCAATGGGTGTATTTGTTGTAGCATTCGTTCTTTTAAGTTTCATCCCTATCACAGACCCACAACTACAATCCGAACACATTGTATTCGAATCGAGCCCATGGGCTTTCAGACACTTTGTATTTGGTGTTATCTCTATCTTTTTATATGTTGGTGTTGAAGTGGGAATCCCCGGTACATTGAATTTCTTCCTTTCCGATCCGGATCCTACTAAAGGCGCTCAAATGGATCCGGCTACAGCTGCTACGATTGCCGGATTTGTAGCCGGTACTTATTGGTTCCTGATGTTGATTGGACGTTTCATCTCGAGTTTCATCAGTGGTAAGGTTTCAAGTAAAGTTCAGCTGACAGTAGCTTCAACTCTGGCTATTGTGTTGATTTTAGGTGCTATAGCAGCTCCTATTGCAACCAAAGTATCAATGCCGGTATTCACAGGAGCAGGTTTCAGCATGGCTCAAGTTCCTATGACTGCCCTACTGCTGGTATTATGCGGTCTATGTACTTCGGTAATGTGGGGATCTATATTCAATCTTGCAGTAGAAGGACTAGGTAAATATACAGCAATGGCATCAGGTACATTCATGATGATGGTTGTTGGTGGAGGTGTTTTGCCTCTATTCCAAAACTGGATTGCCGATGTTACTACTTACAAGGCAAGTTATGGAGTTATCGTTATTGCTCTTGCATTTATTTTATTCTATGCAGCTGTAGGCAGCAAGAATGTCAACAAAAATATCAAAGTAGACTAGAATATACAAACCAACTAACAAAATATCATGGAAATAGAATATGTAAGAAGCCGATTCATCAAACACTTTGACGGTACAACAGGCTATATCTATGCCTCGCCCGGCCGTATCAATCTTATCGGTGAACACACAGACTATAATGGAGGATTCGTATTCCCCGGCGCAGTAGACAAAGGCATTATGGCAGAGATCAAACCTAACGGTACAAATAAAGTTCTTGCCTACTCTATAGACTTGAAAGACTATGTAGAATTCGGCCTTGAAGAAAAAGATGCTCCCCGCGCCAGTTGGGCACGTTATATCTTTGGCGTATGCCGCGAAATGATTAAACGCGGTGTAGATGTACAAGGTTTCAATACGGCTTTTGCGGGCGATGTGCCTCTCGGTGCAGGCATGTCTTCTTCTGCCGCTCTTGAAAGCACTTTTGCTTTCGCCATCAACGAATTATTCGGCGATAATAAAATTGATAAGTTCGAACTTGCCAAAGTAGGACAGTCAACAGAACATAATTACTGCGGTGTAAACTGCTGTATTATGGACCAGTTTGCTTCCGTATTCGGCAAAGCAGGCAGCCTCATTCGGTTGGATTGCCGTTCGCTCGAATATCAGTACTTCCCTTTCAAACCGGAAGGCTATCGTCTGGTATTGCTCAATTCGAAGGTAAAGCACGAGCTAGCCTCTTCGGCTTACAATAAACGCCGCGAAAGTTGCGAAAACGCAGTTGCTGCTATTCAAAAGAAGCATCCGCATGTCGAATTCCTTCGCGACGCTAATATGGAAATGCTAGATGAAGTTAAGGCTGAAATCAGTGCCGAAGACTATATGCGCGCAGAGTATGTAATAGCAGAAATACAACGTGTACTCGACGTTTGCGAAGCTTTGGAACGTAACGACTATGAAACCGTAGGACAGAAAATGTACGAAACGCATCATGGCATGAGCAAGTTGTACGAAGTAAGTTGCGAAGAACTCGACTACCTGAACGACATAGCCAAAGAATGTGGCGTTACCGGTTCTCGTGTTATGGGCGGTGGTTTCGGCGGTTGTACGATCAACCTTGTAAAAGAAGAGTTGTACGACAAATTTATAGAAACGGCGATGGCTAAGTACGAAGCTAAATTTAATCATAAACCAGAAGCTTACGATGTAGTTATCAGCGACGGTTCGCGCCGCATAGAATAAGCCCCGGCAAAGATTATTAAATCATAGAAGAAGAGTTCATTAAAATATTAATGAACTCTTCTTTTTTATGTTTCACCAGGCAGTATACCATGTTTCATCCATACAATATGCAGCATTCGTCTTCCATATAAGCAGTTATCATCCGTTTCATACAGATGAATCATCTGTTTTCTGCGCAGCATACAATCATTTGCTGCGCAGCATATGATTGTTTGGTGCGCAGCATATGATTGTATGCTGCGCACCAAACGAATGAATGATAAAGAAGAAAACAATGAAATATAAGTATCCGAACATCGAACAATACAGATCGTGCGTATGAACAATACTTCTGTTGTACAGAAAAAGAATAGAAAACAATAGAGATAGAACAATAAAATAAAAAGATGGATCCGATTGAATCCATCTTTTTATTTTATTGATAGGCACTGATTATCTGTGTTTATTTCGCCACAAGGCAGTCATATCTTCGAGCGTTTTGCCCTTTGTCTCCGGAACTAACTTCCAAACGAACAGAGCAGCGATAATACAGATGATGCCATACAGAGCATAAACAAATATATGTCCAAAATTGGTCAAGCCACCCATCTTCATGTTATAAAGAGGAACAAACGTGGATGAAACTGCAAAATTGGCGATCCACTGGAACGCAACCGCAACAGCGACCGCACTGCTTCGAATCGTATTGGGGAATATTTCGGCTATAAGTACCCAACAAATAGGCCCCCAACTCATCATGAAAGCGGCAGAATAGAACATGATACTTACTACGGATACAATAGGCGGCAAGTTGCACAGATTTGTCAACGCCACACCGATAGCTCCGATAGCCATACCGAACGATCCAGTGATAAGCAACGGCTTGCGCCCCCACTTCTCGACCGTAAAGATAGCAACCAAAGTGAAGAGGATGTTTATAACACCCATGATAACCGTTTGTGCCATAGGATTGCCCATGTGCATGGATTCGAAAATTCTCGGTGCAAAATACAGCACGGCATTAATACCTACAATCTGCTGGAAGACAGACAACATAATACCGATAAAGATAACCAGCAATCCATAGCTGAAAAGTTTCTCGGTTTTGACCTCCGCAGTAGATTTAATTTCGGCAAGTATTTGCTTTGCCTTCGCAGTACCGTTAATATGTTCCAAAACCGATAGAGCCTTATGATCTTTGCCTATAAGAGCCAAATAACGAGGAGTCTCGGGCACAAAACAAACAAGCAACGTAAAGAGGCCCGCAGGAAAAGCATTGCTGACAAACATATAACGCCAACCCGTCGAAATGGTCCAAGGATCAGATCCCGGCATAACGGCTGCAATGCCTTTTACGGTATCGATAATAGGATTGGTATGCGAACCAAGAATTATAAAATTGACAAAATAGACCACCAGCTGGCCAAATATAATCGCAAACTGATTCCAAGAAACCAATGTGCCGCGAATATTTGTAGGAGCCACCTCGGCTATATACATCGGACAAATGGCCGAAGCCAAACCGACACCTACGCCACCCAATATACGATACAAATTGAAGACAATCAGTAGTTCATAAGTGGGCTTGCCGTGGGTGAAAAACAAAAATTCGGGATCATAAGAGCCCAATGCGGAGAGAAAGAAACAAATGCCGGCAAATATTAACGAGTTCTTTCGTCCCCATCTTGACGCGAACAGCCCTGAAATGGCACTACCAATAATACACCCGATAAGGGCGCTCGAAGAAGTAAGACCATGAATAGCATCGGTATACTGAAAATCGGTTGCACCCAAGAAGAATGCTTGCAACCCCTTTTCGGCACCCGAAATAACTGCCGTATCATATCCAAACAAAAGGCCTCCCAGTACTGCCACGAGGACAATACTGAAGAGATACAATTTACTACCTTTAGCGTTTTCCATAAAAATGACACACTATTAATACATGTTTACGATAGCCTCGTAAAGTTCCTGTTTGCCACTTATCTGCTTCGGTTCTCCATGTTCTTTAGCATAAGCTACCAAATCTTCGAGGCCCATCTTACCCGTTTCGAAGTCCTTACCTTTGCCTGCATCGAAAGAAGCATAACGTTCTTTGAACATTTGTTGATACGGAGACTTCTCCAATATCTCGGCAGCGCTAAGCAGAGCATGAGCCATAGCATCCATGCCACTGATGTGAGCAATGAAAATATCGTCCAAATCGGTAGAATTGCGACGAGTTTTTGCATCGAAGTTCGATCCGCCATTGTGTAAACCGCCATTACGAATAATCTGCATCATAGCCTGAACCAGTTCAAAATGATCGATAGGGAACTGATCGGTGTCCCAACCATTTTGATAATCACCGCGATTGGCATCGATAGAACCAAGCATTCCGTTGTCTACAGCAACAGCCAATTCGTGTTCAAATGTATGACCGGCAAGTGTTGCATGATTTACCTCTATGTTTACTTTAAAGTCCTTATCCAAATTGTGGGCACGGAGGAATCCGATAACCGTCTCTGTATCGACATCATATTGATGTTTGGTAGGTTCCATCGGTTTGGGTTCAATAAGGAATGTACCTTTAAAGCCCTTTGCACGAGCATAATCACGGCACTTTGTCAACATC
>JAAYUD010000104.1 GCA_012517855.1 Bacteroidales bacterium
ATTTGCGACTCACGGGCGTGAGTCGCAAGCTACATAAGTATGTCGACACCATAACATATAGCACACACCGCTCTTACTCCATTATCATACCAATAGAACTATGTGAAACAAATGCCAAGTTCCGAAATAAACGTTTCAAGCGGTTCTTTAGTGCTCGACAGATGCTTATATCGACATTCAAGCATGAAATATACTCTACTAAAGCAGGGTGACTTGCAGAGGTTAAACAAAAGCGCATAAAAATGTCATAAATGATTCATGCCGACCTGAAAAATAGTCCGATATTATAGCATTCCTATCTCTTAATTCTCTTTTATCACAATAAAATCAAATACAAAAAGAAAGAATAAAAAGATTATCATGTATATTTGCAATAGCATGTAAAATGAAAACGAAGAAAAATGAGAAAAGCATTGTCGATTATTTTTTTGAGTGTGATGCTACCCTGGCACCTGCAAGCACAAACTGCGATAGAATTGTTGCAAAAAGTATCTAACTTTTTGACTCAACAGAAATGGGAAGAAGCGACCAATATATATCAACAGGCAATAGGAAAAGATGTAGAACGAGCAGATATTTATTACCGCGTAGAGGTCGATAAAAATTCACCGGCTGCATTATCTTTTGCTGAGCATTTGGCAGTGTACTACAAGAACACAAGGGATTATAGCAAAGCTTATAATTACTACAAAATACTGCTGGCAAAAGAGCCCAATGATGCTTCGTTCTTATCGGGATGCGCCGAATCGGCTTTTGGGAAAGGGAAAGAAGATGAAGCGGTAGCTCTATACGACAAAGTTATTAACCTAAATCCCAACAATCTACGTGCAAATATTTTCTTAGGGAGCTATTTCTTTATGCAAGCAGAGCAAGATAAACGAAAGTTAGACAACAACTTCAAACGGATCACGGCTCCTTCGAGCATGCAGAAAGCCAGATATAAAGACGACTTAAAAGCGCTCTATACTTCGGGCTATCATAAAGCTAAAAATTATCTAGATAATGTAGTAAAATTATTCCCTTCGGCCGAAGCCAAGAAAATGTTAATAACCATAGCCGAAAGGGAAAAAGAGATGGAATGAACGTCTTTTATCTCTTTGCAGCTCTCTTTTCTTGGAATGACTTCACAGCATCCTTCTTAGCCCCTATAGATTGGTAAAGAATTTGAGGGCGAACAGCGCTATTTCCCAAAGCTTTACTTGACGAGGTAACGGTAGAAGAATTGTATTTTGTTCCGGGAATAAACAGACCGTAGTTGAGAATGAAACGTATCCGCGCTCTTTGATCGGTAGTGAAAGCATTGCTTTTACAATATTCATAGTCCATGATATTGTCGCCATTGAATGTGGCGCTTGTCTCACAATTCGTACGAGGCAACAAATCGGACAAAGAAATATTCTTGTGCGTCTGAATATAATTGACCAACCATTTTTCGTAAGTAGATCGATCGTAATTGGGTGTATCATCACAATAATCGTTACCGGAGCATTGAGTCGCTCCCACTTCGGTAAACACATGAAACAAACCCAAATAGTGCCCTAATTCGTGAGCAATAGTGACTGAAACGTCGTACGGGTTATAGTATTCGGAAGTCGGATCGTACTCATATATAAACGAGCTATTGATAGAAGCACAATGGGGATATTCCCAATTGTGAGTAAGATAATAATCGCCCACATTCAAACCTGTAAGCTTGTTGGTACTACTAACATAAGGAAGATGGGTTATACCCATGGTAACATATCCACTGTTATCCGTTTTAAACTCATAAAGATATACGTTAATATATTTATTCAAATTCCATAGCATACTGACATATTTGCTATTATCTGGCAAATCACCGTTCATAAACTTGTCACATTCAATCGAATCGATAGATATATATTGCCGATCGATGCCTACCTCCGAAAGGGCATTGCCATTAGGATCGGTTGTAGCCAAATCGAACTCCAAATTTATATTATTGTTGCTATAAAGGGTATTAACAGCACTCATAATCTTGCTAATCTGTGCCTGAGTTACATTTTGTGACGCATCGGTAGAGGTGTGATACAAGACATGGAAAATAACAGGAAGTTTATATTTCTCTTCGGCAGCCTGTGTACAAGTAGCAGTCGTAATAGTAGCTTTATTAACGTTAAAAGCCAAATTGGCGGTACGTTGAGTACTGCTTGTATTGGCGGCAATAGAGATAGTCGTGGTTGCCGTAACTCCTGCTTTGCCCGAAGTAACACTAGGCACGCACCATGTCTGATCGCTCAACAAAGTCCAATCATAATTCGAAACAACAGAAAGAGTCGTTGTTGAGGCCACACTATTTGCAGAGATAGACGACGGAGAAAGTGTAACGGTAGGCTCGGCACTATTATCCGTCTTACAAGCCGCAAAAACAAACAGCAGCGGCAGAATTAGCAACAAGTTCTTTTTCATATTCGTTCCAATCTAATATTTAATTCAAATTTAACAAGTCTATTAGCTTAGATGAAAACTTTTCAGCCAACCGACCTATTTTCCCTATTTATCGCACTATTTTTATTATCTCAATCCGCACATTACTAATCGGGTAAGAAAGAGACTTCCTTAAAATTGTATGTTCTTGTCTTCCCTGTTTTATCTTCCAACACAAGAGTTCCCAACGGAAGAATGTCAGTAATACGGGCAGAGAATACTCCATCGGCATCCTTATATCTATGAAAAGAATCTCTACGATACAAAGAATGAATATAACGATTCATTATTATAGAAGCTCCGCCTTCTTTAAAGAGTCGATAATACTCAAGAACCTTACTCATTGTTTGATTCAATATCTCCTCCTTATCGTTTTCTTCGTTAATAATCTGAATTAAAGAAATAGGATTCGGAGCATCACTCTTGAAGATCTTTTGATTGATGTTAATACCTATACCGGCAATACTTTGCTGAATTATTTCTCCACAAAGCTCATTTTCGATAAGAGTACCACATATCTTCTTATCCTGCCAATAAATATCATTAGGCCATTTCACAGAGAAACCGGAACAGAAACAGCTAAGAGTATCCTTAATTGCCAAAGAAATGAGTTGCGACAAATAAAACTGTTGACGCGCGGGACAGAATTCGGGATAAAACACAAAGCTAAAGAGCAAGTTTTTCTCCTTTTCCGACTCCCACGAATTATGTGCCTGCCCATGTCCTGAATACTGGAAATCGGCAACGACAGTAGTAAATTCTTCCAACCGCGTTTCTTTGCATTGTGCTTTTAAATAGCTGCTGGTAGAATCGGTTTCTGCAAGATAAACAATTGGCACTGACAATTTCTCCTTCATAATCTTTTAATTGTAGTAGGATAAAATGCTTCCTTAATATGTTCTACCTTAAAATTTGTTCCATCTCCCATTACCGATAAAATATCAAAGCGTATAGAGTGGTCCAATTCATAAAGTTTTATATAAGTATCGGCAGCTCTCATCAAACGAGTAGCTTTCTTGGCATCAACTGCCTCGAAAGGTTCACCGTAGTCATTATCTTTTCTTGTTTTTACTTCAATAAAAATAATTTCATCGTTTTTGATTGCAACAATATCTATTTCGAGATGCCCACGACGCCAATTACGATGTCTAACTGCATAATTGTTCTTTTCTAAATAGGCTACCGCAGCATCTTCGCCCGCCTTTCCTAACATTAAGTGTTCTGCCATATTAATGTCGTTTTCACAAAAGTAATCTAATTCTCCCAATAAAAGCATAAAAAGATGTATTTTTGTAACGTATTAGCATAAGAGAAAGCACATGGAAGAGGATAATTATTATATGAAGCAGGCTTTGGCAGAAGCTAAAGCGGCAGAAGACGAAGGAGAAATACCTATTGGAGCAGTGATCGTATGCCAAGGGCGTATTATTGCCAAAGCGCACAATATGACACAACGCCTGATTGATGTTACTGCACATGCCGAGATGCAGGCAATTACTTCGGCCTCTGCCGGATTAGGAAACAAATATCTCAATGAGTGCACACTCTATGTCACTATTGAACCGTGCGTCATGTGCGCCGGAGCTATCGCTTGGGCACAATTAGGAAGATTAGTATTCGGTGCCACCGACGAGAAACGAGGTTTCAGCAAATATGCAAACAATTTACTTCACCCTAAAACTGTTGTATTGAGCGGTGTAATGGCAGAAGAATGCGCTGCCCTAATGAAATCTTTTTTTGCAAAAAGACGCTGATTCAATTTGAATCAGACTTTTTATCTTCTTCTTTTACTTCCTCAAAATCCACGTATTCTCCTTCATCATCTCCAAACACTTGCTTAGTGGATTGTTCATCATTTGCCATACTTTCCGCATTGCTTTCCTTGCGTGCATCATCCCCTTGCCTCCTGCCTATATGCAGAATAGTTTTTATGATACGAACGACAAATATCAGCCCAAAAAGAATTAGGAAAATAAAGATAAGAAAAATAAAAAGAAGAAACTGCATAATCTATTTTTTAGAGATATTCAGATTGTTGACAAGCGAAAGTAATATATACCATAGTATAATAGCCGCCAAACAAATACGTCCCAAGCAGAACATCGGGATGCAGACTATAAGAAAAAGATAGCGAAGCTTATTATCACTCCATTTTAAGTTTTCAAACTTAAGAGAGAACATCGGAATTTCTGCAACCAACAACCAAGATGAGAGCACAATCATAACAAGCAGCACAATAACATTAAGTGGAGCCATCAAATCAGGAAAACCCAGAGCAAAAGATATCCAAAAAAGAGTATTAGCAGGTGTAGGAAGTCCAATAAAAGAATGTGTCTGACGGGGATCTATATTAAATTTAGCCAATCGAAGGGCAGAGAATACGGCAATAAGAAATGCCGAGTATGACAATATACTACGAGCACCTACCAAAAAAGCAGGCCAATAAACGACAGAGTCGGCAGAACGAGTAAGCAATGAAAGGACTATCATTGACGGTACCAATCCAAAGCTAATATCATCGGCCAACGAATCAAGTTCTTTACCAATAGGAGAAGAGACACCTAATGCCCGAGCCGACAAGCCATCAAAAAAATCGAAAAACGCACTTAATAGAATAAAGATAAGCGTAACGCCGAACCATCCGCCCAAAGCGAAGATACAAGCGATACAGCCCGAAAACAAGTTCAAGCATGTTAACGTATTTGGAATAGCTTTTTTAATTTGATTCATCATAATTACTAAGATAATTTAGCAATCACTGTCTGGTTGCCAACTGTAGATTGTCCCATTCCAACATATATTTTGGTATCGAGAGGAAGGAACAAGTCCACCCTCGATCCGAACTTGATAAACCCAAGATGTTCATCAATATAGCAGACCTCTCCCTCTTCGGCATAAGTAACAATACGACGTGCTACCGCACCTGCTATCTGTCGAACCAATATTTCAGTACCTTCGGGAGTTTCGATAACGACCGACGAACGTTCATTATCAAGGCTGGCCTTAGGCAACCAAGCTTTCATATATTTACCATTTTGGTGTTTCATCATTTTGATTGTTCCGTCAACAGGATACCAATTGGCATGAACATTGAACAAGCTCATAAAAATAGAAACCATAATACGCTTGTCATGAAAATATTCATTTTCTTCAACTTCCTCAATAACGACAATCTTTCCATCAGCTGGTGCAACAACAACTTTTTCCGTACTTTTTCCAAAGACACGAATAGGACAGCGAAAGAAATTGACCATCACACCATAGACCACTAACAATACGACAGTAACACCACAGAAAGGGATTTTAGTAGTAAACACCAAATAGAACAGCAAATCTATCGCCGCGAATAACAAAAAGCCCAAGACCAGAGCATGAGTACCCTCATGATGCAATCGTATTCTTTTAAATCTTTTCAATCGATTCATACATTTAAATATATTCGCTTGCAAAAATACGTCTTATTTGATTAACGCCAAAACTATTTAAAAGAAAATAAGGTGTTGATAACTTTTTTGCGTTTCTTTTTGAAGAGACAAAAGGATAAAGTAACTTTGATGCCTACAATAATATAATAAGATACAATGCAGGATTTCATCCATATTCATGTTCACACCCAATATTCTATTCTCGATGGCCAGGCCAGCGTAAAGAAATTGGTAGACAAAGCCATTGCCAACAAGATGAAAGGCATCGCCATTACCGACCACGGGAATATGCTAGGCATCAAAGAGTTCACGAACTACGTCAACAAAAAGAACGATGCAGTAAAAAGCAACATAAGAAAAATAGAAACAAAAATTGCCGGAATCGAATCGGGAAAAGAAGCTGTAGATAACAAAGATGCAGCCCTTGCCGAAGCCCGTAAAGAGCTGAAAGAGATGGAAGGCAAATTATTTAAACCTATTATAGGCTGCGAAATGTACGTAGCCCATCGCTCCATGGAACAAAAAGAGAGTGACAAAGACCAAGGGAGCTATCATCTTATTGTATTGGCAAAAAACGAAAAAGGTTATCACAATCTTATAAAATTAGTATCCAGAGCATTCACTAAAGGTTTTTACTATAAGCCAAGGACCGATCGAGCTGAATTGGAAAAATACCACGAAGGCTTAATCGTTTCATCAGCTTGCTTGGGCGGTGAGATTCCCCGTAATATCCGGGCAGGTCGTTTCGAAGAGGCAGAAGAGACAATCCAATGGTATCACAACCTATTTGGCGACGATTTTTATCTGGAAATACAACGACATAAAGCGACAGTAGAAAGAGCGAACCATGAAACTTTCGGCGAGCAACAACTCGTGAACAAGAAGTTGATAGAATATAGCAAAAAATTCGGCATCAAATTGATCTGCACCAACGATGTACATTTCGTTAACGAAGAAGATGCCGAGGCACACGACCGGCTCATCTGTTTAAGTACAGGTAAGGACTTGGATGACCCGCGCAGGATGCTTTATACCAAGCAGGAATGGATGAAGACAAAGGAAGAAATGAACGAAGTCTTTGCCGACGTTCCCGATGCACTATCGAATACGCTTGACATTCTCGATAAAGTAGAATACTATTCCATCAATCATGCTCCTATTATGCCTACATTTGCTATTCCGGAAGAGTTTGGTACCGAGGAAGAATATCGCAAAAAATACACAGAAAAAGAGTTATTCGACGAGTTTACCTGCGACGAACATGGCAACGTAGTCATGCAACAAAAAGACGCAGAAGGCAAAATAAAGAAATTGGGAGGTTACGAGAAACTTTATCGTATTAAATTGGAAGCCGATTATCTAAAAAAATTGGCTTTCGATGGGGCAAAGAGTTGTTATGGAGATCCGATTCCGGATGAAATAAAAGAACGGCTCATTTTTGAGTTACACGTTATGAAGACGATGGGCTTCCCTGGTTATTTTCTCATCGTACAAGACTTCATCAGTGCGGCTCGCAAAGAACTTGGTGTATCTGTTGGACCGGGACGTGGTTCGGCAGCCGGATCGGCGGTCGCATACTGCCTAGGCATTACCAAAATAGATCCTATAAAATATGATTTACTGTTTGAACGCTTTTTGAATCCGGATCGTATATCGCTACCCGATATTGATGTCGACTTCGATGACGAAGGACGTGGAAAAGTATTAAATTGGGTGACTCAAAAATATGGGCAAGAAAAGGTGGCCCATATCATCACATACGGTACGATGGCCGCCAAAATGGCCATAAAGGATGTTGCACGAGTCGAAAAGCTACCACTCAGCGAATCGAATGCATTGGCCAAATTCGTGCCCGACAAGATACCCGGAAAGAAAGCCGTTACACTAAAAGATGCGATAGAAATAGTTCCCGAGCTACAAGCTGCTGAAGCTTCGAACGACCGATTGGTAAGTGAGACTATGAAGTATGCTCAAATGCTGGAAGGAAATGTTCGCGGTACAGGTGTTCATGCCTGCGGTACTATTATTTGCAGAGATGATATTACAGATTGGGTTCCAGTTTGTTTGGCCGATGATAAAGAAACGGGAGAAAAACTACTTGTTACTCAATACGAAGGTTCGGTGATCGAAGATACCGGACTTATCAAAATGGACTTTCTAGGTCTGAAGACACTCTCTATCATTAAAGAAGCTGTCGACAACGTCAAACTATCACGAGGTATCGATATCGATATCGACAAAATTGATATCGAAGATGCTGCAACCTATCAATTATATTGCGAAGGACAAACGATCGGTACCTTTCAGTTCGAATCGGCAGGAATGCAAAAGTATTTAAGAGAGTTGCAACCTTCCACTTTCGAAGACCTTATTGCCATGAATGCCTTATACCGCCCGGGGCCAATGGATTATATTCCCGACTTTATTGATCGCAAATTGGGAAGAAAGCCAATAGTCTACGATATTCCAATCATGGAAAAATATCTGAAGGACACTTATGGCATTACAGTCTATCAAGAGCAAGTGATGTTGCTATCACGTTTATTAGCAGGTTTCACTCGTGGCGAATCAGATACGCTCCGTAAGGCAATGGGTAAAAAGCTTAAGGACAAGCTGGATCATTTAAAACCTAAATTCATTGCCGGCGGGCAAAAGAATGGATACCAGGCTAAAACGCTCGAAAAGATATGGGCCGATTGGGAGAAATTTGCTTCGTATGCCTTCAACAAGTCGCATGCTACATGCTATTCATGGGTTGCGTATCAGACAGCCTATCTCAAAGCCCACTATCCCGCCGAATATATGGCTGCCGTAATTAGTCAGAACCTATCGGATATGACTAAGATTACAAAATTCATGGACGAATGTAAGTCTATGGGCATATCAGTGCTAGGGCCAGACATTAATGAAAGTAATCTAAACTTCACAGTCAACAAAGCAGGTAACATTCGATTCGGACTAGGAGCCATAAAAGGAGTAGGAGAAAAAGCCGTACAAGCAATCATTGACGAACGTCAAACCAATGGAACATTCAAATCGATAGCCGATGTGGTACAGCGCGTCAACCTGAATGCCTGCAATAAGAAAAATATAGAAAACTTGGTCCTTGCTGGAGCGTTTGACGGATTTGGACTAAGAAGAGAGCAATTCTTCGCCGCTAATATGAAAGATGAAACATTCCTAGAAACATTGATCCGCTACGGCAACCTTTATCAGGTTGAAAAAGACTCTATGGCAAACTCACTATTCGGAGGCAGCAATATGGTAGAGACAGCTGTGCCCGAAGCTCCAAAAGAATTTGACAAATGGAGCGATTTGGAAAAGCTCAATAAAGAGCGTGAACTGATTGGCATTTATTTATCATCCCATCCTTTGGATGAATATCAAATTGTATTAGACTATATGTGCAATACCAAATTGGCTGACCTTTCGGACCTAACCCCTCTTAAAGGTCAAGACCTCACAATGGGAGGCATTGTAACCAAAGTGCGCAATGGAATCACCAAAAATGGGAACCCCTACGGCATTGCCAAAGTCGAAGACTATTCCGGTGCTTTTGAGTTCGCCCTTTTCGGAGAAGACTGGGCCAAATACCAAGGAAATTTTTCGGAAGGCGTACTACTATATATTTCAGCACGGTGCCAAGGTAGACAATGGCGTCCCGATGATTTGGAAGTAAAAATTGCGGGAGTGAGAATGCTTTCCGAAGTGCTGGATAACGAAATCGAACGAATAACAATGTCATTGCCACTTGAAAATGTGAATGCAATATGGATAAACGATTTAACTGTGCTAACGGAAGAAGCGAAGGGTAAAACAAAGCTTTCGTTTCAGATAGTCGATAAAGAAGATAACATTACACTAAGCCTTAATTCCAGGACTGTGACGGTGCAACCTGGAAAGGATTTGGTCGCTTTCGTTAAAAGTCATCCGGATGTAAGTATCCAAATAAACTGATGAACTAAGCCTGCCACAAAAAAAGAACAAAAATACTTTCTATTGTCTTTGGCTTACATTATCTTTGTGGAAGCAATAAATAACTTTAGTATAAACTTTTTTTATTAAAAACTTATTAGAATGGAAATTACAGACAGCAATTACAAAGAGTTGATTAACTCCGGAAAACCGGTTGTAATTGATTTTTGGGCAACATGGTGTGGGCCTTGCCGTATGGTAGGACCAATTATAGAAGAATTGGCAGCTACTTATGGTGAGCAAGCCGTTATCGGAAAATGCGACGTTGATAATAATTCAGATGTTACGACCGAATTCGGTATCCGCAATATTCCTACCGTCATCTTCTTTAAAGATGGCAAACAAGTAGACAAGCAAGTAGGTTCAGCTTCCAAATCAGTATTCGAAGAAAAGCTGAAAGCTATTCTCTAAATCATTCATTTATATAACCGATAAAAGCTATGGACGAGTTATTCGATAATGGCGATGACGAAAAATGTGTGGAATATATTAAAAATTATCTTCCACAAGAATTGAAAGAACGTTTCTCAGACGACCAATTATACTACTTTCTAGACGTAATAGACGATTATTATGTGGACAGCGGTGTACTAGATGCCCAGCCCGACAAAGATGGCTGTGTATCAATAGATTTGGACACTGTAGCCGATTACGTGGTTAAAGAATCCAAGAAAGATAAAATTGGCGATTTCTCTCATGACGATATTTTTTTCATCGTACAAGGTGAAATGGAATACGGTAACTCATTAGGCGAAGTCGATTAAAAAATTCCCATGAAACGAGAATGGACTAAAATAGAATTTGAAAAGGAGCGCCCATTCAGCAAACGAATGGGCGCCACCTTGCTCTTTATGAGAGAGAATTTGGCAACAATACTGCGCCTCTCTGTAAGTTATTTATTGCCTACAATTTTATTATTTACTCTATTCTTCACATGGTCAACGAGTCATCTATTCAGGCTCCTTACCGTAGGTTATATCACTCCTTCTGCATTAGGAGCTTTCGCACTCCTTTTAGCAAGTGCCATATTACTCATTTTATTGGTACCGTCTTTCTCTTATTCCCTGCTACAACTATACAACGAACGAGATGAGCGATTAAAAGGTATTCACTTCAATGAAGTAATGACGCATCTAAAAGGCAATTTCACCAAGATAGCGTGCCTTTTACCCTATCTTGTTATTCTGATTTTTCTATTCATTCTACTAAAGATAAAGATATCATCGGCAGTAGCTATTATTACCTCCATCGTATTCATGCTTGGCATAGGAATCCCTTTGCTATTATTAATGCCCATTTACACGATAGAAAAATTATCATTATTCAAATCCTTCAAGCGTTCTTTAAGTTTAGGATACAAACATTGGGGTTCCACTCTCCTTTTCTGGTTTGTATTAAAATTATTAGGAGCATGTATACTACTATTTTTTGCATTTCCATGGATAATGAGCATATACGTTGAGGCAGCATTCTTTGCTTCCAGCACCACCTTCGAAGTACCGTTTGTTTATCAGGCTATCATTTACCTATTTTCTCTATTGATGGTCTTCGGCCTCGTTATTTCTTCCATTTTTATCTTGATAGGCATAGCATACCAATATGCTCATGCAACTTCGCATAGAGAAAAAATAGTTATTGTTGACGACATTGATAAAGCGGAAGAATCTTTCAAGATCCTTCGCGACAAATAACAAGAGTTTTAATATTTGATCGCTTTGAACTGAACAATACCAACAGTCTTTCTTGTTTCTAGTAATTCTTCAACAAAAAGAGACCACTTCGCTTTCTAAAACCCATCAAACATAAAAGAGACGTTCACCAGCAAAAGCCATGTAGATAAGCGTGTAATAAAGTTGGCAGGAACTTATTCGGTACACCACATCCTTCGTAAGCCTAAAATAGACGTCTCACACGAATGCGACATTCGTCTCACAGCTGTGCGACAATTGTCTCACACGTGTGAGACGTCCGGACCTTAATTATAAACTTAACTTTAAACAACCAATCTATGGGAACAATCAATTTTTGCCGGTAAGATACGTCCTTTTTGAAAAAAGGACAGAAACTGTATCATATGTGCAAGTATTGAACGTGACAATGATGAAGTTTGAGGAAGTCTGTGGGGAATTTGAACAAAATATCGAAGCCGACAAAGGTGGATGTAAAAGCAATTTTCGAGGGGTTATTGCATTTGTTTGCCTGCAGTTTTTCTTCGAGAATGAGATGCTTATCAAAGATGGATGGGATCATACTCGTTTATCTGCAAATAGGCCCTTCGGCTATCTGTAGACTGTCGTTTAGAATCATTCTAAACAAAGGTCCGCTAAAAATAACGGTTCCACAACATACCCTCAATGCGATTTTGAGGTCTCTTTTCGCTGGCGTTGTATATGGTGCATCGTTAACCTACTGTGAGGCAGTACGGTATGGTGTCATACGGAGGTGGCAAAGGATATTGTAAAGATGGAACTTTATGCTCCCTAACTTTTACTAGTGAGCCGAAACCAAGCCTATAATAATTACAATATATCAGTGCGATCCTTGTTTTCCTAAGGCTCTATAAAAGCCTAAAACAGTTGACGTATATCTATTTTCTGAATGTCTCAGTGCATCAATACCCTTGGCGATATTTATTTTCGTCCTTGTCATCGAGCATATTAAGATAAGACATATAGCGCGACTGACTTATATAATGATCTTCGACTGCTTTGATAACAGCACAGTCCGGTTCATTGCGATGTGTACAATTGTTGTACTTACAATGAGCGGAGTATTTAAAGATTTCGGGAAAATAATGGCCCACCTCTTCTATTTCCATGTCGAAAGAACCAAAGCCTTTGATACCGGGAGTATCAATGATATATCCGCCGCCAACAACCGGAAACATCTCAGAGAATGTAGTAGTATGGATACCTTTGTGATGAGAGTTTGATATTTCTGCTGTCTTTTGTACTTCTTCAGACAACAGAGTATTAATAAGAGTAGACTTACCCACTCCCGAATGCCCGGATAGAAGTGTGATCTTTCCCGCTACCGCATCTCGAATTTCATCAATGCCATTGCCATCGATTGCCGAAATACGGTAACAAGAATATCCTATATATGAGTAAAGATTGATTAGCCCTTCCATCAGTCGTAAATCGTCATCACCATAACGATCTATCTTATTAAAAAGTAGACTCACTGGGATACGGTAAGCCTCGGCAGTAGCAAGAAAGCGATCAATAAAAACAGTTGTCGTTTCGGGGTAATTAACCGTAACGAGCAACATACATTGGTCTAAATTGGCTGCAAGAATATGCGATTGCTTCGAAAGATTTGGCGAACGACGAACAATGTAGTTCTTTCGTTCTTCGATTTCGCAAATAAATGCAGTACCCTCCTCGTTGAGAATAATCTGTACCCTATCACCTACAACAACAGGATTGGTACTTTTAATTCCTCTCAAACGAAAATTACCTTTTATTTTGCATTCCACCAATTGTGCCTCGTCGGTCTTAACCAAATACCAACTACCTGTATTTTTAATGACTAATCCTTGCACGGTTAGACAGTCATGATTTCTTTATCCTTGCGAATAAGAGCATCTTCTATATCCTTAATATACTTGTCGTGCAACTTTTGCAATTTCGTCTCAGCATCTTTTTCTACATCCTCAGAAAGACCGTTCTTAATATCTTTCTTCAATGCTTCAAAGTGGTCGCGACGAATATTGCGCACACTAATTTTTGCTGATTCGCCCTCCGCCTTACATTGCTTTGACAACTGTTTACGGCGCTCTTCTGTCAGAGGAGGTATTCCTATCCTAATTACCTCGCCATTGTTTTCGGGCATTATTCCTAGAGATGAATCTATTATAGCCTTTTCTATAGGACCAAACATGCTTTTATCCCATGGGCGAATCGTAATACTACGGGCATCGGGAGTAGCGATAGCCCCAACAGCACTAAGCGGCATCATTTGTCCATAAGAATCTACTTTGATACCGTCAAGCAACTTCGGAGTAGCTTTACCCGCACGAATGTGCGACAATGTGTCTTCCAAATGGTCGAGTGCTGCACTCATTTTGGCTTTTGCAGCAGCGTAATCTTTATCTACATCTATCATCTTAATAATATTGTTATAACGGTTATACTATAAGTTGTGCCTACAAAAATAAAAAATAATTTTGAATTATCTATTATCCTTTTTTATTAATTATGAACAAGAGTTCCGATATTATCACCACAAACAACCTTCTGAAGGTTGCCCGGTGTATCCATATCAAACACAACAATTGGCAAATTGTTTTCTTTACACATGCAAGTTGCAGTCAGATCCATCACTTTCAATCCACGGCGCAACACCTCATCATATGTTATCTCATCAAACTTCGTAGCAGTGGGGTCTTTCTCCGGATCAGCAGTATATACACCATCCACACGCGTTCCTTTCAACATTACATCGGCTTCTATTTCTATACCACGGAGGGAAGAGCCTGTATCGGTAGTGAAGTAAGGTGCGCCAGTACCACACGACATGATAACGACTTCGCCTCTTTCCATACATTCAATAGCCTTCCATTTACTATAAAACTCACCGATAGGTTCCATACGAATAGCTGTCAACACCTTCGCCTTAAGTCCGGCAACCGTAAGTGCAGAGCTCAACGCCAGACTATTGATAACTGTTGCCAGCATACCCATCTGGTCACCCTTCACACGATCGAAACCTTTACCGGCTCCAGATAATCCGCGAAAGATGTTACCTCCACCAATAACAATACCTATCTGGACACCTTCTTCATGAATTTCCTTAATTTGTTTGGCATATTCTCCCAGACGAACTTCGTCAATACCAAACTGTTTTGAACCCATCAGGCTCTCGCCACTGAGTTTTAATAAAATACGTTTATATTTTGCCATGATACAATTTTATTTTATTAATGATCTAAATTAGTTGAACAAAGGTACGAAATATTACATAATCATACTCTATTTCCTTTAGAATAATTAGGCCGACACCTTGGTGGCAAGCAGAGCAAGTGACGAAATAACGGAATAAAGCTCGAAAGATGAATAAAATACGAATTTATCACCAAAACAATAAAAAATATTCCTTTTTGTTTGTTTATTCTGATTTTATCTTTTAATTTCGCACCCATTAAACAAAAAGAAATGAATTTATCAAGTTTACATACGATATTACTGAGCAGTATTCTGCTGAACGGTATTATTATTATTCTGCTGGCAAAATGCAAGTGGAGTGAGTATCGCGTGTAGATATATAAAACAATAAAAGATATATGAAAGCCTTCCTCACTCCTGGTGAGGAAGGCTTTTTATTTGTACGTTGATCAAACAATTAATTTAATAATAGAAACAATGACAGACAAATTGTTTATTTTTGACACAACACTCCGCGACGGGGAACAGGTTCCAGGTTGCCAATTGAACACCGTAGAAAAGATTCAAGTGGCACGTGCTTTGGAAGCCTTGGGAGTAGATGTAATCGAAGCAGGATTCCCCGTATCGAGTCCGGGAGACTTCAATTCGGTAATTGAAATATCGAAGGCAGTAACTTGGCCAAGTATTTGTGCTCTAACTCGAGCCGTAGAAAAAGATATTGATGTAGCTGCCGAAGCCCTGAAATATGCCAAAAGGAAACGTATTCATACTGGAATAGGGACATCAGAATATCATATCAAATACAAATTTAATTCTACTCGCGAAGAGATTATTGAACGTGCAGTAGCTGCTGTAAAATATGCCAAGAAGTATGTAGAGGATGTTGAGTTCTATGCCGAAGATGCAGGACGTACCGAGAACGAATATCTGGCCCAAGTAGTAGAAGCCGTTATCAAAGCCGGCGCCACAGTGGTAAACATCCCCGATACGACAGGATACTGCCTCCCCTCTGAATTCGGATCAAAAATAAAATACCTATTCGATCATGTAGATGGTATTCATAATGCAGTGATATCGACTCACTGCCACAACGACTTAGGTATGGCTACAGCCAATACGATGGCAGGTGTCCTAAACGGAGCACGTCAAGTAGAAGTAACCCTCAACGGAATTGGCGAACGCGCAGGGAACACTTCTCTCGAAGAAATCGTAATGATACTGAAAAGCCACAAAGAAATAGGCATTGACACCAATATCAACACGCGAAAGATATATCCATCCAGCAGAATGGTTTCAGGACTCATGAATATGCCTATCCAACCCAACAAAGCAATTGTAGGACGTAATGCTTTTGCACATTCATCGGGCATCCATCAAGACGGTGTATTAAAGAACGTGCAGACCTACGAAATCATCAATCCACAGGATGTAGGTATAGACGACAATTCGATTATCCTCACTGCCCGTAGCGGACATGCAGCTTTAAAACATCGGCTATCTGCATTAGGTGTCGAATTATCTGAAGAAAAGTTGGATAAAGTATACGAAGATTTTCTTAAATTAGCCGACAGAAAGAAAGAGATTCACGACGATGACATTTTAGTATTGGCAGGAGCAGACCGCAGCCTCAACCACCGTGTTAAGATTGATTATCTGCAAGTGACAAGTGGTATTGGTGTCCGGTCGGTCGCTTCACTAGGATTGGATGTGAGCGGTGAGAAATTTTCGGCAGCAGCTGAAGGCAATGGGCCCGTAGATGCAGCTATCAGCGCACTTAAAAAGATTATTAGCCGCCAGATGACTTTGAAAGAATTCACCATTCAGGCTATAAGTAAAGGTAGTGATGATGTTGGAAAAGTCCACATGCAGGTAGAATATAAGGGGAACTATTATTATGGTTTTGGCGCCAATACCGACATCATAGCCGCATCGGTAGAAGCCTATATAGATTGCATCAATAAATTTAAAATAGAAAATTAGAAAAAGATGAATACATTATTCGATAAGATTTGGGACGCACATGTTGTACAGAAAGTAGAAAACGGTCCTACACAACTGTATATAGACAGACTCTATTGTCACGAAGTAACCAGTCCGCAAGCTTTTGCCGGATTAAGAGAGAGAGGATTGAGATGCTTCCGCCCGAAACAAATCTTTTGTATGCCCGATCATAACACACCAACTCATGATCAAGATAAACCTATCGCCGACCCTATATCAAAGAAACAAGTGGATACGCTGTCAAAGAATGCCAAAGACTTCGGACTATCGCACTATGGAATGATGGAGCCCAAGAATGGCATCATTCATGTAGTTGGACCAGAAAGAGGATTGACACTACCCGGCATGACTATTGTATGCGGTGACTCACACACTTCGACCCACGGTGCAATGGGTGCGGTTGCTTTTGGTATCGGAACTAGCGAAGTAGAGATGGTACTAGCCTCGCAATGTATTCTACAAGCCAAGCCCAAAAGCATGCGAATCACTATCGACGGTACACTCCAAGCGGGTGTTACCGCAAAAGATATGGCTCTTTACCTCATGTCTAAAATGACAACGAGTGGTGCGACAGGATATTTTGTGGAATATGCCGGCGAAGCTGTACACAATCTGTCAATGGAAGGTAGGCTCACGTTATGCAATCTATCTATTGAGATGGGTGCACGAGGTGGAATGGTCGCACCGGACGAAAAGACTTTTGCATATATCAAAGGAAAAGAATATGCTCCAAAAGGCGACGCTTGGAACAAAGCTTTAGCTTACTGGAAGACTTTAAAGAGTGGTAAAGATGCAATATTCGATAAAGAAATTGTTTTTCAAGCCAAAGATATTGAGCCGATGATAACTTATGGAACAAATCCAGGGATGGGCATGGGCATCAATCAACATATTCCAACCGAAGAGACTGTTTCGAAAGAAGCACGCGACTCGTTTAACAAAGCATTAAACTATATGGGTTTCAAACCAGGCGATTCACTTTTGGGCAAGAAAATAGATTATGTTTTTCTAGGAAGCTGTACCAATGGACGAATTGAAGACTTTCGTGCATTCACCTCGTTTGTCAAAGGAAAGCACAAAGCCGATAACGTTATTGCTTGGATCGTTCCCGGTTCATGGGAAGTAGACAAACAAATTCGCGAAGAAGGTTTGGATGTGATACTTAAGGAATCGGGATTCGCCATACGCCAGCCGGGATGTTCGGCATGTTTGGCTATGAACGACGACAAGATTCCGGAAGGGAAGTATTCGGTATCTACCTCCAACAGAAACTTCGAAGGACGCCAAGGACCAGGTGCCCGCACCCTATTGGCAAGTCCGCTTGTGGCAGCAGCAGCTGCCGTTACAGGTGTTATTACCGATCCTAGAGATTTCATAAAATAAGTTCTATTCACGATACAAAGCTTATATGATCAAAAGATATAATGTCTTTGAAACAAAAAGATAAAACAATGAAAGAAAAATTCAATATACTGACATCAACGTGTGTTCCTCTTCCCCTTCAGAATGTCGACACCGACCAAATCATTCCCGCTCGTTTTCTAAAAGCGACAGATAAGAACGGCTTCGGCGACAATCTATTCCGCGACTGGCGTTATGACAAGCAAGGCAACAAAACGTCGTTTGTTCTCAACGACCCAACTTATGCCGACAGCAAAGTACTTGTTGCCGGAAAGAATTTCGGTTCGGGTTCGAGCCGCGAACATGCGGCATGGGCCATTGCCGGATATGGTTTTCGGGCAATTATAAGTAGCTTCTTTGCTGATATTTTCCGCAATAATGCGCTGAACAATTTTGTATTGCCCGTAGTAGTAAGCGAACCTTTCCTTGCCGAATTGTTCGAAACAATCAAAAGTAATCCGAAAGCCCCTGTTAAGATAGACTTACCTGCTCAAACCGTGACCAATGTGACTACCGGAAACAGCGAGAAGTTCGAAATAAACAGCTACAAGAAGCATTGCCTCGAAAACGGACTGGATGATATAGACTTTCTATTGTCGAACAAAGACAAAATAGAAGATTGGGAGAAAAAACATGTACAAGCATAAACATCCTCAAATAGAAATAATGGATACAACACTCCGCGATGGTGAACAAACCAGCGGAGTGTCGTTTGTGCCGCACGAAAAGCTAATGATCGCTCGCCAGCTACTCGAACGAGTGAACGTAGATCGGATAGAGATCGGTTCGGCGAGAGTCTCGGATGGCGAGATGGATGCAGCGACGATGATCTGCAAATGGGCAGCCAAGCACAATGTGCTGAATAAAGTAGAAATACTCGGTTTCGTTGATGGACACAGCTCTATAGATTGGATAAACAATGCAGGGTGCAAAATCATTAATCTATTGTGCAAAGGTTCGCTCAAGCACTGTACTTACCAATTGCACAAGACATTGGAAGAGCACATTGTAGATGTCAAAGCTTCTGTCGATTATGCCATGTCGCTTGGTATGTCGGTAAACCTATATCTTGAAGACTGGAGTAGCGGAATGCGCGACTCACCAGATTATGTATACGAGCTAATGGACGCTTTAGTTCAAACACCCATCAAACGTTTTATGCTACCCGATACGCTTGGCATCCTCAATCCTCTACAAGTAATAGAATATATGAGGAAGATGGTGAAGCGCTACCCAGAGATCCACTTCGACTTTCATGCCCACAACGACTACGATTTGGCAGTAAGCAATGTACTCGCAGCAGTATTGAGTGGATGTAAAGGACTACATACAACGATCAACGGACTAGGCGAACGTGCGGGGAATGCTCCTTTGGCAAGTGTTCAAGCCATATTGAAAGACCACTTTCAGGCTCTGACACATATTAATGAAGAAGAACTGAAAGATATAAGCAATATGGTGGCATCTTATTCGGGTATAGCCATTTCGCAGAATCAGCCAATTGTCGGAGAGAATGTTTTCACCCAAGTGGCCGGTGTACATGCCGACGGTGACAATAAGAACAATCTCTACTGCAACAACCTACTCCCCGAACGTTTTGGACGCAAGAGAGAATATGCCTTAGGCAAGACATCGGGCAAAGCGAATATTCGCAGAAACCTGGAGTATCTTGGATTCGACCTCGACGAAGCATCCATGAAGAAAGTAACGAAACGTATTACGGAACTTGGAGACAAAAAGGAGATTGTGACGAAAGAAGACCTGCCCTATATCGTTTCGGACGTATTGAAACATGACGATATTAGCAATAAGGTAAAACTGAAAAGCTATTTCGTCACTTTGACAAAGGGACTACGCCCTGTAGCTACGTTGAGTATTGAGATAGAAGGCAAAACATACGAGGCTAATTCTGCCGGAGACGGTCAGTATGACGCTTTTGTAAGAGCATTGCGCAAAATATACAAAGAAAACTTAGGGCGCAAGTTTCCCATGTTGACCAACTACGCCGTAACGATTCCTCCTGGTGGACGTACCGATGCTTTTGTACAGACCATTATTATGTGGAGTTTTGAAGGTAAGATATTCCGTACTCGAGGGTTGGATGCCGACCAAACAGAAGCAGCCATCAAAGCGACGGTTAAAATGCTCAACATTATAGAACCCACTTATGAACAACAAAAAGAATAAGACAAATAAAGAGCGATGATAGATAACGTTACTAAGTCTGATGCGGCAAAAAGCAATATAGAAATAAAGGAACAGTTCGATCGTGTTTCAACACAATATGATGCACAACGCCGGATCTTGGTACCCTGCTTTGACGACTTCTATGCGGTTGCCGTTGAGAATTTAAATTTCCCAGCCACATCATCGCCGCGAATCTTAGACCTAGGAGCAGGTACGGGATTGCTTTCTCAAAAGATTCTGGAACTTTATCCAAAAGCCCAACTAACTCTTGTCGACTTATCTGAGAAGATGCTCGACATAGCTCGTTTAAGATTTGAGAGTCTTCCCAATGTAAGCATCAAGCAGACCGATTTCACAACCTTCGAGATGGAAAGCAACAGTTACGATGCCATCGTTTCTTCGTTGGCTATTCATCATCTGACAAATGACAATAAACGTTTGCTTTATAACAGAATATATCAAGCGCTCAAACCCAGTGGTCTATTTGTAAATGCCGAGCAGATATTGGCAGACAATGATTTCATGCAAAGTCTTTATCACAGCCAATGGTGCAACAAAATAGAACATTCGACCCTCAGTCGCCAAGAGATAAATGCGTCATACGAACGTATCAAATTGGACAAAAGAGCAACAATCTCTGCCCAATTAAATTGGCTAAAAGATGCTGGCTTCAGCCAAACAGATTGTTTATACAAATATTACTATTTTGCAGTCCTTTGGGCTATGAAGTAATTAATTAACCGAATAATAAATAAGAATAAAGATGAATTTTAAAATTGCAGTATTGCCAGGAGATGGCATTGGTCCCGAGATATCAATAGTCGGCGTAAACATCATGTCTGCCGTCTGTGGCAAATTCGGGCACAAAGTTAACTATGAATATGCCATTTGTGGAGCAGATGCCATCGACAAAGTAGGCAATCCTTTTCCCGATTCAACTTACCAGACTTGCAAAGATGCTGATGCCGTGTTGTTTTCGGCTGTTGGCGACCCGAAGTTCGACAACGACCCTACGGCCAAAGTTCGTCCCGAGCAAGGATTATTGGCTATGCGCAAGCAACTGGGACTTTACGCCAATATCCGCCCCGTACAGACATTCAAGTGTTTACTTCACAAGTCGCCGCTCCGCATGGAATTGGTAGAAGGTGCAGACTTTCTTTGCATTCGGGAGCTGACGGGAGGAATGTATTTCGGAGAAAAATATCAAGACAACGACAAAGCATACGACACCAACATGTATACTCGCCCCGAGATTGAACGCATTTTGGAAGTAGGTTTTGAATATGCCGCAAAACGCAACAAGCATCTCACTGTTGTAGACAAGGCCAATGTGCTTGCCAGTAGCCGTTTATGGAGACAAATTGCACAAGAGATGGCACCCAAGCATCCGGAAGTGAACATGGACTATATGTATGTGGACAATGCTGCAATGCGTATGATTCAAGAGCCTAAGTTCTTTGATGTAATAGTAACCGAGAATACCTTTGGAGATATCCTTACCGACGAAGGGTCTTGCATTAGCGGATCTATGGGCTTGCTTCCCTCTGCATCTATTGGCGAAAATACTCCTGTCTTCGAGCCTATTCACGGTTCGTGGCCACAAGCTAAAGGATTGAACATTGCCAACCCAGTGGCACAAATACTTTCTGTTGCAATGCTATTTGAATATTTTGATTTAATAGAAGAAGGTGCATTAATTCGCAAAGCGGTTAACGCATCTCTGGATGAAAACGTACGTACTCCAGAAATTCAGATTGAAGGCGGAGCCAAATACGGGACTAAAGAAGTGGGCGAATGGATTGTGGATTATATCAACAGACAATAAAAAGCCTACTAACGACAAGAAGCTTGTGTAATCATGCACGCTTCTTAACGTGGCAATAATTGCATATTGATCATTCTTGCGACTCACGCCCGTGAGTCGGAAAAAACATACATACGAAATTTGCGACTCACGGGCGTGAGTCGCAAGTTTCGTATGTACATAATCGGAATAAGTTACTAAAGTCATCCAATTGACAATAAGCACCTATTATGAAAATTTCTGTTATTTATTCACCCGCTTATAATCCTCCAGAAACTTTTGCAAGCCACTGTCTGTTAACGGATGATTTAATAGTCCTTTTATAGCGGATAGAGGACAAGTTGCTACATCGGCACCAACTTCAATGCACTGAATAATGTGGTGTGTATGGCGTATTGAAGCTGCCAACACTTGCGTCTTGTAATCATAAGTACGATACATCTTCACAATATCGGCAACCAGGGCCATTCCATCTTCACTAATATCATCGAGACGACCGACAAAAGGCGACACATAAGTGGCACCGGCTTTTGCCGCAAGAAGCGCCTGACCTAGCGAAAACACAAGAGTACAGTTGGTGCGGATTTTCATCTCGGTGAATTTCTTGATTGCCTTGATACCATCGAGTATACACGGCACTTTCACGACAATGTGAGGTGAAAGAGATGCAAGCTTTTCTCCCTCGCGAATCATTCCTTCGTAATCGGTAGAAATAACTTCGGCACTGACATCTCCTCCCACAATGTTGCAAATCTCCACATAATGGGCATATTGATTTGCAATGCCCGAGACACCTTCTTTTGCCATTAGTGACGGGTTGGTAGTAACTCCATCGAGAATGCCCATCGCTGCGGCTTCTCTGATCTGATCCAAATTAGCAGTATCCAAAAAGAACTTCATGATAGTAAGGTTTTTATAGGTTAAAAGAGATATTTATAGAAAAAGTCGGGAGTTTGAATACACAAAACCCCCGACTTTATATTTTAATTACTGGATGGCAGCTACGAGTTCATCGGCAGTCAACAACTGTTGCTCACCTGTTACCATATTTTTTAGCGTGAGTTTGTGTTCATTCATTTCATTCTCACCAATAATTGCTACAAATGGAATATGCTTTGAGTTGGCATAACTCATTTGTTTCTTCATCTTCACCGAATCAGGATAAATCTCTGCTGCAACGCCTGATTGCCGTACTTTTAATAATAAAGGCAATGAATAAGCAGCTTCTTTCTCTCCGAAGTTCGTAAACAACAATCGAGTACGGCATACAGCTTCTTCGGGATACAGATTGAGCTGATTGAGTACATCAAATATACGATCGGCACCAAACGAAATACCAACGCCCGATACACCAGGCATACCAAATACACCCGTCAGATTATCGTAACGTCCACCACCGGTAATACTTCCTATCTCTACATCGAGAGCTTTCACTTCGAAAATAGCTCCGGTATAGTAGTTCAATCCTCTTGCCAATGTCAAATCAAACTCAACTCCATTAGTCAAATTCATCTGGCTAAGCGTATGGAAAATAAACTTGCACTCTTCGATACCTTTCATTCCCGTTTCGCTGGCAGCAAGAATCTGTTCCAATGTAGTCATCTTCTCGTCGTTGGTTCCCGACAATTTAATAATCGGCTGTAATTTCTCAATAGCCTCTTTGCTGATGCCCTTGTCTGCCAGTTCGGCATTCACATTATCCAATCCTATTTTATCGAGCTTGTCAATAGCGACGGTAATGTCTACAATCTTATCGGCTTCATTAATGACTTCGGCAATACCCGAAAGAATCTTGCGGTTGTTTATTTTAATATTGACACGCACCCCGAAACGAGTAAATACGGTGTCAATAATTTGCATCAGTTCTACTTCATTGAGCAACGAATCGCTGCCTACTACATCGGCATCGCACTGATAAAACTCACGATAGCGTCCCTTTTGTGGACGATCGGCACGCCATACCGGCTGTATCTGATAGCGTTTGAAAGGGAATGTTATCTCATCACGATGCATCACCACATATCGGGCGAAAGGGACTGTCAAGTCGTAGCGCAATCCTTTCTCGCACAAGCGTGACGCCATTTTCAACGAATCACGAGAAAGCAAATCTTCGTCACTGATTTTAGAAAAGTAATCACCCGAATTTAATATTTTAAACAAGAGTTTATCGCCTTCTTCGCCATACTTGCCCATCAGGGTAGAAAGCATTTCCATTGACGGTGTTTCTATTTGTTCAAAACCGTACAACCGATAAACATCACAAATCGTATTAAAAATATAATTTCGTTTCGCCATTTCGACAGGCGAAAAGTCGCGCGTTCCTTTTGGGATACTTGGTTTTACTGTCATCGTACTTATTCTATATTAATATGTTGCAAAATTAATAATATTTTCTCTGAGTAAAGTCTATTTAGTTGATATTTTAGAATAATATCCCCATTTATGAGGATTGTTTAGAACATCCATTTATTGTTCCTTTGCACTCGGAAACAATTATTTAATACAATGGACTTAAGAAGAAATATTTTCTTATTCTTCGCCTTGACGGCGAATTTAGCTTGGAGTAATCCTATTATCCCTCCTACAGACAATCAACGAGATACTATGAAAGTGATCGACATTGAAGAAGTGACGGTATACGCTTCTCCAAAAGAGAATCGTAAGCTCCGCCAACAACCCCTCTCCGTATCGTTGTTCTCGAAGAATGATTTACAACAAAATCGCATTCTTTCAATGAAAAACCTCACTTCGCTTGTTCCTAACCTCTTTATCCCCGATTACGGTTCGAAGCTCACTTCTTCGATATATATTAGAGGCATCGGTTCGCGCATCAATTCGTCGGCCATCGGAGTTTACATCGACAATATGCCTTGCTATGATAAGTCGGCTTTTGATTTCGACTATGCAGACATAGACCGTATCGACGTTCTTCGCGGTCCACAAGGTACACTATTCGGACGCAATTCGATGGGTGGACTTATTAATATTCATACCAAATCCCCTTTCAACTATACGGGCACAGACCTATCACTAAGTACAGCCACCCACAATGCCTACAGAGCATCATTTACTCATTATCATCGTGTAAGCAATAAATTGGCCTTTGCAGCAGGAGGTTTCTATGACCATACGGGGGGCTTCTTTACCAATCAATACAATGGCAAACGAATAGATCGAGGCAACAGTGTAGGAGGACGAATACATACCATCTATTTGCCTACCGACAAATGGAGTATCGATCTGAACATGAATTACGAATATACAGATGAGGGAGGCTATCCGTATGGCGCTTACAATAAGTTGACCGGCGCGTACAGTACGCCTGACTACAACTTCAAAAGCGGATACTACCGGAATCTATTGAATATCGGGATAACCTCTACTTATACAGCCAAGCACTTTGTATTAACAGAAGTAACAAGCTATCAGCATCTCAGAGACAGAATGGCTCTGGATCAGGATTTCACGGAGAAAGACCTATACACCATGTTTCAACACCAGAAACAAAATACGCTGAGCGAAGAAATAACACTGAAGAGCCGTGAAAACGCGAGATGGCAATGGACTACCGGCGTATCAGGTTTCTATCAATGGCTTACCAACAATACTCCCCTTTATTTCGGCAGCGATTTCATCTCTATGCTTCAAGCACAAATGAACGCAGCAATGGCTCATTCTCCTGTAGCAGTAACATTGACAGATAAAGGGATGGATGTTCCGGGGCTATTCAAAATGCCAACTTATGGAATAGCACTGTTCCATCAATCTACCATCAATCGCTTATTCGGTTTAGAAGGTTTGTCGACTACTTTGGGTATACGCCTCGACTATGAAAAAGCGAAGATAAACTACGACACTCAAGCAATCATGAATTATAGCATGTCGATGGGTGGACAAGTACTAAAGGTCGGAAATTATAATGCCGAATACATAGGCGATCAAAGTAGAAATTATACCCAGCTGCTACCGAAATTTGCGCTCCAATACGACTTCGATCAAGCAAACAACATCTATGCTCAAGTAAGTCGTGGTTACCGTAGCGGTGGATACAATATCCAAATGCTTTCGGACTACTTACAGAATGGGCTACAGGCTAACGCCGGTAAATTAGAAAATGATGCAACAATAAATCAAGCTATGCGTTATAAGCCAGAATACTCTTGGAACTACGAGGTAGGAAGTCATCTTACCCTCTTTAACGGAGTGTTAATGGCAGACATGAGTGCTTTCTACATGAGAATTCATAATCAGCAAGTAGCAAAATTTGCAGATAGCGGATTAGGACGTTATACAGCAAATGCAGGTAAAAGTCGCAGTTGTGGCGCAGAGTTCACACTTAGAGCCAATATCACGGACAATTGGAGCGTAGACGCCAACTATGGATATACTCATGCGACATTTAAAGAATATCTGTCTAATACAAAAGGAGGATATGACAATACGGGAAAGCCTTTACTCGTACCGGTAGACTACAGCGGCAAATATGTTCCTTTCGCGCCACGACAAACTTACAACATCGGTACTCAATATGTATGGCACATGGCTGAACGTTTCTTAGTAAAGAACATCACATTCCATGCCGACTATAGCGGCATCGGCCGGACCTATTGGACTGAAGCCAATGACGTATACCAACGTACTTATGGTTTGTTTAATGCCCGTCTAAGCGCTCAAGTAGGCAAACTTTTGCAAGTTGATCTTTGGGGACGCAATCTATTGAATAAAGATTATGCTGTATTCTATTTTGACGGCAGCAGTGCCAATGCAGGTTTCATGCAAAAAGGACGTCCCGCACAAGGCGGTATCGATTTAAGATTTAAATTTTAGCCAACCACTATAAATGTTTCGATCAATCCCCACTGCTCAAATATGAGCAGTGGGGATTTTACATTTCTTTCTTCTTTATTCCTATTCATTTACACATTTTAGACGTAAATTTGTTGAAACAAGAATTAAAATAACAATGTAAAATGAAACACAAACTATTTTATGTATCAATGCTATCAATATTGATGGCAGGATTCTCGGCTTCTTTTAATACAGCTACCGCACAACAAACGCAATTGCCTGCGCCGCAAAAAGGTTCAATCAAAACATCTTTAATGAATGCACTACAAAATCGTCATTCAGTACGTTCGTACAAAAGCAAAACTATTTCCAACCAGACACTTTCGAATTTGCTTTGGGCTGCCAATGGAGTGAATCGCAAAGATGGACGCAGAACCGCACCATCGGCCATAAATGCACAAGACATAGAACTCTATATAGGTAAATCAGATGGAACTTACCACTATATTGCTTCAGAAAATAAGCTAGAAAAAGTAAATAACGAAAGTTTTATTAATATGGTTGTCGGCAAAAATAGATTTGCACTTGATGCACCGATAGTGATACTACTAGTGAGCAATGGAGCTAACTTTCATGGTCATAATCCAAACTTTTACGGAGCGATGGACGCTGGTTACGTATCTCAAAATATTTGCCTTTATTGTGCAGCCGACGGTCTCGGGACTGTACCTTGTGCACCGAAGATGGACGCAGCTGCAATACAAAAGTTTCTAGGGGTATCGACAGATTATATTCCCATGATATATCATCCTGTAGGATATGTAGAAGAGTGAAGACACTGGAAAATATAAAATGCGTACATATACTTTTCTACAAAGCGATAACTTTCATGATACACTGGCGACAATCAAATTCAAGCTGGAAACGTTTGCCATCGGGTAACAATAAATAATAAGGTTCTCTATAAGGAGATTTTTCTTTTGCAGCACGAGGACACCATCCCATACTATAACGTAAACAATGACGACAAAACATGATAGGGAGCGGATAAGTGGGCTTTTGTTTCTCTACGGCAGCCTGAATCTGTGCCACGCCATGTCTGTGGTAAAAGTTTTCAGCTTCTCTATTCATAACATTGCCTAAGTATGTAAGTTGCGACAATGGATAAGAACGTTCAACATGCTTATGCACCATAAGTTCTTGACGATAACAAATAAGCCGCACACGAAGTAACTCATCAACTAAACGACGGCGCAAATCGGAGACACTCGATATTGGGACAAACCATTGATGGGACATTTTCACCTCAACAGACCGAACGGCAAATGGAGTATTCCCTAATTTACGGAGCTCATTTTCTATTCGTTCATGTTGGGGACTACGAGCCTCTTCGAAAAGCATATCCAAGGGTAGCGTTGCGTTATTGCCATCTTCATCTGTCATTGTAACGGCAAAACCATGCGCCGTTTCATAGAAACAAATATCAACATCCAACTTACGCACTGCCGATTCAGCAGCAAGCAGATGCTCAAACTCCTGATCATAGTTTCTATAGAGCGGAGTATGAGGTTTGATAAAAGGCAAGCGCCCTCCTAGAATATAGAGACGATTGGTATCAACTCTATTTACTCGAAAGCCTTGCAGATGATGCAACTCGTCAACATAACAGATACCATCACCATTGTGGAAGCTTTTCACACCGGCTACCGTAATATAATTTTCTGCCGAGTTTTTTACAACGCCCATCGGCTCACCTATAGACTTAGGAGTGTCGGGAGAAAAAATATCTTCTTCTCTCTTATCTAGGAAATAAGATGTGAATCCTCTATTAAAGCTTTTTTCTAGTTGAGGTTGGAAAGAATAAGTAGAACTTCCAGACGATGCCCGAAGATATTCAGGACGCCGAAGAAAAATAGAATCAAGCTGCTGACGATAATAAGCAGTAACATTCTTCACATAAGATACATCCTTGAGACGTCCTTCTATCTTTAATGAAGAAATTCCTGCATCAAGCATAGCCTCCAACCGTTCGCTTCGATTCATATCTTTAAGAGACAACAGATGTTTACCACGTTTTATAACCTTCCCATCAGCATCAACCATATCGAAAGCCAGACGACAAAATTGCGCACACTCTCCTCTATTGGCGCTACGACCGAAACAGACCTCACTGGCATAGCACTGTCCACTATAACTTACACAAAGTGCCCCGTGAACAAATGCCTCGAGCAGCACTTGAGGACAAGCTTCGTGTATTCGTTTGATATCAGTGATAGAAAGCTCACGAGCCAATACAACCTGCCCAAGTCCCATATCTGCCAAAAAAGAAACTTTATCGATAGTACGATTGTCCATCTGAGTACTGGCATGAAGAGGTATAGGAGGCAAATCCATTTCGAGCAAAGCCATATCTTGAATAATAAGTGCATCGACACCAATACCATATAACTGTTCGACTAGCCCACGAACCTCTTCAAGTTCTTCATCACGAAGTATTACATTTAATGTAACATATATACGAACACCATATATATGAGCAAAATGAGTTAACCGTGCAATATCTTCAATCGAATTGCCTGCCGCAGCACGAGCGCCAAATTTAGGTGCACCGATATACACTGCATCTGCTCCATGTTTCACCGCCTCCATACCACATTCGGCATCTCGCGCGGGAACCAACAGTTCTATACGTCGATGTTCAATCATTGAATTTCATCGAGATTATATGGTGTCTTCTGATATACAAAGTAGTTTAACCAATTTGAATAAAACAGATTGGCATGAGCACGCCAACGCACAAATGGTGGATTGCTAGGGTTATCGTCTACATAATAGTTTTTCGGAATCTGTATAGATAGTCCCTTTGCCAAATCACGCTTATATTCCACATCAAGTGTTCGCGGTGAATATTCAGAATGTCCTGTCACATAAAACTCACGGCCACCACGTGACTCAACAAGATAGACACCTGCCTCGTCCGATTCGGACAGCAATGTCAGTTCGGGCGTCGCGACGATGTCCGATTTGCGCACTTCCGTATGCCGACTGTGAGGGACGTAAAACTCATCATCAAATCCCCTAAAAATAGGATGTAATGGACACAATGGGCGATGACTAAAAATTCCAAAACGCTTTTCGGGTAAGTCGAACTTGGGTATGCCGTAAAAGCGGTACAAAGCGGCAAATGCAGCCCAGCAGATATAGAGTGTAGAAGTTACATGGGTACGTGCCCAATCAAAAATGCTAGTCAACTCATTCCAATACGTCACTTCCTCAAAAGGTATCTTTTCTACAGGAGCTCCGGTAACGATCAAACCATCAAACTTCTCGCCACGCATTGCCTCAAAATTACGATAAAAAGCCTTCATGTGCTCAACGGGAGTATTCTTTGATGTATGACTTTTTATTTTCATAAAAGAGATCTCTACTTGCAAAGGAGTATTTGATAATAACCGCACCAAATCGGTTTCTGTAGTTATTTTTAGTGGCATCAAATTCAAGACAGCAATACGAAGCGGACGAATATCTTGCGTTGAAGCCCGCGAATCGTCCATGACAAAAATATTTTCTTTCTTTAGAATTTCGACAGCCGGTAGCCTATCAGGTAATTTTAGTGGCATAAATTTATTACTATATCATTATTTGGATACAAAATTAGCAAAAAAGAACGATATTGCACCTCAATAATAAGATAAGATGTCCTATAAATTAATTCAAATTATGAAAAGAAAATTTCGCAATAACAAAGAAAAAGATTACATTTGCAACGTTATAATAATAATCATTTAAAAAGTAAACAAAATGGCTTACGTAATTAATGACGACTGTGTAGCTTGTGGTACTTGCATCGATGAATGTCCGGTTGAAGCTATCTCGGAAGGAGATAAATATTCTATAGATCCGGATAAATGCACCGAATGCGGTACTTGCGCAAGTGTTTGCCCTAGCGATGCGATCCATCCGGGTGAATAATTACACAAGGTCTTAAAACGAATAAAGGCTGCCCGCTTAGCGAGTAGCCTTTTATTATTACCATTAAGATTGTGCAACGCTAAACAGGATATTAAACCAGTTAAAAGCCCGCTTAACTATATGTGTTTATTTCAGTTGTCCCAAAACGTTTTTGATACGACGGAAAGCCTCAGCGATATTCTCTTCGCTTGTAGCATAGCTCATTCTAATACACTCAGGAGCACCAAATCCACTTCCTCCAACACAAGCGACGTGTCCTACTTCGAGCAAATACATAGCCAAATCATTTGAATCATTAATTTGACGACCGTTATAAGATTTACCATAATAAGAACTGCACTTTGGGAAAATATAGAAAGCACCATCAGGAACAGTTACCTCAAAACCTGGAATTTCTTTTGCAAGCTTAACGATAAGATCGCGACGACGACGAAAAGCGGTACACATTTCACGAACAGGTTCTTGTGAACCTGTATATGCAGCCTCGGCAGCTTTTTGAGAAACAGAACACGGCCCCGATGTATATTGTCCTTGTAACTTATTGCACCCTTTCACAATCCATTCTGGAGCTGCAATAAAACCGATACGCCAACCTGTCATTGCATAAGCTTTTGATACACCATTAATAATTATGGTACGATCTTTCATTTCAGGGAATTGTCCAATGCTAACATGAGTACCAACATAATTAATATGTTCATATATCTCATCAGCAATAACAAAAATATGGGGATGTTTAATCAGAACAGCAACCAATGCAGCAAGTTCATCCTTGCTATAGACAGAACCGGTAGGATTGGACGGAGAACAGAGGATAAGAGCCCGGGTTTTAGAAGTAATAGAAGCTTCGAGTTGTGCTGGATTAATCTTAAAATTTTGTTCTATGCCCGCCGAAACGACAACAGGAACACCATCAGCAAGTTTTACCATTTCGGGATAACTAACCCAGTATGGAGCAGGAATAATGACCTCTTCGCCCGCATTGACAATAGCCATCAAAGCATTACAAACACATTGTTTGGCACCATTCGATACTAGTATCTGACTCGGTTCATACTCCAGTCCGTTCTCGTTTTTAAGTTTAGCAGCAATCGCTTTACGCAATGCCGGATAACCGGGAACGGGAGAATAATGAGAAAAATTATCATCAATAGCTTTCTTTGCAGCATCTTTAATATACTGCGGCGTATTGAAATCGGGCTCACCCACACTGAGATTAATAACGTCTACCCCTTGAGCTTTAAGTTCACTACTCTTTTGCGACATCGCCAAAGTCTGCGAAGGCGAGAGTTTGTTCAATCTGTCTGATAATTGGTTCGTCATAATAACTATGGTTTATTAAATTATTTCGTAAAATGCAATGTATGCCCCATACGTACTTTTTTAGTGCGTAGATAACGTTCATTGTATTCATTTGGTGTCGTTTCGATAGAGACATTTTCTATTATTTTCAGTCCATACGCCTCAAGTCCGACACGTTTCACAGGATTATTTGTCATTAGTTTCATCTTGTGGACTCCGAGTTCACGTAAGATCTGCGCTCCTACCCCATAATCTCTTTCATCAGGATCAAAGCCTAAATGAATATTGGCATCAACGGTGTCATAACCTTCTTCCTGAAGTTTATAAGCAGCAATTTTATTCATAAGCCCTATACCACGCCCCTCCTGATTCATATAAACAATAACGCCCTTTCCTGCCTTATCAATCATTTCCATGGCTTTATGCAATTGCTCACCGCAATCACAACGCTTTGACCCAAAAATATCACCTGTAACACACGACGAATGAACACGCACCAAAATAGGTTCATCTTCTTCCAACGTACCCTTGAACAAAGCGACATGTTCCAGTCCATTCGATTTTTGAAGAAACGGAATAAGACGGAAATGCCCGTAGTCTGTAGGTAAATCAACCTCTACTCCACGTTCTACAATAGATTCTTCTTTCAATCGATACGCTATAAGGTCGTGAATAGAAATCAATTTCAAATTATATTTATCCGCCATCAGCCGAAGTTCAGGTAATCGCGCCATTGTACCATCTTCATTCATTATTTCCATCAAAGCCCCAGCGGGATAAAGCCCGGCAAGTTTACACATATCGATGGTAGCTTCAGTATGTCCTACACGACGTAGGACTCCTTTGTCTTGAGCATATAAAGGATTCACGTGGCCGGGTCTACCGAATGTTGCCGGAGTAGACTTAAGATCAGCAAGAGCCAAAATAGTAGCTGCACGGTCCGCAGCAGAAACGCCTGTAGTACAGCCTTCAAGTTTGTCTACAGTAACAGTAAAAGGTGTACCTAACACAGAAGTATTTTCAGACACCTGATGAGGTAAATCCAGCTCCTTACAGCGAGACAAGGTAATAGGAGCGCAAAGCACGCCACGAGCATGCTTAAGCATGAAGTTTACTTTATCGGGAGTAATCTTCTCGGCAGGGATAATGAGATCTCCTTCATTCTCACGATCCGCATCATCGACAACAATCAGGAATTTGCCTTCCTTAAAGTCTTCAATAGCCTGTTCGATAGTATCAAATTGAATATCATTCATAATTACTTCCTTTTCTTTTGAATTTGTAATATAATTGTTTTTATTTTCTTATCATTTTCCACTATATGTCTCAAATCTTTATCCAATCTTATACGGAATGCCCAAATACGAAGCAAGAAAAATATTCCGACCGGAATAATAACACCTGCTGCGATATTCAGCCAATGTCCATGGAAAGGTCGAGTATGTGCCCTCGTAGGGATTATAGGATAATTATTTAAAGCGTTAATGAGATGAATGGAATGCGAATTGGACATTTCATCAATAAGTTCTTCCATCTTATTATTGATACGATCAATATCATTATCCACATTATCGGTCATCCACAACTTAACGTAATTCGGCAGCATCCGCAAATGATGAGTCTTGAGATATGAAATGCATTGCAAAGAGAGGCCATTAAGCCTAGCAGGCATTGTATCATAGTCCACATCCTGAATAATAACTTCTTTCATAAAGGCATGTCTGATACTCCGTATACCACTCACCCTACGAAGCCAAGCAATATAAGTATCAATATTCAATACGACCGAATCATTATTTGATTTATAAGTAAGAAAAGCGCCCAAAGGAGCCAATACTGCTGTACTCAACCAAATGCCCATCCACAAAGCCCATTTCCCGTCACGTGCCATTTTGTAACCTGAATTGTCTATAATATAATAAACAATAAAGACCAATACCGAAATAACCACAGGCATACCTAGTCCACCTTTTCGGATGATACCTCCCAAAGGTGCACCAATAAAGAAGAAAAGCATACATGACAAAGCAATTGTTATCTTACGCTGCATTTCTATCTTATGACGACGAATCTGATAATCAAGTTGTTCCACAGTAGAACTTTTAAATTCCCAATCAGTGCCAAGGTTCTGCGCAGTATTTTCAGCCCGTTGTAGCGTTCGTTGCTTCTCTTCGGTCGTAGATTTATCGTACAATTTATCTATATCGTATTTTGCAGGATTGTACTTTTCCTTTTTCACAACAATGGCAGCAGTTGCATTAGAAAGCGCTGGATGCACCATAGGAGTACTTCGATAATAATTTTCAGCAGCAGCTTTATAATAACTTCTCCCTATACTGTCACCCACTACCGTCATTGAATCTATTGAGTGACTTAAAGCCGATATATTCTTAGCGCCTGCCTGATTGCTCATGACATTGGCATCCGCCATATTAAAACCCGAATTAAATTCAATAATGGCTGTTTTACGATCAAACGTCTCACGGCGATATGGTACATTAGTAGCATACATTGTCTGTTGAGTGAGATTCTCAAACAATTCACCCTTATATAATTGCAGTAACAAATGCTGCCGATCTGCAGTCATATCAAGCCGTCCTGAATCACAATTAATGATACGAGTATTCTCAAATCCCTGTGAATAATCATAGATCAAAACACCATGAAGTACACCCGTTACTTTATTCTTCTTTTGAATTCTCAAATTATAGCCCGGTATATCATTATAAAAAGCCCCTTCCGGTATATCCAATTCAGGAGATTTTTGCTTTAATGAAAGAGCAAAAGTTCCTAACTCTTTTTGAGCATTGGGACTAATTACATTTTGAAAATAAAAAGATGTAATGGTTAACAGGCCGACAATAACCATTAGAGGACGCATCACCTTGAGAAGCGAAATGCCAGAAGCTTTCATAGCCAACAATTCAAAACGTTCCCCAAAATTACCGAATGTGATAAGCGAAGCCAACAAAACAGCTAAAGGCATAGAAAGAGGCACCAATGTCAAAGTAGAATACCAAAAGAATTTAGCGAGTACATCCATACCCAATCCTTTACCCACCAAATCATCCACCCAACGCCACAAAAACTGCATCAAGAAAATGAAAAGACAAATCAGGAAAGTACCCACAAAAAGCGTAAAAAAACTTTTTGTAATAAATATATTTAATTTCTTAATTCGAAACATTTCTATTCAACCATCACATTTTTTACGATGCAAAGGTAAGACAAAAAACAGAGAGCAAAAAATATTCGAATGAAAGTTCATTAAAAACCTAAAACTCTTCGCATTTTAGCTATTTGTGAAGTCCATAATTCCTTTAAATCCTCACCTTCTTCCTCGTTGGTGAAATCATTAATTTCTAAGACAAAAGCTTTTGTCAGTTCATCCTGACACATTTTAATCTCAAAATAGGTACGTGGGTTGTCATCATCTAGCCAATGAAAGCGAATAAACGAGAAAGTCCTTATAGCAACAATTTCTGCTGATCGCACTTCATCATCAGACCACCAGAAAGTAAAGACCTTATCCTTAACCGATATTCTATTGGCAAACCAATTTTCCATACCAGCAGGAGTACTAATAGTATTCCACAACACGTGTTTCGCAGTCTCCTTAAGCAAAAATTCCAAATGTATTTTAATTTTATCCATAGTATCCCCTTATTTCATCCGCCAAGATATATACTTTTTTCTAGATATGGAAACAAAAACCATATATTTTAATGGTATCATTATCCGCTGCATTTTTTTTCAGAAAAACAGCAAATTGTTTTGGCAATTTCAGAAAAAGGACTATCTTTGCACCCGCAAAACAACAATGGCGGGATAGCTCAGCTGGTTAGAGCGCATGATTCATAATCATGAGGTCCTGAGTTCAAGTCTCAGCCCCGCTACTTACACAAAGTTCTAAAGCAAAAGCAATTACAATTTATATACTTGTAATTGCTTTTACTTTATTAAATAGGGGCTGCTGAATAATATTTATAGGATGACATAGGGCGATGTAGGTGTTATAATTTATTTGTAGATGTTGTTGTGACTCTTTAGGGGCGAGTTAGAAAATCGACTGTATCCCTTACTTTAGGGAACTGAGATAAGGGCAATAAAAGATCACTTCCATTTAGGGTTTACTGAATAAACTTAACGTTCTATTATTCAGTTTCATACGAATTAAATTGTAATGGTCTTAACATTTAAAGCACGGATTATCGTGTTAATAACCTATCGTTGCAGGCAAAAAAAATGGAATTAGTATAGTTTACCGCATTAATTTTCTACAGAAATGCCATTATTCATACTGCTTCCTAAAAAACAGCTATATCTTTTGCCAGTTTTAAACAAAATAGATTATTCAGACCCTAATTAGATAAAAACTTGTCATAAAGACAGATAACTGGAGCGGTGATTCGTGAGAATAGCCAGCTTTTTAAATTGATTAGAAGACTAAATTATTAAATCTATGATTGAAATAAAGTATTTGTCGGACGAAGAAGATTACGTCCCAATAGTGAAAGCATTGAAAAAAGTATTAGGAAAACACTACACGGGAGCGTTAGACAAAGAGAAGGAAGCCCCCTACTGGGTAGATGCCATTGCAGTATATGGGGATAATGCATTATTGGATATAAGACTTTTTGATCCCTATTTAGAAGTGGCCAGAGGAATACATGTGTCTCAAAAAGGGTACAGCGATTGGCTCTGCCATATTTGTGGTGATGAAAAGGAAATGACAGAAAGAGGACTTTCCATTCATGAGATAAACATGATCAAAAGCCTGAATAAATGATAGGAAAACGTTGTGGAGGCAAAAGAGTCTGGTATATATCCGTACAGACTTCAGACATACAGTTTATAATCCATTTTTACTGCCCATCAGTTTTTCCTGTATTCACCAGATAACATTGAATACTTTCAAAGATATAATGGAGGACCTTTTCGTTTGCTTTATTGATGGCGGAAAAGTCTTTCTTTATATACAAATAGGTAACAGACATGGAATTATCAATACGGTCCAGAGCACCATTGATCGTAGACTTATCAATCATCAAATGGCTCACCGGTAACAGTTAGTGGGTTAAACATAAGTATTATTAATAGGACCACAACCTCTATTTGGATAAGAGATTGTCGTATGTTAGTTTTTCCGGTGGCGTCCTTAAGTTTTTTTGGAAACGTATGGACGTCAACAATTTTAGGGGCATATGTGGTTTTAGAAAGATAAGGATAACACCAATTCGTTTGAATTGATCGTGTTTTGCCAACAACTTAAAGAAGCCACCTCGGTATGAATCACTCCGATATTTTACTATAATACTAATGCCACCTCTTCCAGTCACGCTTACCACTTCTTTACCATACTTATACATACTGTATGGTGGCAAGATCGGACATCGCAAAGTGCATCTGTTCGCTGAGAATCAATGCATTGCAGTTTTTCATATAAGCGCATTGATAATGAAGCATATAGGTGATTACTGAAGACCTGCGTGAGAGATGTTCTTCCAGATGCCTAATTTCTATTTTGCGAGATGCACACTCCAACTATTTAAATAGAGTAAGACAACATCTATGTGGCTGTTTATAAAGTCTTTTTTTCTGCAAAACAGGTAAATATTATTTGAGCTCGGGATAAGAACTCAAGTATATCGTTCCGAACGCGACGATCTATTTCAACAAAATCATGTTGCAATTTGCGCGCTCTACATTCGCATGTCTCCGCCATGGTGGTATTGTAACGAAAGTCGTAGTGCTCTGCCAAAAGATCTTTTAACCGCTCCATGGTACCCTTTAAAAGGGTGAAATCTATAAAACATGCTGATGAAAGTTAGTGCATATCAGGAAGATTTTATGCTTTGTTCTTAGAAGAATGTCGTTCCACATATGTGATTCGATCAACTCACATATGTGAGTCGATCGTTCCATATATGTGAGTTGATCGAATCACATATGTGGAACGACAAAATATTAATGAGCCGACAAAAACACCTTAAATACAACAATCCTAATTCAATAAGATATGTACAAAACACCTTTTTCCAGATAAAAAGAACCGGAGCTCTTCCATACATAAATGGTAAGCAAGGGAGTCATTACCTACGGCCAATTGAAAAATGAGTTGGAATATGCTTCATCGAGTGACATATCAAAGTGTTGTACAGTGGAGAATATCCTCTCTGGCGAGAAGATCCGCGCAACAGCGGCATTTATATTCCCGTACTTGGGAGCTTCCACACGATGCACGCACCACACATATTGAGAGACGACTTAAGCGGTTGATATACAGAGCGAATGATTCGTATTTCGCAATATATTAATAATGAGAAAGATAACGTACTTTTGAATGCCCCATAAACAGATCGTCTTACTATATATTACTCATATTCAATAAGATAATGTGACAGGAAGTACTGGAACATCAAGAGACTGCAGAGCCACCATCCAACCTGAATAGTTCATACTTGAGTTCGGCATAAGCAGAAAGGTAAAAAGCTATTCAAATAGATAAAGGTGCTGTGCCGGAGAGTGAAATAATAACGAATCTTGTATTGTTCCATTTTAATCATCGCGCAGTCTGTGTCTTTGAAAACAAACCTAAAATAAAACTCTTATCGGATATGAAGCCGTTGAGACAAATCAATTCGCCTTCTTTTGATTTCTTATCCCGAACTCAAGTATACATTCAACACTACCACACAAAGACTTATACATCAAGGAGCATCGGTCGAATTGTCCTATTTGGAAAACGAGAGACTGAAACGTTTATGTATCAATCAAGATAAAGTAGTAGAAATAGGAAATATACTGAAAGAACTCTGGCACGACAACAGCTCTTACAATCGCAACAGTTTGGATATATTTATTCACAAACTAAGAAAACTCTTGTCCGACGACAAAAGAATAAGAATACTGAATATGAAAGATGTAGGATATAAGCTCACTGTAAATATTTGATTGTAACCCCATTTAAAGTAAACGTGGCCGCGCGATATTATTATACGAACGACCACGTGTACTTCCATATAAAAAAGACTTACCTCAGCGGTTTCATCACAAAACTATATTCACGATTTGTATACTTCAATTGATATTTCTCCAACGGAAGTGCACCCCAAGAATCCATACATCCTAATCCCATTTGAATATTATCAATAGATAGATTGGTCATACCGTTCTTTTTTAAGAGTTGAGAATGCCGTTGTCCTTTGTGTACGCCGTCGGTCAGTTCTTCTTGCGAATAGAGCAAAGCCGACATGGATAATGCACTCGAAGCGGAGAACTCCAATCCTACCCCTCCTTTATCGACTTGTTTCCACCAGCGGATATCCGTTTTATTTCCGTTTTCTTGCGGACGAATATACGGATAGAATTGCTGGTCGGCAGTTTGAGTATATTCGCCTATAAAAGTACAATTATTACGATCGATATAATTTTCTACCGGACCGCGTCCATAATATATGCTCCGATTCATCTCCACCGGCATTTGCATCCGCATTCCGAAACGAAACATATTAGGAACGTTTGTCGTATCGTCGGCGATCAATTGTTGCTTTACCTTTATCGCTCCGTTTTTAAACACTACATAACTCAAATACAACTTACCTTTTACATCCGGCATTCCATAGGCGACATTTATAATCCATTTATCTTTCGCCTTAGCAAATTTTAACGACATCAGATTCAACGCCGGATTCAGCCACACACGATACCTATTTTGTAAATCAGCTCCATAATCGTTATCCGTTCCGGCCCGCCAAAAATTGGGTTTCAGTTCCGATCCGTCGGCCAGCATAGATTTATTATCGATAATATAACGACAAAGGAAACCGTTTTTTTTATCAAACACTATTTGAATACCTTTACCGAAAAATGTCAGATTATCCTTTTCTTTCTTATCAAGTTTCAATGTTTTGTACTTACTCAAATCACTTTCAGACATTTCATTATTGTTCCATCGATAATCACTCAGCCTCAACTGTTGACGAGCTACTATGGTATTGGCATCAAGTACGCCTTCTTTATCTTTCAAACGATACGCTATATCAAGAAAAACTTCTTTATCCGGATTCAGTTTGTTAAAATCAAGCGGCAGCGACACATCTGTTCTACCCTGCGGTGCTACATCCAAATTATCCAGACTTCCCTTTTCTACCGTCTTTCCCTCGCATACGAGTTGCCAATCCAACCGATAAGCGCTTAAATTACGAAAGAAATTTTCATTATAAATCTCAATTATTCCCTTCGCCTTATCCTTTAACGACGTCCAAATATTCTGATAGAAATACTGAACTTCGTAAGCATGCGGATTCGGTACTCGATCCGGACTCATCAATCCGTTATCCAAAAAGTTATTGTCGGACGGATCATAAGTATTATAATCCCCTCCGTATCCGTATATTCGAACGCCATTACACACAGCATGTAAACTTTGATCTACAAAGTCCCAAATAAAGCCGCCTTGAAATTTAGGATACTTCCTAATCAAATCCCAATATTCCTTGAAACCGCCTTCCGAATTACCCATCGCATGTGCATACTCGCACTGTATCAAAGGTTTTTTGCCTTTGAAATCCAATGCATATTTTTCGCACGCATTATAGCGCATATACATCGGACAATATATATCCGAATAATCGGAATAACCCGGGCATTCGTACTGAACGGGACGAGACGAATCTTCCTTCTTTACCCAACGATAACAAGCTTCGAAATTAGGCCCGACACCGGCTTCATTACCTAATGACCATACGACAATCGCAGGATGATTGAAATTGCGTTCTACATTCCGTTCGTTTCTCTCCAAATGAGCCTTTAAATAATCGGGATTCTTGGCAAGCGTAGCATCGCCGTAGCCCATACCGTGCGATTCTATATTAGCTTCGGCGATCATATATATTCCGTACTTATCGCATAAATCGTACCATTGACTATCGTCCGGATAATGGCACGTACGTACCGCATTGATATTGAACTGTTTAATCAACTTGATATCTTGCATCATTCTATCCAAAGAGACGTTATATGCACCGTCTGGATCCATCTCATGACGATTCACTCCTTTAATTAATACGGACTTACCGTTAACCAACAACTGTGCATTTCTAATCTCCACCTTCCTGAAACCTACTTTCAACGGAACATATTCGATAACCTTCCCCTTATTGACTAAAGAAGCCAATAAAGTATATAAATAAGGCGTTTCGGCCGTCCATTTCATAGGGTCGATAATATTCATCGTTACACTGCCGGAACCTTTCGTAACGGCAGTAACTATTACATTACGCTGTGCATCCAATAATTTCAAATTTACTCTTAAAGGAGAGTTCAACTTCAGACGAACCGTAAGAGTAGCATTCTTGTAATCGGAATCCAAATCGGGAATTATTCTGATATCGTCAATGTGCACAGGATTTCTTGCATATAAATAACAATCACGTGCTACACCGCTTAATCTCCAAAAGTCTTGGCACTCCAAATAAGTACCATCACACCAACGAAAAACTTGAAAAGCTATCAGATTTTTGCCCGAATTCATATATTTCGTCACATCGAATTCGGCCTCTATTTTACTATCTTCACTATATCCTACAAATTTACCGTTTACCCATAAATATATATTCGACGTAACCGAACCGAAATGGATTATTATTTGCTTACCCTTCCAATTTGCCGGTATAGTAATCGTTCTACGATACGAACCTACATGATTATGCTCATCCGGAACGATGGGAGGATTATTCTTAAAATGTCCATACCAAGCATAAGTCGTATTTACATACAACGGATCTCCGTAACCGTTTACTTCCCAAATACCCGGTACGTGCATCGTCTTCCAACTACGATCGTCATAATTCACTTTGTAAAAGTCTGTAGGACGTTCGTTCGCATCTTGTACCCAACGAAACTTCCACACTCCGTTTATAGAAACGAGATCGGAAGATTTCCATATATCCCCTTCCATCGCTTCATCTTCCGTATCATAGACGAAAAATGAAGTATGCATGGGCATCCGATTTATTTCATTTATTTGAGGATTTTTCCATTCATTGTTTTGTGAGGATATCCCGCCACTGCAAAATATAAAGACGAAAAGAACGAGACGCAGTCTTTTTATAATACTTTTATCCATACCCTATTGCCGTTAAGTATTTTATTTGACAAAAGCATATTTGAATCCCTTAATCTTATTCCATGCTCCCCGCGTAAAATCAGGAATAGTTACAGGAGCCGAATTGTTTTCTATAGAAATTCTGGACAATTCGCTGATACAACACCATTCGGCCAAATCGTACACATCCATATCCAACGGAAGACCGTTTCTCAAACAATAAATTAAACGATAATTCAAGATATAATCCATTCCCCCGTGTCCGCCGACTTTCTTAGCAGTCGTTTCTAATTGTTTCATAAAATCAGGTTCGTATTTTTTCAATAAAAGGTCTCTTACACTGTCGGGAATCGATTCATACAATTCCAAATTTTGGTAATTGACAGAACTTCTCGATTTCAATAATCCTTGGCGAAAACAAAATTGTTCTACCGGATATTTGGATGCATATCCATCCGTACCGACGACTTGATACATTCTACTATATGGACGAGGCGTTAGTACATCGTGCTCGATCAACATAGTTTTTTCATTCGCCGTATGTATCAAAGTAGAAGTTTCGTCTCCCGCTTGAAAATCTTTCACAGTTTCTCCCGTTGTTCTTTTAATATATGCCGGACCGTTGACAGCTTTCGTATCCATTGATACAAGATAAGTCATTCTGTCTCCGCGATGAATATTCAATAATTGACAATTCGGTCCGATACCATGAGTCGGATACAAATCCCCACGATGAGTTCGATTGAAATCCATACGCCAATTATTCCAATACAATCCCCATATTTCATCCAAGTTGTGCATATAAGAACCTTCTGTATGAAGAATCTCACCGAACAATCCGTGTTGTGCCATATTGAGCGTTGTCGCTTCGAAAAAGTCGTAAACACAATTCTCCAACATCATACAATGTTTGCGAGTTTTTTCGGAAGTATTGATAAGTTCCCATATTTCTTTCATTGATGTAGCTGCAGGTACCTCTATCGCCACATTCTTACTATGTTCCATAGCATAAAGAGCTATAGGAGTATGATGCTTCCAATCCGTTATTACATAAACAAGATCTATATCGTTTCGATTACATAATCTTTTCCATGCATTTTCGTCACCGCTATAAGCCGCCGCTCTCGGCAATCCAGCGTTTTCAAGACGTTTTTGTGCTTCTTCCACACTGTCCGGACGCAAATCGCATAAAGCCACAATTTTCACACCCGGCACATGCGATATCACATCAATAGTTGTAGAGCCACGCATACCGAGTCCTATGACACCGATACGGACTACATTCATTTTCGGTGTTGTCAAATTAAGAACATCTCTTTGTCCGGCCGGACGAACGGGCACGGAAACTCGAATTGGAACTATCTTAGAACTTGTTTTTCTCTGTGCATAAGTTATTTGAGTTGATAGCAGACTCAAACCGATCAATAATGTTACAAAAATTTTACGCATAATAAATCTTATATTAAGTTTTTAATTGGATCCTTTAAACGTCAACGGTATGTAAAAATGAGAGCCTATGGAAAAATCGCGTTCATAACCGGCATCGTAATCATCCATATCTTTCCAGCCACGTATTACCGAACAATCTCCCAAATTAAGACGATAGATATGATCGGATTGTAATACGACCGATTCGATGGGATAAACTGCATTATATTTAAGCAAAAAAGGAGTATCCTTTATATCGTCGTTATTTATATAAATATAATTACCTTTCAATTGATCGACATCTATTCGCTCATCCGTTTTTATTGTAATATAATTTATATTCGAAAGTTTGTTTGTAGCGTCCGTAACGATTCCCGTGATTCTATTTTTGCAAACAGAACCACCTATCGACGTGCCGTCGTTTACATATTTCAATATATAATGTCCGCTTGCATTTTGGGAATAGACCCCCAAAAAACCGCAAAAGTCGAATTTATCATCTATCCGATATGTCTTTTCTCGATTCAGTGCATTTACTATATAATCGGTCCTACCATTTGCCAATTTAATTCGGACGGCTCTAATTGTCGTACTATCAGCAATACATCCGTTTACAGTAACGGGAACAAGATTTGACGAAATTATTTTACTATTTGTGTTATACGGCTCAATAATGGAAGTAAATAATGTTGTTCCCGTACTTGGAACTTGCAATATAGGAACCCATAAAGGATTGTTACTATTATTAGTGGGAGGGACCGCCTCTCCCACTTGTATTTTTTTATAATTACCTAACATCGTAATCTTTAAATGTATGTTAGTTTTTGCGCGAATTCCTTTCGAATATCTGTTCCATGTATCCAAAATATTCCAATCTATACCGAATCTATCATTGTTTATAGTGGCGGATCGAACGTCTCTTAACGTATGCTTGTTATATGTAACAGTCGATACAGGATCGAACGAAACATTTTCATACTTTGTAGAAAGAGCATCTACTTCCGCCGTATGGAAATTATAACTATAATGGCGTGGACTGTTTACAAAAAAGAAGTCTGCTATATAAGAATCTTTGTCATCTATCCGAATAAGCGCCGTAGTACGTTCATATCGTTTTGCATATCGAATATTACTGTTTTGAACTCCGTCCGCGCTCACATGCATAAACTGAATTTCCTTAGAATCGTCAAAATGAAGAGGTTTACCATAACAAACGATATGTCCTCTATAACCTAAATCGTCGAAACTAACGGTATTATGAGCAGGTGTCGATTTGTCCCACTGCTGCTCAGGATTCAAATCCCCGCCCAATGTATTCGGATAACCGAAATCGGGCATCAAATCCATATCATAACCTATATATCCAAGATTTAAAGGATCGGCGTGATTATGACTTGCCGACCTTGCTCCATAAAACATCCATAATGCACGTTGAGTCGTTTTCGATCGGCTGTTCTTAGTATTTCCATCTCGAAGAATTCCCAATCCATACGCTGTAAAATTGTTAGAATGTAAATGAAATTCACCATATCGATCGATTACTTTCTTAATCTCCTTTTTTATAGCTTCCGGAGTTTTAGTAAAAATATCAGCATGAACGTCATTCAATTCCCCATTTTTAAGCATAAATACGGCTTGTGCCAATTCAACCGTTTTATATTTTTCATAAGCAAGTATTACATTATCGGGATTTAAAATAGCATAATCCGGATTTCCCGCAAATCCGGGAGCTCCGGTAAGAGCTGTATCACCAATATGAGGTACAAAATAATCAGTCAATAAATATGGATAGTTTGTTTTAAATAATTTTTCAAAACGTGGATTGTGATAAAGATTGAAATCAATTCCACCATTTAACATTTTCCTCTCAGGAATTTTATACCCATCCAATATTTTAGCAACGACCGACCAATTTGCCAACCAACCTGCATTATAAGCAATCGACACTTCATCTCCCTGTCCATCACGGCTAATACGATTGACAATATATCGCAAAGTACTACCTCCGTCACGTTTTTCCTTATTATTCCAATCGCTATTACCATTTTTATAAACGATATTCAACCATTGAAGCGTTTCGGGATTATGATCCATAACGACCGCAGCCAAAGCTAAAGAAGATTGTTGCATCCCCGGATTTCCTTGCAAATCGCCATTTGTAAAAGCCTTGGCAACTTCTTCCAATACACCTTTTTCAAAATTAATTTTAATTCGTTGAGAATTACCTTTATACGCCTTTCCTGACTTTTTAACAAGTATTTTCCGAGCCTTCGCCGAAATTCCATTTATATACGGAAAAATAGCATCATACGCAAACATAATATCTTTTATCAATCCATTTTCCCAAATACTACCCACTATCCGTCCTGCTGAGATATTCGTATGCCATTTAAAACCATTATTGGGAAATCCGAAATAGCCGTTACGAGGAAAGGCAGACACATATAATTGAGGATACAAATCGGCTATCCTATCCAACATTACAATGGCTGCATCCGCATAAACTTGTGATTTTTTTCGCTCTTCAGAATTATTAGAATAACGCGTCAACATACATGCCATCGAAAAATCATGTAACATCGGCACGATACGCTCATACCATAAAGCCCAATGGGCATAATAGGCTACGTAAGTATACGGATCTCCATATTTTTCTTTATCCGAAGGATTAAAACAATAACCCATACCGCCGTCCACTCCCCATTGAGAATCGGTCGTAATTCTCTGAATAGTCGAATCCGAAGCTCCTGCAGCTTTTAAATCTTTCAGTTGCTTGGTCGTTAATCCTTTTATCGTATAAAGATTAATCAAATTACCTTTTTCCCCTTTTCGTAGTAAAGCATCGTTATGTCGACGAGCCTTTTCAAAATTGAATGTACCATCTCTTTCCAATCCGCCTTCGTAATACGCTTTGAAGTCGTTTGTTGGAAAAGTAAGATGACAATTAGGGCACGTAAGCTTCCAATCGACTTTATTTTTATTATATAAATAAGAGTAGTTCCCATATTTATTGATGGCCGTGCCACAGACCAAACATCCTTCCAACGAATGAACTGCATAAGCACGCGGTACCTCCTGAGAAGGAATCATCGACCATAACGAACCGTAATCGTTATGATAGTCGTCCAACCATTTATCGGCACGTTTCACTATATTATCTTTCTCTTTTCTGGCCCATGCATATTTCTGAATATTTTCGGCAGCATTACGCACTTTTATTTCCGTAAAATATGAAGAACATTTCTTTAAAGGACCTTCCGCTCTTACCATAACAGGAAGGAATAACAAACAAATCATCAATAATCCATTAAAAAACAAAAGATTATGCGCTATATATATTTTCCCTTTTATTATTTTTTTCTGTATCATTGTTACTCCTTCCGTTCTATCACACTATTCTATTATATACTATCACATTTATTACATTCCGGCTTTCTTTTCGGCCATAATACTTTTTACTCTATCCAATACTTTTTGATTGACTTCGAGCAAATGCTGTACAGTTCCAGCTTTATACCAATCAAGAATACGATCTTGACTATAAAAAGGTTCGCCGAAATTGCCGTTCTCCAATAAAGCGGCCACATTTATAAATGAATCATCCTGTTTTCCTGAGGTAATTAACTCTGCACGAAGAAAATTAAAATCTCTAATTTGTTCATCCAATCTCTTTAAGTACATCTGGGGATGATAATTCGAGACATCTTGGCTTTTGAGTATTTCTTTCACATATTTACCGCTTGCCCCATCATGATTAGGCCCGTCTTTTCCCAAAAGTCCAGCAATGGTAGGAGCGATATCCGTTTGTTCAAAGTATGAAAACTCCCTACCTTGTGCAATATTCGCTCCCACAAAAAGTAACGGTGTACGCCAACATTCTTTATTATATAAAGAATGCCATCCCGTTTTATTTTCTCCATGATCACCCGTAATTATCAGAACAGTACTATCAAACAAATTTTCTTTTTTAAGAAAAAAAACAAATTTTCCCAATAACTTATCTGCATTTTCTATAGCCTTCACATAAGGTGAATCTTTACCGAAAATATTTCTAAAATACGGTTTATCGGGAGTACTTTGAGATATTTCAAACCCTCTCGTCCCTGGAGCTTGAAGATGAATTCTCATGAATACGGGATGCTGATCTTGCAAAATACGAATAGATACATTAACCACATCTGCATCCGACATCGTTACATCTTGAATAGCCGTAGAAAAGCCACGGCTCAAACTTCTATAATCAATAGCATTAACCACTAATGCTGTTTGTTCTTTCGGGAACAGCTCTTGTACCATTTTGTTTTTCGGACTGAGAAAAAGCGTTCCTTGTTGAATAAGCGGATTAGGAAACGAACAAGTGTTATATTCACTATAAGACCCTACTGTAGGGTGATGAGGTACAATGACATAAGATTCCGGAATATAAGTTCCCTTTTTAATCAATTCATTAAACGTGGGCATATTCAATTTGGAAGGAGCTTCTATACTGATTCCGTCAATAATAAATAATATAACCCTTTTTACCGATGCTTGTTGTGCTACCGATGACAAACTAATACTACACATCAATACAATTGATAATAAAAAACTTTTTATTTTCATATTATTTTAAATTATATAACAACGCTTCTTGTCGTAATGTTTTTTCCCAATCTTTTGCCCCAGCTCCGGGTACAAAACGATGACCTCTCAACCAATCGCCTTGAGCATAAAAATGCAACCATTCACCACGATTTATCTTGAGAACGGCACGATGTTCTTCCGACGTATCCCGCTGGCCGACATAACGATCCGAAGGATACATCACACCCATACCGATCCATCCCATCGCAGGATCCTGAAATCCCCAAAGACCCATCAAACCGTAACACTTATCTATGAAAAAGTCTTCAGTCGGTATCTTGTTGATCACTATACCCAACTGGATATCGTCGAAAGGATCGCCGCCTTCAACCTTCACTTCACGCTTGTCACTATAGGCACCACCACGGGCCGTACAGTTTATGTATACCGTATATGGATGAGATTTCGGACCTACACCGCTAACCGTAAAACCGATCGTTACACTATCATTTGACTCCTGAACCAAACGACCGCTATATACCGGATCGCCGGCTTTCTCATGGCGCAAAGGATAACCAACACCGTTCACATACAGAACCAAACCGCCGCAACCGCCGGTCTGACCGACATGGAGAATATCCATACCCCAAGTACCGTAATCCGTATGATAATGAATGTCATGAGTCAACATCGGAAGCATCAAACAATCGTAACGCTTTCCGAACAAATCGAAGTGACCGTCGTAACAGCGGAAAGCCGCTTTCTCCGATTCCCAACCCCAGTTCGGAGCATACCACTTGTTATTCCACGACACACGCTTTACGGACGGATCCTTACGTAATTCCGACAGCCACAAATTGTATGCATCCGAAGAAGGTAACGATATGCCGAACACTTTCGACAACAATTCACTCATCGATTCCGAATCGCCGTTTCCACGAAGGGTATCGAACGACTTCCAAAATGATTTATGACCATAGCTCTTCTTCAATTCGCAGATGCGGCGATCCGCACACAAACGTAAATAATACAACAGCGATTCGTTACTGTCAAGTAAGCGTTTCGACAAATCATCTGTCAGGTTCTTGCAGCGCATCTTATTCTCTATCATACTCCATATCGAGTTGCCCGAATCGGACTTGTTCTTCGATTTTAAAGCCTGGCACAATATCATGTTCAACGTATAAAGACGAGACGGCTCCATCGAGACTACGCAACTATAGGCAGAATTCAACGAATTGAAATTCCATTCAACCGTTTTATCCCCCGATACGTTCAGTTTCCATGAATCATCCCATTTCCCGTCGCCGTTCGTATCGACCAACACTTTATCGACGATACCGTCGCGATCGGTATCAATCCATTCGTATTTCATATCCATCTTCGTATCATAATCGAAATCAACTTTCAACCATGACTTGTCGGCTCCTTTTATATGGATTCGTTTATCACCGACGCTATAATAATAGGAGTTCGGAGCCTTCGGGTGCATCACTATTTCATAACGCTTATTATAAGGACCGCAATCAGGTCCACCCACTCTCGGCATTTCATAACCTTTTTCCTTCGATTCCGATGCGATCACTCCTTCCCAACGCTCTATATTGTAACCTCGAATACCATATGCGATGTTCAGATCGTTCTCGTCCCAAGTCATGATCTCGCGCGACCAAATCTGCTTCTGTAAAAATGGTACCATCGCACTCCGTCTCATGATTTTAGCCGGAAATCCCTCTATCATGACGGTCTCGCACATGTCGTCTCCATATTTTATAGACTGTAATGAGCTTTCATTATCTTGTCCAAAATTATTATCCCCCACAATCGCACTGAGAGATACATCATAATCACGTGGATTTTGCTTTGTTGCATCATTATCCACATCAAAACTCCAACGCAAAGAATGAATAGATTGGTTAATACCTACCAAACGAATGGCTTCTTCCGAAATACCATTACCATCACGATCAAAAAAGCAGAACGGATTTTCTGCAAAATTGCTCCATTGTTTATCTCTCGGTTTGATATAAAGACAATCAAACGTTTCATCTCCGCCGAAATTGGTTTTTTGCTCACATTCTCTCTGGAAATAAGCATAATCTATAGCATACCACAAAAGGTTATCGTCTCCGTCATCACGACTCCACCAAACACGTAAACCGTAATTGGGATCGAAAAAGTAAATACCCATTCTATCCACATCCTGATCACCGTCCAGATCTTCATAACTAATCACTGCATCGACTTTTCCATCTCCATTCCAATCAACCACATATAAATCACTATCCATGTCCGGTTCTCCTCCCATCTGCATATCGCCGTCACGGTCGATAGCACGCACCAATACCGGACGCTTGGATGCGCTGTGGCGAGGATCGACATCCACATACCATACCTCTTCCGGCTTTCCGTCACCGTTGCGGTCTACATAATAACGCTTACCCGAAGGATCGGAACTGACCTTCTTTACCATAGCTGGATCCAGTCTAACTTTATCGCCGAATACATATTCGAAACATTTCTCTTTATCCAAAGCTTGTTGCGCTTTCAATACTGGCGGAAAGCATAAAAACAAGACCAAAAGAAAAACTAAATATCTATACTTTTTCATGAATTATTTGAAATTTATTTAATTAATGCTACTAAAAAATCTTCCGATTTATAAAACAAACGAATCATAACTCTTTTATAAATCGGAAGCCTAACCTTTACACAATATTACTTATAAAATCCACATTATTTTACCGGATCGCCATTAATGGATACCAAGACCAATACGCGGAATTCGGCTAAATTAACGACACTTCCTCTCGTAGAATCCATAAATCTCAATTTAATGAAACGTCCTTTTACGTTATCGAGACTAGAAATTGTAGTCAGATCTATCGCTATTGATTGCCAACCACCACTCGTGCTCCTAACTTGTGTGAAAAGATAATTCCAATTATTCAAACTCGGGTTATTATAATCAGATATATTGCCACCTTTCTTAATTGGTAAGAACTGAAACACATCATCAGGAGAGACAGAAATATTGATAGTTTTAGTATCTACATTTGATGGACGATTTAATGTTTTGACACCAACTATATAATATTTTTGTTGCATATCATATACCAAACATATATCACCCGGAGATCTTTTGGCTACACATGTATTATAATCCGTAAAATTATAATTATAATCATCTCCATAGCTACCACCTGTTTGGACACCTGCACCGTTCGTGCCTGCATAGCTCGTATATAAAGGGCCACTATAACAACTATGCCAATAGGTACTTACATCATTATCTATAGGTGCATATGGACCAGCATTATCACCTCCAGACGATTGCGTCCATGATTTCTGGTCACAATTATCAAATACTGGTTTCCAACCGGATACATCATCAATCCACTGCGTACCATAAGTAGGAGGAGTCACAACAATAAATTGTACACTAGAACTTAGATCCGTGTTTTGTAAACTCGTTGACTTCAACATCAAGGGAAGTACGTAATGAACATCGTTCTGCAATGGTGCACGACTTAAAGTCAACAATGCCGTACCTGTTTCGTTCCCTTTAGAAAATTTTAATGTAGGCAATGCCCCATAGGCATCCACAGGCATAAGCTTACATGGATAGTTCGGATTGTTCGTTTGAAATACTCTGAACAGACTATCATTCTTAGATTTATCAAACGAACAAGTAAAATCATTGGCAAGATCGTAGTTAGATACAGTAGCACTCAAGTTAATATCCAATGTTTTAAAATTCATATTTGAGTATTGATCACCCGGCAATGCAATATTAGGTTTTTCAACGGTTATACATTCCAATAATTTACCACCTGTAGGACTGATCGTATCATTGTGCGTACTTACCATTTGTATAGGCAATACAAATTTTGTCTTCGTAGTAATAGTGGGATCGGACTGTATATAATTATATATTTTAAATGCATCTATTGAAAGAATGAGATATTTACCCGTTTCTTCTTTATCGAAAGAAATCTCTTGACCGTTATTAAAAGAAAAAAATTGAGATGGAATTACTCGGTAGTCCAATCCCTGAGGAACATTATATGTGGAATTTATCTCATCTTGACTAAGTATATTGAATTTCACATTAGCTGTAAGAGAAGGGTCACTACCAGCTTTTAACACAACTATAGAATCTTGATAATTAGTTTCGGTCGTATTTAAGCTTAAAGATTGCGCCCCGCTGTTTTTAAACAACATAACCTTATGATATTCATTAGGAAAGAGTTTATCAAAGCCATATTCAGAATTACTACAGGAAGTAATAAATAAAATACTCACTACCAATAACAATATATTTAATAAAAACTTTTTCATTGTAGTTTCCTTTAAAATTAATAACCTGGAGCCTGTACTAATTGAGAGTTACTATAGATCTCACTAGATTCGATAGGCAACAAATACATGCGATCGTTCCATTGAAATGGTTGATCTATCTTAACACGTTGATTAAATTGATCGAATGTCGGATTCAAAATTCCGTCGGCATTTAACCCTTCGCGAGTACTAGCTCTCAAGAATTGCGGAGCCGTCACCCAACGACGTAAATCATAATAACGTTGATGTTCGTCGTAAAGTTCGACAAACCGATCGTTTCGAACCCAATCCATTAACGACATACCGCTATTTTTGATCATCGCATCGGTCAAATCCGGTACACCGGCACGTTCACGAATCGCATTCAAATCCTTCAACGAATTGTCTTCATCACCCAATGCCGCATAGCATTCAGCTCTATCTAAATATAATTCACCTAAACGAATTACGGAAACTGCTATCGACCTCAAATTTCCAGGTTTACTAGCATCTGAAGTGGACCACACCAAATTTGGATCAATATATTTCTTCTCTACAAATCCGGTTACGGAACTGACAGCATATTTTGAAGGATTATAACCGTTCGTATTAGCATCCCTCATGTGCAAAATCAAAGGACTCCCGTTGGCTAATTTAGAAGCATATTCCCCTCCATCGTAACCCAACCAGGCATAAAAGCGCGGTTCACGAAAATTACATAAATTTATCACATCGGTACGTCCTGAAATTCCAGCAGATTGAAGCCATTCGGACTTAGAAACGAAATTCGGATCATTCTCAGGCAACATACCATTATTCGTATAAAAATGTTCTATGACATACAAAGGTACAGAAAGAGCTGTTTGCGCAGGAAGTGATTTACCACTTACGGTAACGAAACCATGAGGTAACATACGCGTCCAATGGTACGGATCGTACCAATAACTGTCATAGTAAGTTTGCATAATTATCTCGTGATTACCGTCTGCTTCGGTTGTAGTATTCAAATAACGCATCAACATGACATGCTTCCTAAATGCAGAATCAGCATTGGCAATAGTAGGCAAAGGCATATTTTGATTTTCGCGATGTTGCTCGGAAGCCTTTACATCATACAAACTACGTTCACCTTCACCGATTGCTGCACTTATCGCATCATTACATGCATCCAAAGCACGTTGCCACTTTTTGACATCATAAGTATGGCTAACCAACTCTTTACCATATTCCGGAGTTTCCCAATTTACATTTTTCCAATCCGGATAAGGAAATGAACCATTCCATAAAGGAGAAGCGGCATATAATAACAAACGTGCTTTCAAAGCCTTACAAGCTACCGAAGTAGCACGACCTAATTCATTATCATCAACTGTAGCGGGCAGTCCTTTGGCAGCTTCATCATACCATGACGCAATTGAATCCACACAACAATCAAAATGAGAGCGTCCCGGGATTTCATTTGCAGGCGTATTCTCACTATAATAATGCCCCATCAAAGGAATCGGACCATACGCCTCCAACAATAGGAAGTGGTAATATGCCCTTAAAAATATCGTTTCAGATATCCAACGAGTCATCTCTCCATCGGTAACATCACTCGGACGGTATTGATTCAATAATTGAATAAACTGGTTACATTTCCCAATGTTATCCCAAAATCGATCCCAGCGGTCACTAGCGGTAGCGCTCTCTGAAGTCGTACCTAATTGATTCCAAGAAACTACGGAGCCTTGCATGCCCCATGTACGCGGCCACACATATTCATCAACAGAAGTTTCAAATTCCGAATAGAAATAAGCTCTCCATAGTCCTTCATAATCGGAAAGACACCATTTAAGACATGTCGGCTCATCTTTAACCAAATCTGGTATATCAGCTGTTGCCGGAGGAACTACATTTAAATAATTACATGAAGTAAGGCAACAAACAGGAATCATAATTTTAGCAAAATTGATTATGGATTTTAATATTTTCATATCATTTTTTTTTAATCATGTTAAAACTTTAATTGAGCACCAATATTAAACGTGCGTTGTAATGGATAAGAATTCCATGACAATTCCGGATCCCAAAGTTTAAATGGACTCCAAATGGCTAAATTATCACCACTAAAATATAAACGGCAATGTGGGAAAGAATAACCTATTTCTAACGTTTTCCAACGTATAAAATTACCATTACGAGTCCAGAATGAACTAGAAACCGTATTATTGCCCGTATAAGTTCCATTCAATCCCAAACGCGGATACTGAGCCTTCTCATTAGGATTATCCACTGTCCAATGGTTATCTGCAATAAATTTCATTACATTCTTGTTTCCATTACCCATTACAGCACCGAACGGAGACATATCGTTCATAATCATTATTGTACGTTTAGCCGATCCAGTAAAAAATACACCGAAGTCAAACTTACAATATGTAACATCTAAACCTAATCCGTATTGTAAACGAGGTGTCGACCCATAGGGAGAAATCATTGCCCTATCTTCAGAATTAATGACACCGTCACCGTTTATATCACGATATTTAATATCTCCCGGCATTACGGTACTGCCAAAATTTGTTTGTGCCGAACTTGTTGCAATTTCATTATCATCTTTAAATAAACCTTCAGCAATATAACCGTAAGTGGCACTTAAAGGTTTACCTTTCTGCAATTGCCAAGAATAGGGATAGTTCGGCTCATCTTTATTAATGTATTTATTTTTGTTATAAGAAAAATTGCCACGGAATTCGAATGAAAAGTCCTTTTTGACTCGTTTTTTCCAATTGACACTCAATTCAAATCCTTCATTATCTACTTTACCGATATTACTCCACGGAGTAAGAGGCCAATCTTTAGAGCTGGTGTACACATAGCCATAACCCAATACTTGCGGCCAAGTAGCACGTTGCATTAAGATACGATCGCGTTTATCATGAAAATAATCAAATACCACATTTATTTCATTAAATAAATTCAAATCAACACCTATATCCATTTTTTTAACACGTTCCCAATGAGCATTCTCTACAGCATAAGCCTGCACGGCTCCTCCCCAATAAGCAGTATGTGCGGATCCAAACCATGCACCACGACCCACATTCGTACTAACAGCATTTACATACAAGAAATGCTGAACACCATCCTCATCCTCGCCTGTTTCACTATTACCGACCAATCCATAAGATCCTCTCAATTTAAGAAACCCTATATACTTAGAAACTGGTTTCCAAAAATCTTCACTACTAATGACCCACCCCAGAGACATAGCGGGGAAAAATTCAAAACGATGTCCACTAGCTAAACGCTCCGTACCATCATAACCGAAATTAAATTCGGCCAAATACTTATTTTGATAATCATAAGTAACACGACCGGACCATCCTTGATTGCGAGACGGTAAAACGGAATTTCTGTATTCACGCATCATATACATCAATAACCCCGATACAGTATGCGGACCAAAAGATCGATTATAATTGATACGTCCGTCCAGATAAAACGTATTATCGCCGTAGCGAGTCGGATTGGCATCTTGAGTGATATAATCCTGACCGAGTTGCAATTGTGCCAAACTGTATGTCGTCGTACCAGTAACCGTACCGATAGGATCCCAACTACCGTCTTGAACACGATAAAAATAAGGAGTCATCGACTCGTTATAAGAGGTTATAAAATAGTTTTTCCAATTAACCAAAGCAGATACATTCAAACCCTTTGTAATAAAGCTAAAATCTTGTGATAAATGCAAAGATGTGTTTATCGTACTGGTATTGTCTTGATTAAATGAACTTAACATATCAGCATAGGGATTCGTACATAAAGTCGAACCACTCTGAAATGCATTACCGAAACGAATATGTTTATCTCCCTCTCGGGCAGGAAATGCTGCAGGGAATTCTACCGGAGATACCGCGTAAGTGTCATAATATAATGAAGTAACATAAGACCCTGGACCCTTATCTTGGCCTATTTGAGTATTCATACGCAGATCTATATTCGTAGTAGGAGATACTTTATACGATATATTATCTTGAAATACATATCTCCATTGATTGATATTATTCTTAAACGGTCCGTTACTCGGAATACGTAATAATCCCGTATTATGATTAGCTTGTAAACTCATATAATATGTAACACGAGAGCCGCCGCCTTGAATATTTACATTGACACGTTGATCCATATTCGAGTTTTTAAATAATAGTCCATACCAATCTATATCTGGATATAAATACGAATTCACATGATTACGAGTGTTTTCAATATCAGTTGTAGAATATCTAGGAGTTGCATTAGGAGTACGCGCCAAATCTGCTTCATTATACAATTCCATATACCGAGCTCCCTTTACAAGTTGTAATTTCTTAGTTGGTTTCAAATAAGAATCTTCAATCGTAACATGAATTTGAGCCTTGCTATTTTCAAATCCGCTTTTAGTAGTGATCAACATTACACCATTAGCACCGCGCGCTCCATAAATAGCCGTTGCAGACGCATCCTTTAAAATGGAAAAAGTTTCTATGGATTCTGCTGGAATATTATTCAAATCATTGGCAGAGATTTCAACATCATCCAGCAATATCAACGGGGTTGCACGTCCACCGAAAGTTCCGACACCACGAATATAAAAAGCGGAAGCCGATCCCGGTTCACCACTACCCGTCATAGAAATGACACCAGCTAATTGACCAGCAAAATTATTGGTTAATGAAGCACTTGGAGATCTCAATTCCAATCCTTTGACAGATGTAATGGCACCTGTTACAGAAACTTTTTTCTGCGTACCGGCACCTACAACAACAACTTCATTTAATACTTGATTATCGGATTCCATTTTAATATTTAATACACCTAAATCACCGACTAAAACATCCTTAGTTTTGTAACCGATATACGAAAATGCTACTTCCGATTCACTAGTTACATTAATTTGATATTCTCCGTTGATATCAGTAGTGGTACCATTTTTGGCACCTTTGATCTTAATGGAAACACCAATTAATGGGTCATTATTATCTGCATCATAAACATGTCCCACCAACTTATGTTCAAGAGGTTTACGTTTACTTTTAGTAGAACGAGGCTTTTGTTCAACAGCCCTCGGAGATTTTTCTTTAATAAATATTTGGTTCCCATTAATAAAATAAGTACTATTAGTATTTTTTATAATCTCATCCATTATATTATTAATGGGTTGATTTTTTATATGAATAGTAATTTTTCTATTCGCATCGAACGTATTCGATGAATAGAAAAAGATGTAACTACTCTTACTTTCAATTTCTGAAAGAACGTCACGAACAATTTTATTACTAATTTTTAAAGTAAATAACTGCTTTTGGGTAGTGAGACTTTTGGCATACCCAATGTTTGTACTTAAGACAAGAATTAAAAAAAAACTTAATGCACTTAAAAAAAAACAATTATTAATAATTCTTGATTTGTAATTTTTTGTATTTGTCATACATTTGTAGAATCTAAGGTTTAAAACTAAGGTTTATTATATTGTTCTAAATTTTAGAGGTAACCGGATAATATCGGAAGCATTATCCGGTTTTTGTACATTTCTTTATGTTTTCATGGGCTTTGATTTTAAATTAAATATTTATTCTATTTTTGTACTACGTATGTACCATCATTTTTCTTTTGATATTTAACCGGTATTATTTCCGATATTTCCCTTAATAATTCCGATAAAGGCTGTTGCAAATCAAATTTACCGGTACAATGAAGAGAAGCAATATCTCTTCCATACCTAATTTTAACCCCGTATGTTTGTATCAACTTATTTAATAATTGATCCATATTTTCATCATTGCAAGTATAAATATCTTCGATCCAAGCAATATATTTAGAAGCATCCACATTTCGTATTGATTCTCTTTTCTTCACATTCAAGCTATACATCTGATTAGGCATTAACTTTTTGGTCGATTTATCATTTTCATCTTTCAAGGAGACGTTTACACGACCAGAGACCAATACTACTCTTGACGGCCATTCTTTGGAATAAGCTGATACGTCGAATTTGGTACCTACTACTTTAACATTTAAATCATTCGTCCTAACAATAAACGGTTTCTTCATTTTATGAGAAACCTCTAAATATACTTCACCATCCACATAGATCTCCCTTATCTTTCGATTCATTTTTACAGGGTACATTAATTTAGTACCCGATTTTATCCATATTTTCGTACCATCCACCAAAGTCAATATCCCTTTCTTACCATTCGGAACTATCAACTGGTTATACATGCTTCCTGAATGAATCGTTTTATTATCATTATCATTAATACGTATATTCCCATTATTACCATACGTCACATTAATTTTCCTATCATTTAATATTATTCTGTTATTTCCAGATAACACTAATTCTATATTTTTACAATTCTGTTTTCCATTAAAATCTTCTATTGCAAGATTCCTAATACTGTTTTTTTCAGCAGAATTATTTATAGCAAACCATGCTCCTGTTACGATAAGAAATAAAGTAGCGGCAATCGAAGCATATATATATATTTTTTTTTCATGTCCTCGATGACGTATATTTTTAATAATATGAGAATTTTCCATTAAAATATTCATTTTCTTCAATGCCATATAGGGATTGAATTTAACTTGCTGAGACAAACTCCACGAATCATAATAAGTCAAAAAAATCTGCCGATTCTCCTCAGACTCTTTTAACCAAAAAGATAGTTTGTCTCTTTCAGACGATGTGGCTATTCCTTCTAAATAATTAAGGATAATTTGTTCTGTAGATTCTTCCATATTATTAAACTTTGTTATTACAAGACTTCGTTAAATATTAGAATATAAATTACGCCACATAAGCAGCTATATCAATGAGATTTTTGGCAAGTTTAGCATTTAAAGTTCTGTTGGACTTAAAGCCAGACAGTTAAAAAATCTTTTAAGGGTTATATTGTCTGGTGATTGCTCTGATTTTAAGTTATGTTTGATCTATAAGTCCTATACCTATTATCTCCAAACCGTGTTTAACTTGACCGGCTCAACCCGACCAGAAAGGACCAACCCAAGAAATACAATTACCCGACTTGGATATGTAACTCGGATCAATAGCGATAGTTATCCAATCTTCCTGTTCAAATATCCTTTCGGACAACTTTAAATTATAGAAGATCCACTCGAACTTCTTTGAGAAATTTTGTCTGAAACACTCTTCACAATACGTGCTATAGTGTCCAAGCTGCATAAAATTGATCTTTCTCGGTATTATCATGTATAAATGAAGATTGTTTTAAAACTTTTGTTTAACTTCACAGTGTATCTTTTCAAGACATCACTGCAGATATTTCTATATTAGTCGAGTGCATCTATATGTTCATTGTTATTATGCCTAAACAACATAATTTTGTTGATTTTCAGCAACTTGAACAATTATTTTACACTAATTCGTGTTAATATAACTCATTGCATTTAGATCATTAATCAATTATTTAACGAGTATTCTTATTAATAAGACGATCTAAAAGAGAACAACCCTACTGAAAAAATAATATTTATTTAAGAATAATGATTCTTTGTAGAAATAGAATGATAACTTTATTATCGCATCAGATTTACTAAAAAAGGTAAAAGATGTAGAATCTAAGAAACTGTTTCGAATTCTTTTGACCTCTTTTTGGCGCATTTCTCGAGTTTGTTTCTCGATTTAGCTCGCTAAACCTTCGAAACAAATCCAATAAATTCGCTCAAAATAACCTCAAAAGACTTTCGATAAAAATTCAAAACAGCTTCTTCTATTTGAGACGCCCTTTCTTTTCTGTTCTTTGTTCTTGACTGAGGTACATCAGATTAGCATCATCGCGAAGGCGACTGACAAGATGAAAGTTCATTTCCTCTAAACCTTGGGCGAAAAGGTTCTTTGAAAAGAAAGCATCGGCAACGATGTAATCGGATACGGTGTGAAGTGGCTCTTTATATCTTTCGATAACTTTCAGATACCAATCGTTTAAAGTAAAGCAGAACCCATTAAGGGTTATATTGTCGAAAGATTGTTCTACCTTTAAGATAATGCAATTATGTTTGTCGATATCTATAAGTCCTATGCCCATTATCTCCAAGCCGTATTTGACCTGACCGGCGCAAACCCGACCAGAAATAACCAACCCAAGGAGTACATTTGCCCAACTTGGATATGTAACTCGGATCAATAGCGATCGCTTTTCGGTCTGACCGTTTGAAATATCTGTCAGCCAGATCCAGGTTATAGGACAGCCAATTAAATTTACGTGTACAGTTCTGCCTGAGGCATTACTCGCAGTGAGAACCATAACATTCCAATTAGATAAAATTGATCTTTCTTGGTACGACCATATATAAAAGCAGTATCTCGATAAAGACAATTTTAAAAGATTTGTTTAACTTTGCAGCGCTTCTTTTGAAGAAATCACTACAGATATCCATATATTGATCAAGTGCGTCTGATGTTTTCATCGTAACTATAGGTGGTTAAAGACCTTTAAGTTACTAAAAATAAGCTATTTGACCAATTATTTAGGCTAACTTTTGTTAATGTAATCAATTTATTTTCAACCAGTTAATTAATTACTTAACGAAGTATTGAACATAGGAACTTATAAATAAAAATAAACCATGAAAAATCATTTTTATCTTGTCGTATTCTTTTTATCTCTTCCATTTGGCTTCGTGCAAGCACAAAAAATACCGAAATACAAAAACACTTTTCTCCCTGTAGAAGTACGAGTAAACGACTTACTGAGTCGTATGACCATGGATGAAAAAATCGCGCAAATGTCTCACCTGCACGCTAATGATGCTTTTTTAACCGGACAAGTACGAAAAATTGATCAAACGAAATTAAAAGAATTATTGGCAAAAGACAAAGGTTCCGGATTTGTAGAATGCTTTACTCTTCCAGGAAGAGAATGCCAAAATTTTATGAATAAAGTGCAGCAACATATGCGTCGCCATACTCGTCTCGGAATACCAGCATTTACAGTAGCCGAATCTTTACACGGCTCTATACAAGTAGGATCCACCATTTTCCCACAAACTATCGCTCTAGGTAGTACTTTCAATACCGAATTAGCATATAAAATGACAACAGCTATCTCTGAAGAATTAAAGGCTGAAAACATTACACAAGTACTGGCGCCAGATATAGACGTTTGCCGCGATTTACGTTGGGGAAGAGTAGAAGAATGTTTTGGAGAAGCACCTTTTTTAATTTCTCAAATGGGAGCTGCAGAGGTAAAGGGATATATGGATAATCACATATCCCCTATGTTAAAACATTTTGGTGCACATGGCACACCGCAGGGAGGTATTAATCTTGCTTCCGTTTCATGCGGACAACGCGAGCTACTTTCAATTTACTTATACCCGTTTGAAGAAATCATAAAAAAGACACACCCATGGGCTGTAATGTCCGCATATGATTCATGGAACGGTGTACCTAATTCTTCATCCTATTATTTAATGACAGAATTATTACGCCATCAATGGGGATTTAAGGGATATGTTTATTCAGATTGGGGAACAATTGGAATGCTTGAAACATTTCATCATACAGCACAAAACAAGGCTGATGCAGGAATGCAGACACTCATAGCAGGACTCGACGTGGAAGCTGCCGATAATTGTTTTCCCGAATTACCAAATTTGGTAAATAAAGGCATTCTAGATAAAAAGTATATTGACCAGGCTGTAAGTCGCATTTTACTTGCTAAATTCAAAATGGGACTCTTTGATTATGCATTACCAAATAAAACTCAATATGATAAGAATGTCCATTGTAACAGTCATATTGCATTGGCGCGTCAAATAGCGGAAGAATCAATTATTTTAATGAAAAACAAAGATCATATTCTCCCTCTTGATATAGATAAAATTCATTCTATTGCAATTATAGGACCAAATGCAGACCATGTACAATTCGGTAACTATTCATGGGGCAATGAAAACAATGAAGGGGTCACTTTATTACAAGCAATAAAAGATGCCTATGGACATAAAATCAATATAAACTATGCAAAAGGCTGTGATTTAATCACTGATAACAAGTCAGGGATAGATGCGGCAGTAACGGCTGCGAAGAATAGTGATATCGCAATTGTCGTCATAGGATCATGCAGCACTGGTAACGGAGCGACTTGTGGAGAGGGACACGATTTAAGTGACTTATCGTTGACTGGAGTACAAGAAAATTTAGTAGAAGCCGTCTACCGTACGAATAAACCGATTATCGTAGTATTGATGGCAGGAAAACCGTTTGCAATACCATGGATTAAAGAACATATACCAGGCATTATCATCCAATGGTATCCGGGAGAACAAGGAGGAATAGCACTAAATGAAATGCTATTCGGTAAAATCAATCCTTCAGGGAAACTGAATTTTTCATTCCCTCAAAGTACAGGTCATTTACCTTGCTATTATGATTATTTACCTAGTGATAAGGGATTTTATCACCGACCGGGTAGTAAAAACAAACCGGGGATGGACTATGTATTTGCTACCACAGAGTCCCTTTGGGCATTCGGTCATGGATTAAGTTATACAACTTTCGATTATTTATCGGCAACAACACAGAAGAACGATTATTTTCTCAACGATAGCATCGATGTTAATATTGATATTCGCAATAGCGGTAATTGTGACGGAATGGAAGTTCCACAAATTTATGTAAGAGATATCGTATCCAGTGTGGAAACTCCTGTCCAAGAATTAAAAGGATTTACAAAAATCCTAATAAAAAAAGGTGAAACCGCACATGTCAAAATTATTATCCCTGTATCAGAACTTTCACTCTATAATGATAAAATGGAACATGTAGTTGAGCCTGGTACTTTTGAATTACAAATAGGGCGAGCTTCAGACGATATTCGTATTAAAAAGATAATTACAGTAAACCGTCAAAAAGAACGATTAATCCCATCAAAGAATGAAAATAAAGATGAGATGAAAACAAACATTTTTGTTTAATTGCAACTACTAGTTTACCATAAAGTCTGAGTTGTGTGTCAAAACGAGGATGTCTCGTTTTGACACACAACTCAGACTTTATCAAGCCCAGGCTTTGTTTTCACCCCCAATATTTGTAACTTTAGGATATAACATATTCGTTATGGCAAAGTTCCATTTTCGTCCATGCATACCAAATCAAACTTTTCTTTTTCCTCCAAGAATAGATGAGCATATACCGAAAAACGATCTTGCGCGCATCGTCAAAGCAATAGTTGACTCCCCTAAACTGGATAACTTTAAGAAGCGGTATAAGAAAATCGGCTGCTGCCCCTATCATCTCAAAATGATGCTTAAAATCATTATCTACACCTATATGAACAATATCTACTTTGTTTGCAAGATAGAAAAATTTCTACTGGCTTGCCGACTATGAAAAGCAAGATTTCATTACCATCAACCGTTTCAAGAACAGCGTGAAAGATGAAATCAATAATATCTTCAGTAAATCGTACTCGTGTTGGCGATGGTCTGATAAACTTGGACGTCGAATATATAGATAGGACCAAAATTGAGTCGAAGGCCAACGGATACACATTTGTATAGCGTAAAACAGTGAAGAAAAGCAGATCGAAATTGATGAAAAAGATAGAGATTCTCCTCTCTTAGATCGACCAAGCCATAGCCCAGGAAAATATGGAGGGACAAACTCTTGTAGATTAACTCCGGCAATGCTTGACGATATCATCAGCGAGCTCAAAGACGCATTGGAAAATAAAGCACCTCCAAAGAGTAAAGTAGAGAAAAAGGTGCAGCGCGAAAAAAAGAAGCATTTAAAAGAATTTGAAGAACATCGAGACAAACTCTCTGAATACGACCGTCATCTTAAAATTCTTGAAAATCGCAACTCATACTCCAAAACAGACCCTGATACCACTTTCATAAGAATAGAAGAGGACGCAATAAACAACGTTCAAACCAAACCTGGGATACAATCTTCAGATTGCAACAAAAAGCCAATATATCACCGACTTCGGATTGTTTCCCAATCCTATCGATAATCTGCCCCTTGTTCTTTTTTCCCCATCTTTCTCCAATCGCTATAGCAGACTCCCAATGAAAGATGTCGCCGATTCGGGTTACGCTTCGGAAAAGAACTATCGTTTTATGGAAGAGTCTTTAACATATACTATATATATTTTAGCGGATGGACGAGTTAATGTCATTTTGTTTTGCAAAATTGTTTGGCAACTTGGCTTTTCTTCAAAATATCTTTGCACTATAAAATGAAATAAGTATTTTTGCGCCGCTACTTAGAGTTAAGAACCTTCGCTAATAGGTCACGGTCTGAAGCCTTTCTCTTACAGCACACGTATGACCTCAATAATATCATGGTGAGACGTGTCACGATTAGAAGATATTTTCAAAAAGATATAATGAGGTAAAGATCTCTCTAGTAAAATAGTTTGGCGTTTATAACAGTTCGCGTCGCAGAAATAAAAATACATTTAGTCCAAGAAAGAATGAGCAAACCACGAATAGCGAGTTTTGATGCATTAAAATGCTTTGCAATTTATTGTGTTATATTGGGCCATACCATCCAATACTATTACCCTAACTATAGCTATGAAACATATAAGAACAACTACCTGTTTTCATTGATATATAGCTTCCACATGCCATTGTTCGCTATAATATCCGGAATCTTTGCTTCTTCTTCATTAAAACTTACTCCAGGGGACTTTATCAAAAAGAAAAGTATTAATTTACTTCTTCCATCTTTCTCATGGGCTATATTCGGCATTTTCATCAGTATATTAGATAATGGTGGAAGCCGTTCCATATTTGAGATAACAATAAAGCATCTGACATTCGACTTTTGGTTCTTGAAGTGTCTTTTTATCTGTTTCGTTATAGCGTACGCAACGAAAAAGATAGCGCCAGCATCAAAAGTGCTATTCTTCTCCATTTCAGTACTAATATCGTTCCTTTCAAACCAATACTACGTAACATTTCTTTGCCCATTCTTTATTTCGGGCATCATCCTCTCTGATTTTATAACTACCTTCAGAAAGAAATGCAATTATTTTATTGTTGTAAGCGGTATTCTTTACCTACTATTGCTTATTCATTGGGACAGCAACTACCTTGTTTATTGCAGTCAACCCTACACACTGATGTCGTTCTTGCACAACGAACAGTATTTCATCTCGCGTACCTTAATCTATTTATATAGGTTCCTGATAGGACTTACTGGCAGTATCTTTATTATCAGTCTATTCTTCAAAATAAAAGACTGTCATTCCATCTTCAAAACAATAGGCAAATACACCATCGGTATATATTGTATACAGACCTGGGTTATTGAAACCCTTTTGCCCCGATTTATACATTTCGACAATGTTCCAGATGCCTTATTTACATTCATTATCGCTCCATTGTTTTCCTGTATCACTCTCCTACTGTTTACCTTCGTCCTAGACAGAATGGCAAAACATCATTTATTAGCAAAATACTTTCTGGGGCGGCAATAATGAAAATTATTGCTGTCCGGTAAAATTCGCACTTTTGGGCATTGTAGTATTTATTTTTGTGTTGAAAACAAAGTAACACAATTTGATCTGAACTCTAATATGAATTCAGCCCTTCATTTTTTACCTGATAAAAAGTGTTACCAGACAGCAATAAATTATTATGTGACATTGAATGGTTTTCCGACTTATTTTGTACATTTGTCGGTTAAATATTGTTAGCAGATACTTCTAATTAGGAAAAGAAAGACACAATGGATGATGCTACTACAGAATTGAGAATTTTCAATCAATTATTTATTGATTATCAAAGTCGATTTATTCGTTTTGCTAATTCGTATATTCGCGATATTGAAATGGCGGAAGATATTACAATAGAATCATTGATGTATTATTGGGAAAACCGGAGCAGATTGCAATCTGAAACAAATGTACCAGCTTATGTATTGACAGTTATTAAACATAAGTGCCTTAATTACCTGCAACATATCCAAACAGTTAAAATGGTATCTCGTGAAATGTATAGTGATGCAGAGTGGGAATTTGCTACTCGCATTACGACTCTTGAGGCTTGTGAGCCTTATGAACTATTTACCTCAGAAATGGAAGAAATTATTAAGAATACATTAAATTCACTTCCTGATCAGACAAAAAATGTTTTTGTAATGAGTAGGTTTCAGAATAAGTCGCACAAAGAAATTGCCGATGCTTTGAATATTCCAACAAAGAGAGTTGAATATCATATAACGAAAGCAATAAAAGCTCTTCGGGTATCACTTAAGGATTACATGCCTGTGCTTATTTTTTTTCTTTGATAAAAAAAGAGCTTTTTCTTTCGAGGGATAAGTGCCTCTTATCTGCTATTACAATATAAAGCCTAAAATGCAGATGGAAAGAGAAACATTATATCTTTTTTTTGAAGGAAAGACTTCGCCTGAGCAAGATTCTGAAATTAGATCTTGGGTAGAAAGTTCTGAAGATAATCGAAAAGATTTTTTTCGTGAAAGAAAAATATTTGATGCAATGATTGTTTTGCCTCAAAGTCAAAAATACGAAGTTTTGATAAAGAATAATTATAAAGCTCCTTTTTTTAGAATATTTTATCGAAGATTCATGAAGATTGCAGCTGTAATTATTTTTACTCTTTCTGCGACCTTGTTTGTGCAATATAGAATTTCTGATTCTAAACAAATAATTTATAATACAATAAGAGTACCTGCCGGTCAACGGTCGAATGTGATTCTTTCTGATGGTACGAATATATGGCTGAATGCTTTATCCACACTTAAATATCCGTCTGTTTTCAAAAAAGGAAAACGTGAAATATTACTTGATGGAGAAGCGTATTTAGAAGTAGCTCACAATAAAGATGCTCCCTTTATTGTTCATACTCGAAAGTGCAATGTACAAGTATTAGGCACTAAGTTTAATATTGAAGCTTACTCTAAAAGTAATAAATTTGAGACTTCTTTAATAGAAGGTTCCGTAAAAGTTTCATTGGCGGGAGATAATTCCCGATCGGTGATTTTATCTCCCAATATGAAAGTTGATTTATTAGGAGGTATGTTCGTCGTATCTACTATTGATGATATAGAACAGTACCGGTGGAAAGATGGTCTTATCTGTTTTAGAGATTACACTTTCAGTGAAATTATGTCTACATTTGAAAAGTATTTTGATGTAAAAATAAAGGTACTAAAGCCTGGCGTAAAGAGTTTTGTTTGTACTGGAAAATTCAGACAGTCGGAAGGGATAGATTATGCTTTCCGAGTTTTACAGAAAGAAATTGCTTTTAAATTTAAACGCGATAATATTAACAATAGCGTAATTTACATATACTAATCAATGTCTTAACCTTAAAAAACTTTTGCCTATGGAAATAGTAATGTGATGAAAAAAAGCCAATAGGTATTGGCGTACCTATTGGCTCGTGATTAATACAAATCGTCAAAATTAATGTGTATTAATAACTTCAAACTTTTCAAATATATGAAAAATATCTCTTTATCAGATTTTCTGAATAAGAAAAATTCAGAAATTAACTTTTATTTAAAAGTCATGAAAGCCACTGCAATCTTTCTTTTTGTTTTTGTGTTCAGTCTTAGTGCTGAAAATGCTAATTCTCAAAATGCCTATGTTAATTTGAAAACGAGTAATGCACCATTAGAGTCTGTATTAAATGCTATTGAAAATCAGACAAATTACTTATTCATTTATAGTGTAGATGTAGATGTTACACGAAAAGTATCCATCAACGTTAAACGCAGACCAGTATCTGAAGTTTTAAATTTTTTGTTGGAAGGTACTAATACAATATATTCTGTAGAAGGATCTCATATTATTCTTTCGAAGAATAAATCAAAGTTACTTCGAACAATCCAACAAGTCGGTAAAAAAATTGGTGGTAAAGTTGTAGATTCTCATGGTGATCCTATAATTGGAGCCAATGTAATAGAAAGAGGTAAATCATCTAGTGGTACTATTACTGATATGAATGGTAATTTTTCGTTAGATGTTTCTAACAATGCTATTCTGGTTATTTCTTATGTAGGTTATAAGAGTCTAGAAATTACTGTAGGAAAGAAGTCTACTTTGTCTATAATACTTTCTGAAAATAATAACGAACTAAATGAAATTGTAGTTGTAGGCTACGGCTCGGTAAAGAAATCTGATTTAACCGGATCGGTATCTACAATAAAAAGTACCGATTTTAATGCAGGAAATGTTTCGTCACCTGATATGTTGATGAATGGTCATATAGCTGGTGTTCAAATTGTTCCGGGTAACGGTCAACCGGGAGCGAATACTTATGTAAGGATACGTGGCGTAAACTCCATATCTGCTTCGAGCGACCCTCTTTATGTAATTGATGGCGTTCCTGTAGATAATTCAAGGACTTCTACAAATCTTGGAGGCGATTTAGCCTTAAGTAATGAAACACTCAATCCGTTGTCTATGATTAATCCATCCGATATTGAATCCATGACAGTATTAAAAGATGCTTCGGCTACTGCAATTTATGGTTCTCGTGGCGCAAATGGTGTAATTATTATTAAAACAAAAGGTGGTAAAGAAGGAATTTCTTCAGCAAGCTATTCCGGATCGGTTGGCTTTTCGAATGTTTCAAAGAAAATAGATGTTCTTACAGCAGATCAATATCGCACTTATGTTTCCAATACAGGTACTGCAAGTACAAATTGGCAAGATGCTATATTTAGAACAGCTTTTTCTCAAAATCATAATGTAACATTCAGCAATGGAAATCAAAAGACATCTTATAGAGGTTCTTTGAGTGCTTCCGAACAACAAGGTGTTATTCTTAATACGGGACTTAATCGATATACTGCAAGATTTAATGTAACTCATAAAATGTTTGATGATCGATTGATTCTTGCAATGAACCTGAATAATACAAATTATAAATTCAATAATTTTGTACAACAACAGACCAATGGTGCCGATGGTGGAATAATCAATAATGCTTTGAAAGCTGACCCGACTCAAGCAATTTACAATGACGACGGTTCTTTTAAAGAATCGAGTGCTCTGTCTGTGAGAAATCCGGTGGCTATGGCTAAACAAATTTCGGATATAAGTAAAGGCGATCGTTTTATTGGAAATGCTGAAGCTACTTTGTTCCTTTTGCCTAAAGTGTTATCGTTTAGAGCAAATTACGCATATGATGTCGACAACACCATGCGTAAAGCTTATCAACCTATTGCATCGATGGTGGCAAAAACTGTTAATGGTAGAGCTTTAGTGGAAAATAATAAATATTTTAACCAATTAATTGAAACATATCTTACTTATAGTAAGACCTTTAATCAAAAGCATAATTTAAATATTGTCGGGGGATATTCTTGGCAAGAATTTGATAATTATAATTCGTCTACTACTGCTACTGGTTTTGTAAACGATAATTTGGGGGCGGATAATATTGGTGGTGCAACTAATCAGGTTACACAAAACGATCATGAAATCAACAGATTGGTTTCTTTCTATGGGCGTGCTAATTATGATTATGCTGGTCGATATTTGTTTACTGCCACTGTTCGTCGCGACGGTTCTTCAAGATTTGGAGCCAATAATCGTTGGGCTACATTTCCTTCGGCAGCTTTTGCCTGGAGAATTAGCGAAGAAAATTTTATGAAGAAAGTAGATTTTATAAACGATTTAAAACTTCGTATAGGCTATGGTATTACCGGTAATCAAGAAATAGGGAACTTTAAATATAGTGCTACTTATGCCATAAATAGTAGTGCGGGGACTTATTTCGGAGGTACATTCTATGCACCTTATAATATTACGGGAATAGCTAATCCTAATTTAAAGTGGGAACAGACATCACAATTTAATGCAGGTATAGATATCGCTTTATTTAATAGTAAGCTAAGAGGTACTATTGATGTATATAACAAGAAGACTACGAACTTGCTCCTTTCTATTGATGCGATTCAGCCTGCTGTAAGTTCTACCTATTTGGAAAATATTGGTGCTATGACTAATAAGGGGATTGAATTTAGTTTGGATGCGGCAGTAATCAATTCTAGAGATTTTAAATGGAATTCGAATTTTAATATTTCATATAATAGAAATAGAATAACGGAATTATATAATAATAAAGATATTAATTATGGAGTTGTAAGTGGTGCGGGGGCTTCTGGAAATACTCAAATTCTTCGTGTCGGTGAATCTTTTGGTTCTTTTTATGGTCAAAAATTTACCGGTATTGTAAATGGTAAAGAAACTTTTAAATCTGACAATAAAGAAATATTAGGTAAAGCTTTGCCTGATTATATTCTTGGTTTTACGAATAGTTTTAGTTATAAAAATTTTGATTTGGCATTTGTATTAAGGAGTGATCTTGGAGCAAGTATATATAATAATACACGTGCGGAAATGAGTCAAGGAACGCGCTTGCCCGGCCAGAATACAAATATTGAAGGTGCCGAATTTTATAAAGCCGGAGGAGGTGGTATCGTATATCCTTCTTCTCGTTGGGTTGAAAATGCTAATTTTTTGCGCCTTGATAACATGACTTTAGGTTATAATTTTAAGTTCTTCCCAAAGAGTGTCAAGAGTGCAAGAATCTATTTAACTGCACAAAACTTGTTTGTTCTTAGCAGATATAAGGGATATGATCCTGAAGTAAATAATGAAGCCGGAAGCAATGGAATTAAATCTGTTGGAATAGATTATTGTTCTTATCCCCATTCGAGGTCATTTATTTTCGGACTTAGTGTTAACTTTTAAAGATTATGACGATGAAAAAGATATTATTTGTTTTTATGGCAATTGCTTTAACTTGCTGCACAAATCTTGATATAGCACCCAATAGTGAATTAACCGACCAAAGTGTCTATAAATCAAAAAATGAATTTTTAAATGGTTTATCAGGTGTTTATACTACCCTCAGTTGCTGGTCTGAATTTGTTTATAAAGGTGGATCTTGTGCCGATGATATGATATTTCCCGCAAGAGGTGCTGATTGGAAAGGCGATTTACAGTCTTTACATTCTTTTACTTGGACAAAAGCCAACGGTGAAATAGCTGGTTTATATTCTGAAGCATCTAAGATTATTGCGGTTTCCAATACTTATATTGGTGCAATTGATGCTAGTAGCTTTAAGGATGACAGTGATATCAAAGTAATGAAAGGGGAAGCTCGATTTTTAAGAGCGTTTGCTTATTTTTTGATGGCAGATTATTTCGGCAATGTGCCTTTAGTTACAACTGCCGTTTATGATGCAAGCAATCCTCCAAAGCAAAATACAAGGACCGAAATATATAATTTTGTAGAAAATGAATTGATTGATTTATATAAAAATGTACTTCCTTCTACAAACAGCTACGGACGTGTAGATAAATATGCTGCAGAGGCATTGTTAGCTAAATTGTATTTAAATTCTAATATTTATCTTGGTACTTCTTCTAATGATAAATTAGCGGATATTGTAACTCTTACAAGCGACATAATGACTAACAGTAAATACAAATTAGATACTAGCTTTAAACATGTTTTTGCTTGGAATAATGATGTAGATAATGTTGAAAATATATTTACGATGGTTTGCGACAGTAGAAATACTGCAGCAGTAAACATCAGCTATTTGTTCTCTATCACTGATTTAACTGCTAAGTATGGATCTTTTGCTAACGGATGGGACGGATGTGCCGCATTGCCTACTTTTTATAGATCGTTTGATGAAAATGATGTTAGACGTCAAATGTTTTTAGTCGGCCCACAAGTAGGATCGGATGGAAGTGCAATTATGGCTGTTGATGACCAAGGAGTTACTCGTCAACTTTCTTATTCTGTTGACTTTATATCTAGCGATCCGGTTAATAATGCCGATCATTGGGATGGCGTTCGGGGTGTGAAATATTTGATGGACGGTATAGGTGGAACTATGGTTACAACTAGTTTAAACAATGATATGCCTATTCTCCGTTTTGCCGATGTCTTAATGATGAGAGCAGAAGCACTGTTTCGTCAAGATCCTAATAGTTCCGAGGCTTTGGCTCTTGTCAATGAGGTAAGAAATAGAGGAGGGAATCCTGTTGCCCCATTTACTGTTCTCACTTCTGACGAAATATTAGCTGAGAGAGGTCGTAAATTTGCTTGGGAAGGATGGAGAAGAAATGACCTTATTCGTTTTGGTAAATTTTTAAATGCCTGGGATTATAAATCGGCAATTTCGGATACCAAATATTTATTATTTCCAATTCCGGAAGTGCAGATTGAATCTAATTCTAATCTTATTCAAAATACTGGATACTAATAGTATAATATAAAAAAGACATGCGAACAATAAGAATTTCAGAGTCGGCAATTTCTCTTATCGTATTGCTCATGGTGATATCTCTTTCTGTTTCGGCAAATGGTAATAATTTATATAGGGCAAGCAAAAGCTTGCCTTATATTTACGGTACTCATCAAAATAAAGATTATCTTTATGTAACAGCAGGGAATCGTTTGTATTGTATAGGTAGTCAATCTGGTGATTTTCCAAAAGTGGGATTTCATATTCCAGGCCAGATGGGAGGAATTTGGCAACAGCCTATTAAATTATTGGATGGCTTTCGGCTGAATCTTATTGATTTGCATTCGAGGCACCAATATGAAAATGTATGCGATAACTTTATAACCTATCCTTATAAAACGGTATTCAAATATCATATTCCAGAGAAAAATATTATTATTGCTCGTACTCAATTTGTGCCTGATAATCTTCCTGTATTAGTTGTTGAATATAAAATAGAAAACAAGTCTGATAAAGACCAATCTTTTTTATTGAATCTCAATTTGGATGTTAACTTAATGCCTGTATGGCTCGGAGAGAAATGTGGTATGTACGACCAATCGGACTTATTAATGAGATTTGATAAAGCAAATTCTATTTTATATTTTCGCGACAAAACCAATCCTTGGTTTGCAGGTATTGGTTTTGAAAACAAAAACATGCAAGTACAAAGAGTTAAACCTACTCCTTACAAAGATAAAGGAATTACGGAGGAGACTTCTCTAAAATGTTTTTTGCAAAGGGGGAAGTCTTATCATTTCAGATTTTACATTTCCGGTTCTATTTTGAGTATAAAAGAAATTGAAAGAAATATCATTATAACAAAATCACGACTGGTTGACTTATATAATGCAAAAAAACAGCGTTTCAAAGAAATTAATAAAATAGCGCGAATTAGTTTGCCTGATAAAGAGTTGGAGAATGTTTACAATTGGGGAAAATATTCAACTGATTGGTTAATTCGCGACGTTCCCGGTATCGGTAGAGGTATGAGCGCCGGTTTACCCGATTATCCATGGTTTTTCAGCAATGATCAAGCAAGCACGTTTATGGCACTAACAGGAATTATGAAGCCTCAATTATTCTACGATTCATTTAAGATGCTTAAACAAATCTCCAACAAAGTAAATAACAATAGCGGTCGAATAATACATGAGGTTTCTACAAATGGAGTGGTATACGACAGAGGCCGAATGGAAGAATCGCAATTACACATTATTGCGGCTTGGCAAATTTTTAAGTGGACAGGCAATTTGGATTTTCTGAAAGAGAATTACACTTTTGCAAAAAAAACATGGAATTGGCTTCAACAACATGATACTAACCATAATGGTTATATTGAAGGATATGGTGGTGCCGAGATTGAAGGACTTAATGATGAGACACTTGATGTCCAAGTTAATACAGTTCATTTTTTGGAAATTATCAGTCAAATGGCATTCATATTTGGTGACAAAATGGATGCTGCCAATTATGCTCAAAGAGCGACAAAATTAAAAGTTCAAATTAACAATGATTGGTGGGTAGAAAGTGAAAATCGTTATGCAGACTTTATTACTTCAAAAGAAAAGGCATTGAAAATAATTGATGATGCACTTCTTAAAAGGGTTCAAAAAGGACGTAATGATTGGGCCGAAAGAAAACTTAAGAATTTGAAAAAACAGATAATGGATGGTTCTTATATCAATAAAGGTTATGTAGTCTATTATAATCCCTCAGGTCTACAACCTATAGAAATAGGAATGACAGACACACTTAGGGCCAAGAAAATGCTTAATAATGCTTTGTTTTTTACTAATAAGTTTGGTGCATATATAACTGGAATTGAACGTCCGGATGATATAACAATCGATGAGAAAGCATTTCAAAAAGATACAGCTTTTAGTTATAACCGCGCAGTAATGCCTATCGCCACTTCTGAATTAGCTCAAGCTGCGGCTCGTTTTGGTATGCCTGATACAGCATTAATGTATATGCACAAAATAATAAATTCTTTCAGTTTTGCAACTCCGGGCACAATTTACGAGATATCACCTGATTACGGAATGTTTGTTCAAGCCTGGAATATAACGGGAATTAATATTCCGCTTATTCACTATTTCTTTGGCATTCAGCCGGATGCTTACAAAAAGGAGATAACTATTCATTTGCAAATGCCGGAACCATGGGAATATGCCACGTTAAACGATTTGTTGATAGGGAATGTAAAACTATCGCTACAATATAAGAAAAAGAACGACCTGATTATGTGTAACGTCTGCTTAACAAAACCTGATTGGATTATTCATTTTGTATTGGACACAAATGACAGGAATGTTATTGTAAATAAGAAAATGGTTATATCGGATAAGCGCTCAATCGATTTAAGAGGCACTAATAATACTATTCAATTTAAGTTGAAATAAGATTCATTGAATATTAATAATAGTTATATGAAACATATAGAACATCTAGTTTATATTTTATTTATATTTTGCTCACTATCAGCATATCCCGCAGCGAAAGATACTCTCTCTTTGCAATCTCCTAATGGAAATATCCGTGTGAAGATCTGGATGAAGGGCGTTTTATCATACTCCGTAGTATATAGAAATAAGGCAATAACAGGAACATCAAAAATAGATCTAATTCCATTGAATAGGAAATCATTATCAGAGCAAAATAAAATCACTTCCTTCCGAATCAATACCGTAAATTCTCAAATTATTGTTCCCGTTCCAGAACGAAGGAAACGGATGACTAATAACTATAATGAATTGACAATTGAATTTAAACAACCTTACAAAGTTATATTTAGAGCTTATAATGAAGGAGTAGCATACCGTATCACTACGCTTTTTAAGGATAGTATATATATTAAGAATGAAGTTGCCAAATTTTCATTTATCAACAATCCTTCAGTTTATTATCCTTTGATACATAAAAAGAAGAATGCTGATATTTTTCATACTAGCTTTGAGGAATCATATCCTTTACTAAAAATGAATCAAATTCCAGATACAGCAATCGCTTATTCTCCAGTATTGGTTGTACCATTAGAAAATCCTAAAATCGGTATTACCGAATCTGATTTATTCGATTATCCGGGTATGTTTATAAAAGGAACCGGACAAGATTTTATGGAAGGCATTTTTGCTTCTTATCCATTGAAAGAATTGAGTACTCATGAATTTTACTCTCAAAAGTTGGTTACTAAACGTGCCGATTATATTGCGCATATCGCCGGCACGCGAAACCTGCCTTGGAGAGTACTTTTGATTGCGGCTGAAGATAAAGAACTTCCGGTAAATGATATAGTTTATAAATTAGCAGAACCTTCCCGGTTCAAAGATGTTTCATGGATACATTCTGGGAAATGTACTGATGAGTGGATTATAAATGTTAATTTGTTTAATGTCCCATTTAAAACTGGAATTAATACTGCAACTTATAAATACTATATCGATTTTGCTAAACGATTTGGTTTTGATCGTATTATGATGGATGCAGGTTGGAGTGACAACAACGATTTATTTAAAATAAATCCTGAAATTAACATGGATACATTGGCTGCATATGCCAAATCGCAACATATAAAGCTAAGCATGTGGACTCTTGCTGAAACGCTTGATAGGCAGTTGGAAGGTGCATTGAATCAGTTTAATAAATGGGGCGTCGATTTTATAATGACTGACTTTATTGATCGCGATGATCAGAAAGCGGTAGACTTTTACGAGCGGACTGCTAAAGCTTGTGCCGAACATAAAATTATGATTATGTATCACGGGGCCTATGCTCCCAAAGGTTTTAATCGGACTTATCCTAATGCTGTGACTCGTGAAGGTGTAATGGGTTCGGAATACAATATTTGGAGCTCAAAAGTTTCTCCGCAGCATGATCTTATATTGCCTTTCACCCGAATGCTGGCCGGAGCATTTGATTATGAACCCGGATTTCTGAATAATGCGACCAAAGCAAGTTTTCGAAACATAGAAGGTGCACCAATGAGTTTTGGTACTCGATGCCACCAATTGGCAATGTTTGTAGTATATGACAGTCCGATCCAAATATTTTCCGGCAATCCGTCGCAGGGAAACAACGAACCTGATTTTATGAATCTTTTAGGTTCAATTCCGACAGGCTGGGATGAAACTATAGTTTCTGATGCCAAAGTAGGCGAGTATATCATTACGGAACGTAAGAAAAATAATAATTGGTTTATTGGTGGACTGACTGATTGGGTAGCAAGAGACTTTCAACTCAAATTTGATTTCTTGGACGACGGCAATTATATAGCCACCATTTGTAAAGATGGAATCAATGCCGATAAATATGCTGCTGATTATAGTATCACAACAGTCGAAGTAACAAAACAATCTATTATACCAATTCACATGGCACCAGGTGGTGGTTTTTTGTTGAAATTAAAAAAAGTAATTAATATTTTTGATCCATGAAATAATTTTGGATTTTAGCTGTTTACTTTGCACAATATAGTCTTTAATTTTAAATTTTATATAATAATGAAATATGTCTCAGTTCAAAAGAAAATAAAGTTTTTTTTGTTAACCATAGTTTTTACGTCCATCTTCTTTGCACCTATGTCCGCACAAGTAGATCCATGGATTGTTAAGGCGGATAAAATCGATCCATCTAATTATTATGGAATTACAGTTGCTAATGGAATGGTTGGAATTATTTCATCGCCTGAACCGTTTAAAGTGAAGAATATCGTATTGGCCCAAACTTACGATCAATATGGCAGAGGGCGAGTAAGCAATTTCTTAAATAGTTTTAATTTACTGAATATGAAATTGGATATCGATGGAAAAACTGTTGATGCTAAATCAGTGAGCAATTTTACGCAGCAGCTTGATATGCAAAAGGCCGCGTTTACGTCTTCTTTCGATTATCAAGATCTGGCCAAAATCAAATATACTTACTATTCACTCCGTCAGTTACCATTTTGTGTATTGATGGAAGTTCAGATAGCAGCACAAAAAGACTTGACTATTAATGCCTCAAGTATTATGGAAGCGCCTGATGCACTACGAGACGTTCAAAATTATTACAATCAGATAGACCGTCCGCATACTACTATAGACTTGCTAACATCAACGGCAAAAAGTCCTACCGGGAAACTTCAACTTTGTGCTTCAAACACTTTTTTATTTAAAGAAACTCATGATCAAGAGCCTCGGGTAATCCATGAAATGTGGGACAATAATATGCATTTGATGAGATTCAACAAAACGATAAAAGCTGGAGAAACTTACTCGTATTGTATTGTTGGAACATCTATATCTTCGGCTCATCACGACGACCCTATCAATGAAGCGGAGCGTTTAACTATTTTTGCAAAATTGGAGGGCTGCGATCGATTGATTAAATTTCATGAGAAAGCTTGGAGCGATCTTTGGAAAAGTGATATAAAAATCGATGGTGATTCACAATCACAACAAGATATTCACAGTATGATGTATCATCTTTATTCTTTTTCCCGTGAAGGCAGTTCGTTTTCTCTTTCACCCATGGGATTATCTGGTTTAGGATATAATGGTCATGTGTTTTGGGATGCAGATATTTGGATGTTTCCAGTTTATGCAGTTCTCCATCCTGAAATTGCAAAATCGTTGATTGAATATCGCTTTGATCGTTTAAAAGCTGCAAAGCGCAATGCATATTCGCATGGGTTTAAGGGAGCTATGTTTCCCTGGGAAAGTGCCGAAACCGGAGTAGAAGAGACACCAGTATGGGCTTTGTCTGGCCCATTTGAACATCATATTACCGCTTGCGTGGCATTGGCTGCATGGAATTATTATTGTATAACACAGGATAAAAACTGGTTGAAAGAAAAAGGATGGCCTATCCTTTCTGCTACAGCAGATTTCTGGGCAAGCCGAGTGGAAAGAAACGGCCTTGGAAAATACGAGATTAAAAATGTTGTGGCTGCAGATGAATGGGCTGAGAATGTAGACAATGATGCATTTACTAATGCTGCAGCGAAAGCTAATTTACAAAATGCAATCAAAGCGGCTAAATTACTTGGCATTTCTTCGGATCCTGATTGGGGACTAGTTGCAAAAAACATTCCGATTCTGAAAATGCCGAATGGAGTTACCCGCGAACATAGTACATACAATGGTGAAGAGATAAAACAGGCAGATGTGAATCTGTTGGCATATCCGTTAACTGAAATAACAGATGTCAATCAAATTAAAAAGGATTTGGAATATTATAGCAAACGGATTCCTGATGCAGGAACCCCTGCTATGACCCAGGCAATTTTTACATTATTGTATGCTCGGTTAGGTGATAGCGAAAAAGCTTATCAGTGGTTTAAAAATGCATATGAGCCAAATCTAAATCAACCTTTCAGAGTGATTGCTGAAACGAGAGGTGGCACAAATCCTTACTTTGCAACAGGTGCAGGTGGTATTCTGCAAAGTGTATTGATGGGTTTTGGTGGGTTGAATATTACTTCGAATGGTATTATTCAAATCAAATCGGTATTACCTAAAAACTGGAAAAAACTTACAATTACCGGTGTTGGCCCAAACCATAAGACGTATATAGTCGGTAGGTAAAACTTCTTTTTGATATATTATTCCTTTTAAAATAAAAACATTTTATGAAACGATTTCTTTTTTCATTGATTATAGCCTTAATAAGTATTGCCGCTTTTGCACAAGGATCAAACCAGCCTCCAGATAAGGTATATGGAAAATTATTTAAGGACATTCAGTTACTACATGTTTTTGCAGATAGTAAAACATTTGTGGATTGTACACCGATAAGGAATCCTAATGAAATAGTGAAAGATTATATGGTGTTGGGTAAAGATTCCATTTTAAAACAGACACTAGTACTTTTTGTAAAACAAAACTTTATTGTTCCTGTTGATGTGCATTCGAATTATCAGACAGGAAAATCAGAAGCTGTTGAAAACCATATCAAAAGACTTTGGAACGTATTGAAACGTAATCCGGACAAATATGTAACCGGAAGTTCATTATTGCCTTTGCCATATTCGTATGTAGTCCCAGGTGGAAGATTCAGAGAAGTTTATTATTGGGATAGCTATTTTACGATGTTAGGACTTCGGGAAAGTAATGAATGGGAATTGATTGAAGACATGATAAAGAATTTTTCTTATTTGATTCAGACATACAAACATATTCCCAATGGAAACAGAACTTATTATTTGTCTCGTTCCCAACCACCCTATTTTTGTTTGATGCTTGAACTGTTGGCCCAGAAAAAAGGCAATAGAGTATATGCCGAATATCTTAGTTCACTTCAAAAGGAGTATGATTATTGGATGGATAAAACCGCCGAAACGAAACATGTGGTAAAAATGCCGAATGGTTCGGTGCTTAACAGATATTACGATACGGATAGCGTACCACGTCAGGAAAGTTTTCGCGAAGATTATAAATTGGCATTAAGTAAATACAAAAAGTCGGATAATGGAAATGAGACCAAAATGTTCTCACATTTTTTTCGTGAATTACGTAGCGGTGCAGAAAGTGGTTGGGATTTCAGTAGTCGTTGGTTCGCCGACGGACAAAATATGAATACTATACAAACAACAAATATTATTCCTGTTGACTTAAATGGATTGATTTATAAAATGGAACTAACCTTGGCAAAAGCTTATTTAATAACGGGTAATAAATTACAATACAATCTGTATCTTCGGAAAGCAAAAGCCCGAAAAAATACTTTGAATAAATATTGCTGGAATGAAAAAGAAAAGTGGTACATGGATTATAACATTGCTACAGGAAAATGTTCGACAGAATTAAGCGCTGCTGGATTCAGTCCGTTTTTTTTTAATATTGCCTCAAAAAGACAAGCTGATGAAGCCACAAAAACGTTGGTTAATAAATTTCTGAAAGCTGGTGGGATAGTTTCAACTTTAAAAAATACGGGTCAACAGTGGGATGCGCCAAACGGATGGGCACCGTTGCAATGGATAGTGGTAAAAGGGCTTGTGAATTACAATCAAAAGATCTTGGCTCGTAGGGTTGCTCAAAGATGGATAAAACTAAATATTGACGTTTATAATCGTACTGGTAAACTCATGGAAAAATATAATGTAATGGATACAGGTTTAAAAGCTGGAGGAGGTGAATATACTAGTCAAGATGGCTTTGGATGGACAAACGGCGTTTTGTTGAAATTGATAGCATTATATGGTAAATAAAGGATAGTGTATATCTTTGCTAATCTACAAGAATATGGAAATGAGTGGTTATGGTTGTTGATGCTATATGATTCTTGTTCATGGATTATATTTATTAACGAATTTTCTTTTAATCACTTAAAGTTTGCTATTATTATATTTTCCATATTTACAGGATAATAATTAAAAATAGAAAAATTATAAACACAAATGATTTTACTCAATGTACCTAACAGTATATTCTGAACTTGCAAAAAGGAGGTCGTTATTCTACAGCCCATATTTATAAAAGCACTCTTCGTACGTTTACTCAATTTTGTAGAACTCCGAATATTTCGTTTCGACAAAGTGTGCGTGAATCATTATTGACGATATCGCTGTATCAGTACCAAAATTCAGTTCAGTAAGATCGTTTGCAAAATTAGTTATTTTTTTCTGTCGCATAGTTTTTCCTTTTAACTCTATTTTATTGGCTTTTAAAACAAGCCTGTTCATAATGGCATCAACCAATATGAATCACCAATATAGTCATACCATTTATTAATAGTAAGCTACGGGACAATAATGGCGGACTTCCTTTCATATTATTCTTTCAGTATTCTGCAGCAATGTAATTCTGGTATTAGTGTTTAGCGGCATTCTCCTGCTTATTCATTGGAACAGCAACTACCTTGTTTATTGCAGTCAACCCTACACACTGATGTCGTTCTTGCACAACGAACAGTATTTCATCCCGCGCACCTTAATCTATTTGTATAGGTTCCTAATAGGACTTACTGGGAGTATCTTTATTATCAGTCTATTCTTCAAAATAAAAGACTGTCATTCCATCTTCAAAACAATAGGCAAATACACCATCGGCATCTACTGCATACAGACATGGGTTATTGAAGTCATTATGCCCCGATTTATACATTTCGACAATGTTCCAGATGCTTTATTTACATTCATTATCGCTCCATTGTTTTCTGGCATCACTCTCCTACTATTTGCCTTCATTCTAGATAGAATGGCAAAACATCGTTTATTAGCAACATACTTTCTAGGACGACAATAACTAAAGATTTTCAATTTAAAGGTTTGGTCCCAACCTTTAAAAAAGAACAAATAAAATCACATATTAATGAAGAAATAACCAACTACTTCGGAATCTGTTTTTGTTTATCAATTGATAATAAGACATACCATACATAAAGAATATATAGTAGCGAGAACAAATATAATAGTATGCAACATGTGCAATGACAAAACTTTATATAATCTTTCGAGTATTAAATTAGAGCTTGGACATCTTCACTATCGACCTCAATTTCATCAATATGAGTACCAATAACAATTTCAAAACGCTTGAATAAATTAAACGCATCTTGATATAAATAATGGTTTTCAGGAATAAATTTTAAGTATTTATGCTCCACATTATCATAACAGATAAATTCCATCAAAACATATCCTTTATTACTTATCCACATGGTACATCCGTGACAAGAATACCGATCTCCGTCAAAAGACTTATAAGTATCCACCAAGAACTTTTGTAACGAGTTACTTAAATGATCAGAGACATCAGCGGCTGCCGTACCCTTTAAATCGTTATATTGAACAGAAGCTATCATAATTATATAATATTTGTTTATGGCAAAAATAAGAATTTAAAATATAAATTTTGATACAAATTCCACTTTTATTTTATTGAATTAGTTTTTTTATACATTCCGATATGAATTGACATAAAAGATATCACCACAAGCTTATACAGATGTACGAAGAAGTCTACAGAGAAGTATTTCAATGCTAACAGAGAAAAACAACTATAATAATTTATTTTATCCCTTTTATTAATGAATTTAAGTGCTCCTGATCTTTGCTTAAAAGCTTATATAAATCATCAATAATATCGGGCATTCGTAATATTAACTCATTATGTTTTGTAATACGCTCAAATGATGTGAAATGAGAAAAATTATGAAGTATTTTTAGTTCATTAATATTATTCTCACCATAGAGTATTCTAATACGATTATCTATTTGATCAGTATTTCCTGGTAATTTCATAAGTGTATAAATTTCCAAGAATCTTCTTATTATATTAGGCATTATATAACTCTTGCCTTCAGGAAAGTCCTCATTTTTAAATTTATCAATTTCTGAAAATAGATAAACATATTCTGATTTATATCTAGACAAAGCCTCAGGTATATTTACAAGAACAGATTTATTAATCTCTTCTCTTCTAATCATATAATAAGAACAAGAAGGTGCATCCTGTTTTTTACCATCTACTTCAACTTTTCGTTTTCTATTAATATTGTTGGCATCTTTTATAAAAGAGAACAATTCAAAATTATGAGTTGCAATAAATAATTGCTCAAAGCAATTGCAAACCTTGTTAGGATTCTCTCTATCTATGCCCTTTTGAAAAAAGAAAGTATTAATCATTGAACAAACTTGAGCTATATGGTTAGCATCAAAACTTGAAACGGGATCATCGATAAAAATAACTGTGTTTTGAATTTTATTCTCATCTTTTAAGCTTTTCAACATAACCATAAAATGCGAAAAAGCAATAGCGGTTTTCTCTCCATCACTTAAATGACGAGCTATCTTATCACCGCGTTTTAGAACAAAATAATCATCATTAGTAACATCAATAGTTATATCTTCTCTATTAAGAAATAATTTGATAAAACCTTCCAATTCATTTTTCCCCTTGTTGATAGAACTCAACGTATTAATTAAATCTTTTTTTTCTTGTTCCTTATTTTGAATTGCTCGATCAAATTTACATTGTCCCCATTCTTCAATAACCTTTTTCTGTTCAATTTCTCTATATTTTTCATCGATAAGAAATTGGGATAATAAATGCTCTTTTAATCTTTTTATGGCAGATAACTTTACATTGCTGAAATTCTGAATAATTCCATTACTTTGTTGAAATACGTTCTTAACATTATCTATCCATTCTTGAAATTCCGCACTAGCTCTATCATCAATATCACCTATTTCTATGGAGACAAATAAATAATTATCGTTTTTATCATCTAATTTCGCAATTAAAATATCAAGTAACTGCTTGTATCTACTAGCGATCAAATTATATTTGCTTTTCAATTGAAGAAATTCATCTTTTAAGCTTTGTGCTAAATCATTTTCACTTTTTCCACTCCACTCTAATCTATCTATTTTTTGTTTTTCTTGCTCTATATCATTCTTAACGCTTGCTATTTGATCCTTTACCTTTGCGGCTTCATTAGAATAAAAAGCATTTAAATGCTGTATCCTATTGGAAGATATTTCACATCCACAGAATGCACATTTTGCAATTTTAGTCGTTCTATTTTCATAAATAGTTTTACCATCTTTCACCCAATCATATAGATCTTGATTGAAAGATAATAGTTCATCTTCCTCTGATTGGGTCGGAGAAGATTTTAAGATTGCTTCTACTTGTTGATATAAAAGGCTATACCGCAATATAGGTGACGCTGTCGCGTCTATCATCACTCCAGTGTTTTGAGTTATTGCATTTGCTTGTACATTGGCAATCTCATTATCTGGGATTAGAAACTGTTCAAAAGAATTGTTTTCCCATTGATTGATATAACTTCTTATATGGCTTTTATCAAAACTACGACCTAATGAAAGTTGAGTAGAAATTTCTCTTGCCTTAGCTGTAAATTTACCTTCAAATCCATAAAAAATATCAATATTAGATTTGCTCTTTCCTCTTTTTTGTCTAGCCTTTTCTATGTAGTTATTGATATCCGTTATTTGTCCCTGCATTTTTCCAATGTCACCAACAGCAAATTTGATTCCTTGTATTTTTTCATCAGAATCAAAATGAAGATTATCTTTAATAAAATCACTATTAAACACCTTTACAGAAAGTGGTGAACTACACCTATTTAATTGAGTAATCTTTGTACCATCATCTAATTCAACTTCAAACTCGATATTTTTATAATCGTCTTCAATGACAGTATCTTTATCTAAATATGCAAACAGCCGAGAAATTGTTGTTTTCCCAGAATAATTCCAACCATAGATAATATTCTTTTCTTTAAAATCTATGATATCACTACGTTTTTGATAATCACGAAAAACGCCAAAGTTCTTTATTTTATTAATTTTTTTTATCATATATCATCCTCTATTATTAGATTAATCATTCCATTATTTACAAGTATTCTTACCATCGCATTATACTTTTTGAAAATACGACCCTGTTGATTTATTTTCTCTATCACTACCTTATATTAATACGTTTTATCTACAAAATTAACAATTATATATTCTGTATGAAACGAAAAATCATCCTCCCATGTTATAATACTTCCACTCCATACCCGAAGATATCTGTCCCTGTTTGAGCCATGGCATTCAGACTCAATAACAGCATCGATAAGAACAATATTCGTTTCATAATTCTGTACAATTTATTTATGTTATGATAAAAATATCTTTATTTCAAATCTCCTATAAAAGACTGCAACCTAAAATACATCTTATCCAATTGTTTATATCCCCTACTATTATTATGTTCAAACCATTATTACCATCATTTTCGTCTGCGTATTTTGTGCTGCAAACGTAAATATTCTTTTCCATAATTCAAAATATATTGTTACATTTAATTCAATATTTTTTCACAAAAACAAAAAAGAGAAATGACTGAATAGATATGGTCTCATACATTACTCGATGACGTTCTTAAATTTGTTTGCAGACAGTATGATAAAAACTAACGTATGTCGCAGCAATAACTAACGGAAGTTACTGCGGTAACTAACAGAAGTTATCCGGACAACTAACGTTAGTTTTGTCTACAACATACGTTAGTTATTGCTGCGACATACGTTTGTTTTTTGAAAATGTTTCTGTCATATTAACTATATGTATATCAATGTAATACATGAAACAGGCTTAAAATGGGGCCTCGCAAAGTGCATCTTCTCTCTGAGTATCAACGCTTTATATATTTTGCAGAAACATGTTGATAATGAGCGATATAAACTATCAATAAAGGATAATGAACAAAAATCGTTTTTAGGGA
>JAAYUD010000105.1 GCA_012517855.1 Bacteroidales bacterium
ATCACTTACGACCAACTAAAAAATGATTTGGAGTATGCTTCATCGGCCACGCCGGGTGACGTATCGCTCATTATGGACGGAATCGTTTCGCAAATCAAACTCCATCTGTCCGAAGGAGAAAGTGTGCAACTGGGCGATCTCGGTACTTTTTCGGTAGGTATTTCGGGGCCGAATGCGATAAAGAGGAAAGCCATAAACGCGACCAACCTCGAAGTGACCGACGTCTATTTCAGACCCCGCAAAAAACTCATTCGCGATATCAACCGAAAAGCCAAATTCGAAAGCACTCGTCTCAAGCATCATTCAATAGAATATTCGGACGTTGAGATTGAAGCGTTGCTGACCGATTTTTTCAAAGACCATTCCTTCATCACTCGTCGGGAGTTCGAAAGTCTGTGCGGACTCACACGCCCTACCGCCGTACGACGTCTCAAAATGTTATGCAGTGGAAAATATCCTCTACTCTCGCGAGAAGGTCCGCGCAACAGCAGCATCTATTTTCCCACACCCGGGAGTTTCCACACGGTGCACAGAATCGATAACCGATAAAAGTCTAACCAATTGAGACACAGAGCAGACTAATACAATATCACAATGCGTTAAGAATGAGGGGCATAATGCACTTTCACATGCTTAACGAGCAAGCCATTCTAATCTATCCAGCACATTATCAGCAAGATGATGTGACAAGAATAGGCCCTCAACAAGTTTTATGTTCTCATATAAATTTGTAAGCGCCTCGAAGTTTTCGTTTTGACTATACGAAACCCCCGAGACGCTTATTTTATCCGCTCTATTCGTTTATAAATCTTACTTTACTATAACCTTATTTCCACTCATCGAAGCATGTACATCGCCAATAGTATTCAAATTCTGCAACGCTTCGGAAAGCCCTTGATTACGATCTGCAACAAAATGCAGGCGGGTATGCATCATTTTTGGATTTTCGATAACAATATCTACATTGTACCAACGTCCCAATTCTTGCATGATCTCGACTAGCGGCACGTTATTAAAATAAAAATAGCCCTCTTTCCACTGAACATAGGCATAGGTATCTACGTGCTGTACTTCGAATTGCCCCGAAGAGGTAAGCTGCGCTTTCTGTCCGGGCACAATAGTCTGAATTGTCTTGCTCTTCTTGCTTTCTACCGTGACTTTGCCCTCGACAAGCACCACACTGGCGGCAGACTGGCTATAAGTGCGCATATTGAACTTAGTACCCAGCACAGTTGTAGAGAACATATTATTGTAGACAACGAACGGATGTGCTTTGTCCTTTGCCACTTCAAAATAGGCTTCGCCCTGAAGGCGTACTTCACGACGGGCTCCGGTAAAATGAGTGGGGAATATCAATTCGGTATCGGCATTGAGCCAAACTTTCGTTCCATCGGGCAGTTCCACATAATAGTCTTTACCCAAGGGAGTAGAAACCGCTAGTTTCTCTTCACGAAGAGACGGTTTCGCAGGAGTATAAACAAGCGAATCCTTGTTGGCAGTGACACCTTGAGCCAGAAGAGTTGCCGTATTTTTAGTGGTAGAAGAGAGATCGAACGACCGCCCCGAATTGGATGACAACAAAACGCCATCCTTATTGCGCTGTGCATTGAATACTTGCACGGCATGAGGAAGTTGCGGAGCAATAAACATACGGTAAGCGCCAAAGAAGAGAGCGACCGAAGCAGCTACCCCAGCCGCGAAACCTATAAATAAGGTTCGCCTGCTCTTACGTTTTGTCATCGATGGCTCCATATCCGTATCCGCGCTGAATTGCTTCCAAGCCTCATCAACATCGGGAACGGGGACCCTCATCCGAGTAAAAACCCGTTTGAAATCCATTTTCTCATTTGCAGAAAGCACTTCTGCCGGAATCATGTTTTCTTCTATGTTATCGTCGCTATTCATATTCTTACATAATAAATACACGTAAGATTACTATTCGGGTACTCCGCTTTTGTTTTTCTTAACATTAAAATGATCTCTCAATATAGACAAAGCCTTCACAATATGCTTCTTGACGCCATCGGTACTTATTTCGAGTACATCGGCCACTTCTTTATATTTCTTATGATGGAAATAACATTCCTCCAGTATATATTTGGTACGCAGCGGCATTTTATCTATCAGAGAGCTCATTTCGGCTATCCGTTCGTCAATCAACTCCAACCCCTCATCACCTTCTTCGTCGGCCACCCGCAGACACAAATCGGCATAATCGCCCGCTTGCTTTTGACGTTTAATATAATTCAAAGCCTGATTGCGAACACTAACGAAAAGGTAGCCTACCACTTTATCATTTTCTATATTTTCTTTATTGTTCCAGATCGAAGTGAAAACCTCGCTGACAATATCTTTGCTGGCCTCCACATCTTCAGTAAAATCATAAGCAAAGTAGTACAATCGCGAATAATATTCGCGAAAAAGATGCTCAAAATTTTGCTTAGTGATATTATTCCCTTCCATCTGTCGACAATATGATATTGACGACGCAAAAATAGATATTTTTTTTATATTATGTAATTAATGTCAAAAAAATAAGCTATCGAACTGTATTTTAACAAGTAAAAAAGCTTTCGGGCGTATGCTTATCAGTCCCTCAAAATGTCATATCTTTCACTAATGGACAAATTCTCAGGCTATTGTAAGAACACAGGAAGCAATATAGCAACAGCACCGACCAGAACAGAAGCAAGTCCGATAAAAATACACCGCACTTGCTGATGCATCTCTTCATCGTCGAGTCCTTTCAGATAATTGTATTCATAATGAAGATTGTCAGGAACTCCTTGTAAGAATTCCTTATAGGAAATATTTTCCTTTCCGTTTATTCGTACATCGTCTTTCATATCATTGAGTTTTATAAATCGGTATTTTAGGTTATTCAAAGATATGAATATCTTTTTAAAAATCAAACAAAAAAAGAAATAAAAAAGCATTCGGTATTGAAATACTGAATGCTTTTTTAGGGTTATTCACTGCGTGCACATTGCATTGTTCATGCAGGTTGTTTTGCCTGCCTCTATTCGGATCTGATAACTTTAGTTCAGGACAGGGATCGGATCTCCGCATGTTTTCTTTGCAGGATCGTAGATGGCAACGCCTACTTTGGAGTCGGCACAACCATAATACAAATACCATTTGTGCTTGAAGAAAACCAATCCTTCGAGAAAGACAGTGCCATCAACATACTGTCCGCTTTTCTCAAATGCATCCATCGGACGGAAGAAAGGGACATCCAACCGCTGCAAAGCTTTCATCGGGTTCTCTGGGCTTGTGAGCAATTGCCCTGCACAATAAGCACCCGCAGCAAAACGTTTGTCGCGTTTGGTCTCGTCAGTTCCATTCTTTCCATTATAAAACAGTACAATACCTTTGTCGGTTAAAACGGCCGGCGGTCCACATTCGGTAAGTGCGCTATCGAAATAATGTGCACGAGGCTTAATGACACAAGCGAGCTCTCCTTTCTCGTCCAACACAGGAGTCCAGTTGATCAGATCGTCGGACGTGGCACCACAAACTTGGTCCTCGCCCCAATACATAAAATAATGCCCATTGATCTTTGCCAGTACCTGCTTGCCCTGCTGTATTTTGGTCACCATCGCTCCCGATTTACAAGCCATATCTTTGAATCGCCCACCGTAAGCTTTGGCAAAAGCCGGTCCCTGTTTTTCCCACTTGATGAGATCGCGCGAAGTAGCTATACACAAGCGAGGCTCTTTGCGGTTCCAAGCAGTATAAGCCATGACATATAGTCCATCCCGAGTGACAGCAACACGTGGATCCTCGCATCCACCGGGCCATTCGAACTCTTTCATGACATCATTATCGGGAAACATCACCGGTCGAGTCCGACGTTTCATCGTTATTCCATCTACCGATTCGGCCAATCCGATTCGTGAGGTGCGTGTCCCGATTCCTTTAGCCGAATTATCTTCCGCCCGATAGAGCACGCATATCTTCCCGTTTTTAACGGTTGCGGCAGGATTGAACACATCGCTCTCTTCCCACCCCACTTTCGTGCCACGCATCAGGCAATCGAATACGATTGTAGCATTTGGAATAATAATCGGATTCGCATGAAGCGGGCGTACAAAGCCTCCAATAGCCCAATCGGGCAGAATATTGGTTCGGGTACCCTTTGGGTTGGCAGCATACGAAGCAAGGCACAACAAACACAAAACGACAGAAAGCAAAAGCCCAGCTTTGCGACTCATCATACTGATGCCATCTGCGACGCCATCATATTTTTCTCTAATCACCATCATAGCTTATAATTATAGTTTACCTTTCGAGTTATACTTTTTGTGCAAAACTATTTCTTCAGAGTCTTCAGCACAATAGATTCCATCACATTGTATCCTTCGGGGGTAGGATGAACGCCATCTTGCGAATACTTCTCAGGCAATCCTTTTTCGCCATCCACCATTGCATCGTAATAATTAATATAAGTCAGATGATTGTTGGCAGCATACGCTTTGATCATCTTATTGAGATTGATAACGAGCTCGGTGGGTACTATCTCTGGACGCCAAGGAAAATGATTCGAAGGAAGCACCGAAGTAAGTATCGGACGAATATGATTGGCCTTTGCCAATTGCGCCATTGAAATAATATTGTTCATCACATTTTCGATGGTTATCACGCCGTTGTTGTGAGCAATATCATTGATACCGGCATTGATAATCACAACTTTGGGATGAAGGTTGATGACATCGGGACGAAAACGTACCAGCATCTCGCAACTTGTCTGCCCGCTAATGCCACGGCATAGGAAATGATTCTTCGTAAAGAAGTTGGGGTGTAACCAATTCCATAGTTCCGTGATAGAATTGCCCATAAAGACCACATCAGGACGTTCTTTCAGCTTCTTGTTCGCCTCGGCATATTTGCCGAAATCAGCCCAATCAAGATTATGTACCTTGTCGTTTTGATTTTGTCTTTGTACCTCTTCTTTGACTTGTTTGTACTGATCGTCGGTTAACTTAATCGATACATTTTGAGCTTGCGTTGCAACCGAAAGCAATACAAGTCCTGCAATTGCCAGAATACTATTCTTCATCTTTAAATGATATTACAAGGTTAGATATTATTATGACAACAAAAGTAAACGTATTTCTGCTTTTTGACAACAATAATTGGCAAAAAAACAATAAAATTTCGCAGTCGCCTACAGATCATTGTACACACTTCCCGGCAGAATAAGTGAATTATTTATTATCAACGAAACAAAATCCGAAGCTGAAACAGACTATTTTAAGATCGGCAAAAGCAATCTGGATGGTTTATCTTTCTGATGAAATATCTTAATATTGGACGGAATAAAGTCTTTATCACTACAACGGTATATATCAACAAATTGTTGCGGATTACGATCAACCAATGGGAACCACGAGCTTTGAATCTGCACCATCACACGATGTCCTTTGAGAAAGGTATGAGCTACATCTGCCAGTTTGAAAGTCACTCTTTCGGGTTTGCTAGGAACAAAAGCCTGAGGATGTTCAAAACTGTTTCGGTAGCGCCCGCGCATCAAGTCGCCCCGTACCAACATCTGATAACCTCCCATCAAGGTTTTACTTTTGTTTCCTTCGCCATCCACAGCTGCATTATATTTGAAATCATCGGGGAACACATCTATCAATTTTACAACAAAATCGGCATCGGTAGTAGATACACTCACCCACAAATCGGCAGTGAGTTCTCCTCCCAAAGTTAGATTGTCTTGTAATGGCTCTGTTTCGAATGTAACGACATCCGGACGAGTCGAAGCAAACCGTTGATCTTCTGTCATATATTCGACCGGACGATTGTGAGAACTTTTCTTGGTATAAGGCACCGGTTTATCAGGATCGGAAAGATATTCGCTGTACGAATGTTCATCGGTTGGAGCAGAGAATGTCAAGGCATCTTGTTCGTTGAGATAGATCGGAGTAGGCTGGCAATTCGGCGTAGGCCATTCACTAAAATGACGCCATTGGTTTTCGCCCGTAAAGAAAACGGTCGCTTTTGGCGTTTGATTAAAACTTCCCTCTCCTAACAAATAATAGTCAAAGAACTGCTGTTCTGCATCTTCGAACGATTTATTCAAATCGGTGTTTCCAAATCTTATATCACCCAGATAATTGCCTTGTCCCCTCCAACCTCCATGCTGCCATGGACCTATTAAAAGGAATAGAGGTTTGCCGGATCGTTTGGAATCGAGTGCCTTATAAGAATTCCAAGTACCATAAGCATCTTCGGCATCGAACAATCCTCCGACGACAAGAACTGCAGCGTCGACATTCTTATACAAAGCAAAAGGACAACGCTCTTTCCACCAGTTGTCATAATCGGGGTGTTGAATCATCTCACTCCAAAAACGAATTGAATCGCCCAACATACTTGTCAGATTGGCAACATTGCCAGCCTTTAGAAAAAAGGAATATTCATCATTCTTGTAATAGTTCTTATACGGATAATCCCCTTTGGAAGGAACGGGACGAGGACGATCAAAGCCTGATAAAAAATTGAAAGCATCGGTGAGCATCAATGCGCCGTTATGGTGAATATCATCGCCCATAAACCAATCTCCGATAGGAGCTTGAGGACATACGGCCTTAATTGCAGGATGCTTGGAGAGAGCGGCAGTCAATGCATAATAGCCCAGATAGGAAGAACCGGTAACGCCAATACATTTATTGTTACAAGTATGCTTCAACAACCAATCGGCGGTATCGTACATGTCGGTAGCATCGTCTGTCTGACCCTTTGGAACAAGCAAATGTATGGGGCGGATATTCTCGTACTCTCCCTCACTCATCCTTTTGCCACGGACATCTTGATAAACTATAATATATTTCTTTTGAATATACCCTTTCAGAGAATTCCACAAAGAAGCATTAAAATCTGAACCATAAGGATGGGAACCATAGGGCGAACGATAAATCAAAATAGGATATTTCTGATTGTGAGCACAAGGTTCGTAAATAGCAGTATACAACCGAGTGCCATCACGCATCGGAATCATTACTTCGCGTTTGGAATAATTGCTTTTAACCCACTGTTCGTTAATCGTTTGTGAATAAACTTGAGAAGATGTAAAAAACAGGATTAAGAATAGCAAAGCAACATAACAATAACGATTTATTCTCTTTTTATTATCATCTAAAGAACTATTTTTCATACTTTTATATGGTTTTTGAATGAATTTTAAATTAACAATCGGAAAACTGAGAAATCTAAGAAACTATATTCTGAGAGGTCTCAAATTGATGAAGAATCTCAAAAGAGACATGTTCTTCCCTTATTTTTATTATAACACTCTTCTATAGCAAAGAGATTAGAGCATTAACAATAATTAAGCATCAAGAGATTTGCCACCAATAGAACTTACGATAAGAAACATAATAAAAAAAGGTCATTTAGGGGCCTTATATTGCCGAAATATTCCTTATCTTAGCCACAAATTAATAAACATCAATGAAAATACTCCATACATCCGATTGGCATTTGGGACAGTCGTTTTATAACTTTAACAGAGAAGAGGAGTTTCGCGAATTCTTCTGCCAACTTCGGACGATCATAAAAAAAGAGCAACCGGATGCGATGCTTGTATCCGGAGATATCTTCGATGTTGCTACTCCATCAAATGCCATTGTAACAATGTACAATAAAGAGTTGCTCCGAATACAACAAGAGAACGAAGGTTTGCAGACCATCATCACCGCAGGAAATCATGACTCACCTTCTCGGCTAGCATCTGCCGGCATACTTTGGAAAGAATTCGGAGTCACTGTAATAGGCACTCCAGTTCGAAAAAAAGGTGAGATTGACATGCAACAAATGATCGTGCCCATCTATGAAAACGGACAAATATCCGGTTGGGTATTGGCTGTGCCTTATATGCATAGCAGCAGCTATCCCGCTACCGAGAATGATTGCTATAGCGAAAGAGTGCGTGCTTTTTACAACAGGCTGTTCAATATCGCAAACGAGATGCGTACTTCGGGACAACCCATCATAGCAATGGGGCATCTGACCATGACGAACAGTGATTTGACGGGACATGATGTAGCAATAGGAGCCATGGACAGCGTTCCGGTAGACATTTGGGACGATGGCATCGCCTATGTCGCATTGGGACATATACACCATGCGCAGCACATAGGAGCAGACAACGTACGTTACAGTGGATCTGTATTACCGATGAGCTTTGACGAGAACTATCCGCACAGCGTAACAATAGTAGAATTTGAGAAAGAACGGATGTCTACGGTACGAAAGATAGAAATCAATCCGCCGATCGCCATATGTACCATACCCGAGAAACCTGCGCCATTCGAGGAAGTAAAGGAAGTCTTATCAAACTATCCCGATGATAAGCCGGCATATCTACGAGCCAATATTCTGTCAGAAGGGGTAATGCCTACAGATATGTTCGATGAAGCCAATTCGTGTCTGAAAGATAAAACCAAATTAAGACTCTGTAGATTGTTGCAAGTAAGGAAACAGCAAGAGACTCCTGAAGAAGACGGCAATATGATTCACTCGCTAGACGAATTGAGAAAGATCTCGCCCATAGAAGTTGCCAAAAGGAGCTACAAGATAAAAAGACAAGAAGAAATGCCTGAAGAGTTAATCGAATGTATGAAAGAAGCCGTCGAAGAAGGGGCTACAGAGACAAAGGAGGATGAACAATGAAACTGCTGAAGCTGGAAATTCACAATATAACATCGATCACTCAATCGACAATAGACTTTGAGAATAGTATCATCGCACGCGAGCCACTATTCCTTATATGCGGTGAGACGGGAGCAGGAAAAAGCACCATACTCAACACTATCTGCATGGCACTCTACAATAAAGTACCGACCATGCCCAATAGTAATGAATATTACGAAGACCGAAAGGTAGGCGATTTAAGTAACTTCCTGAGAAAAGGAACCGGTGAAGGTTACATCCATCTACTTTTTGAAGAAGGCGGAGTGAGGTACGAAGCGGATTGGATGATACGCAGAGCGCACAATAAGCCGAGCGGTAAACTCCAAAAGATAGAGCGCCTATTGAGAAATCTAAATACCGACGAAACAATAGCAACAAAGGTAGATGAAGTAAATATCCGAATTAAAGACATTATCGGATTGGACTTTGAGCGTTTCACAAGAATGTTTATGTTGGCGCAAGGACAATTCAACAAGTTTCTTACGGCAGACGAAAAAGAGAAATCGAATATATTGGAGTCATTGACTCAGATGGATATTTACAATAAGACCGGAAACTATATCCACAACAAAAAGATCCAAGTAGAGGCAGAACTGTATCAAACAAGACAACGCATAGAAGCTATTCATCTACTCACCGATGAAGAAAAAGAAGAGAAACTCACACAAATAGCCTCAACAAAAAGCGACATCGAAAACTTAAACATAGAGATTGAGGGAATAGAGGCTAAAATAACATGGAAGCAATCGTTCATAGAATACCAGTCAGAACTCGATGACGTACAGAACGAATTCGAGAAGATTGGCTTATTGATGAATAGTGAGGAGAATACCAGAAAGTTACACGAAGTGCAGCTATGGGATGATACAGTGAAACTAAGACAATGCCTGCAAGACATCATCAAGCAGCAAGAGACGAACAGAAAGCACGCAGAATCTGTCGCCGTTTATCAAAAAGACTACATTCGCTACATTTCGTTATTGGGAAGAGCCAGACAGGAATTGTCTCTTAAGAAACAAGAGTTGGATCGAAAAGAAGAAGATTGGAATAGATTGAGAGCCAATGAAAAGGTGTATGAAAACCAACAAACGATTGTTGCAGAATTGGGTGCTATAACGCAGTTGGAAAGAGACATCAGCGAATATAAAGAAAAGAACGAATCGATAGACAAACAAACAATTACTTGGAACAAGACACTGAAAGAGATCGAAGATAAACGCAATAGTTTATCGGACAAAGTCCTTGAACAAAAGACACTGTGCGATAGCAAACAACGAGAAATTGAAAAATCGAACAAAGAAGAACTACAGCAAAAGCGAAATGCCCTATCGATAGAACTTACAGATCTTGAATCGGCAAAAGCCAAATGGGGTACAGCATCTACAGCTGCCAAAGCACTGCAAGAGGCACAAAATAAAATAACAAATTTAAGATCCGAATGTACAAAGCTGAAGCAAGAAGCCGACATTGCTCAGAAAAAGAGCGAAAGTGCTAAAAAGATATATAAAGTCCAACTAGAGGCATTCGAAACTAAAAAACTAACAATTGATGAGTGTGCCAAACTACTTCGCAAATCGCTTAAAGCAGGAGAGCCCTGTCCGATATGTGGCAGTCTGGAACACAGCGTTCAACCCGAAACCATTTTAATTGGGTTGTACGAACAAGCTAAACAGATGCGTGACGATGCAGAAAAAGAAAAGGACAAAGCCCAACAACAATTAGCTATAGCAACGAGCAACATAGAATTGAAGGAGAAAGAATTAAGAAATACGCAAGACACTATTCTACCTCAACTAATATCAAGTAAGACAAATGCAGATAGGGAATGGCAACTTTTCTATGACAAATACACACCCAAGCTATCCTTCGAAGACAGTCTGCAAGCATTGGTAGAAGCTCAGCAAACAAGAGCCCAGCGCATCAAAGCCATCGATACCAATTTAAATGGTATAAAAGAGCAGGAATTGGCCTTGCAGAGACTGCAAAAAGGCTTGGAAATGTTTGAATCAGAGCTTCAGCAACGCAAAGATGCTTATAAGAATCAACTCAATTCCATTGAACGTGCCCAAGCAAATATAGAGCAAAACAAAGCATTGATCGAACGCAATATAAAGACCATCGAGAACAAAACGGCAATTCTAAACAAACTCATCGGCTGGCAAAACTGGCAAGAACGATGGACTGCCCATAAAGAACGATTTGAACAACAGCTGATGGAAGAGAGTAAGCAATACCAAAACTGCAAACTCGATCTGCCTATATTGCGCAATACCATAAACACCATAAAAAGCAATGTAGATAGTTCCGAAAAATCTATCGAAGCAATCATGACCCTCATGCCCGATTGGAAAGATATAGAAGAAAACAATGCCGGTAACATCCAATATAAAGAAAACTTAGCCGAATTATTTTCTGCATTTGTGGCACAGATAAAAGAATCGATCAATCAAAAACGAGCAAACGAACAAGCAACACAACAGCTAAACAGCCTAAAGATAGAACCAATTGAATATTATGAGGCTACGCACGTTGAAGAGAAGCTGGGCGAAGACGAATTGCTTGCGTTGTCGCTGTTAAAGAGTGACTTGATTAATCAATCGAGGCAAGAAACAGATGCGATAAAAGAAAAGTATATACGTGCAAAAGGCATAATAGAACAGCTCCAAGAAAGCATCAAACGATTGCAGGAACAAACGAATAAGCCCACTGAAAAAGAGACATTGGACTCATTACATGAAATTAAAAAAGAAAAAGACACGCTGAAAGGTGGGAAGCAGAGTTTGGTAGGTAGCCTGATGCAACAGATGAACAATGACACAACATCGAGTGATGAACGAACAAAACTGCTCGAAGAATGCAATTACAAAAAAAAGAATTATGACAATTGGACAGCTCTCGATACTCTTTTCGGTCTCGATCGATTCAGCAAAGCCGCCCAACAAATTTCATTTCGTTTCTTATTGGAGAAGGCCAATCAGCACCTACGCAACCTATATCCCCGATACAGACTTCAATGTGCTCCCGAATCCTTTGCACTAGCTGTTGAAGATAATGAGATGGGGACTTCGAGACCATGCACAACACTCTCGGGAGGCGAAAGTTTCATCGTTTCTCTAGCCTTAGCCTTGGGACTATCTTCCCTATCGGAAGAAAAAATTCAGATCGACACTCTGTTTATAGATGAAGGCTTCGGGACTCTTTCTTCGGACTACCTTGACACGGTGATGAAAGTACTTGAAAATCTGCACAGAACAGGAAGAAAGGTAGGCATTATCAGCCACGTAGAAATACTTCGAGAGAGGATTCCGGCACAAATACAAGTAATAAGGAAGTCGCGAACAGAAAGTGAGATAAGAGTGGCAGGAGTATAAATAAATAACAAACCATGCAACTTTTTATTCCTTTATTCAGTCTAACAAAAGAGAAGATTATTATATAAAAACAGTTCTTATTTATAACAAACAAATATTCATCATTATGGATGCACAAAAAGTAGACATGTTTATCATGACCAACGGAAAGTATTTTCCAGAAGAATCATTACCTATGATCCACGACCATTTAGCAAACCTCGACGATAGCAAATGGAGTCAATTATCCATGCTACAATTCAAAAGCACTTTAACAGCTATTATTCTTTCTGTTTTAGTAGGAGCTCTAGGAATTGATAGATTCTATCTGGGACATATAGGTTTAGGCATAGGTAAACTGATCACTTGTGGCGGACTCGGCATATGGACAATTGTAGATTGGTTTTTAATAATGGATGCAGCAAAATCGGAAAACTATAAAAAGCTGATTGTAACGATGGCTTTTTAATGAATTCCCGTCAGTTATATATTCTCTTTACAGCACTCTGCATAGGAGGTTATAGTTGGTTATTTTATTCTTTCAGTTTAGGACAACGGGCAGATATTATCCTCTGCCCCTCTAAACTGTTTTTTCATCTTTCCTGCCCGGGATGTGGTACAACACGTGCCTGCATTTACCTCTGCCAAGGGCATATTGGCAAAGCGCTACTTCTTAACCCTAATTGCCTGATTGTTCTCGCAGCAAGCTGTATCCTACCTATCCTACTGATACATGATTTCGTTTTAAGACGACACTTATTGGTCGATGTGTACAAATACATAGAAGGCAAATTACACAAACCCTACTTTTGGATACCAATCTTGATCTTCGAATCTCTCATTTGGATTCACAATTTAATTTTGGGGATATAAGTTCGCTTAAGTTCGGTTTCAGACGTATGTCGCAGCCATAACTAACAGAAGTTACTGCGGTAACTAACGTTAGTTGTCATGATAACTAACGTTAGTTTCTTCTACAACATCCGTTAGTTATGGCGGCGACATACGTCTGTTTTGGAGGACTGTAGTTCCCTAAAAAAGGTAGACTACTTTAGGGCACCTGAGAAAACAAACATACGACGGTATCTTCAGAGAGATTGTTTCATCCCGCTACAAACATTCAAAATGCAGACAATCGTAAGTTTAGCGACAAAGTTTAAGCAAATTATTCAAGCGTTTTAAGAGGCACATATTCCAACGTTACGACAGAAGGATCAAGATCGAGCATTTGAGTATCGGATGTGGCACAACGTTTGATCCAATAATACAGTAGCAAGATCGTTTTCTTATAAGCCGGCAATTGAATATTACGGGCAAAACGATTGACAACTACAAAGCGAAAATCGCCTTCAACACCTCGTTTACGAAGAGAAGGATACCTACTCAACAAATCGACCTGTCCTTTTTCGGCCATCTCTGCACAAATACGATGAACAAAACGATCCATGTGCACTCCCTGTTTAAAACCGGAGTATACATCAAGGCGAAACATCTTGCCCGGAACAAATGTTGTCACATCATATTTAAAGAAATAGGGTTCGTCGCTACGATATAGATACACAAACCAGTAAGTATCGGCACGTTTGGGTTGTTTATTAACAAGAGAATATGCTATTTTGCTCTCAATGTCATCATTGTACTTCGCCCGGGTAACATATACCAAATGAGTTGCAAATTTAGGAATAGTCTTATCTTCGCAGACCTCTTTGAGCGTATCAATAATAGGCGCAATAGGTTCGTATTTGGAATAATGATTTTTAATGCGGCGCCCATTATACCAACTAAACATCAAAAAGAAGATACAGCCAGCAATAAGTATTGTAACCCAACCACCATGAGAGAATTTAAACATATTGGCAATGAAGAATCCAGACTCAATGGTAATGAAAAAAGATGTGAGTGGTATACTTATCCACATCGAATAGCGCTTGAAATGGAAATAGATAAAAAGCAATAATGTGGTCGACAACATGGTAATGGTAATAGACAACCCGTATGCCGCCTCCATATTCGAAGAAGACCCGAAAACGAGTACAATAATAATGCAAAGCACCATTAATGTATAATTTATTTGAGGAATAAACATCTGCCCCTTTACTTGAGTAGGATATTTAATGCGAATGTTGGGCCAAAGATCCAACGATATAGCTTCGCTGACAATCGTAAACGAGCCGCTAATAAGTGCTTGGCTGGCAATAATTGCAGCCAAAGTAGCCATTATCACTCCGACCAGAGTAAACCAAGACGGCATAATACCAAAGAAAGGATTTGCGCCAGATGCAACTTCAGCCGGATGCTTCAATATCCAAGCTCCCTGCCCCAGATAATTAATAATTAAAGTAGACTTGACAAATATCCACGAGATACGAATGTTGTGCAATCCGCAATGACCCAAATCGGAATAAAGGGCCTCTGCTCCAGTTGTACAAAGGAATACGGCACCCAATATAATAAAAGCATCGGGAACATCTATCAACACTTTAATCGCATAGTAAGGGTTAAAAGCCTTGATGATAGCGGGATATTGAAAAAACGAGAAAATACCCAGTGCTCCCAGCATGAGAAACCAGATAAACATCACCTTGCCAAAAGATTTGCCGAGACGGGCAGTGCCCAAAGGCTGAATAAGGAACAATGCCAAAATGATGATGACAACAACAAACTCTACAGGAATAGACGGAAACAAATGTCCAAGTCCTTCGACAGACGAAGTCACTGTAATAGCAGGGGTGATAACCCCATCAGCGAGCAACGTAGCAGCTCCTATGATAGCAATGACGTAAGTCCACCGATATTTTTTTCGGATAAGAGCAAACAGAGAAAGAATTCCTCCCTCACCTTTATTATCAGCTCGAAGTGTCACAATAACATACTTAACAGTAGTCTGTATCGTTAATGTCCAGATAACGCAAGATATAGATCCGATTATATAATCGGGTTTTGTATAGAGCCGTCCCGGAAGTAGTCCTGTAACGATAGCTTTCATTACATATAAAGGGGAAGTACCTATATCTCCATAAACAATACCTATCGCCATAAAAATACCCATCAATCCGAAAGGCACTATGCGCTCTTGTTTGCAACTGTTTCCTAAAAACATAGCGATAAAATAAGAATTAATAAATCGGCTGCAAAATTACACATTTAATATGACAGTTATATACTATTTCTTTGAAATATAATAGACGATATGTAGTCTATAATCTCCTTTTTGTCATTTTCGGGATGAAACCAATGTATACTATCATCTTTCTTATACCATGTCATCTGCTTTCGAGAATAAATGCGAGAATTCTGCTTTATCTTCTCTATCGCAAAAGGTAGCGTCCACGTTCCGTCCAAATAATTGAAGAGCTCTTTGTATCCTACCGTATTAAGAGAATTGCTTGCCCGATAAGGATAAACCCGACGCACTTCGTCAAGAAGTCCTTGCTCCATCATTTTATCTACCCGCTGGTTGATACGTTCATAAAGTTCTTCGCGAGGACGAGTCAATCCAATTTTCAATATATCAAATGAACGTTTTTTATTAGGACGAGTTCGTAGTGAACTGTAAGTCGCTCCAGTAGTATAGCAGATCTCCAACGCATGAATGACCCTCTTTGGATTCTTCAAGTCAACTTGCCTATAATACTCCGGATCACGAAGTTTCAACTCAGCACACAAATGATCCAATCCCTCATCCCTATAACGCTGTTTTATCATAGTACGTACATCTTCCGGAATATTAGGAATATCATCAATTCCCTTACATACAGCATCGATATACATCATCGAGCCTCCGGTCATGATTACGGTTTCTTTTTCTCCAAAAAGTGTATTAAGAAGTGCAATTACTTCCGACTCAAAGCGTGCAGCACTATAATAATCATCGAGCTTGAGAGTACCTACAAAATGATGCTTTACCATTGCCAGTTGCTCCATGGTAGGTGCCGCCGTACCTATCTTCAAATCGGCATAAAGCTGACGTGAATCAGCTGATATAATATCTGTATGAAGCAATTGGGCAAGGCGAATACTGATTTCTGTCTTGCCCACTCCTGTAGGTCCTATCAATACGAGAAGTGTAGGCTTTTTTCTAGAAGGAATTGTTTTCTCCATCTACTCCAAATCCCTCTTGGTCAAGATCTTCTTCGTTATATTCATTATCTCCATAGAAGTTCTCGCCCAAATCATCCGTCACACTGTTTAGATTAATGGATGAGACATTTTCATCAAAATCGACCTTTTGTTTAGGAGGTTCGCCTTCCGAACGAACACATTTGGCTTCTTTAATCTCTTTATGGGTAACAAAATCTGCAAGTTCAATAAAAAAGCTACGTTCCGTAAGAACGTCAAAGACATAAGTCAATTTTTGTTTTTTCTCTTCAATAAAATCACTCAAACGAGTATCTTTCATCGTATACGATTCTTCTTCACTATATGAATCATCCATTCTTTCGAATGTAATTTCCCTTTCGCGTTCCCAATTCTCATCGCAGATAAAAAAGGAAGTCAGTTCGTCATCGGCATAACCCACACTTTTAAGAATTGCTACATGAAAATCATAAAATGTAGCATCCGGATCAATTTCAATCTCACGGACGAAGTCATCTGACTCGTCGGATACCAATCTAAATTTATAAATCATATCAGTTCTTTTAAAATCTTTTCCTACTTTATAATACCGCGTTTCGAACTGCGTATGAAATTCACAATATATTCAATATCCTTACTCATCGGGACTTCTTTTTCGACCTTTGCTAAAGCTTCTGTGATATTCAATCCACTTTGATAAATAAGACGATATACATTGTGAATATCTTCTATTTGTTCATCACTATATTGCCGACGACGCAATCCTACCAGATTGATACCCGAATATTCTATCGGATCACGACCAGCAATAATGAAAGGCGGAATATCTTTACTGAAACGCGCCCCACCTTGAACCATTACATAACCACCAATATGGCAGAACTGATGAGATAGCACCGATGCGCTGATAATAGCATTATCATCCACAACAACCTCTCCACCAAATTTTGTACTATTGCCAATAATACAGTTACTGCCAATAATACAATCATGAGCGACATGCACACTTTCCATCAGCAAATTATTATTACCGACAACCGTTTTCATTTTTGCGGCAGTACCACGATTGATCGTCACATTTTCTCGAATTTTATTATTGTCTCCTATTTCGACAGTGGTTTCTTCACCACGAAACTTCAAATCTTGTGGAATAGCGCCAATAACAGCTCCCGGGAAAATGGTATTTCCGTTGCCAATTCGAGAACCATATAAAATATTGACATTGGCCATAATGATATTATTATCGCCAATAACTACATTTTTATCGATATATACAAACGGACCAATCTCAACATTTTCTCCGATTCTAGCATCAGGATGTATATAAGCTAATGGATTTATCATAAATCTTATTTAAATATTTATTTATTTTTCACTATTTGCGCCATGAACTCGCACTCACAAACCACCTTCTCCCCAACGAAAGCATAACCTTTCATTGTTGAAATACCACGGCGTATAGGAGCTTCAAGCGCAACTTTAAATATTAAAGTGTCACCAGGTACAACCTTCTGACGAAATTTCACCCCATCTATTTTCATAAAATAGGTAGAGTATTGTTCGGGGTTGTCTACAGAATTAAGGACCAATAAGCCTCCCGTCTGTGCCATTGCTTCAACTTGTAACACCCCAGGCATCACAGGCTCTTGTGGAAAATGTCCCTGAAAGAACGGTTCATTACCAGTAACATTTTTGATACCCACAATATAATTTGCACCAATTTCAATGACTTTATCAACAAGTTGCATCGGATAACGGTGAGGAAGAAGTTCACGAATGCGTTTCACATCCATCAACGGTTCTCTAGTACAATCGTAAACAGGAGCTTGAATCTCATGCTTACGGATTTCACGTCGCATCTGACGAGCGAATTTATTATTAATAGTATGCCCCGGCCGAGTGGCAATAATACGTCCGCGAATAGGTTTGCCTATCAAAGCCAAATCGCCGATAATATCGAGCAACTTATGACGGGCACATTCGTTTGCCCATACCAGGGGACGATGATTAATATATCCAACATGATTGGCATTCATATGAGGCACCCCCATTACATCAGCAAGTTTGTCGAAATTCTCCTGAGGCATCTGTTTCTCATATATGACGATGGCATTATCCAAGTCACCTCCTTTAATAAGCCCTGCAGAGAGCAAAGGTTCTATTTCACGAACAAAGACATAAGTACGGCTAGCAGCAATTTCTTCCTTAAACTTACTCATATCTTCCAACGTGGCATACGAATAGGGAAGGATTTCTGAATTATAAGAAATAAGCACATTCAGACTGAAATTCTCATCAGGCAGAACAATAATAGAAGAGCCCGTATTCTCATCACGGAACTCCAGTTTAGACTTAATAATGAAAAAATCTTTTATGGCATTCTGCTCTACAGTCCCGACCTTTTCAATTCCTTCCACAAAATATTTAGCACTTCCGTCCAAGATAGGAAATTCGGGACCATCGACCTGAATAAGGCAATTATCAATACCAGATGCATAAAGCGCAGCCATGCCATGTTCAATAGTGCTGACGCGAACTCCTTTTTCTTCAACGACAGTGCCACGAGTCGTCTCTACGACATTATCGGCAATAGCTTCAATGACAGGATGCCCCTCTACATCTGTACGCTCTATTTTATAGCCAAAGTTATCAGGAGCAGGATTCAAAGTAACAGTTACATTTTTTCCTGTATGAAGCCCTTTACCACTCAGAGTGAAGCTTTCTTTTAGAGTCTTTTGTTTTATCATCTTTATTTATTAAGTTTTTCTTTTAATTCATTTATCTCTTTACGCATCGCATTCAACTCGGAATACATATCTGGCAAACGCTTAAAAACGGCTGATGATTTCATCCATCCCTTTGCATCATACGCAGGTGAGCCAATAATAGTTTGTTCAGATTTCACGTTACTACCGATACCTGCCTGAGCTCCACAATAGACCTTATCTCCAATATGAATATGACCGGCAACACCTACCTGACCGCCGAACATACACCAACTACCGATTTTCGTAGAGCCGGCAATACCACATTGAGCGGCCATCACCGTATTAGAGCCGATTTCATCGTTATGAGCTATCTGAATAAGATTATCAAGCTTTGTACCGGAATGAACAACAGTATGTCCCATTGTTGCTCTATCGACACAAGTATTAGCACCAATTTCGACATTATCTTCTATCTCAACGATACCTATTTGAGGTATCTTATCATACCCGCTTTTAGCAGGAGCAAAGCCGAAACCATCAGCACCAATAACACAGCCGGAATGAAGGATACAATTATTACCTATACGGCAATCATGGTAAATATTAACACTCGAATAAATTAATGTATCATTACCTACTTTAGCATTGTCGCCCACAAAAGAATGAGGATAAATCTGAGTATTATCACCAATCACAGCATTTTCGCCGATATAGGCAAAAGCTCCGATATAAACATTCTGACCAATCGTTGCCGTCGAAGCAACAAAAGCTAAAGAATCAATACCGAATTTCTTCGGTTTGGATGCTTCATATAAAGTAAGCAATTGAGCCAAACTTTCATAGGCATTATCAACCTTTATCAAAGTAGCTTTCACTTCATGTTCAGGTTCAAATGTTCTGTTTACCAATACTATCGACGATCTAGTGTCGTAGATATAAGATGTATATTTCGGATTTGATAGAAAGGAAATAGCGCCCGGCACCCCTTCTTCTATCTTAGCAAAAGTATGAACTGTTGCGTTTTCATTACCAACGACCTCACCTTTGAGATATGCAGCAATCTGTTTAGCCGAAAATTCCATAATTTCTATAGTTTATAATATTGATTTACTTACATTTTTGCAGTCAAACCAACGCGTTTGGTCTGCAAATAACGTACTTTTTTTTATCATATCATTGCCATTCTTTAATTTTTTTTATTCGTTAAGTAATCTCAAATAGCAAAGATAGTTTTTTCTGATTTTCTTAGATAGCAACGAAATATTTAACATATCCGATGCTTCTGCAATATTTTTTATTGTCCCATCCTTATATATAATATCGATACTGTCGTCCTTTTCATCATACATATTTTTCTCTATTGAATGAATAGTAAAGAAATAATCCGCTTCATCAAGAGTGATATTCATAGCAGTAGCAATACGTTTTTGAAGTGAAGCTATTTTCTCCTCACTTACTTGTTTGTCTGTGATCTCTACTTTAAATATACGTCGATTAATAATATCACTGCTAAGCCTTGATAATATTTTATCAGAATGGGAACTCCACACTTTCAACGCACACCATACATCGCTGTCATCCAAGTTGACAAAATGTTCCAAACACTGTTCTTTGGAAAGAAAAGATGATTTTGAGATATCGTTATAAAGAAAATATTTCAATGCTGGCGAACAAAACAGTTCTACACCTTTTTGTGCCAAATCTTTAGCGCGGAGCAATGTTTTAATAAGCATTTGTTCACACGATACGGATGTTTTATGAAGATAAACCTGCCAATACATTAAGCGACGGGCAGTTAGAAAATTTTCTATTGAATAAATACCTTTCGATTCAATAACCAAATGATCATCTTTCACATCCAGCATTTTAATAATACGAGCAGAACCTATATTACCTTCTACAACACCAGTATAAAAACTATCACGCCTCAAATAATCCAATCGGTCTACATCCAATTGGCCACTAACCAATTGATGTAAAAAACGCTTGGAGTATTCATCTTTAAATATTTTTATAGCCAGATCCAGCTTCCCTCCCATCTCTATATTCATACGATTCATCAGCATCAGCGATATTTCCTCATGCGAAATACCAGTTACGATAACCTCTTCCAAGACGTGAGAAAATGGACCATGCCCTAAATCGTGCATTAATATAGCAGCTTCAACAGCCTCTGCTTCATCTTTTGTTATTTCAATTCCTTTTGCAGATAGATGCAACAAGGCCTCACTCATCAAATAGAATGCTCCTAAAGAATGCTGAAATCTTGTATGCTGGGCACCCGGATATACGACAGACGAAAGTCCCATTTGTTTAATACGAGCCAATCGTTGCATATATGGATGATTTATAATATCCAGCAGCAATCCCTCTGAAACATTTATAAAACCGAATACCGGATCATTTACTATTTTACGTTTCTGAATCATTGAAACATATATTTAGATTACAATAGCTTGTTTGCAGCCAATTGAGCTTCCATTTGCTGTTGTAGTTTATGCGCTTCTTGGGCAGCAAATGTTGCAAAGTCTTTACTGTCATCGGCATAAATAATACCTCGAGAAGAATTAACAATCAGCCCACACTGCTTATTCATTCCATATTTACAAACTTCCTCCAGCGAACCACCTTGGGCACCAACACCCGGCACCAACAAAAAATGATTGGGTACAATACGACGAATACTCTCAAAAGCTTTCCCTTGAGTTGCCCCCACCACATACATCATCTTATCTTCAGATGCCCATTGCTGAGAGACCTTCAAGACTTTCTCAAAAAGACGTTCGCCGTTACTGTCAACAGAAAATTGAAAATTTTGCGACCCCTTATTGCTTGTCAAAGCCAACAGTACAATCCATTTGTCTTCATAGGCCATAAAAGGCGTAACACTATCCTCTCCCATATAAGGAGCCACTGTTAGTGCATCGACTTTTAGATCTTCAAAGAAAGAACGAGCATACATCGCCGAGGTATTGCCTATGTCGCCCCGTTTGGCATCAGCAATAATAAACTGATCAGGATAATTGGTACGTATATATTCAACAGTCTTTTCTAAAGCGATCCAACCCTTAACGCCAAAAGCTTCATAAAAAGCGAGATTTGGTTTATAAGCAATAGAGTATTTTGCAGTAGCATCTACAATAGCTTTATTGAAAGCAAATATAGGATCTTCGTCTTCCAACAAATGCTGAGGTATTTTCTTCAAATCTGTATCTAAGCCAACACAAAGGAAGCTTTTTTTGGATCTTATATTTTCAAATAATTGCTGTTTATCCATTTACCTACATATATTATTCATTTCGATTCTAATGCATCTTTTATTAAGAGGAAAAGCTTTCTTTCTTAATAAGTATGCTTTTACAATTCACTTTCTTTCATCCGTTCGGCATTTTCTGCAACGATAAGATGATCAATGCAGTCTTGAATGTTGCCATCCATGAATGAAGACAAATTATAGATTGTATAATTAATACGATGATCAGTTATTCGTCCTTGAGGATAATTATATGTTCGAATTTTGGCAGAGCGATCACCGGTCGAAACCATTGTTTTACGGCGTTTCGCTATATCGTCTACATATTTCTGGTGTTCCTGATCATATATTCTGGAACGCAAACGGGTCAAAGCTCGTTCTTTATTCTCTGGTTGATCACGAGTTTCCGTACACTCAATCAGTATTTCTTCAGTTTCATTTGTATTGGGATTCTTCCACATGTAACGCAAACGTACCCCAGATTCCACTTTGTTAACATTCTGTCCACCGGCACCTCCACTTCGGAAAGTATCCCACTTTATTTCGCCTTCATTAATATCCACCTCAAAAGGTTGAGCTTCAGGCAGTATAGCTACTGAAGCAGCCGAAGTATGCACCCGCCCTTGAGTCTCTGTCATCGGAACACGCTGAACACGATGAACTCCCGATTCATATTTCAGAGTCCCATAGACCTTTGTTCCCTTTACCGTAAAAACGACTTCCTTGTATCCGCCTACTGTCCCCTCACTAAAACTTGAGACTTCCACTTTCCAACCTTTCATTTCACAATATTTGGTATACATACGGAATAGGTCTCCGGCAAAAATAGCAGCCTCATCGCCTCCTGCGCCACCACGTATTTCAACAATAGCGTTACGGTCATCTTCCGGATCTTCAGGAATAAGCATTAGCTTGATTTCTTCTTCCAACTGCGGAACTCGTTTTTGACTGATATCTAACTCTTCGCGAGCCATATTTTTCAAATCAACATCCGATTCGTTCGCAATAATATCCTTTGCATCACTAATATTGACAAGCAGTCTTTTATACTCATTCTTAGCCTGCATCAAATCATCTAACTCTTTATATTCTTTAGTAAGTTTCACATATCGTTTTTGATCAGCTATAACCGCAGGGTCTGTTATCAACGTAGAAACCTCCTCGTAGCGAGCTACAAGGCCATCCAGTCTACCTAAAATGGTATTATTTTCTGCCATATACTTTTAATTTTGGGTGCAAAATTACAAAATATTTAATGTATTACCGAATATATTATAGCTTTTCGTTATCAGAGCCAAAATATAACACTATAGCAAACAATAGAATAGGTTACAAAAAAAGCCCAACCATCAATAAAGTTGAGCTTTTCGAGTCGGAAAGAGGCGATTCGAACGCCCGACCCCTACGTCCCGAACGTAGTGCGCTACCAACTGCGCTACTTTCCGATTGTGGTTGCAAAGGTACGCCATTTTTTGAGATTAGCAAACCTTTCAAAGAAAAATATTATATGAAAAAACGAACTTTTCCCTTGCACTTTCAAAAAATATATCTACCTTTGCAACCGCAAAACAAAGAGGGTGCCTTAGCTCAGGTGGTAGAGCATCGGACTGAAAATCCGTGTGTCCTTGGTTCGACTCCAAGAGGCACCACTCCAAAAAAGAGAATCATTTCTAATAAAATAGAATGACTCTTTTTTTTATGTTAGACACGAAAAGCCTATGGCTCACTGATAAAAGTATAGGGGCTAAGCATTATGGCTTTGGCTACTTATATCCGAAAAAATACTGAATTTATATTAATGAGTTGTAAGGGAACGTGAATTTCAAGGTGAACAGTTCCAGATATTCTGATACTTTCTTATCCGAACCTAAGTCACAGGCCATTACAGGGCACTATTTACGCTATTGTCCCAGCACTCGAATATAAATCGAATCAGAGCGAGGCATCAATGCTTTTGATGTAAATAATTGATATACAGCAAGAAAATCATAAGGACGAAAATAAATGTTTGTATGTATAAACTTTTAGTTTCGTCCTTATGAATTTTTATGTTCGTCCTTATCATTTTTCGAGGACATAAGGTCGATTGAGTAAATCAATGAGTACCACTTCTGTATGGTTAAAATAGTATCAGAATGTTGACGAATATTCACCTTCTAAAACGTCCTGAAAGACGGCATCAACATCGCTACTTTAGGTCAACGCAATCTTGCGCCAATGAGAATGTAAGTCTCTGGCTTATCAGTAAAACTAGAAGGCTAAGTGACATGAGGTACTCAATGAATGGGGCACACTTGTCTATGTGCAAAACGGCTCTTCAGCTATCTGTAAGCCATCGTTTAGACTTGTTCTAAGCAGAGGTCCGCTGAAAATGAGGAGTCTACAGTATACTCTAGAGCCTATTTTCGGACCTTTTTTCGCTGGCGTTGTATACGGTGCATCGTTAACATACTGTATGGCAGCGCCGTATGGTGTCATACGGAGGTGGCAAAGGTTGAGATGCAGAAGATTTCATGATCTTGGAATGCAGCAATGGACTCTTACCATCTAAAACCACGTATGGACCTAAATTTGTTGACGTCCATACGTTTTCTGAAAAACTTAAGGACCTCACCGAAAAAACGAACATACGACAACTCTGTTTATGCTACAGGTTCGAAAGTCGCACTAATGAACCGACACCGCCACATCGGATTTCGAAAAAATAAAGAACTCCCTAAAACTTTTTCTCTATCTTTGCGTCTAACGAATATAAAGTACGTACTGAATAATGGAAAAAGATCCAGCACTAGAACAAGAATTCATTTCAACTGTCCAGCAGAATAAGCAGATCATTTACAAGGTCTGTTATATGTATGCCTCCAACAGTTTCGAATTGAATGATCTGTATCAAGAAGTTGTCATAAATTTATGGCGGGGATTCTGTACTTTCAGAGGTGACAGTTCGATATCAAGTTGGATTTACCGCATAGGATTGAACACTTGTATTTCTTACTATAGAAAATCATCCTCACGCCCCAAGACTGTAGCATTAGTTGATAACCTTGAAGTTTATGAAGACACTTCTAAAACAGCACAATTGAAGGAACTCTATCGATTAATTAATATGCTTAACAAGCTAGAGCGAGCATTAATATTGCTCTGGTTAGACGATAAAACCTACGATGAAATAGCAGAGATTATGGGTTTAAATCGAAACACAATAGCTTCAAAGTTGAAGCGTATCAAAACAAAAATTGTAGAGATGGCAAACCAATAAATTGGAGGATAAAAATGGAACTTGAAAATATAAAAAGAAGTTGGGAAGAACTCAATAAAAAATTAGATAAAACAGAGATCATCAATCGACAATTGATAAAAGAAATGATTGTACAACGCTCTCAAACAGCTCAAGAGAAACTTTTCAAAATGTTTATGTTGATGACTGCGGTCATTCCTATATTGATGATTACTTTCCCTTTTATGTATGAAGAGATCAAAATAGGTCAACGTACTATGATGAATGTTGCGACAGAGATACTATTTTCTTATGCTCTTTTCACCCAAATAATGCTGGTACATTATATCCACCAGATGGATATACGCCAACGCGACGTTACTGAAATTGCATATTGCACTTTAATGTTTCGCAAATGGTTTAAAGTCAGGATTATGACAGGCATGCCATTAGCCTTTATATTCATTGCGTTCTATATGTTCGAGCTCCATACGACAACAGATATTTTAAAAGAAAAATCGTTTTGGATAACTCTTATTATACTTATGCCAATTGTCTTTTATACTTGCATTTTGAAATTCCGTAGCACCTTCCGTTCTCTAAAGATCATAGAAAAATCAATAGCGGACATCAAAGAATTAAAGAATGAACCCTAATATAATTTAGACAAGCGTTCACATAAGCAAGCGTAAACAAACAGAGAGGAGCCGAAATTCATCTTTAGAGAATCTAAAGTATCGCATAAACATGCAACAAGGGCTCATCAAAGTGCCCTTATCATTGTGTCATTCATGTATTCTAGAACGGATAACCGATAGCAAAATGGAAGCCGAGCGATTTCCTGAAGCTCGGAATATTATAATAACCCGATTTACCCGTATCCCAGGGATCATGGAGTGCTACACCGACATCTAAACGAAATACGAGATAATCTATATCATAGCGAATGCCACACCCCGTACCTAGCGCTATCTGTTTGAAAAGATTCTTTCCGTTGATTTGAGAGTCTGGACGATTTTCATCTGCACGCAACAACCACACATTACCGGCATCCAGGAACAATGCTCCAAATATACTACCCATTATACGAAACCGATATTCGGTATTAGCCACAAACTTAATATCACCGGTTTCTTCTATATAGGAATATTTTGCTAAATCGCCATCTAGATGATAGCCACCCGGACCAATACTACGAACAGTAAAAGCGCGAATGCTATTGGCCCCACCTACATAAAATTGCTCACTATAGGGTGCTATTGTAGAGTTACCATAACTATAAAGGATACCTGCATTGACACGCGACACAAGGCTTTGGTTCTTATCAATAGCCCAAGTATACCGATATTCACTACTCAATTTCAGGAACTGAGCAAAAGGAGAGCCGAACAAATCTTTATTTTTCTCACTAAGCGGACGTCCAAAAGCTCTGAATATCAAAGAGGTTACATTTCCACTCGACATAAAGTCTATATTCCACCAAGTCCCATTTTTGCGATTCTTTCTATTCGTATTGTTATAGGTCAATGAATACTCAAAAGCAGGAATAAACTTATTTTTCAAACTGACGTACAGCGCCGGAGTTCTAACAGAGATAGAATCGAATGCTGCAGTAGTGTGTTGCAGTACGTTAAATGAAAGTTTTAACGGAGTAATACTATGATGATAAAATCGAGAAGGTTGAAAGTCATAAGTGACATTGCCTCCAAATGATAATAGCTGATAGTATTTTGCACGGTTCAACTGATCATAATTAATATTAAAGGTAGTACTGGCATCAAAATCATATTCACGCCTGCCTAATCGAGGAAACACCACACGAGGAAAGGTCAATCCCGAATTAACACCAAACTCCCAACTATTGAGCATTGAGCTCCCTGATTCATTGCTTGTCTGCCATTCGTAAGAACCTGTCAATTTGGTTGTCCACGTCTCCCCACCCTTAAAAATATTATAGTTAGTATACATTAGTGACGCGCCAGGTCCCGTCTGATCGTTGCTTTTAGTAGTAACATTTGCACGTAATTCTATTTCAACAGGCTTATTGAGTACAGCTTTCCATAATACATCCAGAGTATCATTAAGCTGAGCGGTATCCCTAGGCATATACTCAGCTGTGACTGATTTGAATATACCTATTTGACTAAATCTATCCAATATAACAGATTGCCTACGCTGATTATAAATCCGACTATGCTGTAGTTTTAATAATTGTGGATTTTTAGTAAACAATTGATAATTAATACGACGATACAACATCTTCGGTTTTAGCTGAAGCTTATTGTAATAGTATATATTCAAATTTCCATATGAGAGATACTGGTCTGGAGTTTCACCATTCTTTCCCATAATATAAATGGATTCGTCTCCCAAATAGTATGGGCGAAACGCATATTCAGGAGCGCCTGCTGTAGGTATCAGTTTCAGACTTATTTTACCGGAATGACGAACGGTATCTGCTTGATAGCTCAAATAATTTGTGCTAAAATAATAATAGCCTCTATTTCGCAAGAGTGTATTGATACGGCTACGCTCTTGATCAAGGTCAGGTACATTGAATTGATCGTCAGGTGAGACAAGAGATAAACGGCGAGCATTATTCATCAATCCAAGCATTCCTTTGTTGAAATGTTCGTAATAGACAGTATCTACAATGGCCGGATTACCCATTTTCACAGTATACCGCACCTTTGCTTTTTTGTCATTGGATTTATAAAACAAATCGGCTTTTACCGAACCACGAAAATAGCCATAATCATGCAGAATATTAGTAGCAATCTTAGTACGAACAGGCGGATTGACAGAAGTAAGCAATACAGGAGTAGCCGCCAAATGTTCGAATAGCCAATGTCCAAATCCTCCTCTATTCTCATATTTATAAAGCACATTGTACATCCACAAACCTGTCGGGATAGGAAAGCGCATCGTTGAACTCCCTAAGAAAGAGTTATTTGGAGCCTTTGCTAGTACCGCACTCACCTCTTCCATACACATTGAGCCTATCTTTGTATTAGAAGGCTCTTGAATGATCATCTTCTTCTGACCGGTATAAAGCACATCCCCCTTAGGTAAATGAGCGGTTGTAGAACATGACGCCAATGATATAAAAGCGATCAAATATAATATTATCGATTTCTTTTTCATCTATTTTTCTTTTTTCTTACGAAAGATGAACAACTCTCCGAATTTATCTACTCGTTTATGGAATAATAAGCCGACACCTGTTTCCGTGATCTCACCATCGAGTATGCTCTCGTAATTTTTATTATGAAAGAGTTGTACATAACGGGAACCGATATCATCTAGCCGATATTCTAACGATATATTATCAATAAACGATTCTATACCGCTCGAAGTGTTTTTGCCCGAAGAGATCTTTCCACCTACTACAACACGGATTCGATTATTGAAAAGTCTTTGAGAATAGCGAAAACTATAATCGGTAACAGTTCCGCCTGTTTCGGCATCATCATGGTTTTCCAACCCCATCGAAAGACTTCCGTTTTTAATATTGCCTAACAACTGATTAATCTGACTAGAAAGCACACTGTTGAGTGCAGCAGTACCCATATTGACCTTATTCGTTTTGCTACCCGATTCGAGGTAAATACCGGTTGTAAGCAATATGATAGCTTGTTTATTCTGGTCTTCCGCACTCATGATGGAAAGCTGATTCTGAACATTGGCATTATCGGGAGCGCTAAGCGTAAAGAGAAGTGTAGGTTTGTTCAGCCTATCTTTAACAGACAAGCCCACATTAAAGTTAACTGCTTGCGAAGTTCCGTCATCCATTGTTACCGAAGCTATGATTTGTTCAATAGCGTCAAAATTAATTCTTGGATTATAGGGATCTCCGTTCCAATCGATATAACTACCCTGAGTTATATTAAAATTTTTCAGTGGCATAACCGGCATAGAATATCTAATACTACTGCTCCCAGCCAAGTTATAGCGTCCGTTAAGTGTAAGATCACCCTGAGGAGAATAACGAAAATACAAGTCTCCGCCACCTTCCAAAGCTACTTGACTCGACCGGTCAGCACTTAGATCTGCTTTCAATTGCACCGAAGGATCGATATGCAAATCCATTCTCATATCAAAGCCACCCAAAGAAACATTAGATCTCACAGAATCATACGCATTCGTCGTATTAGAGAAATTGGTAAATGTCACCAAATCGCTCAAGCGATCCTCTATACTCAATGGTGTATTATCAAGCACATAAGTTATATTCGTTTTTTTCTTCACATTCATATTCCCGCGCATCACTAAGTTATTAAGCGGGCCTTTCAAGGTAGAATTAAAATCTACTATCAATTTTCCATAGAGTAGACATCCATAAGATCTTGGAGCATTGATCAGAGCATAATTATTAGCCTGCATATTCAAATTGGCCGTAGGACGATACAAGTCTTCAAAATTCACATTCCCATCAATCGTAAACGGATTGTTGTCTGTTGTATAAATAGCATACTTATCAAACAGCAGCTTATTGTTAACGATTTGCAAAGGGCGACTGTCAAATTTATAATGTGTACCGGCCTGATTGTAGGTCAGCATTACACTATCCATTTTAAGCATCCCATTTACAACAGGTTTTGTAGACAATCCTTCCAAATGCATATTGCCATCAATATCACCTTCAAACGACACCATTTGATTTGGGACAAAGACATTAGCGACTTTCAAAGGGAAGTGGTCAAATCTGGCATTGACACTCAATGTATCTTTGCCACCTCCTGTGGGATTTAAAGTGCCATCTGCAAGCAATACTTTTTTACCTTCTTGAGAAATATAAGCATCAACATATTGCCTGCCTTTTTCGCCTGGAAGCCAAGTAGCCCCAAGCGTCATATTACCGATCATTTTTTGATCATAACACAATTTGTCGATGTTACCTTCTATTGAAAGAGACATTTTCTTTTTATCTGTCTGCACGTAATTGGCATCGAATGACAAAGTTCCGCTAAGCGGTGGAGAATAAGGAAGCAATCTGGCAAGTTCATCCAATTTCACTTGACTGATTGCAACATCTAAATTTCGCAACGATGTGCTATCATTATCTACAGAATGAATACGAAAACTCATATTCTCATTATCAACCAAATCGACATTGGCAAAAACGCCTCCATTGGGCAACAAAGATATTTGGTTATTATTGTTTTCAAAATGAAACTGTCGAAATGCAATGACCGGACTCTCGGGAATAATATTCAGCAGTAGACCTCCCTTTTTCTCATCAGGTGTAAAACGAACCCCTAGACGAAGTCCCGTATTATTAGACTTATCAAAATACTCGGCGAGCAAATTACCATCAACCGAATTGATTTCGCCATTCAGCGCAATACGAAAAGCTCCCATTGGATTGGATTTGTTATTAATAGCTCTCCCATGTATCTCTATATGGGATGTATCCTGAACGGCAATCAACGAGATGGTATCTATTTGAGTAGAGTCCTTCCTCAGCCCCAATATTTTAGCATTGCAATTCAATCCTTGCAGCGGACTCGTACTAATCCCGATATTCATATTATGAAACCGAATACCTTGTAAAGCCAGATAATCTGCAAATGGATTATTGATGCCGGTCTGACAATAAAGGGTTACCTTTGGTAAAAGACGCCTCAGAGCTGCATGATCTAGTGTCCTCACCTTCAGTTGGTGAATCAATGTGTTTGTAAATTTATCTAAACGATTTAACAACAGCGTCAAATCCTCACCTGAGTTAAAATTCATTTCAAAATCACCGGCAGACAAATGCCCTGCCACACTATCTTTATCTACATTACCTTTAAAAACGAAAGCAAAATCTTTCTTTATAGGAGAGCTTAGCATGCCGAACTTATATAAGTCGACCTTCTCAACATTCATATTCACATTACCACGGGGATTACGCAAATTAAGCGTACAACTTCCATCAGCAGACATTTTCAATAACTGATTGTCACTATCAAATTGAGCATGAACAATACCCTTTTGCAAACCTGCATCAAAATGAATGTCCGAGAACTTGTATTTCTTATATTCCAGATAACCAACAGACATTTTTGTTTTCACACGAGTACTATTCGATTTAATATCGAATCCGGTCCCTTCTATTTGAGCATCGGCCGTTAATAGATACAGATCCTCTTTCGGTAGAAAACGATGAAGTTGGAATTGATGGGCTTCCACATATGCCTTATAACCTTTTTCCTTCGTATTTAAAAATCCTTCAGCTGTAAGACTTCCCTGTTTATCATTCAGAATGGCCCGACCACTATAATTACTACCATTTATTGCAATATTCATTCCTAGAGCTAAGCCCGACGGAATAGCAACACGCCCGTTATTCAGGCCCACCATTTCAGTAATAAAGTCAAGACGGCCCATTTGTACCTTCAAATCAATCTTTCCCGAACGCCGCTTTTGATCTGCCGGAGACAATAAATATCCCGAACCTTTCATTGCGAAAGCTCCAGGCAAACGAGCTTCCAGACGAGAGATACGAATAGAATGCATATTCCCTTTAACCGCGGCATGAACCACCAACGGAACAGAAGGATACTTGTGTATCAATACAGAAGGAAGTGTTTTTGTCCAAAGTAGTACGTCGCCTTTACCGATATATGCATCCACATTAACTTTTGCATCACTATTTCCTTTTTTAATCTGCATAATGTTCCAAGGACAGGAGCCGTTTATCCTTACTTCACTATAAGACGTATGGATAAAGAAAGTAGGTACATATATCGTATTATCATCAGTATGCAAATAAGCCTGGAGATGAGTGACGGTGAAACCGGAGCGATCGTAGAAAGAGACATTACGAATCGTCGCCTTTATAATCTTTCGACACATATAAAACGACTCGACATTCATCTGAATATTACGAAGCAATAAGTGAGAAGCACTGAATTCGTGCGCTTTCCACTTACCCTTGCCGTTATCATACCGAATCTTACCACCATTAATATTCATATGCTGTATTGCATACCACGGTTCTTTGGTACTAAACCGCACGTTTGAAGCACCGGCATTCTCTAAATAGGCCGAACAATATAGATGATCTTTGGGAAGCCCACTATATGAGAATGCCACCTTCCGAATCTTCAACTTCTTTAACGAAATAGTCCATGGCACAGAAGGAGTAGTATCTTTTTTAGTCGTATCCGCAACAAGTGCGATATTCATATTGCTATTTTCCAACGAAGCAATATCCACCATAGCGACATGTTTGCCAAAATTCACCTGAGTTTTCAACATCGCATTTCCAACACGTCCCCTCAAACAAAGGCCTTTAATAATATCACGAGTATAAAGAGAGGTATGGTAGAGACTAACATGATCTACCTCGAAGCGCCCCTTAAACAAAGGGATAGGTTTCACTATCAAACAAAGATCGCTGGCTTGCAATATAGTATCTCGCTGGCTAACAACTAAGGCATCGCCGATCGACAATTTAAGTGGAAATTTCAATCCGATACGGCCGATAGTTATTTGCATTCCCGATTTAGCAGAAGCATATTCGGCAGTTTTACGGCACAATAGATTTTGAATAGGAGGAATATACAACGAAACGACAAGCAAGAAAGCAAGAATAAACGGAGATGCAATTGCCCACAACAAATATTTAATCCATTTTCTTTTCATCGTTTACCGTTTATAGTTCTTTGCAATACACCAAAATGCTTTTCTACATTAGTTGTTAAGTGCAAATATACAATTATTTTTTTATTGTGCATTTTCTATAATAGATTTTCGGACAGACATCCTTACTCTTTTCTAAAATGTTTTCGTATTTTTGCTCAAAAGATATCAAAGGCGCTAAAGCAATTATTATTTACTTTATAAAAATCAACAACATGAAAGTTACAGGTTATTTCGATCATTGCAATATCAATGTCACCAATCTAGAAAGAAGCATTGCATTTTACAACAAAGCATTAGGACTCACCGAATGTAAACGAAAAGCCGCACCCGACGGTTCGTTTATTTTAGTTTATCTCACCGACCCCAATAAGAATTTTCGTTTAGAGCTGACTTGGTTAAAAGATCATCCTCAGTCGTACGAATTGGGCGAAAACGAAAGCCATATTTGTTTTCGAGTTGCCGAGAACTACGAAGCAGTACATCAATATCACCAAGAAATGGGATGCATCTGTTTTGAAAATACAGCCATGGGACTGTATTTTATTAATGCCCCCGACGATTATTGGCTAGAAATTCTCCCGGTCAATCATTAATTAAAGACAGCCCATCCTATATTTTGAAAATAACAGACACATCTCGACAACTATTTTTCACCACATCCAATACATGGTTTACCGATATTTTGAATAGGGTTCACCGAATAAGTATTGCTTGACAGCACGTTTACGTCTATCTTTGCAATAACAATTAAAAAGAAAAAGAAAATGGGAAAAAGAATTTCAGGCAAATTACTTGTTGGCGGATTAATCATTATCGCCGGTGTCTTGGCTTTATTATTCAATGTCGGAGTATTACCTCTTGCATGGAAAGACATCGTACTTTCGTGGCAAATACTACTTATTGCAATTGGCGTGGGACACCTCATCAATAGACACTATGTAGGTGGTATTATTTGGATAGCTATCGGCATTACTTTTTTACTGACGCCTCTATCCTACTTGATGGGATTCAATTACCCCATGATTCATCAACTCATCTGGCCGGTATTTTTAATTTTAATAGGCTTTTTATTAATCGTAAGCCACTCCAGAAGACACCATCCCTATAAACATACGTTTTGGAAAAAACATGATAAATATTCTTCATGCAACTTAAGTGACGATGGTAAGATAGATTATAATGTCATCATGAGCGGTATCGAAGAAATCTTTCTCAAACCGGTCTTTCGAGGAGGAGAAATAAATAACATTATGGGAGGAGTAGAACTCGATTTAAGAAGAACATCCCTTCCCGAAGGTCAAACAGTATTAAAAATGGATGCTATTTGTGGTGGCATAACATTATATATCCCCGAAGATTGGAACGTTGAAATAAAGACATCTGCAACATTAGGAGGCTTTTCAGATAAAAGGTTAACTAATGGTACAGACGAAACTCACAAGTTAATTATCATCGCCAGTTTCATTATGGGCGGGGGAGAAATAAAATGCTGATAAGCTTTTACAACAGCAACAGTTATAAATTATGGCGGAATATTATTTTATGTATCGCCATCAGCATTTGCTATGCAACCAGCATCGGATGGATCATACATCTCGAAGCCCTAGCAATAGCATTAGATGCCGCTTTAACTGTTTGTTTGTTGTCTATCGGATCAATAGCACTATGGAATATCTATTCTTATGCTATCCCCGATTCTATAAACCACCTTCAAACGCTATCGCTGCACATATTATATTGTTTCATGTGTATATTGTTTGTCGTGGGCGTTGAATCCATTTTTATATATGTTATTTTTCCTAAGTCTTTCACATCCTTTGCTACCACCTTACCGCTGAGAGCTTTTTGTATGACCTTATTATATATCGCTCATCGAGAATATCATGACGCCAACAAAAAGATCCAAGAAGATAACGAAGATGAAATAATAGAAGAAAACACCGCAGTCAAAGACCCTATAGAACGGATAACAGTTAAAGTAGGGCAAAAAATCAAAGTAATACTCGTAACCGACCTCATATATCTTAAAGCAGAAGACGACTATGTGGCATTCTTTACTACAGAAGGACACTGGTTGAAAACAGGAACCATGAAAGAATTCGAGGCAACATTGCCTTCCAACAAATTTGTCAGGATTCACCGTTCATACATCGTCAACATTGACAAAATAGTAAAGATAGAGCGTTATGGGCAACAACAACAGCTACAGCTTACAACAGGTGAGCGGATACGCATCAGTCCTAACGGATACAAGATTTTACGAACTAAACTCAATTTGTAAAATGAATAATGACAACAACCCTGATATTTCTTCTTCCACAACCGAAGGAGAAATTATAAAAGCCGTTTTTTACATCTTTGGAGAACTACTTATTATTTAATATTCTCTATAACACAAATTTGAATAAAAAGAGATTCATTCCATCTTCCTATTCCGCGCGGCATAGCATAGTTTCTCGTGTTATGGCAGCGATATACAGAAGTAATTATGGCAAGATACGGAAGTCACCACAAGGACTTCCATACCTTGTCCCGATGACATAAGGACGTGGCTTGCGACTCACGGGCGTGAGTCGCAAGTTTCATAAGGGAG
>JAAYUD010000106.1 GCA_012517855.1 Bacteroidales bacterium
AATGGTTGCTTCGCGATGAGCCAAAAGAATTTCCAACGGCACGTATTTGTCGTATTCCAAATCGAGTACTTGGGTAGAGTCGCGCTGCTGCCCGATGTATTCGGCCTGCTCGGCGGTCAACACATAGCAGCAAAAATGGCTCCCATTGCGACAGCTCTCGAAAGGTATTTTCCTTCTCTTGAGTGCCTTGGTCAGTAATACTATGGCGCTCTTGTCGGTAGCGATATTAGGGCTCAGGCGTTTGAAAGCTTGGAGTATCTCGGCTACTCTGTATTTTGTTTTATCGGCATAATCGTCGGGAGTGAAGTAGTACTTGAAGCCGGCAGCGATGAGATGTTTGATTTGGGCGAATATTTGCCTGTAGTTGGGAGTGAGAGGCACGAACTTGGATACCTCGAACACGTGGTAACGGCGTGATAGAGAAGCACGAACGCATGAAGGAATGCCCCTGCTTCGACGCTATACCGGAGTTTGAGCGACTACGCAAGAAGTAACGCAATAATAGCAAGTGACCCATGTTGGACCTGTGTGTCAATCCTGTTACAAAACAATAGTATATTGCGCATATATATTGCATAATGTATACCATACCTACCCTTTAGACTTAAAAAGAGCACGAAAAGTAGTGCAATAATTGACATAAATCAAGTATTTATGTTATAAAACATGTTTTTCGAACATATATTTGTTTTGTTCTATCAAAAGCCCTTATCTTTGCAACATAAAGAAACAAAGAACGTTTTTTAGTTTTCAGGAGATAACAGTTTTTTTTAAGGTAAAAAATTATTTTAGGATTTAAAACAGTAGGTATTATGAAAAAGGTATTTATGACATTAGTGGGGGCAATGTGTTTCAGTGCTACCATATTAGCAGCAGGAAACCAACCTACAACTGCAAAGTGGAATGGCGAAATTAACGCTTACAAATTGGGGCAATATTTGAACTTGCGCGCTGATCAGAGCGAAGAGGTAACCAATATTTGCAATTATTTTGCAGAACAGATGCTGAAAGCAAACAATGCAAAGGATAACACCAAACTATTGCACAACGCAATTTATGGTAACTTGAAATTGATGAAAAATGTATTGACACAGAAGCAGTATACAAAATACGCTACAGTGTTGAACATTACATTGAACAACGAAGGTATTGCACTGGAGAACAACAAAGTTGCAAAGACTTCGGAAGAATAAAGAAATAGTTAAGAGAGAGATCACTAAAAAAGAGGCGTACCCCATAAAGGTGCGCCTTTTTATTTTTGACGACAGTATCGAGTCACCTCTTTCTATCTAGATTTTAAATAACATTCCCCCAATATTATCTTTTACTGCCCCCGTGACAGAAGCAAGACAGCTTGGTTCGTCGACCACATAGAGAGCACCCAGAAAGGCAAAGATAAGCGCTTCTTTATATTCAACAATCTTTTTGTCGGGAATCACGATCTGTGCACCACTCAACGCAGCGATGCGCTCTACGAGGAACGTATTGAATGCCCCTCCGCCGGTGATGAGTAGCAACGGTTTGCTATGAGCCGAAGATTCTTGTTGCACCACTTGAGCGACTTGAATAGCGGCATGCTCGTAGAACGTTCGTAAGCGATCGGCCAGAGGCAGTCCGAAATGATCGATAAGCGGATAGACCAGCTCTTCGACCCATTCGCGCCCCAATGATTTGGGACCGGACTGTTTGTAGTAGTCCATCTCATTGAGAGCCTGCAACAACTCATCGTTTATTGTTCCGGTACGGGCGATTTCGCCATCACGATCCATCTCGAGTCCTATCTCACGGCAGTAATGATTGATGACATAATTGACAGGACTTACGTCGAAAGCAATACGAGAGCCATTTCTATCGAAAGAGATATTGGAGAACCCACCCATATTCAAACAGAAATCATAATCGCCGAATAGCAATCGGTCTCCTATGGGAACGAGTGGAGCCCCTTGTCCGCCAAGCATCATATCAAGACGCCTGAAATCGGACACGACAGGGATACGAGTTTGAGCTGCAATAGCCGCACCATCGCCTATCTGAAACATAATCTTCTTTTGCGGTTCGTGAAAGATAGTATGACCGTGCGAAGCGATAATATCGGGACGGACGTCGTATTGCTTCATGAAATCGTTGACCCGATTGCCCAAGAACATGCCGTACTCACTATGAAAGGCAACGAATTCGCGTGCCGTCATCAGCTGAGCATCACGTCCCAGCTTGCGCTTCATCTCGTCAGAATACTCATAACCGGCAGCGCAATCGAGGGTGAATTTCCAGCGGCCATCCGTGCGGCCAAAAGTACAATAACAGACATCCAGTCCGTCGAGCGAAGTGCCCGACATTAATCCGATAGATTTGATTATATCTTTCATAGCGTTTTTTGATATTTATATCCGGCGAAAATACGAAATAATTATCAAAGAGCCTCTTTCATTTAATTTATTTCATATTGAAATAATAGATGCCCACATATTGATCTCATAACAAAGTATGGCACTGATATTCAACAAACTTTGATTTAGTCGACAAAGTATTATAATTTATCAATCTAGCATCAGTCTATCACCTACAAATATTGTAATTTTGGACCTTAAACTTAGGGACCTCATTTCTATTCTATTTTAAACATGAACAATATGAAATATAACCATTTAATAAAGAAGGCACTGATGCTAACTCTACCTTTACTTTTCGGAAGTGCCTCCGCACTGGCACAGCCCATTACAAAGACAATAAACGACGGTTGGAAATTCCGTCAAGCCAGTTCCGACAATTGGCACCCGGCAACAGTACCCGGAACAGTTCATACCGACTTGCTCGCCAACAAACTGATAGAAGATCCGTTTTACCGCCTCAACGAGCGCGGATTGCAATGGATAGACAAGGAAGATTGGGTATACGAAACGACATTGCCACTAACCGCAGAGATGCTGGAGCAAGAAAATATAGACCTCGTCTTTAAAGGACTGGACACATACGCCGATGTATACATCAATGACAACCTGATACTGAAAGCAGACAACATGTTCCGGACATGGCGCACACCGGTGAAGCAATGGGTGCACTCGGGAAGCAACACGTTGAAGGTTTATTTTCATTCGCCTGTAAAGATAGACGTTCCCAAGTGGGACGCCCTACCCTATCACTATGAAGCATCTAACGACCAATCGGCAAACGGAGGACTCTTTGATAAAAAGATCAGTGTTTTTGCCCGCAAGGCAGGCTACCATTATGGTTGGGATTGGGGACCACGTTTCGTTACGTCGGGCATTTGGCGCCCCGTACTGATAGAAGCTTGGAGCGGTAGCCGCATCAACGACTTGTTTATTCATCAACAAGAAGTGACCAAACAAAAAGCCGTGATAGACGGAGTAGTAGAAATTGTTTCGAACAAACCGGGAAAGACGACCGTCTGCATCGCCGATGCCAACACAGGCAAGGTGTACGGCAAACAGAACGTTGCACTGAAAGAAGGCAGTAACCAAGTGCACATCCCTTTTACGATACAACATCCTAAGTTGTGGTGGTCCAACGGACTGGGCGAACCGCATCTGTATAAATTCATCGCTTCGATTGGCGACAAACACAAAATAACAGATACAAAAGCCGTTTCGTGCGGAATTCGCTCTCTTCGCATCATTCACAAGCCCGACAAGGATGGCCATACGTTCTACGTCGAGCTCAACGGACGTCCCGTCTTTATGAAAGGTGCCGACTATATACCGATGGACAATTTTCTGCCCCGCGTTACCGACGAGAAGTACGCAACGATGATACGGAATGCTGCCGAGTCGCACATCAATATGCTTCGCAATTGGGGCGGAGGTATCTACGAGAACGATCTGTTCTACGATCTTTGTGATAGAAACGGCATTCTAGTTTGGCAAGACTTCATGTTCGCATGCAGCCTTTATCCGGCCGAAGGAGCCTTTCTGGAAAATATTCGTCAAGAAGCAATCGACAATGTGACACGGCTCCGCAACCATGCGTGTATGGCACTTTGGTGCGGAAACAACGAATGCAACGACGGATGGTATGGTTGGGGTTGGAAACAGAAATATGAGAAACAAAATCCCGAATATGCCAAAATCATACGCAAACAATATGAAGATACCTACAATAGAGTGCTACCGGAAGTGGTGAAACAATATGCTCCCGAGACCTTCTACTGGCCATCGTCTCCGTTTGCATTCAACGACCAAGTGAGCAACGATAAGGATGGAGACCGCCACTACTGGAGCGTATGGCACGGCAAAAGACCGATAGAAGACTATAACGTTGAACGTAGCCGCTTCTTCAGCGAATACGGTTTCCAGTCATTTCCCGACTTTGAGTCGGTGAAGCGTTACGCCCCCGAACAGAGCGATTGGAATATTTATTCGGACGTAATGATGGCACACCAAAGAGGCGGTGCCTATGCCAACAAGCTTATCGAAACATACCTGCTAAGCGAATATCGGAAACCTAAAGACTTCGAGTCTTTCCTCTACATGAATCAAGTATTGCAAGGCGATGCCATCAAAACAGCGATCGAATCGCATCGTCGGCAAATGCCCTACTGCATGGGAACGCTCTATTGGCAGATTGACGATTGCTGGCCGGTAGCTTCGTGGGCAAGCATCGATTATTACGGACGTTGGAAAGCTCAACAATACTACTGCAAAAAGGGCTATCGCGACCTTCTCGTATCGCCCATACTCAACGGCAGCACACTCAACGTCTATATCGTGTCAGACCGTAAAGCATCTTGCAAGGCAGAACTCAACCTCCAATTGTTCAACATGCAGGGCAAACTGATTAATGAGACAAAAAAGCAAGTGAATATTTCGGAGAATAGCAGCAACGTATATCTCACGCTCGATGTAGACAAAGCCCTGAAAGGCACTCCACGTAACGAGGTGGTGGTAGTGGCAAAACTAAAAGGAACAAAAGAAACAGACGGTTATTGCAATCACTACTTTTTGGTGAAACAAAAAGAAATGAACTACCCGAAAGCAACCATCAGCCACGAGATTGTCCCAATAGAAGGCGGATATAGGCTGACACTGAATAGTGACGTCTTTGCACGCGCCGTATATATTGCCACGGGCGATGCAGATGCTACATTCAGCGATAACTTTATGGATATAGTACCGGGACAACCGGTTACTGTTGACATTAAGACCGGACTTGGATTAGAGATGTTTCAAAAACAGCTGAAAATCATTTCACTGCCAGACGCCTATTAGGGAAGGATAACCCTTTCGCCCAACTTTTGTGCCATCATGGTCAACGTACGGTGTAATTCGCTGTAACGCTTCATGATGGCATTACATTTTTCAGAATCGGACACTACTGCCGGATCTTTGAGTTGCACCTTAATATCTTTCAGTTCGGTAGAAAGCACGGCATACTTAAAGTTGGTCATGAGCATCGGAACTATTTCGATGAGACGATCTTCTTCGGGAACCAAATTGTTTAAAGATATTTTGCTCAACTGATAGCGCGAGGTTATCAGCTCTACGCTCAATCCGCTAACCTTTGGATCCGGATCAGAAAGGAAATATCGTTCGGCAACGAACCCCTCATCGTGTCCATGTAGTGCGGCCTCATCGATAATCTGCTGATGAAGCGGATTAAAAAAGGTCAGATTATCACGTTTCAAATCAGACACGATATAATCGATTACCGTCAGCGGGTATTCATTCTTTTCTTCGTCCTGGATCATGCACAACGTCTTTTCACCATAACGAATCAATATCTGCAAAATCAATCTTTCGTACTTGCTAAATTCTTGCCCCCCCCTAGTATTGGATTGAACATACTGTTCCATGCTGTTGTCTTCCGGTTGGGGCAGAGGGATATTATCCGAAGATACCGTTTGAGCAGTATTCTCTTCGCGATACAATCCTTTATTCTTTGCTTCACGCAATTTAGTACGCTCTTTAGCCACTTCAGTAACTAACAATTTATCCCCCACTTGCAACAGTTCGCTGCACTCCTTGATGTAGACATCACGAACAATGGCTTCGGGAATAACAGCGATACTATGCACAATATTTCCTATCAGTTCGGCTTTCTTTATAGGATCATTGCCCGCATCTTTGAGCAAGATATTTGTTTTAAATCGAATGAAATCTACCTCGTGTTCTTTGATATAAGCTTGATATTCTGCGGCGTTATGCTTTCGGGCAAACGAATCAGGGTCATCGCCATCCGGCAAAAGCAACACCTTTATACTCATCCCCTCGGCAAGCAACATATCAATACCGCGAAGAGACGCCTTAATACCTGCCATATCGCCATCGTAAAGCACTGTGATATGATTGGTAAAGCGATGAATCAGTCTGATCTGTCCATCGGTAAGAGACGTTCCCGAAGACGCAACGACATTTTCGATACCTGACTGATGCATGGAGATAACATCCGTATAACCTTCTACCAAATAGCAGCAGTCATACTTCACGATAGCCTGTTTAGCAAAAAAGATACCGTATAATTCGTTACTTTTATGATAAATCTCCGATTCGGGCGAGTTGACATACTTGGCAAGCTTCTTGTTCTCCGTATTCATCACACGGCCACCAAAAGCCACGACTTTGCCCGATAGCGATAAGACAGGAAACATCACACGTCCCCAAAACCGGTCGTGCAACTTGCCGTCCTCCGACTCATAGCACAGTCCGGTCTTTACAAGATACTCTTTCTTATAACCTTTTCTTATAGCCTCAGTTCCGAAAGCTTCGTGATTATTGCGACAAAAGCCCAATTGAAACTTATTGATAATATCATCCCGAAAGCCACGGCTGCGAAAATAATTCAGACCGATCTGCCCATCGGGGGTATCGTGCAATACGTGCCGAAAATAATCGCGCGCATAAGAATTGACCACAAACAAACTCTCCCTCACTCCCTGTGCCTCAAGCTCTTCGGGTGTCATGTTGCGTTCGGGAATTTCTATGCCATATTTCTTACCTAAGATTTTAATAGCCTCAACGTATGACATCTGCTCATGTTCCATCAAAAAATGGATCACATTGCCGGCTTTACCACAACTGAAGCATTTAAATATCCTACGCGCAGGAGAGACCGAGAACGATGGCGTTTTCTCATTATGAAAGGGACATAGCCCCACATAATTTACGCCCCTTTTGCGGAGCGTAACGTATTCAGAAATAACCTGTACAATATCGGCGGCATCGATTATCCGATCTATAATAGCTTGATCAATCATTCAAATTCCTCTAACTTTACTCTATGCAAATATACATTTTATTCATTACTTTCTAATAAAAAGATGAAGAAATATAATAAGAAATTCCTAGAAATATCGTAATTTTACAATTCATTGGGAAGAAAAGGCATAAAGCTACTTTCCAATTACAACAATGAAAAAGAAAGAAAACAATATATATAATGAGTTACAAATGGAATTATCAAACCATTACTCAAGAACAAGAAGCGACAATCCAGACATTATCAAAACGGCTGAATATAAATCCTGTACTGGGACGGCTGTTGGTATTGCGCGGTATCGATACGGAGGAGGAAGCCCGTTCTTTCTTCCACCCCCAGTTGTCGCGACTGCACGATCCGTTTCTTATGAGAGATATGGACGTTGCCGTTCAACGCTTGAATCGAGCAATGGGGCGCAAGGAACGCATCCTTATTTATGGTGACTATGATGTAGATGGTACTACCGCCGTAGCGTTAGTCTACAAGTTTATTCAACATTTTTACTCCAACTTGGACTATTACGTTCCAGACCGCTATAACGAAGGGTATGGAATATCCCAAAAAGGAATTGATTATGCCGCAGAAAGCGGTGTCACATTGATTATAGCCCTCGACTGCGGTATCAAAGCAATAGAAGAAGTAGCTTATGCAAAAAGCAAAGGAATTGATTTCATCATCTGCGACCATCACGTGCAAGATGAAGAACTTCCCCAAGCATGCGCTATTCTTAATGCCAAAAGGCTCGATAACACTTATCCATACACAGATCTGTCGGGGTGTGGCGTAGGCTTCAAGTTTATGCAAGCCTTTGCTCAAGACAACGACATAAAGTTCAACTTACTGGAACCATTGCTCGATCTGGTAGCCGTAAGTGCGGCATCGGACATCGTTCCCATCATGGGCGAGAACCGCATCCTTACCTATTATGGATTAAAGCAGCTCAACAAATATCCCAGCGTTGGATTGAAAGCCATTATCGACATGTGCGGGCTTGCCGACAAAGATATAACGATGAGTGATATCGTGTTCAAGATAGGTCCGAGAATTAATGCGTCGGGACGTATCCAAAACGGTAAAGAGGCTGTAGACTTGCTGGTAGAAAAAGATTTTCAAGAAGCGATAAAGAAAGCAAACACTATAGACCAGTACAACGAAACTCGAAAAGATCTGGACAAGAGCATGACCGAAGAAGCCAGTAGAATTGTGGCCAACTCCGAAAAGCTTGACACCTATCGTTCGATCGTAGTCTATAATGCCGAATGGCACAAGGGTGTGATCGGTATCGTGGCATCGAGATTGGCCGAGATATATTACCGCCCGGCCGTAGTGCTAACTCGTACAGACGATTTGGCGACAGGTTCGGCCCGTTCTGTTCCGGGATTTGATGTTTATCGGGCAATAGAGAGTTGCCGCGACTTGCTCGAAAACTTCGGTGGGCACACCTATGCCGCAGGTCTCTCGATGAAGATAGAGAACGTACCAATCTTTCAGAAACGCTTTGAAGAGTTTGTTCAAGAACACATAGAAAGCAAGCAAATAAGTGCCGTACTCGATATTGATGCTGAGATAGAATTTGGACAAATAACAAAAGAATTCTGTGCCGACTTGAAGAAATTCAATCCTTTCGGTCCGGACAACATGAAACCCATCTTCTGTTCGCATAATGTGTACGACTATGGCACGAGCAAAGTAGTAGGCCATGACCAAGAGCACATCAAACTCGAGTTGGTAGACAATAAATCGAACCACGTAATGAACGGCATAGCCTTTGGACAAAGTTCGCAGGTGCGGCTCATCAAGACAAAACGTTCGTTTGACATCTGTTATTCAATAGAAGAAAACACTCATAAAAGAGGAGAAATACAATTACAAATAGAAGATATTAAGCCGAGCGAAAATTCATGAATTATCTCGATATTCTAAAACAATATTGGGGATACGACTCTTTCCGCGACTTGCAGGAAGATATCATCGAAAGTGTTTGCCAAGGCAAAGACACATTGGGGTTGATGCCTACAGGAGGAGGTAAATCCATCACGTTTCAAGTTCCGGCATTGGCAATGGATGGTGTGTGCATCGTTATCACACCGCTCATTGCGCTAATGAAAGATCAAGTGCAACATCTGCGCGAACGCAATATCCTGGCTGCCGCAATCTATTCGGGAATGTCGCACAAGGAAATTCTAACGGCATTGGAAAATTGTGTCTACGGCAACTACAAATTTCTATATGTTTCGCCCGAACGAATCGGCACAGAATTGTTCATTGCCAAAGTAAAGGCCATGAAAGTATGTCTCATCACGGTAGACGAGAGCCACTGCATCTCGCAGTGGGGATACGACTTCCGCCCATCTTATCTAAAGATTGCCGACATACGCCACATACTCCGTGGAGTACCTGTACTGGCGCTTACCGCTACAGCCACTCCCGCTGTAGTAAAAGACATTCAAGAGAAACTGGAATTCGATAAAGAAAACGTATTCAGCATGAGCTTCGAGCGAAAGAATCTAGCTTATGTGGTACGTAATGCAGAAGACAAGAAGGGGGAACTTCTACATATCTTAGAAAGTCTGCCGGGTTGTGCTATCGTATATGTACGCAACCGCAACAAGACAAAAGAAATAGCTGACGATCTGAATCGAAAAGACATCACGGCAACCTACTATCATGCAGGGATGGACAATGCCGTCAAAGATTTACGCCAAAAGAAATGGCAAAGTGGAGAATATCGGGTCATAGTAGCCACCAATGCTTTCGGTATGGGAATCGACAAACCGGACGTAAGACTCGTTGTCCATATAGATTTACCCGACTCACCCGAAGCCTACTTTCAAGAAGCGGGACGAGCAGGGCGTGACGGCAAGAAGGCATACGCAGTAGCATTATATTCTTCGCACGACAAAACAACACTCGTCAAACGCATAGCCGATACCTTTCCACCCAAAGACTATATATATAAGGTATACGAAGATTTACAGTACTATTATCAGATAGCTGTAGGCGACGGAGAAGGCCGTATGCTCGAATTCAATCTAGAAGACTTTTGCCGCCGTTTCAAATTCTTTCCCGTACCAGCAGACAGTGCATTGAAAATTCTCTCACAAGCAGGATACATCGAATACACAGAAGCACAAGACAACTCTTCTCGCCTGCTTTTCATCATCGGTCGCGAAGAGCTCTATATGCTTCACGAGATGGGCGAACAATCGGACAAACTGATTCAGACCATCCTGCGCTCTTATACCGGCATATTTACCGATTATACTTTTATCAGCGAAACGACATTGGCTATGCGTTGTGGTATGACCACCGACCAAGTATATCATCTTCTCGTTATGTTTGTCCGACGAGGTATCGTTTCGTACATCCCGCACAAAAAGATTCCGCACATCATCTATACCCTACCCCGCATCGAACAGAAGCGGCTCGGTATACCCAAAGAAGTATACGAAGTGCGTCGGGAGCGTTTCGAAAAGCGCATTAAAGCCATGATCGAATATGCCACATCGGACAACAATTGCCGTAGCCGAATGCTACTGCGCTACTTCGGAGAAAAGAATGAGCACAACTGTGGCATCTGTGACGTGTGCCTGCAAAAGAAGAAAAAATCCTCTACCCTATCCACATCCGAGTACAAGAATATTCAAAAAGAGATTATGCACCTATTGGCAGAGCAACCGCTCACCACAGATGCACTGCGCAAAAAACTTCCGGACATTAGCAAAGAGAAATTGGTCTCTGTAGTCAGATATTTGCTCGACGAAGGATATATCCTGCA
>JAAYUD010000107.1 GCA_012517855.1 Bacteroidales bacterium
ATGCTGCGCCGGCTCCACTTATTGTACCTCCTGTACCTACCCCTGCGACAAAAATATCAATTTCTCCGTCTGTATCACGCCATATTTCTTCTCCTGTCGTAGCTTTGTGAATAGCGGGGTTGGCGGGGTTTTCAAATTGTTGTAGAATCACCGAACCGGGAGTCGAATTCTTTAGTTCATTGGCCTTTTCGATAGCACCATTCATTCCTTTAGTGCCAGGCGTGAGCACAACTTCGGCTCCAAGTGCTTTCAAAAGATTACGACGTTCTATACTCATAGTATCGGGCATTGTCAATACTAGTTTATACCCTTTGACGCTCGAGACAAAAGCTAGTCCGACACCCGTGTTACCGCTTGTCGGTTCGATGATGGTGGCGCCCGGTTTTAATGCACCCTTCTTTTCGGCATCTTCAATCATCGAAAGAGCTACCCGATCTTTTACACTACCTGCGGGGTTAAAGTATTCTAACTTTGCAATGATTTCTGCCTGTAGATTTTTACTTGCATTATAGTTAGATAACTCCAGCAAGGGAGTATTACCGATCAAGTCGGTTAGTCTTTTTGCAATTTTCCTCATAATAATAATATTTTAATGTGACTAATTTGTTCTTTTGATATTGCAAAAGTAAGACGATTTTTTTATTGCGGAAATACCACATTCGTGGTAATTTTATACCATAACAATGCTTAGAGCACCTTTAGTTTGTGACGAAAACGTAACCAATACATGATACCTGCACTGGTCAGACCAAAGGGAAAGGTCATCCAAATGCCGACAATGCCCCATTTTAATACGAATCCGAAGAAATATCCGGCAGGCAGCCCTATGATGAAATAGGCGATGAATGCAATGACCATCATGATTTTGACATCGGAGATGCCGCGTAGGGCATTGGCAAAGTTTATCTGAAGCCCGTCGCCAAATTGATAAAATAAAAATGGAATAACAAGCGACACAACCATCAAAGAAACTTCTTTATTATCCGTAAACCATCCCCCTATTTGGTAACGGAATAAGAAGATAAATAGAGACATAAATATGCCGCTTAATAATATAAGATGAAAACCGGCTGTTGAAGTACGTCGTATATTAACAAGATCGTGTTGTCCGGCAAAATTGCTTATTCTAATGGATACTGCAGAGCCGATGCCATAGAATATCATGAAGTTTACGGTCGATATCGTGCACATTACCTGATGTGAAGCCAATGCTGCTGTTCCCAGCCATCCCGCCATCATAGCGCTGAGGCTGAATGATAATGTTTCCATTCCTAATTGAAAGGCAATGGGCCATCCCAACGAATTGAGACGACGAAATAATTTCATTGACCATGATCCGTGAAAGATAGCGTTGCGATAAGGGATAAATTTCTTATTTCGATAGATAATCCAGATAAACGCAATAAGCATTACAATATTTGAGGAAAGTGTACTGACGCCTGCACCGAAAAGTCCCCACTCGGGCAAACCTAGTTTGCCATATATTAATATATAGTTTCCAATAATATTCATCAAGTTGGACCCGATGAGAATCCACATCCCAAATTTAGTTTCGGTAATGCTGTCGGCAAATTGTTTGAAAGTGGCAAAAAGGTTTTTGAAAACCAACGCAATTATCATCAGTATATAGTAAGGTCTTATTAGTGGTAGTAGTTCTTTGGGCTGACCTAACCGATCTATATTGAAATAGATGCTACACATCACTGCTACTACTATAATCGTCATGATAGAATTGGCCCGTAAGCTCTCTTTGAATGCCTGCCCCGCTTTATTGTATTGACCTTTCCCGAAATATTCGCCAACTATTGGAGTCAATCCATACGAGAAGCCCATGCTAAAAATAATCGCAAAATTAAAGACATTGTTTACAAAAGATGCTGCGGCTAATTCGGCGGTAGTATGATGCCCAATCATCAGTGTGTCAAAGAATCCTAGTAATATCATTCCTATTTGTCCGATAACTATCGGAAACCCCAGGCGGAATAGAGCCTTATAATGTATGCTGAATTTTGATAGCGTATATTGGAAATAGGGCATCGACACAGACATTTTGTAATTGGTAGACAAAGGTAAGAAATAAAATACAAATCTTTTGTTTTTCTTTTGTTTTCAGAATATATAAACAAAAAAACACTACCTTTGTTGGAGTAAAATATGATATACTTGTTATAAGTTTATTGTATGAAATGAATAAACATCTAAGCTTATAAGTTGTGTCTTTATATCTTTAATATGTGTCTTAGATAACCAATGAGTAACGTTATTGATTTTGAAAAAGATTTCGATAAGATATATGTTTCTTATTATCCTAGGTTGATTAGGTTTGCAAGGGAATATGTCGTATTGGAAGAGGATGCTGAAAATATTGTTCAAGATATTTTTCTTTTTCTGTGGGAAAAACGTGATGTTTTGAATATAGAAGTGAGCTTAATGTCCTATATGTTTTCGTTGGTCAAACATCGGTGTCTGGACTACCTTCGTCATAACAATGTAGTAGAAGATTATAAGAAGGAGTTCAATTTGAAACTATCTGCGTTGGAGCAGCTGGATAGCTCTGTTTCTTCGGACGATAATATTGAAGAGGCAATAAACAATGCCATAAATAAGTTACCCGAACGTTGTAGGGAGATATTTCTTAAATGCAAAATGGAAGGGAAGAAATATCGTGAAATAGCCGGCGAAATGAATCTTTCGGTCAATACCATAGAAAACCAAATGTCTATTGCTTTGAAAAAGCTGCGTATAGAGTTGAAAGATTATCTTCCTTTATTAGTGTTTATTATCGGAAGTTATTATGATTCTCATTCTTAATTAATGTATCCGTATTTCGTCTAGCATAGCGTGATAAAAACAATTAGATAATAACTTTTAATCCATACGTTTTAGGTCCTGGAGGTAGAAATGAGACTATATTTCTACTTTGGGCAAAGCTTCCAATCACATCATATTAATATGTATCAACATATCATTGATATTGGCTCATTGGTAAAAGTTAGGGGGCTAACCACAAGTTTATAATAAGACATCACATAAATTTTTGAGCTTGCGGCATAAACAGAATTGTCGTATGTACCTTTTTTCGGTGACGTCCTTAAGTTTTTTTGAAAACGTATGGACGTCAACAAATTTAGGTACATACGTGTGTGGGTAGTAAGAGCCTACTGGTAAAAGTCGGGAATATGCCTCAAATTCTATCTGCATTTCAACCTTTGCCACCTCCGTATGACACCATTATTCACTATCCCACAGCAGGTTAACGATGCACCGTATACAACGCCAGCGAAAAAAGGTCCGAAAATCGGCCCTAGAGTATGCTGTAGAGTCCTTATTTTCAGCGGACCTCTGCTTAGAACGAGTCTAAACGATCGCCTACAGATAGCTGAGAAACCGTTTTTCAAATAAGGGAGTGTATCCTATCCATTGAGTGCTTCCTGTCACTTAGCCTTCCAATTTTTACTAATGAGTTCAAAACGCACATCCTAATTAACGCAAGATTGCGCTGATCTAAAATAGTAATGTTGATGACGTTTTTCAGAACGTTTTTTGAAGTGAATATTGGAGCCAATACCGATACTATTTTAACTTCACCGACGTGGTACTTATTGATACAAAATTTGAACCTTGGCTTTCGGAAAATGATAAGGACGAATATAAAAATTCATAAGGACGAAACTAAAAGTTTATACATACAAACATTTATTTTCGTCCTTATGAATTTGTTGCTGTATATCAACGATTTATATTACACTTATTTACATTGTGGTTTTTATTCGGCTTATATTAGAGTGCTGAAACAATAGCGAAAATAGTGCCCTGCGGGGCCTGTCACTAAGGTTTGGATAAGAAAGTATCAGGATTTCTGGAAATATTCACATTATCTATATAATAAATTTGTTTTGCGGCTTTCTCATCACAACCTTTCAACGGCGGACATGGTACTTGGTTAGGAGTTAGCCTATTAGGTAAGTTGCGATATTCGCCTGTTCGGAATGAAATACGTTCAACAGATTTCACAGCCTCTCTAAACGGTGCATTGGATAGTACTTCCTGTCCATTTAATTTCAGTTGGCAGCGACCCAACCCTTCTGCATCGACACAGAGCGACACCTGATTCCATTCTCCAAGATGAAAAGAAGAAATGCTCTGAATTTTTGCCCCATTATTAACTTTCAGTTCTCCATTTTCGAATATCAAACTAACGGCACGAGCCCCATGAGCATCGGTTATATCTACTTGGAAAGTTCCATTATCCATCTTTTCGGCACAAAACTGAAAAGAGATATTGGCCCGCTTCGAGGCTTGAAATACACGGATAGCACGAGCATAATCATAAGGATCTTCATCCTCGAATTTCAAACTCTTATTCTTTGCAGAAGGAAATTCAACAACAGAAATCTTTGCCCATACCGGACTATACAAATTCCAATCAGGCACTTCAGCCCCGGGTGTTAAAAGATCGAAGTTATCGTTCACCTCACCCGAGAAAGTTGTACGAATAGGAAGTGGAATACGGCTTACCCAAATATCCTCTTTGTTCACACTATAGGTTAACCACATATTATTATCCGCCGGAGTTTGCTCGCCTTCGGTAATACCACGGGTATAATTAGGCCCGAAATCTTTGTTCTCGCCATAAAATCGGCGAGGCGGAACTTCACCATGAACAACTCCCATATTGTCAAACAGTATACCGTCATCGCTACTGATAGCTATTAGCGGATACCGATATTGTTGAGTTTCCATGGGGTTATAGACCATTGCATAGCGTCCATCTTTAGTATGCTGCCCCCAATTCTTTCCTCCAGCCATAATCAATGTAGGGACTTTAACAGGCGCCGACCATGTTTCACCGTTATCAAACGATAATCCGGCCCATGATTTTTTCCATAGAGCTACTACTGCACCATCTTTCCGATGAAAATACGACAATGCCTGAACCGTATTGATTGAATCTTTGAGATGATAAAAGCCATCAAGTCCGCGGTCTTCATCAACCCACTGCAATGTTTTGAGTTTATCGTCGAGCAATGCTTTGCAGGCAGCAACAAAACCTTTGTCTTTGGATGAAGTATAAAAAGGATAAGTCGTATTTGAAGCATTCCAATTTGTATGAGAACTGTAACGAATAAAATAAATAGGTCCGAAACTTCCATCTTTTCGTATTTCACGAACCACTCGTCCTATTCCACCCTGCATGAAAGGATTATAACTGTGCCCGTAAAAAGCGACAGTAAGTAGTCTGCCATCAGGAGCGGTATAAAATCCCATTCGTTGATGCATGATATAACCGGTATATCCCTTGGGGATCTCTATCCCTTTAGGAGCCTTATATACAGGGAAAGCTACAACGGGCTTGCTCCAATTGCGCCCATCTTTGGATGTAACGATCAGTGTTTGTCCGGGTGGCTGTTGTTCATCTTTGGGATTACTGAGATACTGCAAATAAAACATTCCATTCCAATAAGTCAGATTCGGAGCATGATTGTAAGTCCATCCAAAACCATCCGCTTCATCCGGATGCGAGCGATTGGCCCTCATCACTTGAATATTCTCTACGCCCACGATATAAGGTAAAGCTCCGTCGTGAACATTAGGATTCGCTATTGCCCCACCTATATATCTTACTGGTTCATTAGGGGTTCCTGTTTGAGAAAAACAAAACGAATTACATGAAAACAACAATGATACAAAAAGTAGGGGTTTTATTACATTCATATCTACTTTACAGCTTTTATATATGACATTTATCAGAATTAATAGACAAAGATAGCTCCTTTGTCTATTAATTGTAAATTTCACAACTGTTTTTTATTTCTATTCCAAAGAATTTAGTAATTTTGCATATATACTCAGGCCTACGTTTAATAGACTATAAATACTGTATTAATATGGATTCAAACAAAATTGTCGGAGAAAGAATAAAATCTCTGCGCGAAAGCAAATCGATGTCAATCGAAGAATTGGCTCAAAAAGCCGAGTTATCTGTAGAACAAATAAAACGTATCGAAGAAGACATTGATCTACCGTCTTTATCACCACTGATTAAAATTTCTCATGCACTTGAAGTTCGCCTCGGAACATTCTTCGATGATCAGAGTGTAGTAGGACCCGTCATTTGCCACCAGAATCAATACGAAGATACGGTTATGTTTTCGAATAACTCTACCAGTTCGCGAAAAAACATGGAATATCATTCTCTCTCAAGATCGAAAACAGACCGTCACATGGAACCCTTCATTATTGATGTGAATCCTATTGAAAAAGAAGATTTTGTACTTTCCACTCATGAAGGAGAAGAGTTTATCTATATTCTCAATGGCACGATGGAATTGGTTTATGGGAAAAACAAATATTTACTTAACCCCGGAGATAGCGTTTATTACGATTCTATAATACCCCATCATATTCACGGTTATCAAGGACAAAAGGCTAAAATACTAGCTGTAATCTATACCCCTGTTTGAACAATTTGAAGATAAGTATAGGTAAAACAAGAGATAGAAAAATAGAGTAAATAGGTATAAGGTATTAAAGAGATATGTTACAACTTTCTGATTGGACTTTGGGACAATGGCTTGAACATTGGGCCGAAGTTACTCCCGACAAAGAATATATTGTATATTCTGATCGTAATTTGAGATGGACGTGGAAAGAGTTTAACCAACGAGTAGATGATATAGCAAACGGGCTTGTTGCTATTGGGGTAACCCGCAATTCGCATGTGGGTATTTGGGCCGCAAATGTTCCTGATTGGCTCACCCTGTTGTATGCTTGCGCTAAAATAGGTGCTGTGTATATTACTGTTAACACAAGCTACAAACAAGCCGAGCTCGAATATATATGTCAAAACTCAGATATGGATACATTGTGTATTATTGATGGTGAACGAGACAGCGATTTCGTTGAAATGACTTATACAATGTTGCCCGAGCTGAAAACTTGCGAACGAGGGCACCTGAAAAGCCAAAAGTATCCTTACATGAAGCATGTGATATACTTAGGTCCCGAGAAACACCGTGGAATGTACAACTCTTCAGAGATTCTATTATTAGGTCAAAATACAGACAACAAGGAATTTAAACGCCTGAGAAGTTTGGTCAATTGCCATGACGTAGTAAATATGCAATACACCTCGGGTACAACAGGATTTCCAAAGGGAGTGATGCTGACACATTATAATATTGCAAACAATGGATTTCTTACGGGAGAGCATATGAAATTTACCGCCGCCGATAAATTATGTGTCTGTGTTCCTCTTTTTCATTGTTTCGGTGTAGTACTTGCTACAATGAATTGCCTGACCCATGGTTGTACAGAAGTAATGGTAGAACGTTTTAATCCATTAGTCGTCTTGGCTTCTATTCACAAAGAACGCTGTACTGCGGTTTACGGTGTACCAACCATGTTCATCGCGGAGTTGAATCATCCGATGTTCAACATGTTCAATCTGGAGAGTTTACGTACCGGTATTATGGCAGGTTCGCTCTGTCCTATTGAATTGGTAAAAGAAGTAGAAAAGAAGATGTTCTTGCGAGTGACAAGCGTCTATGGCTTAACGGAAGCTTCGCCTGGAATGACTCACTCTCGTATCGATGAACCTCTCGAAGTTCGCGCCACAACCGTTGGAAGGGATTTTGAATTCACCGAAGTCAAAGTCCTTGATCCAGAAACAGGTGAAGAATGTCCGATAGATGTTCAAGGCGAAATGTGCAATAGAGGCTATAATACGATGAAAGGATATTATAAGAATCCAGAAGCTACCGCAGAAGTTATAGACAAAAACGGATTCCTTCATTCCGGAGATTTAGGATACAAAGACAAAGATGGGAACTACCACATCACGGGTCGTATCAAAGATATGATCATCCGAGGTGGTGAAAATATCTATCCACGCGAAATAGAAGAGTTCCTTTACCAAATGCCCGAAATAAAGGACGTTCAAGTAGCGGGTGTCCCTTCTAAAAAATATGGTGAAGCCGTAGGAGCTTTCGTTATTCTACGCGATGGAGCTAAACTCGAAGAATCGGATATAAAAGACTTTTGCAAAGGCAAAATTGCTCACTATAAGATCCCGAAATATATATTCTTTATTGATGAATTCCCGATGACGGGGAGTGGCAAGATTCAGAAATTCAAATTAAAAGAACTCAGTCTGACGCTTTGTGAAAAGAAGGGTATCGAGATAATCTAAACTGCTGCGTACTCGCGTGCTGTCATCTCGTCGACAGGGACTTTCCATATACAGACATTACGAACGGCGGGGTTGGAATATTGTACCGGATAATCGGTATAATGTTTCATTAGTATATCCAGAATTCGGCGTTTTTCTTCCATGTCGTGAACGAAAGTAACGTTGCCACGACAAATGACACTTTTTGATTTCACCCGATAGCTGCATCCCACTTGTATATCCTGATAGACCAACTCGTCGCCTATAGATAACGTGATACAAACATGGTTATTCACTTTCAACATATCTAGAACACTCCCTGTAGGTCCTGAATGTAGATAAATCACTCCATCAGAATAGCCAAAATTCATCGGTATAACATAAGGATTGCCTTCCAAATCTGTAACGCCGACAAAACATATCGGAACGCGCTGCAAAATATCTTCCATTTCGCAGCGCGTTGTAATAATAGTTGTCTTCATCGATTATTGTTTCTGCTCTTATTATGTTTCTGAGCCTTCTTTTTATGACTAGATTTATTGTTGTCTTTCCAATTCTTATTGTTACCATCACCCTGGGTAGAAGGAAGAGAATCTTTTTCACTCTTCACCAGTGAGAAATCAAGTTGTTTCTTTTCCAAATTAGTGCGTGCAACTTTAATTGTAATAGGATCGCCCAGACTATATACACGATGCCGGCGACGCCCCCGAATGCAATAATTCTTTTCGTCAAATTCATAATAATCGTCATCCAAATCACGAATAGGAATCATTCCCTCACATTTATTCTCATTGATTTCAACATAAATACCCCATTCAGTGACTCCAGATATAACTCCATCATAAGTATTACCGAGTCTTTCGCTCATATACTCAACCTGCTTGTACTTTACAGAAGCACGTTCGGCATTGGCAGCAACTTGTTCCATCTCGGAACTATGTTCGCACAGATCTTCATATTTCTGTTCTAAAACACTTCTTCCTCCCGCCATATATTTGGTCAGCAGCCTATGAACCATCTGATCCGGATAACGGCGTATAGGAGATGTAAAATGAGTATAATAGTCAAAAGCCAAACCGTAATGTCCTATATTATGAACTGAGTAACGAGCTTTTTGCATGGCTCTTACAGAGATGGTTTCTATCAGGTTCTCTTCTTTCTTACCATGAACTTCGTCCAGCAATCCATTGATAGACTTAGCAATATCTTGTTTCGAACCAACGGTCTTAACCTTATAACCAAAACGAGAAATAAATTGCGATAAGTTCTCAAGTTTCATAGGATCGGGGGTATCGTGAATACGATACGGAAGAACTTTTGGTTTCTTATTGCCAGGAACCTTTCCTACACTTTCTGCCACATATCGGTTGGCCAGCAACATAAATTCTTCGACCAATTTGTTGGCATCCTTCGATTCTTTAATATATATGCCCACAGGCTTGCCTGTTTCGTCAATATCAAATTTCATCTCCCATCTTTCAAACGAAATTGCTCCATGTTCAAAGCGTTTTTTACGAAGAAGTTTGGCAATAGTGTCGGCAGCAAATATTTCTTCTTTATAGTCTCCATCTCCTTTTTCTATTATATCCTGTACTTCTTCGTAAGTGAAACGTCGGTCACTTCTAATAACCGTATGAGCAATATGCGATTTCTTTATTTCTCCTTTGCTGGTAATTTCAAAGATAACCGAGAAAGTCAATTTGTCTTCATTCGGGCGCAACGAGCAGATGAAATTACAGAGTCTTTCAGGCAACATTGGTATGGTACGATCTACCAGATAGATAGAAGTGGCACGTTTTACAGCTTCCTTATCAATTATGCTTCCTTCTTTTACATAATAAGTTACATCTGCAATATGCACTCCGATCTCCCAAAGCCCATCCTTTATCTTTCTAACAGATAGTGCATCGTCAAAATCCTTGGCATCTTTCGGGTCAATCGTAAAAGTCGTTACTCCCCTAAAGTCCTCTCTGCGGGCAATCTCATCTTCCGGAATCTCAGCAGGTATTCGCTCAGCAGCTTTCTCTACTGCTGCCGGATAAACATAGGGTAAACCATACTCGGCAAGAATAGCATGCATTTCGGTATTATTATCCCCGGCCTGTCCAAGAATGTCGACTACTATACCTATAGGGTTCTTTGATTTGTCGGGCCACTCTACAATTTTAACAACAGCCTTATCTCCATTTTTTCCACCCTTCAGTTTATCTTTTGGAATAAAAATATCATTTGCAAGTGTCCTATTTTCAGTAAGTAAGAAAGCATACGACTTAGTCACTTCAAGTGTCCCTACAAAGCTGTTTTGAGCACGTTCCAATATTTCAACCACTTCACCTTCAGCAATATGGTTTTTACGTTTAGCAAAGAAAGTTATTTTTACCCGATCATTGTTCATTGCATGCGCCGAATTCCTTTCAGCTACAAAAATGGGATCCCCCCCTCCATCTGGAACAAACATATTCTTGCCGTTGCTCTTCCGTTGAAATGTACCGACCATTTCTGTACCACGATCGTTAAGACGATACACATTTTTATCTATTTGAGTAATATAATCATCGGTTGTAAGCTCGGAGAGGATATCCATACACAACATTTTCGTTGGATGAGTGTTGAAGCGCAACTCCGAAAATAAGTATTTCAACGTGAAACTTTTACCTGAATTCGCATGAAAGAAATCAAATAAGACATCAGTCATCTCCTGCTTATTCATACGTTTACCTGCTTTTTTGTCATTATTATTTGCCATAACATTAGGATTATAATAAGTTTTATTACAAAGAAAGTAATTTAATCTCAATAATTCAAGATTAAAGTGTATATTTGCCTTTGCTTTTTAGATAAATAACAATGGAAGCCGAAAATACTACTCAAGAAAGGAAAATATATCAGACAACAATAACAGGAAGCGCTGTTGATTTTCTATTATTGATCTTTAAGTTTTTTGCAGGAATAGTAGGGCATAGTGCGGCAATGCTGGCCGAAGCGGTACATTCTTTATCTGATTTTGTCGTTGATATTATCATTCTGATATTTGTTCATATAGCTAATAAACCCATAGACAAAGGGCACGATTTCGGTCATGGCAAATTTGAGACACTTGCTACAGCTATAATTGGTGTTTTGTTGTTATTTGTAGGATTCGGTATTCTATATGATGGTTGCGACCATATCTACGATGCTATTATAGGTAAAGTATTAAATCAACCCGGTATACTTGCATTTATTGCAGCTATCGTATCTATTGGATCAAAAGAATTACTATATCACTATACATTAAAGGCGGGTAAGAAATATCATTCGCAAGCGACAGTTGCCAATGCTTGGCATCATCGCAGCGATGCTCTCTCGTCCATAGGTACTGCTATAGGTATCGGTGGTGCAATTTTGCTAGGCGACCGTTGGCGAGTACTCGATCCGATTGCCGCCGTATTGGTTAGTATTTTTATCATTAAGGCTGCCTTTTCTCTGCTAAAACCTTGCATGGGACAACTTTTAGAAAAATCATTACCAGAAGACATAGAAAAGAAAATAGTTGACGCAACTCTATCTTTTCCGGGAGTGACCAAGCCGCATGATTTACGGACCAGACAGATAGGAAATAACTATGCTATAGACTTGCACGTACTAATGGATGGCGATATCAGTTTGAATAAAGCACATGGTATAGCAACAAATATAGAAGATAAACTTAAAACTATGTTCGGCAAGAATACATTCGTCAGCATCCATGTTGAGCCGAAAGATGAAAATAATAAAGTATAAAGAATGGCATCTATTTTAGTAACAGGGGCAAGCGGTTTCATCGGAAGTTTTATTGTAGAAGAGGCGTTGAATAAAGGTTTTGATGTTTGGGCTGGAATGAGAGCCACAAGTAGTAAGCACTACTTAAAAGATCCACGCATCAAATTCTTCACGAGCGATTTCTCGAATCCTACAAAGCTTACGGCAATGCTTGCTGCTCATAAAGAGCAATATGGTAAGTTTGATATAATTATACATTGTTCTGGTGTAACAAAATGTGCCAACAAAAGAGATTTTGATAAAATAAACTTTGGACAGACCAAGCTCCTTGTAGATACTCTTCGTATGCTTGACATGGTGCCCAAACAATTTATCTATATAAGTACTTTAAGTATCTTTGGCGCAATCCATGAACAAAACTATGAGCCTATCACAGAAAGTGACACGATGATGCCCAATACCGCTTATGGCCTTAGTAAAAGGAAATCAGAAAGATATTTGCAAAACATCAGCGATTTTCCGTATATCTTTATACGTCCAACTGGGGTTTATGGGCCTCGCGAGAAGGATTATTTCTTAATGGCTAAAAGTATCAAACAGCATGTCGATTTTGCTGTAGGATACAAACATCAAGACCTGACTTTTGTTTATGTAAAAGATGTGGTGAACGTTATTTTTCTGTGTATCAAGCAAGAAATAGTTCGCAGAGCCTACTTTGTTACAGATGGAGGAGTGTATTCAAGCCGTTCTTTTTCCGATTTAATACAAAAAGAAATGGGATGCAAGTTTGTTCTCCACATAAAATGCCCTTTAATTATTTTAAAAGTTGTATCTTTGCTGGCTGAAATGATCGCGACAATGTCACGAAAGAGTTCAACATTGAACTCTGACAAGTATAAAATAATGAAACAACGGAATTGGCGATGCGACATGACGCCTACACAAGAAGAATTAGGCTTTGAACCTAAATACAATCTGAAAAGAGGTGTTGCTGAAACTATCGCATGGTATAAAAAAGAAGGATGGTTGTAAAAGTTGATTTGTTTGATCGCGTAGGAGAAAAACAAAATGGTTTGTTTGCAGTCGAGAAGGTAGCATTAATATACAATTTGCTTACCTCTATTCTTATATTATATCTTTTCCCTCGGATGAATCACCCCATGGCAATGCTCTACCAACGAGCAGCTATCCTTGGGCTAACGTTATTCATGATTTACTTATTTAAGCGGTTTCCTTATCGATACATGGCTTTTATTCGTATCGCTTTCCAAATGAGTTTGCTTTCTTATTGGTATCCGGATACTTTTGAGTTCAACCGCTTCTTGCCTAACTTAGATTATGTCTTTGCTGGTATCGACCAGCGATTATTTGGCGGGCAACCGGCTCTCTGGTTCTGCCATTGGCTTTCATCCAATTGGGTTAGCGAAGCTTTCAATATGGGATATTTTGCTTACTATCCTATGATTCTTACCGTAGCTCTCTTCTATTTTATCAAAAAATATGACTTGTTCGAAAAATATTCTTTCGTTATCGTTACATCTTTCTTTATATACTATCTTATCTATATCTTCGTTCCTGTAGCCGGACCACAATTCTATTATCCTGCTATTGGATTAGATAATGTGGCTAAAGGCATATTCCCTCATATTGGCGATTACTTCAACTACCATCAGGAATTGTTGCCTGGAGCAGACTATCAGCATGGCATCTTTTACGATCTTGTAGAAAGCTCTCAATCAATCGGTGAACGTCCTACCGCAGCGTTCCCCAGTAGTCATGTGGGAATATCTACCATCCTCATGATATTTGCATGGCATGGTAGTAAAAAGTTATTTACTTGTCTCATGCCTTTTTATTTATTACTTTGCGGAGCTACCGTCTTCATACAAGCCCACTACTTGATTGATGCAATCTCGGGATTCATCACGGCGTTCATTATCTATTACATTGTTTGTCTGATGTACAAGTATTGGTTTGCTTACCCTATCCTAATGCCTCGCAAACTATTCAATGCTCTGAATGAAAAGAGCCATCGAAATTAATTTCGGGCATATGCTGCTGTCCATTTTTTGTTGATTCTCTCTTTTGAATGCCCTAAATATAAACAACGAAAATATCGGGAGAATAAAAGTAGCATCAAAAATGAGTGAAAAAAATCTGACATCAATCAATAAATTTTCGAACCTGCGGCACAAACAAAATCGTCGTATGTTGGTTTTTCCGGTGACGTCCTTAAGTTTTTCAGAAAACGTATGGACGTCAACAAATTTAGGGGCATATGTCGTTTTAAGAAGATAAGGATGATTTGTTGAAAGAATTGTGTCCCACGAACTATTTAAAAGGGGGTCGTACCAGTATGAATCATTTCGATGTCTTTCTATAATATATTTTAGTATCCATATCCGTCATGTTTATCAGCTGTATATCAGTTAGATATTGTGATACGACAGCAAAACGGGACCTAAAAAGAGCATCTTCTCTCTGATAATCAATGAATTATGAACTCTGCAAAAGCGCACTGAGAATGAGTGATATAAGCAGCTTTTGAAGATTCGTGTACCAGAGTTGTTATTTCGGATGCTCGATTTGTATTTTGCGAGATGCATACTCCATTGACGCAAGATTGCACTGACTGACAACTCATTATTTCGAAGTCGTTTTTCGGAACGTTTTCGGAGGTGAATATTGAGGGCGATACTGATACTTTCTTATCCTAACCCAAGTGGCACTCCTTGATATACAAAATGGAACCTATGTTTTCAAAAAATGATAAGGACAAACATAAAAATTCATAAGGACGAAACTAAAAGTTTATACTTACAAACATTTATTTTTGTCCTTATGAATTTCTCACTGTATATCAACTATTTACATGTGGGTCATTTATGTATTGCTCTGATTCGATTTACATGCGGGCGCTGAAACGATATCGAAAATAGTGTTCTACAAGGGTCTGTCACTTGGGTTAGGATAAGAAAGTATCAGAAGATGGGGAAATGTTCACTTTGAAATACGTTCTAAAAAATGAATTGCAGGCAAAGTATTGTATCTTAGTTCGTTTTTATGTCAATGGGGTAAGCATTCCAACTATTTGCATCGAATAAGACAATATCAATGTGACTAGTTATATCATTTTTTTTGGGAAAATATACGGATATTCCGCAGCTAAGTTCGCCGCACGAAAAACAACCGTATGTCGCTGCCATAACTAACGGAAGTTATTGCGGTAACTAACGTTAGTTATCATAACAACTAACGTTAGTTTTTTCTGCGACATACGTTAGTTATGGCAGCGACATACGGTTGTTTTTTTGAGGTTGTTAGGGCAAGCGTAAAGTCTATTCTATAATAAATACAATAACTCGATCGAGATAGTGGCGTTTTCTCTTATAAGTCTATTTTATTTTACCCAACCCTAGTGTCGTCATTATGATAACAATACCCCAATTCGGGACAAGTTATTAGACTAAACGACCTGCTTTATTCTAAAATTGTCCCGAATTGGGGTCATGAAACGATTTATCAATCATTTTTATATCTATATTCCACAATTAGGCAAATAGGTTATTTCAACTACAAAGCCTCATTAGGGAACTATTCAGCACTCTTAGGACGATCTATCAAAGAAGAACCAAAATTCTTATTGGGGGTATTTCCCATGACCAACGTTAATGTTCCACCAGACATAATATCGTTATACGAAATATACGATTTCTTGTAAGGTTTACCATTAAGCTTAGCCGACTGAATATAAATATTCTTTGCACTGTTATTCTGGGCTACAACACTAAATGCTTTTCCATTAGGCAAATTAATGGAGGCTTTATGGAATAAAGGACTACCAAAAACATATATTCCATTAGAAGGATTAACTTGATAAAAGCCTAAAGCTGAGATAATATGCCAAGCGGACATCTGCCCGCAATCTTCATTACCACTAAGGCCGTCAACCTGATCGGTATAAAACATTCTTTGAACATCGCGTACTTTCTTTGCGGTCTTCCACTGCGCTCCGGCATAAGCATATAAATATGCCACGTGATGACAAGGTTCATTACCATGTGCATATTGCCCGATCAATCCTGCAATATCTGAAGGAGCACCTTCTCCCATATCTCCGTGTACAATAAACAAAGAATCAAGCTTAGAGATAAAAGGCTTATCACCACCCATCAATGGGATCAATCCCTCCGGATGTTGTGGAACAAAGAACGTATATTGCCATCCTGTACCTTCTGTAAAATCGCCTATTACGTTATGAGTGGCAAAGAAAGGATTATAAGGCGCAAACCAGCTACCATCGCTCATCTTTGGACGAATGAAGTTGATACTTTTATCAAAATATTGGCTGTAGCATTTACCACGATTCAAAAAAGTCTGGTAGTTGTTATTCTCTTTCATCTTTTTAGCCATCAAAGCTATACCCCAATCATCGGCAGCATATTCCAAAGCGATAGAAGTGGCTTCGTGCATTTTATCACACGGAATGTATCCTTTTTCCATCAAGAGCGAAACTCCTTTTTGTTTTGGATTTGTAGCAGACGAAATCATATCATTTAATGCCCGGTTGGCATCGAAACCTTTAATCCCTTTTAGATAAGCATCCGCAATAATAGGCACTGCACTGTAGCCTGGCATACATTCGGTCTCTCCACCTACTAATGGCCATATAGGTAATTTCCCCTGTTGATCGTAGATACTTAAAAACGAATTAACAATATCAGGAACTCTATTACGCTGAATAATCGTGAAAAGAGGATTTAAAGCACGGTATGTATCCCACAATGAGAAAGTAGAATAGTTCTTCCAAGAGTTATTGGTATATACTTTATCGTCATGCCCACGAAAATCACCATTTACATCACAGTACAGATTCGGAGCAATGAAGGCATGATACAAGGCTGTATAAAATATTGTTTTAGCTCTTAAATCTTTCGTATCTATATCAATACACGACAGTTGTTTATTCCATTTCTGAGTTGCTTGCTTGCAAACAGCTTGAAAGTTCCAACCGGGAAGTTCACCTTTCATATTCATTTCGGCATTGCTACAGCTGACAGAAGAAATAGCAACTTTTACCAATACATCCTTAGCGTTATCATTGAAAGTAATAACCCCTTTTACAGAAGCTCCTTTCAATTCATCGTTACCAGCAGGTGTATCATCATTGAAAACATTCAGATTTTGAATCGGCTTATTTGTTTTCAGATAGAAAAAGACACGACGATGAGGACTCCACCCTCTTACATATCTATAGCCTTCTACTGTATAATCATCAATTTTCTTTAAATACGTCTCATCAGTTTTATTATCAATACCTTCTTTCAGATTGATAAGCAAACGACGTTCCCCAGACACAGGATAGATATAATGATGAAGTGCTGTACGCTCCGTAGAAGTCAATTCAACCTTAACCCCATTGTCCATTAAGAGAGAATAATATCCCGGAGCAACTTTCTCGTTGGAATGTTTATAGTAAGAAGATGCACTTCCTTGAATATTATCTTGTTCGCCACGAGAAGTTCGAATTTTTCCAACATAGGGCATTAACAGGACGTCACCCAAATCAGCACAGCCTGTTCCGCTCAAATGTGTTTGACTAAAACCTATAACAATACTGTCGGAATAATGGTAGCCAGAACACCAATCCCAACCTTTGAAAATATTTTCGGGACCTACCTGTACTGCTCCAAAAGGAACACTAGCACCCACAAAGACGTGACCATGCCCACCAGATCCAATATAGGGATTTACAAAATCTACATAATTTTTTTGCACCTTATTTTGCCCTTCAATAAAGGGGCACATAACAAATAATAGAAGCAAACTAATGCTTAGCCCAATGACTTTCCTCATGATATTCAAAATTTTATGTTGTTAAAATAGGGAGAATGATAACATTCTCCCCCCAAATATAGCGCTTTAATATGAAAAATCATTATTCTTTTGACGCATAACCATCATTTTGCGTTAATTTTTTATTCCGCTGCATTTCATTCAAAGAAACAGGCCATAACAAATCTGAAGATTTGATCGTTGCACCTGCGGCATTAGTAGCCCCTACGAGGTCTACATAAGTGACAGACCCTTTTACTGTCTCAGAAATGATAGGAAATTTACCTGTACGCAAACAATCATCCCACATTTTAAATTCTAATGGAAACTCGCGAAGCCGTTCCGTCCAGCAAGCTTCTATAAAATCTTCTTTCTGAAGAGATTGTAATTCAGTCGTTATATCAGCCACAGACTTACCTGTAGTATTGGCGCGTGCCTGAACCTGAGCAAGATATCCTGCTGCTTCTGCTGTAACGCCAGAAGTCTGAGCGATACACTCGGCTGCATCAAGCAAGGCTTCTGCATACCGGAAGAAATTCCAATCTTTCGAAGCCTTTCCTGTAGAAAGCAAAGCATCGGCATCATAATAATACCAACAACCGGCATATTGATAGGATCCATCCTGATTTTTGGGAGCTGTCCACGTCTTTCCCGTATTTGGATTTGTATAGTTCCAATGGAAAAACTGTTCATTCTGAACACGCAAATCATCGCTAGTATAAATATTCAAATACCGGTTTGACGGACCATACACTCTTTGGAAAATAGAATAAGTACCAAAAATAGAAGTAGCAGAAGCATCAAAAGCATAAGTAGCCCACCATCCGCCGCTATTGATGGAATTATCAAATTCTTGAGCATAAATAACTTCATCCAAATCGTCTGTCGAACGCAATTTATTGTATGCGCTCTGATCTGTAGTGTTAGTGTTTTGCGTTAAGCCATGGACACCCGAGCCAACCACAATCTTAGCATAAGTCGTCGCATCCGAATATTTTCCTTCTTGCATATAAACCGATGTCAACAACATTGCAGCTGCATACTTTGTAATTCGATGACTATTATTTGCAAAAGATTTTGCTGGTAAGGCATCAACAGCAGTCTTCAGATCTGCTTCAATCAAAGCATAGACATCAGCAACAGCCGAACGTGACAATTGCATATCTTGATTTGCCGAGGTATATGGAGTTTGAGTCAATGGAATAGGACCAAACACTTTTACCAAATAAAAATAATTAAAAGCGCGGAAGAATTTAGCTTCTGCCATTAAAGTCGCCTTAGTTGTTGCATCCATGGAAATATTCGGGATATTCTGAATAGCACCATTTGCAACGTTAATTGCATTATAACAATCGTCCCATACACCATCCACTTTTTCTGAGATAGTCATTGTATTTGCCTGACGAGTCAACAACCGAGAATATTTACATGCTAATTCCTGCCCTTCATAATCATTGCTGAAATAGCCGGACAACATACCGGGTAGAGTGGCAAAAGGTCCCACATAAGCACTCCCCGCATTCGAATATTGACTGGGTGCACCATTACGATACAAATAGTTGACATTAGCCGTGGCTTGTGCTGCCGTCTTATAGTAATCTTGTAGCGTTAAAGAAGATTTTGGGTTTTCATCCAAAAAATTGTTGCAGGAAGAAAATACCATCAATCCTGAACAAACAATTGCTGTGATTAATATCTTTTTCATTTCTATACTATCATTTAGGTTCGATTAAAATGTAAGATTAACACCAAAAGTAAAAGTTCTTGCTCTTGGATAAGAATAGAAAGTCATATTCTGACCAAATTTATTATCACCTTGAGAGGTTGATTCCGGATCGAATCCTTGAAATTTACTTGAACAAATCAAGAACAAATTGTTTGCACTTGCATATAAACGCAAACCGGATATTCCAAACTTCTGCATAAGAGAATGATCGAAAGTATATCCTAACTGCAACATATTACACCGCAAATAAGAACCATCACAAACCCATCGAGAATCAACAGTCGTATCTTGTCCTGCATGACCGTTATTACACAGGTAGATCATTTGTTCCATTGCTTTCGGATTTGTTCCATCATAAGAATCATTCAAGATGCTTTTTAAACCATTGGTGATACCAAAACGATCGTATGTGGGATGATAAAATTGTTGCATGGTTTCTACTCCCCAAACAAATTGCATATCAACTGTCAAATCGAAATTTTTATAGCTAAACGTATTAATCCAGCTGCCAGTCCAGTCGGGCATACCTTTACCTATTATTTCTTTTGTTGTACTACGATGAGCGCGTCCTACCTGATTCAATTCGCACTTACCAGCCTGATAATCTTCTTTGGTCCAAACGCCGTAACGACGATAGCCATAAAAGCTACTCATGTTCTCGCCGACACGCAGGATACTTTCAGAACCTCCTACCCAGCCATTTAATTCGATATCTTCATCATTTTCGCCCAAATGCAATATCTTATTCTTATTGTAGTTTAAATTAAGAGTCGAATTCCATGTGAAAGCTTTAGTGCGGAAAGGCATAGCATTGACCATAATATCCATACCTTGATTTCTTACAGAACCGATATTCTTGAATATAGAAGTAAAACCGGTAGAATGAGGAACAGGACAATCTAATAACAAGTTAGTTGTTTTCTTGTTATAGTAAGATACATCAAAATTTAAACGGTTTTGGAACAAACCCAAATTGATGCCTAAATCCCATTGTGCTGTTTTTTCCCATTTCAGATCAGGGTTTGCCAATGACGAAACATAAGAATAAGCTGAACGTTTAGCGTTCAATAAATAAGTACCTGCACTTACATTAGCCAAAGACTGATACGGATCAATTTCCGAGTTACCTGTCAAGCCATAACTGGTATGCAATTTGAGAGTACTGATAGCAGAAATGTTTTTCATGAAATTTTCTTGAGAAATAATCCATGCCAAACCTGCCGAAGGGAAGAAAGCATATTTGTTGTTCTCTCCAAATTTCGAAGAACCATCGACACGTCCAGTGACTGTTGCCGAATAGCGATCTTTGTAAGTATAGGCAAAACGCAAGAAATAAGAATTCATAGCCCAACGGCTCCAACTGGAAGAAGGAGACGATGGAGTAGTGCCAACTCCCATATTGTTATCTTCATAGAAATCGTCAGAGAATCCTTCGGTATACGATTCATCATAATTCTGTCTGCGTTCTTGCCAAGACAAACCGGCCATCGCATTCAAATGGTGCTCACCAAAATATTTATCGTATGTCAAATAAGTTTCTTCCTGCCAATATAGAACATTGGTATTAGCATAATCAGCCCAACCATTCGGCATAGAAATATTATTTAAATCGACAGAAGAATAACCTCTATATTGTTTTGAATGGTAATCAATACCCATCTGAGTTTTCAAATCCAGACCCTGCATGAGATGAAAAGTAAATGCAGCATTACCAAATATCTGAGTATTATAATTCATTCGTTTCTGAAGATTCAAAATCATTACCGGATTAGACATTCCTTCAAAACCAAAAGTTTTGCTCATTGTTGTGGGGCTGGTAGAAGTTGTATAGTCTCCATTCTTATCGTATAGAGGCAACCATGGCAACATTTCAATCATCGTACGACGAGCATCTTGTCCTCCACCTGTCTCAGGAGTATATCTACCCCATGTATGATTGATCATTAAATTAATAGCTGTCGACAACCACTTGGTAGGATTAGCATCGTAAGTCATTTTGGCACTCAACCGCTTGCTCCAAGTATTTTTCATGATACCTTCTTGATCGGTATAATTCAAGAAAGCTCCCATGGAAGAAGTCTTGCCAGCTTGTTGGATGTTAATCTGATGATTGTGAGAAAAAGCCGTACGAGTAGCCTCATCTTGCCAATTTGTATTATAAATAGGATAGCCCTTCGAATCAAAATAGTCGGTATCGGTAAACCAATCGGTGCGATTCAATGACCAGTTTTTCCCTTGGTACGTATTTTCATTCTGCAATCCCTTCATGAAAGCGTCGCACCATTCTTCTGCGTTTAATACCTTCATATGGCGAGCTATATTGCTGATACTTAACGAACCTTGGTAGCTAATTCTAGTACCTTCGGCATCTTTCAAACCACGTTTTGTTGTAACCATGATAACCCCATTGGCACCACGGGCACCATAGATTGCAGTTGCAGAAGCATCTTTTAAAACTTCCATTGATTCGATATCATTTGGATTAACCAGCGAAAAGTCTTCCATCACAACTCCATCGACAACATACAATGGATTGGAAGAGGAGTTGATTGTAGCTAAACCACGGATAACGACACGGCTGGCATAAGCTCCCGGCTGACCGGAGTTGCTAAAGATGCTTACACCAGAAGCTTTTCCACGCAAGTTATCCAAGGCACTAAAGTTTTGAGCCTTAACCATATCTTCACCTTTAGCCACACTAATAGAACCGGTAACATCAGACTTGCGCATCGTACCATAACCTACCACAACCACTTCGTTCAACATCTTATTGTCTTCAGACATCACAACTTTATAAGAAGTTACATTGCCTACTACAATTTCTTTGGTTACGTAACCGATGAAAGAGACCTGCAACACAGCCCCCGGATTCACATAAATATAGCAATTGCCTCCTGCATCAGTAATGCCACCTTCTTTTGATTCTTTAACCGCAACACTTGCACCAATAACAGGTTCGCCGCTTTGATCTACCACTTTAACAAAAATCTTTTTAGCAGGATTTTGAGCTGTAGTTAAAGCCGATTTCTTTGTCAAAACAATGTAATCGTTCTCAAAAACATATTTTACTTTTGTTCCATCAAAAGCTTCATCCAAATATTGAGCAACAGACTTATTTCCAGACTTAATATTAATTCTTTCACCTGGATCAACATCATTTTTACTATAAACAAACAGATAATTTGTTTGCTTTTCTACCTGGTCGATAAATTTACCGATCGTCATTCCATTTCCACTATTGAGGTTAACTCTTGCATTTTGAGAGGTCACAGGAGCTGCAAAAATAGAAAAAACACAAGTGGAAAGAAGAAAAAGTGTAATTTTCATAATTTTTAAGAGTTTCGGTTCTTCTTTTTTCATAATTTTGTTCGCTTATTAATTATTAAATTAATTGATTAAGATTGTGTAGCAATACACATTTAACCGGTTTGGTGCGGCAACACCACCGGTTTCTTTTTAGATTTTCAGGTTTTACTTCATAGGCATTATATTTTAAGAAAAGGTTTTTTATTCATCAAGCTATTGAGTAGCTAATATATTATGATTTTATCCAAATCGTTTATCTTCTTATAAGAGAAGCGATGCACCTGTTGCAGTGTCTTCAACACACTTTCGATCCCATCTCTTTGCCTGAACTTTCCACTAAATTTGTAGTGCGCCAGTTTTTTGTTTTTCTGAACAAGATGAACGCCGTAATATAATTCGAGCTTTTCTACAATCTTATTGAACGAAAGGTCGTCAAATGCATAAATACCATCTCTCCACAAAAGAAAGTCAGTATCGGCAAAAGATTCTTTTATAAATTTCCCATCGAGCAAAGAAAGTGCCTCATAAGGTAATATAGTCATATTCATCGAACTATTATTGGCATGGACATTTACACAACCATCTACTAGGGAGACTTTAAACTCTTTACTGTTTTTATATGCAAAAACATTGAACTTTGTTCCAAGGACTTTCACCGTAGCCTTATGAGTCACAACGATAAACGGTATCTTTGCATTGTGCTTCACTTCAAAATAAGCTTCACCATTAAGTTCTACTTTTCTAATACTGTCATTAAAAATACATGGATAGCGTAAAGTAGTACAAGCATTCAGCCATACTTTTGTCCCATCTTGCATCTTGAGCATCATGTGTTGTCCGCGTGGAGTAGTGAGTTCTTGATAAGCAATAGGAGGCTGGATTTTTATTTTGTCTTTCTGAATAAAATGCACTACAGACAATGTAGTGGCTACAGTTATACAGATAGTAGCTGCATAATTTAAGAATTTTCTGAAAATAATGGCTCGACAGTTTTTCCTTTGCGATTGTTTAAATTCCAAAAGTTTGCCTATTGCAAGTTCCTCATCGCCCTTACAAACAAGCCATGAAGTAAGACCTCGAATATTTTGGAAAGAAATAAATTCTTTTTTCAATTCAGAGGACTCTTCTATCAACTCAAATAGACCTATCTTCTCATCGGAAGTTATATTTCCTTCAAAATATTTTCTTAACAATTCATTCATGCATTCTTCATGTATTTTGTAGAAAGAACGTTTGAGTTGGAATTTACCACCAAATAAAAATAAATAATTTCTCAATCATCGCATCGATACACACAAAAATAAGCGATTCATTGAATAAAATATACGGCGTACTTACAGCGTAAAATACGATAAGGATCTGACGATGTTTTGGTCCTTATGTTTTCGAATTTTCATAAGGACCAAAATAAATTTTCTCCCTTATGAAACTTGCGACTCACGGGCGTGAGTCGCAAGCCACGCCCTGATGTCATCAGGGGTACATTCTTATCCAATTGTGGATAGATAAAGAAGCGATTTTCATGATAGACGTATCATCTTCTTTCTGTTTTATAACCCCGATTATTAATTCCGTATAAAAAAGTGAAGAAAAGCAGGCCCGTTGTCTTTTGTCAGTTGTATTATTATTGAAATACAAATAGAGACAATGAGCTTGGCAAACGAAAATAAAGAATTGAAAAGACTTCTTGAAGAGTCTCAGGCATTAGGGGAGGATATCAAGAAGATTGAGGCTATCGATATGGCAGATGCTCGGTGGCGTGTAGAGCGCAAGATACATGCCAACCATCGGCATGCATTGATGAATCGTATGCTGCGTTATGCGGGTATATTTGCTTTGCCACTTGTCGTTGCTACTATCACATTGTTCTATATACATTTCTTTCCCAAAGAAACTCCAATTCGATATGCTGAAGTTACTGCGGCTCCAGGCTCAATTATTCGTTATGAGCTACCCGATAAGTCTGTCGTTTGGCTAAATGCGGGTAGTAAATTGCGCTATCCTACTACTTTCTCAGGCGAACATAGAGAGGTTGATTTGCAAGGTGAAGGTTATTTTGAAGTGACAGCCGACAAAAAACATCCTTTTTATGTCAATACACCCAATGGCTTGCAAGTTTATGTATACGGCACAAAGTTTAATGTCTCTGCTTACGACGATGACAAGAGTGTAGAGACTGTGCTCGAAAAGGGTTGCGTTAATGTGATAACTCCTGGTAATAATTACCAATATAAAATAACTCCCGGAGAATGTCTTTCGTATGATAAAAAGACTCATGCCGTTTCGGTAGCAGGGATAGATGTTTACGAAATGACGGCATGGAAAGACAGAAAACTTGTATTCCGTGACACTCCACTTGAAACAGTGCTCAAGAGGTTATCACATCATTTTAATGTTGAAATAATGTTGAGAAATCATGCTCATTGC
>JAAYUD010000108.1 GCA_012517855.1 Bacteroidales bacterium
AATACTACTGGACCGGTAAGGATGCCGGCGCTATGTCCGGCCTGCTTAAAAAGCTCAGTTATTCCCGTTCTAAAAAAAATCTTACCAACGATGATGATTCGCTTCTATACGCCTTGAACGTGTTTCTCTCGTCGATAAAAGCCGGGTGGATCTTTGAAAATTTCAGTGTGACAAATATCAATTCAAAGTTTAACGAAATTATTTCTCAAATTTATGGAAAACCAATTGTTAAAACAAAATACTACCAATCAGCTGCAGAAAAGGCAGCAAGCCGTGAGCACCTTGAAGAACTGGCCGATGAAATATTGGCAAACGATCAATCCTGTGAGCATAAAGGACGTTTTCCATTCGCCTGAGATCACGATAGGTGAATTGAAAAGGGAAAAAGGCACTTCGTGGATACAGGCCATTATGGTGAAAGTTTTAAATTCTTTCATCCAAGTCTATTCTACGAAAAGCACGATGAATGAGATACAAGTGGCCGATACGATCAACTTGATCGTGGAAGAATATCCGTATTACACTCTTGAAGACTTCAAGGTGTTTTTCAAGATGGTGAAAAAGGGTTATTTCGGTGAGTCATACGGACGTATCGACGAACCCATAATCTTGAATTGGATGCGCCGATATGATATGTGTCGTGTTCAGGAAGCGGAAGAGATGAGTATCGAAGAATGCAACAGCTATAAAGGACCGCCTTCCACCAAAAAGATGAAAGGGTGCATTACATACGTTGAATATCAAATGCTGAAGAAGAAAGCTGGTAACGGATACAAAGAGGACATCGGACTTTTAAAAACACCTGCATGAATTTCAGCTCGATTGACGAAGAATTGCAGTTTGCGAAACAAATATCAGGAGTTTTTACATGCATACCCTTTGAAATTACATAATTCTAACATTTAATTGAACTTTAAAATTATTTATGAAATGAGCAGTAAGAAAATCTCCATACGTGTGGATGAACATACTTTGATGATGCTCGATGAACTATCGGAGAGAACCTGCAAGAACATGTCCCTGCTCGTACGATCACTGATAAAGAGAGAGCTTGACGCACTCATTGACAGTTACGGTTATTTTAAGGATGAGAAGCATAAAGAAAGGGGCGGCGGACAACCACGTGATGGAAGTTCTTGCCAGAAACTACGACAAACTTAAACAACTATGCGGATACAGGAAATCCGGATTATATTGTTTCAAGTCCTATGAAGACATCTTTGAAGATACGATCTTATTTGTGGCACAGGACAAAAAAGCTGCATCCCTGAAGAGTGACAAAGAAATAATCGATTACTTCTGCTACCGTTACAGGATGATACAGTTCCAAACTATAAACGACAACAAACAGCTGAAAGAAATTCATTATGCCGACTATTTACAAGCAAGGCAGAAAATCGAAGAAACAAATAATTTTTAAACGATCGTTACGAAAATGATAGTTCGTATTTTGGCTTTTTTGAAAAAGTGCCGTGTGTGTGAAGCGAGGTTTGACGAGGTTTGGCGGCCTTGACGCGTAAAAAAATAACCCCTATACCCCCTTAGGATGATTTTTAGCTCATAAGGACCTTTTAAAAAGGATTTTTTACCAATATTTTAGTCGAAAATAGTGCTAATTTAGTGTTAAAATGAATCGTTTTAACATTTTTATGAATACATTTTATTGAAACAAAATCTACAGTTCATTTTTCTATTCTCTGTGTCACATAAAACTTGGTTTTAAGTTACTCCTGTGAGAAAATACCTGTTTTGATTATTTTCTACTAACCAACAAGAAATGATAGTTATAATGTTTGAATCATATTTCTTAAAAAAGAGCGTCGTTTATAACTGTAATAATTGTGTCCTAATAAAACGCACATAATCAATACTTAATACCATATTCTGATTTTTTTTGCGTTTTTTACTGCCTTATAAGATTCATACTATAAATTCAATACGATTAAATTACTGGAGGATTGTTTGGGTATTTCAATAAAATTCACGAATATTGCATACCAGTTGTGTATACAAAGCCTGTATTATTAATATATTAAGTAAAATGTACAACTTGTTATTAGATATTTTGTTAACCCATTAATTCAGGCTATGCGGCTATACTAATATTTTATATACTTTTGTTAGATATCTATTGAGCTTAATATGAATATGCATGAGAAAAAAAATCTTGTTAACGAATCAGATTTGGTAATTCGGTTAATAAATGGAGATGAAAAAGCTTTTTGTGAATTATACGCTGCGTACAAGGAGCGTTTACTTTATTTTGCATTGAAGTTTGTTAAGTCTCGTGAGTTTGCTGAAGATATTTTTCAAGATGTATTTACTACAATATGGCAAACACGTCGTTCTATTGATCCTTATTCGTCTTTTTCATCCTATCTATATACAATCTTCAAAAATAGAGTTTTGAATCAATTGCGAGATAAATCTAAAGAAGAACAAGTTAAGGCTAAAATCCTTTCTCAAGCGGTAGATTATACATATAATACGACCAATCAAATTCTTTCAAATGAATTAAAAGAATTGATTAGGCGTGCAGTGGAACAGTTAACGCCACGGCAACGAAAAATCTTTGAAATGAGTCGTAATGGTTTGATGTCTCATCAGGAAATTGCTGATACATTAAATATTTCCGTGAATACGGTGCAGGAACATATTTCTTCCGCTTTAAAAACAATTCGTTCTTCACTAACTAAGTATTCAGATTATGCTGATTTGATAATTCTTTTAGTCTGTATTAATATATAATAAATGTTAACGGATATATAGTTCATTCATCCTTCTGTGTATTATTATAAAGAGGGGAAAAAATCCCCCATAAAATAATATGGCAGATATAAATAAGTTGCGTCGTTATATAGATAATATATATACTCAAGAGGAAGCATTAGATACTTTAGAGCATATTAAGGATCCTGAATGCCAAGAGGCTGTGAATCAAGTAGCCGACGAAGTATGGAAAGAATCTTGTGATGCTTATCCGATTTCTGATTATTCCTGTGTAGAATATAAGAAAGAAGCGCAACTGCTTATTAATCATCTCGAACATCAAAGGTCTATATGGTTCAGGCGTTTAAGTATAGCAGCAGTTAGTGCTGCTGCTGTTATATTATTATGTGTGGGAGGAATTCAATTTTATCAGAAGATGCAGTTACAGATCCCTTATGCTTCTGTTTCTACATCATTTGGTGAGAAAAAACGAGTTACATTGCCCGACGGTTCACTACTTATTTTAAATTCATGTTCTCGAATATATTATCCTATTCGTTTTACGGGAGATGTTCGCAAAATAATGTTGAATGGTGAGGCGTTTTTCAAAGTTGTGCACAATGAAAAACTGCCGTTTGTCGTAAAAACGAACCATTTTAATGTCCGGGTATTGGGTACCCAGTTTGATGTAAAAGCTTATTCTTCCGATGAATTGGCATCGGTAGGGGTAAAAAGTGGAAAAGTACAAGTAAATTTGCCCGAGGCAATGATGAAAATACGCTCCAAAGAAGAAATCTCGATTAATATTGTATCGGGTGAATATACGAAGAGAGTTAGACAAAACGGAACGGATTTATGGGTGGAAGGGAGTACGCTTCGATTTAATTGTACTCCTATTCGTGATGCAGCCAGAGAACTGGAAAGAATATATAATTGTAGAATCACTTTCGCATCTGGGCAGAAATTCGATAATTTGATTTCGGGAGAACATGATAACTTGAATTTGAAAGCGGTTCTCAGTTCTATAGAATTTGTTACAGGTATTCATTATAAAATAGACGGAAATCATGTTCTTCTTTATCATGATTAGGAAATAGAAATAAAAGATCTATTGTTGAACTTAAATATAATATTGTATGAAAACAATTACTTAGTTAACCGTAAAAAATAGAAGCACTCCGCAGGAATGCTTCTAGTCCGACATCGGCGTCTGTTCAAAAGCTTCATCTTTCCTGAATGACGGCGATATGTCATTTTGTTAATAATTTATTTTATAACAAATTATCAAAACATTCAAATTTATGAATATTCTTTTTAATATTGAAAAGAAGATGGTGAATAGTAATTATATTTATATTTTCTTACTATTTGTTTTTTTCTTTTGTGTGTCTTCGGTAAGTGCGCAGTCGGTGAGGCATAAAAATATCACACTAAGGGTGCAAAATGAACCGATCGAACGTGTGTTCAATAAAATTAGCAAACAAACTAATTTTAAATTCTTTTACGATCAGGCAACCGTTAACAAAATTCCGAATGTAACATTCAATTTTAAAAATGCTACGATTCAGGATGTCTTGAAGGAGATAACCGCCCAGACGAATCTCTATTTCAATCAAGTGAACAATACGATATCGGTTACCTTATTGCCTAAAGCCAAAGAAGATGCTTCTCTCAAGTTTTCACATTCTTCCCGTTTGAGAAAGATTTCCGGAACGATTTATGATTCGAATAGTGAACCGATTATCGGAGCGAATGTGATAGTAGAGGGCACAAAATACGGATCGATTACCGATATGAACGGTAAGTTTAGCTTTGAAGGTCCCGAAGACGGAATGTTGCAAGTTTCTTATATCGGTTATAAGGAACAACAAATTTCGATAGGTGGTAAACAATCCTTTACCCTTACGTTAAAAGAAAACTCCAAAGTTTTGGATGAAGTAGTGGTAGTTGGTTACGGGACGCAGAAAAAAGCAAATCTTACGGGGTCTGTAGACCAGGTTACAAGCAAGACGTTTGAAGGAAGAACAAATGCCAATGTAACCCAGATGTTACAGGGAGCCATACCCAACTTGAATTTAAAGTTGACGGACGGTAAACCAGATCGTACGGCTACTTATAATATTCGGGGAACCACTTCCATCGGTCAAGGTGGAAGCGCTTTGGTTTTGATTGACGGGGTAGAGGGAGATCCTCAGTATCTGAATCCGGACGATATCGAATCCGTATCTGTATTGAAAGATGCTGCTTCTTCAGCTATCTACGGTTCTCGTGCTCCTTACGGGGTCGTGCTTATTACGACCAAGAGTGCGAAAGCGGGTAAACCTCAGATTAATTATTCAACAAATTTTACATTTGAGAGCCCGACCAACGTTCCTGATTTCGTATCTGATGGCTATACATGGGCGGAACATTTTTATGAATCATGGTATAATTATAAACATTCGGATCCTTCCGGTATCAATAAAACACAACAATTTTCTACGGCATGGCTTCAGGAGTATAAAAATCGCAAAGACAAAGGCGATTTCGGCACAATAGTAAGTGATGGTTCCTGGGGCCTAACAAAAGGTCGCTATGTATACTTCCCGGAGAAGGTCGATTATATGGGCATGCTTTATCGAAATCATGTGTTTGCCCAAACACACAACTTATCAATATCAGGTTCGGACGGTAAATTCGATTATTATCTTTCAGGACGTTATTATAATTACGGAGGCCTTTACAATAGTCCACATAATAGTGATAATTATACGATGTATAATACACGTCTGAAAGTAGGTTATCAGGTATATGATTGGATGAAAATTTCTGATAATATTGATATGAGTAATACAAATTATCGTAATCCAATAACTTATAATGAAAGCAATAATGTTTGGAGAGGTATTGCTGACGAAGGTCATCCGTCGTCACCAATATGGAATCCAGATGGGACGATGACGTACAGTGCCGTATATTCAGTAGGAGATCTTCTATATGGAAAGAGTCATAGAACTTATAAAAATGATTATGTGAAAAATACGATGAGTATTAATACACATTTTTTTAAGAATACGTTGCGCGTAAATGCTGATTTTACATATCGAAATCAGAATTACAATTGTGATACTAAGTGTGTGCGATCTCCATATTCTAGGACACAAAATATTGTGGAAACAATTTCGGGCACTCAATCTTATATTTCCGAGAATCCAACGAATACCATTTATTTGGCTAACAACGAATATGCCGAATACGAAAATACATTCGGGAAGCATTATCTGAAGGCACTGCTCGGTTACAATTACGAACAATCTCAAACGAAAGGTGTCTATGCCTATAATGACGATCTTTTAACGGAAAGTATAGATAATATCAATTTGGCTTTAGGAACTGATAATAAGAATATTACGGGAAGTTGGTCCAAATGGCGAACGGTAGGCGGTTTCTTCCGTTTGAATTATATATTCGATGACCGTTACCTATTAGAATTAGACGGACGTTACGACGGTTCTTCGAAATTTCCAAGTGACCAGCGTTGGACGTTTTTCCCTTCTGCTTCGGCAGGCTGGCGTATAACTTCTGAACCATGGTTTAAAGTTAATCCTAAATATCTGTCCAATTTAAAGTTGCGGTTTTCTTACGGTTCATTGGGTAACGGGAATGTTGATCCATATTCATATGATGAAACGTTCTCGATTTCCAGAGGCCGTATTATTAACGGCACAATCATTCCTTATACTTCGGCCCCGTTTCCTATTCCTACAGAGTTAACTTGGGAGACGGCTCGAATGGGGAATCTTGGAATAGATGTGGGGGCATTTAACAATCACTTGAATGTTACGGCTGATGTATACAGACGCAAGACTGTAAATATGTATACGGTGGGTCCTACTCTCCCAGATGTATATGGAGCCAGTTCCCCGAAAGGTAATTATGCCGACATGACAACGAAGGGATATGAAATTTCCGTGACATGGGACCATGCTTTCAATTTGGCAGGCAAGCCGTTCCATTATAATATCCGTGCTACTTTAGCCGATTATCAGTCCACAATTGACAAATACAATAATTCCACCTATTCTCTCGGTACGTCTAATTCCCCGAATTATTATAAGGGAATGAAAATTGGAGAGATATGGGGATTTACCTCTCATGGATTGTGGCAAACAGATTCAGATATAAATGCCGCAGAAGCAAAGGCCAAAGCGGCTGGGCAGGCTTACTATAATCCTCTAATGCAAACGGATCAAGTATATAAATTATATCGTGGTGATGTTAAATTTGAAGATCTTAATGGAAACGGTTATATCGATCGCGGTGCGAATACAGCGAAGGATCCGGGTGACCGGTGCATTATTGGTAACAGTGAACCTCGGTATATTTATAGTTTCAATCTGGGAGCTGATTGGAATAATATCTTTTTCTCTGCATTTTTTCGGGGAGTAGGTAAACAAGATTGGTATCCAAGTAATGAAGCATCCTATTTTTGGGGGCAATATAATCGACCATATAATCAAGTTCCTAAATGGCAACTTGGCAATTATTGGACGGAAGATAATTCTGGCGCCTATCTGCCTCGTTATACAGGTTATTATGGACCTTTTCATAGTGGCTCGTCTTATGCCAATACTCGTTATCTACAGAACGTAGCCTACTTGCGTTTACAGAATCTGCAGATAGGGTGTAACTTGCCGATCAGTCTAATTGGTAAATTTGGATTGAAAAAAATGAGTATCTTTTTCTCGGGAGAAAATTTATGGACTTGGTCACCTCTGTATAGGCATACTAAAGATGTGGATGTAACCAATATTTATGGTACTGATGTCGATGCTAGTACTGAGGGTGACGGATATAATTATCCTACGATGAAGAGCTACAGTCTCGGTTTAAGTATTACTTTTTAAAAATCGGATAAAATGAAAAAGATATTTTATATATTAACTATAACCGTTTTAGGTGTTTTCATTCAGTCCTGTGATTTGACCGAAAATCAGGAAGCTACAGCGGACCGAAACATGATTTTTGGATCTGAGACAGGGCTTAAAACGTATGTATATTCCTTTTATAATATGCTTCCTGATTACAATTCTGCTTTTGATCAAGATGCGATGGCCGATTATGGAGCGAATAATAGTATCAGCACATATGGAGCAGGAGCTTATACGACTCAAACATCCACTGGTTGGAGTTGGGGAAATCTTCGTAATGTGAATTATTTTATCAAGTACAATACGAACTCGGCCGTAAGCGAGACGGTGCGTAATAACTATACGGGTATAGCCAAATTCTTTCGGGCTTATTTTTATTTCGATAAGCTCGTTACTTATGGAGAAGTGCCTTGGATCGATGAGCCGTTGGAACCTGATGACAAGCGCTTATACGGAGCCCGCGATACCCGGGATGTGATTATCCGGCATATTCTTCAAGACTTGGATGATGCTTATCAAAATATTACGGTAAGCAGTATTACACCTAATTCGAATACGGTTAATAAGTGGACGCCGTTGCTGTTCAAATCACGTGTGGCCTTATTCGAAGCTTCTTGGCGGAAGTATCATGCCGGTACTGGTTATGTGGATAATTGCAATATTACTAGCGATTCCTTGTATCAGGTTGCTGCAGATGCAGCCAAAACGGTAATGGATGGCGGACCGTATAAAATTCATACAAGTACGGCTTATGCGAATGGTCGAGGTGCTTACCGTGATCTATTTATCAGCGATAATGCCGTAACCGAAGAAGTAATGTTGGCTGTTTCCTGTGATGCTTCACTAAATATATTAGGGCAACAGAACTGGTGGTATAATTCTTCTTCATTCGGTGAACATTTATCTATGGCTCGCCCGTTTATGAAAACTTATCTGAATCGAGATGGCACGGTTTACAATGAGAAAAAGATGGACGGTACTTATAAAAACTTTGTGGAGGAAACGTCGAATCGAGACTTACGCCTGAATCAAACGATTATTGGTGCCGATTATACCTGTAAAAATTCTTCCGGAAATTATGTATTAACAACTCCTAATTATACAGGATTGACACTGACTGGTTACCAATTTACCAAATATGTAATGGATGACGCAGCTTATGATAATGGAGCGAATAATATCAATGATATTCCGATTTTTCGTTATGCAGAAGTATTGCTAAATTATGCCGAAGCTAAAGCGGAAATGGGTGCATTGACTGATGACGATTGGAAAAATACGATCGGAGTTCTGCGTCGTCGTGCGGGCATCACCGGTGGTGATCTGGATCAGAAACCTATGATGGTGGATCCTTATATTCAAAAAACGTATTATCCTAACATTTCCGATCCAGTTATATTGGAGATTCGTCGAGATCGTGCTATTGAGCTTTGTTTGGAAGGACTGCGTATGCTTGATTTGAAACGTTGGGCATGTGGAAACTTATGGAAGGATATAGAATGGACAGGTACTTATATCCCTGCTCTGGACACACCGCTTGATATGAATGGTGACGGAATTTATGATGTGTATTTTACTACTAATATAAAATATTCAGGTGCTTATAAGGGGATCACTGTCCAATTGAAGGGAGCACAGACGGTAAAAAAACTTTCTGACGATCCAAACGGAGGTTACGTGTATTTCTATAATGAAACATCTCATACATGGAATGATAATATGTATCTTTATCCGATTCCAGCACAAGTTATTACAATGAATCCCAATCTAACACAGAATCCCGGTTGGTAAAAAGATTGATAAAGGTGTCTTACAATGTTTTATAACAGCGATTACCTACGCCATAAAATTTGTGGCGTAGGTCTGATCGCTAAAAGAATGCGTACATCTTTGTCTAACTGATAAACATAACATAATTTTTTATAATAATGAAACGTATACTGACAATAGTTGCATCTGTATTTGTGTGTATTTTAGCTGGAGCCCAATCGCTAAATGTGGGCTCTTATAATATTCGTAATCAAAATGATGATGATGTTCACAATGGAAATGGGTGGCAGCAACGCTGTCCTGTTATTTGTGATATGATTAATTTTGAAGCTCCCGAGTTGTTTGGGTCTCAAGAAGTGTTAGTAGGACAATTACATGACATGTTGAAAGGTCTGGACGGTTATTCTTATATTGGTGTGGGACGTGACGATGGGAAAGAAGCTGGTGAATATTCTCCTGTTTTTTACAAAACAGCTAAATTCAAGTTATTAGGCTCCGGTCATTTCTGGTTGGCAGAAGACACGACACATCCCAATAAAGGATGGGATGCTGCTTGTATCCGCATTTGTACATGGGGGCATTTCGAAGACCGCAAAACAAAATGGTATTTCTGGTATTTTAATCTTCACATGGACCACATGGGAATTGTTGCACGCCGCGAATCGGCCAAACTAGTAGTATCCAAAATCCGCGAATTATGTAAAGGGGCTCCCGTTGTACTGACAGGAGACTTTAACGTAGATCAGAAAAACGAAATTTATACGATTTTTACAACGTCTGGCATTTTGAAGGATTCGTATGTATATGCTGCACATCGTTTTGCAGAAAATGGAACATTCAATGATTTCAATTCTGATATAAAGACGGACAGTCGTATCGATCATATATTTGTTTCGCCATCCTTTAAGGTGAATAATTATGCTGTCCTTACGAATTGTTATTGGACTCCTGTAGACAGTGGGGCACAAAAATCAGCCGCTGCTCCTAAAGAAATCAATTTATGCCGTTACCAACGCCGTACACCTTCTGATCATTATCCTATTATGGCTCGTATTGTATATAAAAATAAAGTAAAAAAATAGAACACTGATTGTTTGTACTCAATAAGATTTGTTAATGTAAAAGGACCTGAATTATTCTTTGGAATTCAGGTCCTTTATTAGTAGTAACAGTAATGATATATTATATTAAAAAGAAATAATTATGAGCAAACATACATAGAGAGGCTTAAAATTTGAAACTGTGAATTAAAATGATGTATTTGTAGATGCTTTTTATAGATAACTAAATCTATGTCCTTGTAAACAGGGTTTATTCCCCTTTTTGTTTGTGCTGATGATAATGTGATGTAATCAGCTAGTAATCAAATTATACCATCTGTAGTTGCAATATAAGCGAATCTTTTTATAAAAATAAAGTTTCTTGTTAATCAGATTTTAATCTAAAAATCTTTTGTATATACATTAGATTTGATTATTTTTGCATCCGATAATAGTACTCTATTCCTAATTCCGTGAGCGCAGGCTCTTGTACGGATGTGGTGTAAAAAGGCTATATCCTTAATGATAAAACAAACTACTGTCGGATGTGTGATAAAATCCGTAGACAGGGGAGAGTCTATTTTGAGGATTAATGCTATGTAAGTCACACCATCTTGAGTTCCGGTAGAGTTTTAATATTAAAGAGAATGGAACAAGAAAAAAATAGTTGTTGGTATGCTATACGAACGTTCAATTGCAAAGAAATTAAAATAAGCAATTATTTAGCGGAGAAAGGCCTGCCTAATTTCGTTCCGATGACCTATTCTCAGCGGTTTATCGAGGGAAAAGAGAAACCTCAAAAGATATTGGTCCCAGTTGTTCACAACTATTTGTTTTTACAGAAAACACAACCCGAATCAGTCATACTTCAAGCGCTTCAAGAGTGTCCTATCCCAATGAGTATCATCAAAGATCGCGACACTAATCAATTCTGCGAAATCTCCGATTCCGAGATGGCTGAGTTCCGATTGCTCTGCGATCCTCAGTTCGACAGTTCCATCTTTGTGGATAGTGAGGAAGTCGAAGCCAAACCAGGGAAAGAAGTTATTATTATTCGTGGCCCTTTCAAAGGGGTTAGTGGTAAGTTATATAGGGTTCGCAACAATTACTATTTCATTAAAGCATTTGTGGGTATAGGAGTCATGGTCCGCATTTCCCGTTGGTATTGTCAAGTGAAGCCTTAGACGAAAAATCAACAAAGGCAATTTCATTGTCACTAATCAGTAAAAAGATAAAAGAGTCCGCTGATGCATTCTTTCCGGCTTCAGTTCAAAGCCGTTAAACGTAGAAGGCAGAAAGGACGTAAAGAAGCGGGCACTTGTTTGACCGACTATCAGGAGGAAGTTTGTACTACCTTAATTATTTCTGACTTTGGAGTAGGTTTTTAACTGCGTCGGCAGTTCTTCTTGTTTCGTTCTTCTGTCTGCACAGAAGAATGGAAGACCAGCAATAAGCTAAAGATTTATTAGTGATATATTCATTGCCACTAAATATAGATAAAAATATAAGAGTCCGATGATGCATTCTTCCGGCTTCAGTTCAAAGCCGTTAAGCGTAGATGTCAGAAAGGGCGTAAAGAAGCGGGCACTTGTTTGACCGACTATAAGGAGGAAGTTCTACTACCTTAATTATTTCTGACTTTGGAGTGGTCCAAGAGGATGTTCCAATTTTTAGTTTTTTACTATCTTATTCTAAAAATTAAAACAGCTTCTTCACATGCGTCGGCAGTTCTTCTTGCTTCGTTCTTCTATCTGCACAGAAGAATGAAAAACCGGAAATAGGCAAAAAACTTATTAGTGATATATTCATTGCCACTAAATATAGATAAAAATATAAAAGTCCAATTAGGTATTTTTTCCGGCTTCAGCTCAAAGCCGTTAAGCGTAGAGATCAGATAGGACGTCAAGAAGCGGACACTTGTTTGACCGACTATCAGGAGGAAGTTTGACCGCTTTAGTCATCTCTGCTCTCGGAGTTACCCAAGATGATGTTTTAAATTTTTATCGAAAGAGTTTTAAGGTTATTTTTGAGTGAATTTTTTTGATTCGTTTTGCAGGTTTAGCGGGCTAAATCAAGAAACAAACCCGAAAAATGCGCCAAAAAGAGACTAAAAAACTTCGAAATAGTTTTATAATATCTTGTTCTAAAAATTAAAACATCTTCTTTAGATGCGCCGGCAGTTCTTCTTGTTTCGTTCTTCTGTCTGCACAGAAGAATGAGAAACCAAAATACAATCATTACCGAAGTCTTTTCCGGTAGTTTTTTAGTTCTGTCCTTTTGTTGATCAGAAGGATAGACTGTAGTGAATCAATCAGAACAATGGAAACGAAATTAATTACGAAAGCGAAAGAATTACGAAGAGTAGCCGAGAGGCTGGCTTATTTTCAAGATGATGGTGAATATTCCTATATCGACAAATATAAGGAAGTCCTTTCTTGGATTTATCGGGCTTGTAGGGAGTTGATCCGGTTTCATGGAGAGAATGACGAAGAAGAAGCCGAAATATGCCTGTCTGTCTTGATAGGCTATAGCACTACCGTGCGCAATGCCAAGAACATTCGGCGGGCCATTGATCGTGCATATATGGTGCTTCCTCATTTGGTTCCGTCATTATTGAAATGCCAGTTGCTGGTATATTGCTACGTCGAAGTTCGCAATCAAAAGTTGCTCGATCAAGCCAAACAGATTATGCGGACTTGGAATGATAGTCAATTATCCGAAGAAGAAATTCGTATGAAAGAACTGCTTCAGAATATGGAATTTTATTTTTATTAGTTAAATAAAAACTGTTTCATTTAAATGCGGTAATTTTTTGCTATTAAAATAATAAAGGTGAAAAGTCTTTGGTGGAGTTATATCTTTGAAAAGTAAGGGTATCTAAGTTATTGAGTACTTATAATTGAATAATTAATATGTTATAATATAATGAATAATAAATTTAAAATAGCCGTTATAGGCTTGGGATACGTAGGCTTACCATTGGCTCGTTTATTTTCTACAAAGTATCAGACTATCGGTTATGATATGAATAAAGTCCGTGTTGATGCTTTAATGGCTGGGCACGATGCAACATTAGAAGTAAGTGATGAACTTCTTCAAGATGCTATAAAGAATGGTTTTAAATGTTCATCTAATATAGATGATATAAAAGAATGTAACTTTTATATAGTGGCAGTACCTACCCCAGTAGATGAAAACAATCGTCCTGATTTAAAACCACTATGGGGAGCAAGTGAGACCGTAGGAAAAATGATCAGCAAAGGTGATATCGTGGTATATGAATCGACGGTTTACCCTGGTGTAACAGAAGAAGAATGTATACCCGTA
>JAAYUD010000109.1 GCA_012517855.1 Bacteroidales bacterium
ACAAAAGAAAAAGTTGTGATTTTTGGAAATGCTAATAATATGGGGCGCGAACTATTAAAAGAAAAGAATGGATATATTAAGACGACAGAAAAAATTGCTGAACAATATGCAAAAAAAGGTGGATTAGCAGTCATCTCTTATGTTAATTCAAAAGGACATGGTCATATTGCTACTTTTAGTGTTGGCAAAAATATTACAAAAGGTGTAATATCAAACATTGGACCTGAAAAATACATAGGATTTGTGTCAATTAATAATACGATTTCAAAAAACAAACATAGAGATTATTTTATTTTTTCTGTTAACTATTATGTTGACAGGTAAATTAATAAAAAGGAATAGACATGAAAAAAAAAATATTTGTATTATTAGTCATTTTTCTATTGACATCTATGTGCTTTGCTCAAAAGATAGATGGCACTTGGCAAATTAACACATCTCAAGTGGCAGATGGCTTTATGGGAAGATATCTTTTTACAGATAGTACGTTTGAGTATCGTATCAATGGATATGATGGATTAAATAGTATTAGAAGACTTTTTGGTACTTATAAAATTCAGAATGATAAAATATTTTTTATTGTGGAAGGTATCGTTATGATAGTTGGAAATAGAATGATCAGAGATAAAATATCAACTTTGAATGACGATTGGGGACTTAAAAGTGATAAATTTGTAATTAATAAATTAAATCCCGTAATAAAAGAATCTGCCACATTCAAATTTTATAAAGAATATATAGAAATTGATAATAGAAAATATTATAAAACTGAAAATGATGAGGATTCATAAAATAAATAAAAATATCATGAAAAAAATAGTGGCAATAATAATAATTGCAATTGAATCAATTCCATTAGGGTATTCGCAAATACCAAATGGATTTTGGCAAAACGGGACCTCAAAAATAGAGGTAAAATTAAATGCGGGATATTTTTTTTCTAAGAATCATAAATTTGAATATATAATTAGTGAATATGATGGATTAAATCCAATAATCACTTTTGGTGGTACTTATTCAATTAAAAATAAAAATATTAAGTTTTATATTACATATGTAAAAAAAAGGATAGGCGGGAAACTCTCCCGTGACAGTCAATATAGATTAAATGATTCTTGGGCTTTTATTGGTGGCAAAATACTAAAGATAGAATTAAAACCTCCAATTATAGAGTCAGAAGAAAACATACAAATAACGAAAAACTATATTAGTTTTGCCGATAAATATTATCGAACTACAAGGGAAACTCAGTGATATATATTAGCTTTATGCGGAGGGCAATGCCACGAGCAATAAGCCCTACCGGTACAACGGAAAGGATATGAACACCGAGAGTGTGGTACAACTACAGCACTAGCTCCTATGATTCGTCAATTGCCAGATGGACGACACAAAATCTGATTTCTTTTTTGGATATCAATGGCATGGATTGAAACACATCATTATAATAAACAATCTGAAAATGATGAATACTTTTTCTTCTATGATAATAGGATTCAAAATGAATCAGATATAATAACTTATTATGGGGAGAATTCAGATATATATTATTTAGGATTTAGTGCCACTGTTTCTGAGAAGAGCGGTAATACTATTTTACAAACTATAAAGTTACTTCCTAATGGTAATTTTACTCTTAATGTAAGCATTCGGTGAACCGCGTATTTCAAAATCTTTGAAGAATATCTATAAACTTTAGACATTCTTCAAAGATTTGCATTATTTTCCGAAGATATATTCAAAAACTCTTAAAACATTCGGAGACAGCTAGGAGACTTTCAGAGAGATTCCTCATTTATATATTTTCTTCTATTAGGTTTTTCAGGTTGTGCGGAAGAAGTTCAGCAAGATCTTTGCTATAATCGTTATCGTATTCATGTATGTGGTTAAACACATATTCCATCCACATTCTTGGATCCACGTTACAAGCTTTGCAGCACCCCATCATGGAATATATGATAGCAGCTTGTTCGGCCGCATCATGGTTCCCACAAAACAAGAAGTTCTTTCTTCCAAGTGCAATGGGCCTGATCGCATTTTCAGCCAAATTATTATCTATTCGATATCTGCCATCAAGATGGTATCTGGTTAGCCTTGGGAAAATCTTATAAGTATAGCTGATAGCCTTACCTATTCTGCTTTTGGGAAGTACTTGATCATATTCCCGATAAAGCCATTTCTCAAAAAGCACGAGAACAGGATAAGCCAGTCTGCTTCTCAGATCAGCACGTTCTTCATAAGACAGGCCTTTCTCATCAGCCTGTCTTTCCACATCATAGAGCAGTGCTATTTGTTCCAAGGCATAAGTTGCCCTGGCTTTATCATCTTCCAAAGCCTGTTCGAAATAACGTCGGGCATGTGCCCAGCATCCTATGGGTAAAACACCTTTCTTGTTTTCATAAATGGAGTAGGCTTCATAGCCATCCGTCTGAAGTGCCCCGTGGAAGTCTTTCAGTAGCCCGATTGCTACACTTTGCGCTCGTGAGCCATGGTCGTAATAAAAAAGCACCAGGTTTTGCATCACCGCTCGTACCATCCAAAGATATCCTTTGACTGTTTTATGTTTCTCGTTATTGATTATCGGGATAGTGGTCTCATCCACCTGCAGATAATCCGTAGAGAGAATCATTTCTTTTAATCTGTAGTATAACGGTCTGAGCATATCCGCCGATTCAGAAAACCATCCGTTTACTGTAGATGCGGATAAAGAAAGACCTGTCTGCTTAAACATTTGCAGTTGTCGGTAGAAAGGAATATGATAGGTGTATTTATTATTTAAGATTTCGGCCAAAAGTGAAGCTCCGGCAAAGCTTTTAGCTATAGGAAGAAAAGGCATGGGGGCTATAACGACTTCCTTCTGAGCATTCAGCATTTTATTCTTTAAAACCCATTTCTCACGGATGATACGACGGACATAGAATTCATCAGGCTTATGCTCGAGTATTTCAGTTATTTCCTCGCCAATCTTTTTCCCGTTTACCTCATCGACACCGGAGGGTCTGATGCGTTCTTCTTTTCGTTCCAAAGAATCCGGCAATATCCGGCGTACCGGCTTATCATTACTTTTGGCTATCGTACGACGAATCTTATATTCTATGATTTGTTTTTGAGCTTCTTTGGCAAGCGCCTCTTCCTGAGGTAAGATATCAAAGCCCTCAAAATCGATTTTTCTTTGCAAGGGATCGGGAATGATAAATTTCTCACTGGATTTACCGAAGTATTTTCTTCTCAGATATTGAAGCTCATACTCCAGCTGCCCAATCTTTCTCTCTTTTTTCTCAATGATAAGTTTTTGCTCTTCAATCGTCTGTTTGTAGGAGGTTATTTCAACATCCGCAGATTCTAATTCATCCAGTTTGTTTTGTAAACGGGCATTGTGTTGATAGAGCCTGTCCCGCTCTTCCAACAGTGCCAATATGAGCCCTTTGTCGTTTACCGTATCCGTCATCCACCCTTTGATTTTGTACTTCAAAAGTACTAATTTTAGGGGAATTCACCAACTATTAGGCTAAAAAAATGACACCTATTTTGAACCTAATTCGAACCTTTTTCTTTGTATTATTTTATCGACGTCAATACCCTGAACCATCAACATCAGACTTTGCCAGGTCATTCTAAAAGTATGAGATTTTTCATCGTAGAGAGGTAGTTTAAAGGTGCCGGACTCAAGTTTCTTGTGATAAATGACAAGACCGCCATATTCCATGTGAAGTATCTTCATACTGGTGCAAGTACGGTTTACAAAGATAAAAACATCTCCGTCTTTCACATTATGCTGCATATAATCGGCAACAACGCCGCTAAGAGTATAAAAACTCTTTCTCATATCCGTAGGCATGGGGCACAGATAGTAGTTCATTGATTCATTCAGATTAAACATCGTTTTCAGTCGTCTAAGTGAATGAGTGTACGTAAAACGGATGGATCAACATTCCCTTTGATTCGAAGGGTCGCACCGTTGGGGAAACTGACTTCAACGGCAAAATCATTATCCGGTTGTCGGCATGGCTGCACTTTACTATGACCGTGATTAACCAATGGGACTGATCCTGATTTGTCGATCAGCAAAGGAATTAATCCGGAAGTTTTATTTGCTGATTTCAGCTTTTTCTGCCAATAATAAAAACGGCTCTCTGTAAAACCTTCATTAATGCAGAAATCGCTAACGTTTAAGCCGGATTCTTTAAAACGCTTATAAACCTCTTCGAATTGAACTTGTGTCATCATTACTTTTTAATTTTCTGACAAAAGTAAGGATCTGAGTTTAGAAAGTAAATACGCGGTTCGCCGAATGCTTACCTCTTAATGGTGAGACACAAGAATCTGATTATAATAATGAGGGATTATTACATATCGGTAGCATTAAACGTGTGGATAACAACTAGCTTGGAAAAAACTTCTATGGGAACTATTTAGGGCCTAAAAATCCTATACTCCTTCAAAAGCAAATATCTGATAATAAAGATAAGAAGAAACAGTTAAAAGAAGCTTATGCCGTCCCCCCTAAGAATTTATTAGATTATGCTGCATATTTACATGATAAGGGATATGATAAGTATTCTGCCGTTGGTAGTGGAGGAGCTTTTATATCTTTTTCCACTTCTGGAGAAGATTTACTTTTAGCTAATAACTGCTTACTTTTTTTATTCAATAATAAAAGTGGTTTTAAAAAACATATCGTCGCAACAGCGACAGCAGTGTTATTTAATTTTATAGGAACTTATAAAAGCATATATAATGGTTTGTTTAAGCCTTAAAAAATTGAAAAATAAGATCTTATCTAATAGATTTTATAAATATTCACTATGGATAAGCATAGCATTTATACTTGTATCAAATATATTGGGGATGATAGTTAGTGATTCTTATAACAATAATTGCTATCAAGAATATTATGTAGATGATCACGCTTCATACAATACACTTGTCAATCGTGTTGAGCAATTAATCCAGTCGAATCCATCTCTTACTAAATATCAATATAGGGACGTAGAATATAGTACATTGGAAGATTGTACAAAAAAGTACTGTCATTCTCATTTCAAGATAATTAGAAACGATCATTTTATAGAATTCTCTATATACAAGTATGCTCGATATGCTATAGCATTGGAGGACGTTTATCCCTTTGAACATATTTATGGAAACCAAAATACATTTAATGCTGAACTAGAAAGATTTTCTTTCCAGGGTCCATCTCTTGCTGATGACAATTTGTTTGAGAATATAGTAATGAATAAGATATGCAAGCATTATCATAAAAATTGTATTTGGTATATTTTTAATTCTGCTTTTGGGATTTAGCTCTAAATCCCAAAACAATCCATCAGCTAAAGTTACAGTAAATAATTTATTTGATAATAATGGGCTGAAGACAGGTCTTTGGATTGAAAATAAAGGGCTGGTAGAAGTCTATTATAAAAATAATTTAAAAGATGGCGTTTTCCGATCATATAATCGCAAAAATGGCAAACTATCTTGTTTTGGAGAATATGTGAATGGTTTCAGAACCGGAAACTGGTTTTATTTTAACGAGAAGAGTCAACTAGTTATGATTGAAAAGAATATCTCAGTTAACACGGATAAAATCACAACAGATGATGGAAAAAAAATAGTTCCTAAGTTCAAATCATATGTAATAATTTATTATGAAAATGGTTCTATAAAAGAAGAAGGAACTGCTTTATATGATAAAGATATTGAAATAGATTTTTTTAAAATTGGTATTTGGAAATACTATGATAAGAAAGGACTTATTTTGAAATAAGCGAAAGAACGTAGGCTTTCGAGTAAGTACATATTGAATTATTCAAGAGTTCTCTAAAGATAGTCATGACTCAATCTTTTACAATCAAATAACCTTTGAAGTCAGTGATATCCTTTCATAGGTATGACATCAATTCTTTTCGGCTCTTTTACCGATTTAGTTTCCAAATAATAGGACGTTTGGTAATAACATCGTTTAGTCATTCTCTTGGGTTGAAACCATTCTCTGACGCAAGAAGTGAATAGATAACCTCGGCGTTTTAAGCCGTCTCATGATTATCGCAGCAAAGGAAGTTCTCGCTACAGAGAGTGACAGGACGGATGCATTCTAAGCCATGTTGTTGTCTATTTTCAAGCGACCGCATCTTTGATATATATCTTCATTCTCACACAGTATGAACTGGACGAAAGCTGACATACTAACAGTTAGTCAGTATACACAGATATCTGACTCAGCCCGTTACCGCCACACCCGCTAACGAAGGGATACACTTCGTAGACGGCACAAACCAGACTACGGAATATCTTTATGATGCCAATGGCAATATGACACAGGACTTGAATAAAGGGATCACTATTTCGTACAACGATTTAAATTTACCGGCCTCAATTGCAACAACTTCGGGAAATATTACTTATCTTTATGCCGCTGACGGTGTGAAGCAGAGAGTGGTGCATGGCACAGCAGTGACCGACTACTGCGGAAATTTCGTCTATGAGAACGGAACCTTGGACAAAATACTTACCGAA
>JAAYUD010000110.1 GCA_012517855.1 Bacteroidales bacterium
CTAATAACCCTGGAAGATATGTTGATCCCAATGGAGAAGAATTTTCGGACTTTGTCGACAAGAATTCAAATTTAATAACGCATATAGATGACGGTTCTAATGCGGTATTTCAACAGACAGGTAGTGGTACAAGTTTGCACTATAGTTTTATAGGATATAACGACCAAGGCGGAGAGAACGGAGTCACCTCAGCATCTGTAACTTCTGCTATTCAAGAGCAACAAATTCTTAACATGGAAAATTCCGCATTGCAAGATATTGGCAAAGGAACTCATTGTAATCAAGGTACGCAAAATATATTGTCTACTATTCAATCAATTATCCCTGACATATCAATTCAAATTAGAGGAAAAGCTAATGATATGAACAAAATACTGCTAAGTGACAAAAATATATATTATTCATCTGTATCTGCTAAAGAAGCATTTGCCTATGCAAATAAAGGAGGGTTAGCTATTGTTACATATACTAATCCAGATCCAAATCGTTCTGGTCATATAGCGACATTAGGCGTCGGAAAGAATAAAAATACAGTGGCCAATATTGGACCTAAAATGTATACAGGTTTTGTTCCTCTAAATAAGGCCATTTCAAAAAATAAACCTAAGGTCTTTTTCATCTTTCTTATAAACAAGTTGCAAACAGTTACAATTAAATATTAAGCAAAATGACAAACAAATTATTTCTATTATTAATTATTTTATTGTCGACACAAAACGCCATTTCTCAAACGCTAGATGGTTTCTGGCAAGAAGACAACAACTTGGTAGCGGCAGGCTATCTTGGAGGTTATACCTTTTCAAAAGATACATTCAAGTATTCAATCAATGAATTTGATGGTTTGAATCCGATAAGAACCATTGGTGGATTTTATTCCATAAATAATGGAATAATAACTTTCTGTGCAACATATATGCAAAAAAATGATGACTGCATTAAGCTTCATCGTGATGAATTAGGATCTATTTCAGATAATTGGGTATGGGGGAAATTTGGGAAATTAGTCACTATAAAGTTAGTTACAAAGGTTAAAACCTCTGCAACGTTTAAGAAGGAAAAGGATTTTATCAAAATAGATAATAAAAAATATTATAAAATTGATCTTTCTCATGAGAATCAATGACTACATATTAAAGACCACATTCATATAATTCATAATAATTAGAAATGAAAAGACTAATTCTTATTATTGTAATAGTGATATTATCTATACAATATTGTTTTTCTCAAATTCCTAATGGATTTTGGCAAGAAAAGACGTCTATAGTGTCCGATAAGTTACTAGCTGGATATACTTTCTCAAAAGACCATAAATTCGAATATTCTATTAGCGAATACGATGGATTAAACCCTTATATTGCGTTTGGAGGGCACTATTTGATTAAAGGATGTCGTATCTATTACATGGTTTCTTATATAAGGGAGAAGGTCGGTGGAAAATTATGCCGCAATCATATATTCATGTTAAATGATTCGTGGGCAATAACAGATAGCAAGGTTGTCATGAAAAAATTAATTCCATCAGCTAAAGCTACTGAATTGATAAAAATAGGGAAAAAATATATTATATTGGATGGATTCAAATATTATAAAATTGATAACTAAATATTCATTGATGGAATTAAATCACTGACATATTTATACTATATTCGTTGCAGAAATTAAATCAGTATATATTTAATAATAGCTTATTGTTTATCATTGAAATTAATCTTCTCCTACTATTTTACATATAGTAAAATCGGCATTCCATACCTATTATATTCACTATGGAAAACTATGTAAGTCCCAGAGTCATTTTAAATTATTCAAGAGTTCTCTAAAGATAATCATTACCCTATTTTTTACAATCAAATAATCTCTTGAATATTATTGAGATTCTTTAGAGTCGGTAGATTCCTTCCATAAGTGTGGTATCAATTCCTTCAGGCTTTTTCCTGATTTAGGTTTCAAATAATAAGAAAGTTTGGCGACGACATCGTTGAACCTTTCTTTTGAGTTGACACCGTCCTCCTTACATGATGCGAGGAGTGAACAAATGATCGCGATGTTTTCAGCCGACTTGTGATTGCCGCAGAAAAGGAAGTTCTTCCTACAGAGAATGAAGGGGCGGATGACATTTTTCGCCATATTGTTGCCTATACTTTAAGCGGCCAGCCGTCTTTGAGATATATCTTTATTCTCACACAGTATGAATTGGGCGAGAACTGGCATACTAACAGTTAGGCAATATATACAGATATCTGACCCAGGCCGTTACCACCACACCTGCTGACGGAGGGATACACTTCGTGGACGGCACAAACTAGACTACGGAATATCTTTATGATGGCAATGGCAATATGACACAGGACTTGAATAAAGGGATCACTATTTCGTACAACGATTTAAATTTACCTGCCTCTATTGCAACAACTTCGGGAAATATTACTTATCTTTATGCCGCTGACGGTGTGAAGCAGAGAGTGGTGCATGGCACAGCAGTGACCGACTACTGCGGAAATTTCGTCTATGAGAACGGAACCTTGGACAAAATACTTACCGAA
>JAAYUD010000111.1 GCA_012517855.1 Bacteroidales bacterium
ATTATTCTTTTTCCGTTAATTCATTTAGCTATTATACAACGTGGATATATCAGCATGTGGGGGATAGCACAGAATACAATGGTTGTAATAGACATTATAATGTTGAACTATCCTCTCAAAACACGTTTGTTGAAGCTCCGGTTTTTTCATCGCTTAACCAGTTGGTATTCTCTGATAAAACGTTCAATGGCGAAAGTGATGTGGCTTTGAGTGCTATTCTAGAAGCCTCTTTTCAAGGCAATTATGATAGCACCGTATTTTCTATTCAGCTACACTCTGTTAGTAAGGCATATTACAATTATGCCATTACGTATTATAAGCAGAACCAGGCCGAAAAAGACTTTTACGCCGAGCCTGTCAGCGTCTATTCCAATATTGAAGACGGGTATGGTATCTTTGCCGGTTATAATACCTCTGAGGCAAAAATAAAATATGTTAAAGGGAAGATCCTGTATGAATAAAACCGGTTACCCAGTCTGTACACGCATACATAAAGGCTCAGCAACTTTTATGTTCCGGAAGGTAACCTCCGGAAGGGTAGTCCAGTCCCGAGGAATCACAACAGGCATCCGGCATCCGTAGAAGCCGGTGGCTTAAACAGGACCCCCTGCCAATAATAATATTTCACCGGCACCTTGCTTTTTACCAGAAAAAAAACCTATTCTTGATTTATAGAACCATTGGCAATTGTTCACCTTCAGTAAACGTTACCACACAGTTTAAAAACATCCTATAATAATTGAAAATACAAAATAACGTACATATATTTGTACCAGTAAAAGTACAAATATTTAACTGCCATGATAACAACAACAATTTCAGATTTCAGAAAAGATATTAAAAGATATCTTGATAATGTTACTCTGAACTTTGAAACTCTAATAATCAATAGAGGCAAAGATAAAGGTGTCGTTATCATGTCGATTGAAGAATACAATTCTTTAAGTGCAACTCAGCATGAACTTTCGTCAAGAGCTAATGAGAAACGGCTTGACTCTGCCATCGAAAAATTAAAAAAAGGAAAATCATTCCCAAAAGACTTAGAGCCTGTTTAAATTTTTCGTAAAAGCATATCAATTGAAGCAATATAAGCCCAGTTTTCACTGGTTTCCATGTTTGCTTCATAGTCTTTGCTCAGTCTGCGGTACCAGTTAAACCATGCAATGGATCGTTCTACTATCCACCTGGTTGGGATTACCCTAAATCCCTTTTCATCCGATCGTCTTACTACTTCAAATAGAGAGTTCAACCAAATCCTTGCTTTGCGGACAAGTTCATCCCCCATATACCCCGCATCTCCCAATATCTTCTTCAATCTTGGCAATTCCCCTTTCATCTGTTTAAGCAACACCTCTGCAGCAACACTATCATGAACATTAGCCTCTGTCACAATTATTCCAAGCAATATGCCCAGAGTATCAACGATGATATGTCTTTTCCTTCCTTTTATCCTCTTATTCCCATCAAACCCTTTTTCAGGTATGCCCCACTCACTATTCTTTACTGATTGTGAATCGATGATCGCCATACTGGGTTCTTCCTTTCTCCCATTCTTTTTCCGGACTATTCTTCGAAGTAAATTTTGTATCTTTTCCCATAAACCCATCTTCATCCATTTATGAAAATAGTAATACACCAGTTGCCAAGCTGGAAAATCCTTCGGAAGTAGCCTCCATTGCGCTCCAGTTCTGCATAAATATAATATGCCGCTGATGATTCGCTTCAAACTATATTTTCTCTTTCTTTTGTCCTCTACCAGGACTTTTATAACTTCGTAATGAGAATCGGTTAAATCGGTTGGATACATAACTGAGTCGTATTGGTTTGTACC
>JAAYUD010000112.1 GCA_012517855.1 Bacteroidales bacterium
GCAACGTTGCAAGACATTACTTGTGATTCTGATGGCAAGATAGCCAATTTTATTTCGCCTAAGGGTGTCAGCGATTTTATGCCTATACATAATTTTAAGAATAAAGAACCTTATTTTATAGGTGTGTTTCTTGTCGGTGCTTATCAAGAAATACTTGGCGATATGCATAATTTATTTGGCGATACTAATGCTATTCATGTATCTGTCAACGAAAAGAACTATACGATTGAACAAATTATTGATGGTGAGACTGTTGCCGAGGTCCTTGATTATGTTCAGTATAACCCGAAACGGTTAGTGAGAACTCTTGAAACATGGGTTACCAAGTCGGTGAAGGAAGGGAAAATTTCGCTGGAAGAAGGGAAAGAGTTTCTATCAAATTACCGTAGCGGTTTGTATGGCTATACTTATTTGGTATAAAGGTGAATATTATCCAAAATAAATAATGAAAGAGAAGCTCACTATTATTAAGGTCGGAGGGAAGGTCGTCGAGGATGATACTTCTCTCCAACTGCTATTATCTGATTTTGCTGCAATAAAAGGTAAAAAGATCCTTGTTCATGGTGGGGGACGATCGGCTACTAAACTTGCTGCCATGCTTGGCGTTGAAAATAAGATGGTTGGTGGTCGCCGTATTACCGATGAGTCTATGCTGCGGATTGTTACTATGGTGTATGGCGGATTAGTCAACAAGAATGTGGTAGCCAAATTGCAGGCAATGGATATCAACGCTTTGGGGTTGACTGGCGCAGATATGAATGTGATTTGTTCAGTGATACGTCCTATAAAAGATGTAGACTATGGCTTTGTGGGAGATGTGAAAAAAGTTGATGCCGCTATCCTATCTGATTTAATTAGTAAAGGGATTGTTCCCGTCATGGCTCCTTTGACTCACGATGGCGAAGGGCATCTATTGAATACCAATGCTGATACGATAGCTGGTGAAACAGCCAAAGCTCTTGCTCCTTATTTTGCTGTCACTCTAATTTACTGCTTTGAGAAATCCGGTGTGTTGCGCGATGAAAATGATGATAATAGCATTATTCCTTCTATCAGTTACCAAGAATTCCAATCTCTCATCACAGAAAAAGTTATTCAAGGGGGGATGATTCCAAAATTAGAGAACGCATTTGCTGCTATTAATGCAGGTGTCGAGGAAGTATTAATTACTTCTGCTTCAGCTATTAATGCTATCGGTGGAACTCATATTAAAAAATAATTCCAAAAAAAAGCCTTTCGGCTGTAACTTTTCTATTCATCAACCGTCATTATTATAGAGATGCAAGAAATTAGCTTCCGAAAAGACATATTGCCATTGAAAGATAAACTCTTCCGATTGGCGCTTCGGATTACCCTCAATAGGGCAGAAGCAGAAGATGTCGTGCAGGATACTATGTTGAGGGTATGGAGTAGAAGAGACGAGTGGTCTAAGTTCGATTCGATAGAGGCTTTTTGTATGACAGTTGCTCGAAATTTGGCAATTGATCGGAGCCAAAAGATGGATGCAAAGAATTTAGAATTGACCCCCGAAATGGAACAAGCTAGTGATGCATCAGGCCCTTATAATCTGTTGGTGCAGACTGAAAGGTTGAATTTGATTCACCAATTGATTAATAAACTTCCTGAGAAACAACGGACTGTTATACAACTCCGAGATATCGAGGGAAAAAATTATAAAGAAATTGCAAAAGTCATGGGACTGACAGAAGAACAAGTAAAAGTGACGCTGTTCAGAGCACGACAAAAAGTAAAAGAACAATATTTAGCGATAGACGGATATGGATTATAAGAATATTGAACAATTGTTGGAACGTTATTGGCGGGGCGAAACCTCTCTTGAAGAGGAAAACCAATTGCGTGATTTCTTCACCAGTGGTGAGGTTCCGGCAGCCCTATTGCTTTATAAAGAATTATTTGTTTATCAAAAAGAACAACAGATTGAAGGCTTGGGAGCAGATTTTGATGCTCGAATGTTGAGTAAAGTTGAAAGCCCGATTGTAAAAGCAAAGCATCTTTCGTTAGTCAGTCGCTTTAAGCCCCTCTTTAGGGCCGCTGCTGTTGTAACGGTTTTCTTAATGCTGGGAAATGTTGCTCAACGTTCTTTGTTTCATAATGATGCACTCGATTATAATTATAATAATTATCGGGATACTTATGATGATCCGAATGTCGCTTATAAAAAAGTTTCTTCGGCATTGTTGATTCTTTCTGATGAGATTAGTAAATCAAATAACCAAAATTCTGCTGATAGTATTTATAAGGCGGCAACAGATTCGGTGATGAATGAATAATATGAAGAGCGTTCTTTTGACTTTATTGATGACAGTTCTCTCTGTGGCAGCAATGGCGCAGGATTTCGCTACTCGTTTTATGGCTGAGCATAAAAAGGATGCTAATTTGACGTGTATTACGATTAGTCCTACGATGATGAAACAGATATTGAAGGTTGATGCGGTAGAGAAGGATGAGAAAATGGCAGACGTTATCTCCAATCTGAAGAGTATGCAGCTTATTACTTCTAAAATGAAGGCTGCACGTTATTATCAGGAGGCTCTTAAGGTCATTGAGAAAAATGCCAATCGTTTTGATCCGTATCTTTCTTCAAAAGACCGTTTTGGTGAGAGCCGCATAATGGTTAGAAGGCATAAGGGAGCTATTGTGGAGATGGTTATGTTTACCAATTATCGGAAGGCTTTTTCAGTTATTAATTTTACTGGAATCATGAGCGATGAGTTTATTTCAGAACTTGCCCGTTCAATGAGACAGAAGCGTTCTTAGTTTAAAAAAGATATATTTTCATTTGCTTAGAAATATAGTTAGTGTGCTTAATTAAAACAAACATTGAAGCTGTGAAGCTTCTTCTCTCAATTTTTCATAAGACTTAATAATAGATATGGGCTGCCGGTGGCAGCCCTTTCTTTTTAGTTTCAAAGTTGTAATCGTGTGTTTTCTTAAAAGAGTATTAAATGTTTGGCGAAAATATTAAGGGCTATGATTAAATTCAGTACATTTGTTACTCATTTAAAGTGAAGATTATTACTAACTTATTATTCTACCTATTAAAAAATAAATACAAAACGTTTATGAAAGGAATCAAACTTCTTCTTCTTTCGGTGGTGTTAGCTTTGATTAGTATGTCTGCTTTTTCTCAAAAAGCGAAGCATTCTTTTGTTATTAAAGATGGTAATTTTGTGTACGATGGCAAAGCTGTTCAAATCCATTCGGGCGAAATGCATCCTGCCCGTGTGCCTTCTGCTTATTGGCGTCATCGTATGAAAATGATGAAAGCAATGGGGCTGAATACTTTGACTTGTTATATATTTTGGAATTACCAAGAGGTTGCTCCCGGCGTTTGGGATTGGAAAACAGATAATCATAATTTACGTGCTTTTGTCAAGACTGCGGGCGAAGAAGGTTTGATGGTTATTCTCCGTCCTGGTCCCTATTGTTGCGCCGAGTGGGAGTTCGGAGGCTATCCCTGGTGGCTTCAAAACGTCAAAGATTTAGTTATTCGTGCTAATAATAAACCTTTTTTGGATTCTTGTCGTGTATATATTAACCAGCTTGCAGATCAAATTCGCGATTTACAGGTTACCCATGGGGGCCCCATTATTATGGTGCAGGCTGAGAACGAGTTTGGCTCTTATGTTGCGCAGCGTCCCGATATTCCATTGGATCAACACAAAAAATATAGTGCTGCCATTCGTCAACAATTGCTTGATGCAGGTTTTGATATTCCTATGTTCACTTCGGACGGCACTTGGTTGTTTAAGGGTGGTAGTATAGAAGGAGCTCTACCTATGGCAAATGGAGAAAGTAATATTGCAAATTTAAAAAAGGCTGTTAATCAGTACCATGGTGGTGTAGGTCCATATATGGTAGCCGAATATTATCCCGGTTGGCTGTCGCATTGGGCTGAACCTTTTCCGAGGGTTAAACCCGAAAGTATTGTGAAAGAGATAGAGCCTTTTCTACAAAACGGCATTAATTTTAATTTTTATATGATACATGGTGGTACTAATTTTGGCTTCACAGCAGGTGCCAATTTTAGTAATGCTACAAATATTCAGCCTGATCTGACGAGTTATGATTATGATGCTCCGATTAGTGAGGCTGGATGGGCAACTCCGAAATATAATATTCTTCGTGATTTGATGAAGAAATATGTGAAATACAATGTACCTGAGATTCCAAAACAGATTCCTGTTATCGAAATTCCTGCTATCAAATTGACTAAAACGGTAAGTCTGTTCGATATTGTTGATAAACAGAATCCTGTTGAAAATGATACACCAATGACCTTTGAGGCCTTGAATCAAGGTTATGGATATGTTCTTTATCGTCGTCATTTCAATCAGCCTATCAATGGACTGATGAAAGTTGATGGCATTGCTGACTATGCTTTAGTTTATGTCAACGGCAAAAAGGTAGGAGAGCTGAATCGAGTATTCGATAAAGATAGTATTGATGTAGATATACCTTTCAATGGTACACTTGATATTTTGGTAGAAAACATGGGGCGAATTAATTATGGCGCTCGTATTACTGATAATCTGAAGGGTATCACTAAACCTGTATTGATTGATGGCATGGAAATTACCGGTGGTTGGCAAATGTTTAAGTTGCCTATGGATAAAATGCCCGATTTGAGTAAATGTACGCCATCTTATACTCAAGGTAATCCTGTGATTTATGGAGCTTCTTTCGAAGTATCGTCGGTAGGAGATACTTTTCTTGATATGCAACATTGGGGAAAGGGCATTGTCTTTGTGAATGGAATCAATCTTGGACGTTATTGGAAGGTGGGCCCACAGCAAACGCTCTACTTACCAGGTTGCTATTTGAAGAAAGGAGAAAATACGATTGTGGTATTTGAACAACAAAATGATGTGAAGCAACAGACGCTCACAGGAGTCAAAGTTCCGGTGCTCGATCAGCTGAAGAAATAGTATTTATCAATATAAGTTTTGGGCTAATTAGGTATGAGTTTAATTAGCCCAATTTGTTTTTTTAACGTTAATGATTAATAAAAAGAATAAGTGAGGTGTTCCTTTTGAATATCTTAATTGTAATATACTAGAATAAAGCCAAATTAACCAATTCTGAATGGAAACTAAAAAGAAAACAGTAAGTCCCATAACTTGGGTGCCTACACTTTATTTCGCCATGGGGATGCCTTTCGTTGTTCTCAACATGGTCAGTGGATTAATGTTCAAAGGACTGGACGTCTCCGATTCGCAGATAGCACTCTGGACCTCCCTCATTATGTTCCCCTGGACTTTTAAACCTCTTTGGAGTCCGTTTCTTGAGATGTATCGTACAAAGAAGTTTTTTGCCGTACTAACTCAAATAGCCACCGGAATCGTCTTTGGTCTTATCGCTTTGGCTCTTAATTTACCTCATTTTTTTGCGGTATCTATAGCGCTTATGGCCGTTATCGCTTTTAGTGGAGCTACTCACGACGTAGTTGCAGATGGTATTTACATGTCCGAACTTTCCACAGAAGATCAATCCAAGTATATCGGTTGGCAAGGAGCTTTTTATAATATAGCTAAGATTGTAGCCTCTGGCGGACTTGTGATGCTTGCTGGTTTTCTGATGGATTATTATACGGGCGATACATCCAAAATGGATGCTGTTCAGATTGCAGCGAGCCGTCATCATGCCAGTGTTGTCGCTTGGATGGCTGTGATGCTGCTTTGTGGTGTTGTTATGATGCTGCTGGGACTGTATCATATTAAAATGCTACCTCGGGGAGTGAAGTCGTCGGATACTCGTAAGACGGGGCGCGAGGTGTGGCACGAACTAATAGAAGTTCTTTCAGATTTCTTCCGTAAAAAACATATCCTGTATTATATCTTTTTTATCATTCTATATCGGTTTTGCGAAGGATTCGTTATGAAGATTGTGCCGCTGTTTCTAAAAGCCTCTCGAGCAAGCCAGGGACTTGGCATGAGTGAAAAAGAGATAGGTACTTGTTATGGTACTTTTGGTGCTGCGGCTTTTGTTATAGGATCTATTTTGGCAGGCTACTACATTGCTCGTCGGGGTTTGCAGAAATCACTATTCTTTCTTTGCTGTGTTTTCAATCTTCCCTTCTTTGCTTATACCCTATTGGCTATTTATCAGCCCCAGCAATTGTGGATTATAGGCGGTGGTATTGTTCTCGAATATTTTGGTTATGGCTTCGGTTTTGTGGGGCTAACCTTATTCATGATGCAACAAATAGCTCCCGGCAAACATCAGATGGCTCATTATGCCTTTGCCAGTGGTATTATGAATCTAGGAATGATGATACCTGGTACGATCAGTGGTTTTGTGAGCGATTGGCTAGGTTATCGTACTTTTTTTATTGTGGTATTGTTGGCCACTATTCCAGCTTTTCTGATTACGTGGTTTGTTCCTTTTACCTATCCAGATAAGAAATCTATCAAATAAAAATAATAAATAGAGTATGAGTACATTAAAAATTGAAGGTAATCCATTGCCTTATATGCCTTGGGAAGATCGTCCGGAGGGTTGCAAAGATACGATGTGGCGTTGTAGTGCCAATCCTATTATTCCTCGCGATTTATTGCCTACGTCCAATAGTATTTTCAATAGTGCAGTTGTTCCTTTTGAAGATGGGTATGCAGGAGTGTTCCGTTGTGATGATACTAATCGTCGTATGGTACTGCACGTTGGATTCAGTAAGGATGGTGTAAAGTGGCAGATTAATGAAGAACCGCTTCGTTTTGAATGCGATGATCCTGAAATAGGCGAATGGCTTTATGGCTATGACCCGCGTGTTTGTTTTATCGAAGATCGTTATTATGTGACTTGGTGTAATGGTTATCATGGACCAACCATTGGAGTGGCATATACTTTCGACTTTAAAACATTCCATCAGTTGGAAAATGCATTTCTTCCTTATAATAGAAATGGCGTACTGTTTCCTAAGAAAATCAATGGCAACTTTGCTATGTTGAGCCGTCCCAGCGATACAGGTCATACCCCTTTTGGAGATATATTCTATAGTGAGTCTCCCGATTTAAATTTTTGGGGTCGTCATCGTCATGTGATGTCTCCTGCTGCTTTTGAAGTAAGTGCTTGGCAGTGCATGAAGATTGGTGCCGGTCCTATTCCAATAGAAACGTCAGAAGGCTGGTTGTTATTTTATCATGGAGTATTGCATTCTTGCAACGGATATGTTTATAGTTTCGGCTCTGCGATACTGGATAAGGATGAACCTTGGAAAGTTAAATACCGTTCGGGGCCATATCTTATTTCTCCTCAGAAGTCATACGAATGTATGGGTGATGTTCCTAATGTATGTTTCCCTTGTGCCGAATTGCATGACCCTGAGACAGGGCGTATTGCTGTCTATTATGGCTGTGCTGATACGGTAACCGGTTTGGCTTTCGGATATATTCCTGAAATCATAGAATTCACGAAGCGTACAAGCATCATTTAAATTAAAATAGTGCAATAAAATAAGCTCGGATTCAGTCTCTGAATTCGAGCTTATTTATTTTAACTGCTTCATATCCGGTAAGTGCTTTAGGTTTGTTTTCAAAGAAGCAAACCGCGGCAATTACTAAAATGGAGCAAAACAAGAATCGGCATTATTTCACTCTCCGACATAACACCTTTTCTATTTGAGTCGCTTTTTACCTTTCTTCTTATCCCGAACTAGAAATGAATTATTCAGGCTAATGTTTTGCAAAAAAAAAAGGTTTAAAACTCTATCCGTCATGTTATCTTATTGACTGCGAGTGATATATACAGGTGCGGCTTGTTTTTGGGACCTCGAAAAGGTCTTATCTTGCTTGCTGTTAACTTGTTATGAAAAATGGGTCGCCCTCTTCGTATGTCCACCGATTAAGTCATTACTTGGTATCTTCAATTGGTCGTAGGCGACTCTCTTGCCTACCACTCGTGCATGGAAGTGTCCCGTTCTTCCTTGTAAGAAGATGTTTTGTACACATCTTATTGAATCATCGTTGTCGTATTTAAGGCATTTTTGTTGGTTCATTTAGGTTTTGTCGTTCCACATATGTGATTCGATCAACTCACATATATGGAACGATCGAATCACATATATGAGTTGATCGAATCACATATGTGGAACGACAAAATCTTGGTGCAAAGAGATAAAACCTTTCTGAGAAGAACCCTTTTTCGTCCGTATGTTTCATGGATTTCACCCTTTTAAAGGATGTCATGTAGCAGTTAAAAGCCTTTTGGACACTGCATTGTGGCTTTCGTCACAACACCGTGGCGGAGACATACGAATGTAGAGTGTGCAAATTGCAACATGATTTTGTTGAAATAGACCCTGCATTCGCAACAATAGACCTGAGTTCTTATTCCGAACTCAAATAATTGACTCTCAATTTGAAGAGTAAGCGGCTGTTATCTACCTCTCGTTCCTCATCTTTTTACGATAATTTTTCGGAGAAATACCTACATATTGTTTGAAATACTTTCCAAAGAATGATTGCGAGGGGAAATTCAAACGTATGGCAATCTCTTTGATGCTGGCGTCAGAATATTGAAGCATTTGTTTGGCATCGACGAGTACGAGTTCTATAATCCATTGAAGGGCAGGCTTACCTGTCTTACATTTTACAATGGTAGAAAAGTAACTGGGAGAAAGAGACTGTTGATTCGCATAGAAGGCTACGTCTCGTTCGTTGTGGAAATTTTTATAAAGAGAGATGAGAAATTGCTGTACGATTGTATCCTTGCGATCTTGAATGGAAGGCAGAATGGGGGCATTAGTGAAGAATGTGTTAAGCACTTCATAGCAGAGTGTAGTGCCGAGCGAGATAATCAGTTCTCTCATAATTCTTTTCCGTTTTGTATCGAAGTTCGATGTGTTTTCTATCTCTATTCTTTCAGCTAATGAATTTATAATTGTTTGTATATCATTGTATTGTTCATCGTTAAGGGACATGCAGGGATTGTCTCTTATAGATAATTGACTTTTTATGTCGGTTACTTTATTGATAAGTGGAATAATAAAGTCATATTCCGTTCGTATAATAATAGCTTCAAAATCAGGGCTGACATCTTTTACAATGGTAAAGAAAGATGGAACATAAAAATACAAATCTCCTTTGGATATAGAATATTCGTTAGAATCAATATGTATATCTACTTTTCCTTGAGTACATAGTACTACAGCAATCATGTCGTTGGATGATATCATTGTGTTCATCTCTTGTATACCAGGTGAGTCTGCGGTGAATTTTACAAACTCGAAAGGTAATTCTAAATTGTCGTTCATTTTATTCTTTTTGCGCAAATGTAATAGTTTACTTCAGAAAAAGACCAATTTTATATTTAGAATATTAGTTAATCAATGAAATCGACCAATTTTTGTTCGTTATTAGCCTTTTTGAGAATGTACTAATATTCTACTTTTGCCGTAAAATAGTTGAATTAATAAAAGATTAATGATGAAGATGGAAGTAATTAAGATGCTATCGGGTGTGCTTGGAATGGTTTTATTGATAAGTTGTTCACCTAAGCAAAAAGAACAAGTATCGGATATTATACCGGTAAAAACGATGGAGATAAGTTCAGTTTATCAATCTGATACTAGAACGTATGTAGGTACGGTAGAAGAATCGTGCGGGTCGCTTTTGAGCTTTGCGACTTTGGGTACGGTAGCTCAGGTATTGGTTGATGAAGGGCAGTCGGTACGTCAGGGACAAGTACTTGCTGTTCTTGATAAAGCTACAATGATGAATGCTTATCAGATATCCAAGGCTACACTGAGTCAAGCTCAAGATGCTTTTAGGAGGATGAATACTTTATATAAAAAGGGTAGTTTGCCCGAAATAAAGTTCATAGAGATACAAACACAGCTTGCTCAAGCGCAGGCTTCAGAACGTATTGCCCGAAAGAATTTGAAGGATTGTGTACTTCGTGCGCCTTTCTCCGGATATATTTCTAAAAAGATGGTGGATCCGGGTAATAACGTAGCTCCCGGTATAGGGTGTTTTAAATTAGTGAAGATTGAGAGGGTAAAAGTAAAAGTCTCAATCCCTGAAAAAGAAATCTCGAGTATCCATTTAGGTCAGAATATTACGTTCAAGGTTGATGCATTGAATGGGCGTCATTTTATGGGAAAAGTGATAGAAAAAGGAGTTCAGGCTAATGTGTTTAGTCACACTTATGATGTTAAGCTTCAGTTGGCGAATAGTGGTCACATGCTTTTGCCGGGTATGGTATGTAGTGTTTATATCAATAACCAGGGAAAGGGTAGTGCTGTGATTATTCCACAAGAAGCCATCATGATTGATGGTAATAATACTTTTGTTTGGATAGTGAAAAAAGGTGGCGCTACAAAGCGAATTGTAAAAACAGGAGGAGTGAGTGATCAGGGAACCGTTATTCTCGATGGATTGGAAAGTGGTGATGCAGTGATTGTGAGCGGACAGAACAAAGTGAGCGAAGGATCTAAAATTAAGACGGTATGACAAATAAATCTCGGAAACGTGATATAGTTGAAAGCGTAATGCATTACAAAAGCATTATGTTACTCATAGTGACGGTATTGATATGCTTTGGTATTTATTCTTTAGTTTATATGCCTAAGAATGAATTTCCTACTTTTACTGTCAGACAAGGTGTGGTGGTAGGTGTTTATCCCGGTGCTACATCCAATGAAATAGAAGAGCAACTCACCAAGCCTCTTGAAAAGTTCTTGTGGGGATTTAAAGAAATAAAGAAAAGCAAAACTTATTCTCAAAGTAAGGATGGTGTTTGTTATGTCTTTGTCGAATTGAATGATAATATCAATAAAAAGGATGAGTTTTGGAGTAAATTCAAAATACGTTTGCAACAATTTAAGAGTGGCTTACCGCCTGGCGTGATGGCGCTTATTGCAAATGATGATTTTGGTGATACTTCGGCCATGTTAGTGGCATTAGAAAGCAATAACAAGACCTATCGAGATTTGCATAATTATATGACGAACTTGCAAGATCGGCTTCGCACTATTCCTGAGATGGCTAATCTTCGTGTTTACGGTGAACAGTCGGAACAGATAGGAGTTTATATTGATCGCGATCGTTTGTCTAATTACGGTCTGAATACTGCTACTTTATTAAGTAATTTGAGCACTCAGGGTCTGACTGTTGTAAGTGGATCGGTAGACGATAAAAATACGGTACGTCCTATTCATCTTCGTTCGCCACTTAGTACTGAAAATGATATTGCGCAGCAAATCGTTTATTCCGATCCTTCGGGGAGTGTTATCCGGTTGCGAGATATTGCTACTATAAAAAGAGAATATCCTGATGCCGACTCTTATGTTAAGAATAATGGAAAGAAATGTATTGTCCTTTCACTCGAAATGAATGAAGGGCGCAATATTGTTAGTTTTGGAAACAAAGTCAAGGATATTCTCAAAGAGTTCAAGCAAACATTACCTAAAGATGTATCTATTTGTACTATTACCGACCAGGGTAATGTTGTGAACTCTTCTATTGTTGATTTTCTCAAAGAATTGTTCATTGCTATCTGCTCTGTTGTTTTGGTCATTATGTTATTACTTCCCATGCGAGTGGCGAGTGTGGCGGCGAGTACTATTCCGATAACCATCTTTATCGCATTGGGTATATTCTACTCAACGGGGATAGAACTTAATACCGTTACACTTGCTGCTCTTATAGTGACGTTGGGTATGATAGTCGACAACTCCATTGTTATTATAGACTGTTACATCGAAAAGGTTGACGAAGGGATGAGTCGTTGGCATGCCGCATCTGCATCAGCCAAAGAGTTCTTTTCTTCCATTTTCAGTGCTACATTGGCAATTTCTATTACATTCTTTCCGTTGCTTATAACGATGAGAGGCATGATGTGCGATTTTGTCAAGTGGTTTCCCTTGGGAGTTTCAATTGTGCTTGGTACGTCGTTACTCATTGCCGTTTTTGTAGTACCATGGATGCAGTTTACCTTTATTAAGAAAGGATTGAAAAATACCGATGGCAAGAAAAAGCGTAAAACTTTCTTGGATTACATTCAACATTATTATAACAAACTTATCGGTACTTGTTTTGCTCATCCTTTTGTAACGTTGGGTATAGGTGTGCTATCTGTAGTAATAGGTGGCTATCTGTTTGGTAAAATCCCACAGAAGTTGATGCCTAGAGCAGAGCGCAATCAGTTCGCTGTTGAGATCTATCTGCCTACAGGAACGGCTATTGAACGTACGGCTCAAGTGGCCGATAGTTTGCGGGATCTTATTAAGAAAGATAAGCGGGTTGTGAACATTACAACTTTTTATGGAAGTGGTTCTCCTCGTTTTCAAGCATCTTATGCTCCACAAATAGGAGGAACTAATTATGCTCAGTTTATTGTAAATACTGCAGGCAACAAAGAAACAGAAGAGTTGCTTGACGAACTGACTCCAAAATATACGGCTCATTTTAGTAATGCCATTGTGCGTTTCAAACAGCTAGATTATTCTGATGCAACTTCGCCTATCGAAATCAGATTTAGTGGTGAAAATCTGCAACAACTTCATGTCGCAGTTGATAAGGCTATGCAACAAATGAGAAACAATCCTCACTTATCGGTAGTACGTAGCAATTTCGAAGGAACAGGAAGTCGACTGGATGTTGTGATGGATAATGACGAAGCAAATCGTCTTGGTATTAACAAGACATTGCTTTCGCTCAATCTTGCTACTCGTTTCAGTTCGGGTGTTCCGCTCACTACGGTTTGGGAGGGCGATTATCCGGTTAATGTAATGTTGAAAGATTCTTATGCCGGATTGCAACATCCCAGTGATTTGAACAATGCAATGGTTAGTGGTATGATTCCTGGAGTAAATGTCCCTTTGAGGCAAATTGCACAAGTCAAGCCTAATTGGGAAGAAGGAATGATTGTTCGTCGAAATGGTGTTCGAACAATATCTATTTTTGCTGATGTGCAAAGAGGTTTTAATCTAAACTCGATAACAGATGAAGTATTGCATAATCTTTCTTCATTTCAGTTACCGCAAGGGGTTAAAATGACAGCAGGCGGACAGCGCGAGAGTGATAACGAAAACGGTCCCCAGATTTATGGTGGGCTTTCAATATCGATTCTTATTATTTTCGTCATCTTGTTGTTTCATCTTAGAGATATTCGGTTGTCGTTGCTTATTATGTTCTCCTTGTTGTTCTCTTTACTTGGTGCCGCAACAGGTGTTCTTACGATGCACCAAGAATTGGGCATGACAGGTATATTGGGACTTATTTCATTAATGGGAATCATTGTCCGAAATGGTATCATCATGGTGGATTATGCAGAAGAGCTGAGAGTAAAGCATCGATTGAGTGCCAAACATGCTGCTTTGCAAGCTGCCCAGCGTCGTATGCGTCCTATATTTCTGACAAGTGCGGCAGCCTCAATGGGTGTTGTTCCAATGGTGATACAAAATACTCCAATGTGGGGGCCTATGGGAGTTGTTGTTTGTTTCGGTACTATCATATCGATGTTTTTTATCATTACGATGATTCCTATTGGTTATTGGATGATATTTAGGATAGAGGATAAAAAGCGTAGACTAAAGGATGAAAAGCAACGGGCGGCCGATTTGAAAGCGAAAATGGACAGTTTGTCCTATTAGTGTAGTATGAGTTATAATAATAAAATAGCAAAATGAAAAGTTTGAAAACATATATTATGTTAGGTGTGCTATTACTTTCTGCTCCGGTTTTATTGCCGGCGCAGAAAGTGTATACTATCGCTGATTGTCGGCGAATGGCATTGGATAATAATATTAAGATAAAAAATGGTCTTGTCAATATCGAGCAGGCTAAGGAACAAGAAAAGGAAGCTTTTTCTAAGTATTTTCCTACAGTCTCGGCTTCTGGAACTTATTTTCGTTCGAGCGATTATCTGATCAAAGAAAAAATGAGTATGTCACCATCAGAACAGCAGCAGTTGGCAAATACTATTACGCAATTGGGGCTTAATCCTTCGGCATTATCTTCTTTGCCAACGTCTTTTACATTGCAAGCTATAGATCATGGTACATTGGTTAATTTGATGGCTATGCAGCCGATTTATGCCGGTGGTCAGATTACTAATGGCAATAAATTGGCAAAGCTTCAGACAGAAATTCGACGCTTACAACTTCAGCAATCAAAAGATGATATTCTTAATACGACCGAACAATACTATAATCAGCTTTTGACTCTTTACGAGAAACAAAAAACACTTGATGTTGTTGATTGTCAACTACAGCGTATTCATCAGGATGCAGAGAATGCTTATAAAGAAGGTGTTTCTAATAAGAATGATGTGCTAAGTGTTGAACTAAAACAGAATGAGGTCGCAACCAATCGTTTGAAATTAGATAACGGCATTAAACTTTGCAAGATGGTGTTGGCTCAGTATATTGGAGTAGCCGGAGAAGATATTAAAATTGATACAAAATTGGTTGATGAAACTCCTAATCCGGCAGTTTACTTTACTGATCATCTCATGGCATTAAGTAATAGAACCGAATCTCAATTGCTTGATAAGAATGTTGAGGCCAATGTGCTTCAGACAAAGTTAAAGCGGGGTGCTCTTTTACCTACTGTCGCTGTTGGTGCTGCCGGGGTCTATCAAGATTTGTCCAATACAGGTCATGTCCAATTAATAGGTTTGGCCACGGTAAGTATCCCAATTAGTGATTGGTGGAGTACGAGGCATAGTGTGCGTCGCCAACAGTTGGCCGAAAAGATTGCAAGGCAAACTCGAGACGATAGCCGTCAAATGTTGCTCATTCAGATGCAGAGTGCATATAATGATTTGGACAATGCTTATAAGCAAATAGAGTTAGCGAAGAAAAGTATTGAAAAATCTACTGAGAATTTGCGTCTGAATCAAGATTATTATCATGCAGGTACTTCGACAATGAGTGATTTATTAAATGCTCAAACCCAGAGTCAACAAGCTCATGATCAATATACCGATGCTGTAGCACAGTATTTAAATTGCCGTACTGCGTATTTCTTAACTACTGGTAGACAAGTTCAGTAATTATATATTCGGCTTATCATACCTAAATATTCTATTGTAGGAATAGTTAGGTATGATAAGCCTTTAGATTGGGTTATAAATAATCTTAGTTCTATAGAATGGTGATTGATTAATATCACTATCATAGAAGAATATAGTAATACTACACTATTATGAATTATACAAGTCAATATGAATTTACAATCATTGTGCCCGTTTATAATGAAGCGGATAATATAGAAGCATTAGGGAAAAGGTTAAAGGAATTTCTACCATTGTCTATCTATCGTGCGTGTGTTCTGTTTGTTAATGATGCGTCTAATGACGGTGGCTTAGAAATGATAAAGGATATTTGTAGACGTTGTAATCATTTTTTCTATATCTCTTTCAAAGAGAATTGTGGTTTAAGTGCAGCTCTTAAAGCTGGTATTGATTTTTCCGAAAGTAAATATCTCGGGTATATTGACGCTGATTTGCAGACTATTCCCGAAGATTTTAATATGTTATTGCTTTATGCCAAAGATTATCCCCTTGTGACAGGAGTACGATCTGATAGGCAAGATTCTTATTTTAAGAAATTACAATCTAAAGTAGGTAATGGTTTCCGAAGAATGGTAACTAAAGATGGAGCTGCCGATACGGGTTGTCCGCTGAAAGTGATACAGAAAGATTATGCCAAACGAATTCCACTTTTTACGGGTATGCATCGATTTATTCCTGCATTAATCTTACTTCAGAGAGGGGGGCGATACAAAGAAGTCTCTGTCAGACATTTTCCTAGGGTGGCGGGTAAGTCAAAATATCGCCTTTCAAACAGGATGCTCTCTTCGTTTAGAGATTGTTTTGCTTATCAATGGATGGCCCATCGCTATATTAACTATCAAATAAACGATAAGAATATATAGTTTATGATGACGTTTTTGATAGGGCTTATCGGACAAGGTTTTTTCTTTGCCAGAACTCTTGTACAATGGTTGTTGTCCGAACATTATAAAAAGGTCCTTTCGCCTTCTATCTTTTGGATATTCAGCCTGACAGGATCGTGTGTATTTTTCTTTTATGGGTGGCTTCGGAATGATTTCTCTATTATATTGGGGCAATCAATTACTTATTTTATATACATCTGGAATTTAAAAATCAAGGGATCATGGGAAAAAATACCTTTTTGGCTTCGGACAGTATTGTATCTATTGCCGGCAGTTCTCATTGGGTACTTCTTTCATGATGTCAATCATTTTGCTATGACATTTTTCAGCCAAAAAGATATTCCTCTTTGGCTTATTTTATTCGGGTCGTTAGGGCAAATTATATTTACCCTACGATTTGTTTACCAATGGTATTATTCATATCATAAACATTATTCCATTTTACCCGCAGAGTTTTGGTATATCAGTTTATTAGGGTCCTTTATCATCATTGTTTACGCCATTATCAGACATGATTTGGTATTAATGTTAGGACAGTCAGTCGGATTGGTTGCCTATATACGCAATGTGATGATAGGATGGAAAGAATTAAAAAAAGATCAACAATGAAAGTGCTAATTACAGGGGCTGCCGGTTTCATCGGCTATTATCTTTGTAGAAAACTATTAGATGACGGTTTTGAAGTAGTAGGTATTGATAATTTAAATAACTATTATGATGTAAGACTGAAGTATGAGCGGCTTAAATTGATGGGTGTTGACTCTTCGTTGCTAATAGAAGGGCAGTATGTTTATAGTGATATTTACGAAAAGTATAAATTTAGGAGAATAGATATATCCGATAAGAATGCTGTTAATTGTCTTTTTACCGACAATCATTTTGATATTGTTTGCAATCTTGCTGCTCAAGCAGGGGTTAGATATTCTATTGAAAATCCCGATGTTTATATTCAGTCCAATATTGTTGGTTTTATGAATATATTGGAAGCTTGTCGATATAATCCTATAAAACATTTGGTTTTTATTAGTTCCAGTAGTATATATGGAGCTAATGCAAAGCTTCCATATTCAGAGAACGATATCGCCGATGAGCCTGTAAGCCTATATGGTGCTACTAAGAAATCGGATGAATTATTGGCATACTCATATAGCAAGTTGTACCAAATTCCAACGACTGGGTTACGCTATTTTACGGTATATGGACCATGGGGGCGTCCTGATATGGCACCATTTTTGTTTATGGATGCTGTTATGCATAGTCGTCCTATTCGTGTGTTCAATCATGGGAAAATGAAAAGGGATTTTACTTATATTGACGATATCATTACCGGCACTCAATTAGTCCTTACGAATCCACCTTCTGCTAAGGTGCCGTTTCGAATATACAATATAGGTAATTCTCATCCCATAGAACTAATGTCGTTCATACATACTATTGAAGAGGTCACCGATAAAAAGGCAAAATGTGAGTACTTAAGTATGCAGCCTGGCGATGTATGCGAAACTTATGCCGATATTTCTAAGATAAGTAAAGACTTTGGGTTTCGACCAAAGGTTACAATAAAGGAAGGTGTTTGGAACCTATACGAATGGTATCGAGGTACTTATATTCAATAAGTAGTTTTTTAAAGAAAGATCGTTATGCATAATAATAAACTTATGTTGTCTCAAGATAAAATAGTATCTTGTAAGTATTTTGTTTTGGCTTTGTCCATTCATGCTATTGTTGCTATTCTTCGGTGTATTTATGTCTTGTTTGGTCCTCTTTCACTTCATGGGGATGAGGCTCAATATTGGGCATGGTCTTCTCACCTTAGCTGGTCATATTATTCTAAACCTCCATTGATAGCTTTTTGCAATTATATTACTCAATCTCTCTTTGGACACTCCGAATTGTCTGTCAGAATTAATGCTATATTATGTGGCATGTTGATAGGATGGGTTACATATCTTTTTGCGTATAAAGTCTTTCATTCTCAACGAAAAGCTTTCTGGGCTTCTATGCTTGTTTTTGTTATGCCTTTTTATTTTGAAATATCTTTAATCTATTCTACAGACAGTATATTGTTATTATTTTGGCTTTTGTCTTCTTGTTTTTATTGGGAAGCTGCTGAAACAGGTAAATGGTGGTATTGGATAGCCTTAGGCCTCTCTATAGGAATCGGTTCCTTAGGGAAGTATGCCATGCTCTTTTTTATTCCAATATTGTTTGTTTATTTAATCATTTACGATCGTAAGCAGCTATCGAACGTAGCTTTGTATATTTCGTTTTTAATAGGATTGGCCATTTTCTCTCCTGTAATATTTTGGAATATAAATCATCAACTTGTAGGGTTAAAGCACATAGGAGGTCTGTCTGGAATAGACAATATGTATCATCCGCTCTCATGGAATTTATTGAATATTTTGAATTTTGTGTTGGGTCAGGTGTTGATTATGTCTCCCTTGTTTGTCGTTTTCTACTATAAAATATTCATTCGTCGTAAAAGAGATAGAGTATCATCCTACTTTGTTGTTCCGATAATCTTTATTTGGGTGTTGTTTTTCTTTATTTCAATAATAAAAAAGCATGAAGCAAATATTAATTGGACGATGTTTGTCTATACTTCACTTCCACTCTTGCTTTCGTCTTATATTGTTGATTACCGTAAAGAAAGGATAGCAAAAATCTTGTTTGGAATAACGATTTCTCTATTGTTGATTGTGATGACAGTTCCTATGTGGACTAGTCCAATATCAAAAAAAATTCTTCCTCTGGATATTGATCCTGTTAAAAAATTGTCGACATGGAAAAGCGCGTCGAGTAAGGTCGATAGCATTTATAATGCAACAGCCGATCCACAGAAAACATTTATTTTTACAGATGATTATATGCTTACATCAGAGTTGTTGTTTTATCTATATCCCAATAAAAGTATTTATTTTTTTAATACAGGTTCCCGTATGTGCCAATATCAATTGTGGAAAGGGATAGAGCAATATAACAACAAAGGGTACGATGCTATTTTTGTGGAGTGTTCTTCTTCGGGAAAAGATGAATTGCCATCTCCTCTTCAAAAAAATATCAGTGGTGCTTTTGAGCATGTTGATTCGTGCGTTAAAATGAATTGTTACTATCGGGGTGAGCCTTCATTTAATTTATATATATACAAATTGAAAGGCTTCAAATCAATTAAACCTGTTTCGACAGGAGAGTATTGATTGAACATTAAAGATTGATCTATTCTCTGCAGCAGCCTTGTTTATTAGTAAATAATAATTGAGGTTGCTGCTGTAAAATTGTTTTAGAACAGATTATGTGCGGAATACTTTGAAGAATGAATGCAAATACTTGAATATGTCTTAAATAATTATTTTATCTTTGCGCTTTGAATAGCAAATTATTAAACTATTAATCTATTGAAGAAATTCGTTCTATTTTTATTATTTTGCATTGTTTCTATCTCGGCTATATCGCAAAGTAGATTTGTGTATGGTTATGCGGTAGATAAATCCAATAATGAAATCGTGAAGGAGATGAGGGCTTCGTTGCTTCGTCCTGATAGTACCGTGATAGATACTTTTCTTGTAAAGGAAGGCCGTTTTAATGGTTTTATATCTTCTTCTTTTAAATTGAAAGTTCCACAACCTGGAAAATATATTGTACGGTGCACCTCTTTTGGTTATAATAATGTTTATAAGGATATTGACATAAGGAATTCGAAAAGAAATCATTCTATTAGTATGGGAACATTTTATTTAACTCGTGACAAGCATGTGTTAAATGAAGTGGTTGTTACAGCTACTAAAATTAAAATGGTAGTTAAAGGGGATACTGTAGTGTATAATGCCGGGGCTTTTCAACTGGCAGAAGGCTCCATGCTTGATGCATTGGTAAAGCAATTGCCTGGGGTTGAATTGAAAAAAGACGGTCGAATTACTGTGAACGGCAGATTTGTAGAGAGTTTGTATGTCAATGGAAAAGAGTTTTTTAGTGGCGGACCGAAAATGGCTCTTGAAAATCTTCCATCATACATGGTAAACAAGGTGAAGATCTATAATAAAAAAAACGAGTTGACCGGAATGGCTGTAAAAAAGAAAGATGAACATTTGATAATGGACGTCAACCTGAAGAAACAGTATTCGGTAGGTGTTATAGCTAATATCGGAGCGGGTAGGGGTACGAATGAACGTTATAGCGGGCGTTTTTTTGGATTGCGTTTTACTTCTAAATCCAGATTGTCACTTATGGGCAATATTAATAATATGAATGATTCTCAATCACCTGGTGAAGATGTAGGGGAGCTTTCTCCTGCTTCTACCGGCGGCGGCTTACAGTCTCTTAAAAGTGGCGGATTATCTTATCGTTATGATAACGGGAAAGGATGTTATATCCAATCGGATAACACTATAAACAGAACGGATAATGATAATCAGTTCAATACAATTTCAGAGACTTTTCTGACTTCGGGGAATGCTTTTGCTCACTCGTTAAACAAGTCCAGGATGCTAAATACGAATTTCAATTCGACAAATACGATGAATTATTATACTGAACGTTTTTGGATGCGCAGTTCATTGACATTCAATTGTTCTAAGGATAATACCAGTTCAAGGGAATTGTCTGGTAATTTTTCTTCAAATCCCTTATTATTAATCAATAGCGGCGTATTGGATAGTTTATTTGTTTCTCCACTCAATCAACATCTTAGGCAGATAACGCTTAATCGTCGTAGTCAGGATGGAATGGGGAAGGGACGTCAATTGAATACGACGTTAGGAGCCTCTTGTCGATTGCTGACCGATAAACAAACGAAAGATGGACTTAGTATTGATGCTCAGTTTGCTTATTCCAATTCAACAAGAAATAATTTCAGTCAAAGTTTTTTGGACTATCCTTCAAGTGCGGCGACTATTGCTGATAATCGGAATCAATATACACATGCTCCAACAAGAGGCTATAATCTTTCGGTGAGCTCTTTCTACGAATATTTTCTGCGTAACGATATGGGAAACAAGAAGGGTGATAAAATTATTATGCTGTCTCCTGGCTGTGGGTTTAAGAAGGTCTATAATTCATCAAGGTCTTCACTCTATCGACTCGATAAATTGTCTGGATGGCAACAACGGCAATTGGGGCTATTGCCATCAACAAACGATTCGTTGTTGTTGGCTATAGACGCCGGCAATTCTTATTTTTCAAATAGACATGAGACGATATACAGCCCTAATGTTAGAGGAAATGTCTTGTGGAGTCTAGGAACGGATTCTATTTCTCAAAGACCGAGTTTGATCGGTTTTGATTTTGGATTTGGTGGGAGTTTTAATCGTAAGTCTATGAACTATTATCGTGACTCTAAATTCTTTCCTATTTCTCGCAGAGATTTTCTCTTTGAACCAAATATAAATTTTCTTTGGATGGGTAACCGTTTTGGTGATCTTAGCTTGGGTTACCAATTTTCATCTACATCTCCTGAGTTGACGAATTTGGTGAATATCACAGATAATGTTGATCCCCTTAATGTAATGTTGGGCAATCCTGATTTAAAGAATTCTCATTCTCATAATATTCATTTTTCTTATATGAAGTTTCAAATGGAGCATGCACGCGCGGTTAATGTCAATATTGGATATCATATTGATCAGAATGCTGTAGCAATGGGATTCGTTTATGATAAAACAACTGGTATTCGGACGTCAAAGCCCGAGAATGTGAATGGTAATTGGGGTATTAATGCCGATTTAAGTTATAGTGGGACAATAGATAAAAAAGGATATCTGACATTTTCAAACAATACATCGGCTGATAAATCAATTGGTGTTGATCTGATAACCATTGCAGGAGCAGCAGCAAGTTCGAGGAGTACTGTACACAATTTGAATATGACTGAGAAGTTGGGCCTGGATTTTCGTCGCGACACTAAATTAATGTTAGGTACTCAATTCACTTGTAACTGGAATCATGCAACAAGTCATCGCGACGACTTCAATACAATCAATGCATTTGATTTCAATTATGGAATGACAGGACAAATAGAACTGCCATTAGAACTGCAGTTTAGTACTGATATAACAATGTTTAGTAGGCGTGGATATCAAGATAAACAGATGAATACAGACAAATTGGTGTGGAATGCTCGATTGTCCAAGCGTTTGTTTCATGGCAATCTTATTTTGATGGCCGACGGATTCGATATTCTTCATAACTTATCGAATGTACAACGTATACTCAATGCTCAGGGAAGAACAGAAACCTTCTATAATGTAGTACCTCGTTATATTATGCTTCATGCTGTTTATCGCTTCAATAGTGGACCAAAAAAATAGATTTCTGTTTTTTGTTTATTGATTAAACAAATCGTCGTATCATTTTATTCAAAGTCCAATGTCCCAAAGTAGTCTGGTCGATGGAAGTCCGGTTTTACTATTTCTATAGGGTTCCAAGAAAGAAAATGTGGCGTTTCCAATTCGTCACCGCATTTATAGAAGTTTGCCTTTATTCTTTTTCCGTCAAGTGTATTGATCTGATGCTTGAAGTATGCTGTATACGGAATACGAAGTACTACTTCCCACGAGCAGTCTCCTTTGCGCTCTTCAAAAGCTTTCGTCCCGAGGCTTGCCCAACGCTCTATTTGTTTGAGTACAGATTCGGGTGCTTTCTCTCTGTTCTCTCTTTCTTTTCCTGCAGCAAGTAGAATCGTTCCGATGCAATTGCATTCTATATTGTAATAGATACCATCATTGGCCGGAATTGAAAAAAATTCCACGCAAGAGTCGGTCCATACATTACCGCAGTCTTTATCGTATTTGGCGCGAACACTTTTCTCATTCACACGATAATTGATAATAATCGCATTATCTGTATGAACGATGCGGAAATTGGCAAGTGGCTTATAGGGAAATTGTTCTTTCCAATTGGTGCACCCTATCAACTCGAAAGGAATGCTTAATTTATCTAATTGTGACGGTACCGAACATAAATCAGTGCTATCAATATTAATCTTTCTGACAATCATCTATTGTTGTTTATTATCTGTTTTTCTTAAGGATGAACTTTTATAAAGGCAACGTTTTCTTGTTGCACATGTCTGACTGCTTCTCTAAATTCTGCTATTGAAAGCTCAAAATTGTACCATGCCGTATAGCAATCGGTCACATACCATTTATCATTTATGAGGTCAAAAACTATTTTTAAATCAATTTCCGAATCTTCATAGCCTGCTTGAAAAACTTTGTGTGTAGGTTCGTCAGTTATATATTTAGCGATATAAGTAGCTCCTTCTGCTGATATTTCATTTTTCTCTTTTAAAAGTTCGGCAGAGAGTAAAGGCCATTTATCACGAGTAAAAGAAAAGGCTTTTTCACTTTTTCCGTCATCGGCCATCAATGTGATGGGCGTTTTGAGAGGGAATTTGGTACGCGAATATTGAAAAGCTGCGCTTTGAGTGAAATGCTCAATAAATGAGGCAAAATTTTTGTCTCCCTGTGGAGGAAATGTTTCCGCAAAACTATTTGTACTAAATAACAATGCAGTCAATACAAAAGAAAATAATAAGCGAGTCGTTTTCATAAGTCGTGCATTTGATTGAGAAACAAAGATAATGCAACCCAAAGACAATAAGAAATAAAACAGAATTTATTTTGATCTCTCTGATGACAAATATTTATATATCAGTAAGACCCTTAGGCTTATTTATTTGAGGGCATTTTTCTTCAAAAACTCATAACCGAACCGGCAATGTAAGCACTTCCGTTTATCACAGTATTCTTTTTTCAATTGAATTAGTGCTTGAGAGTCAGCTGCCGATTCTATTTTGATTCCCGCTGTTTCCCATTGTCGGATAATAACGTTATTTTCGGCTTTCATTTCCGTTAAGAATTCGAGTGCTTTTTCGCATAAAGAATCATTTCCTTTGTGTTTTCCATAAGCGTAAAGAAATGGAACGAGCGTGTTGATCATAATTAGTTGAATGGCGCCGGCTCCCCACGTCTTCTTATTTTGGGGAGACAAATGCGTAAACGAAAAATGGGTATCCCAATATTCTGAGGTCGATACGTCGAGTAGTTTGCAGACATCAATAGGTTGTTCTACTTCCATGAAGCAAGAAAAAAGCGAACGTTCCTTGTTATATAATGCTGCCAATTGGGCAATTCGAACGTGGCAGAAATTATTTGGGCGTATTCTGAGACGTCGCCACAGATGGTCTTCCATTGGATCTGCCAATTCGAATTTATGGCTCAAATAGAGGTATTCTTTCTGTAGGTTCTTATAATAGGTATCGTCTATCTCTTCTTTGAGCAATCCGGCGGTTCCAAAAAAGATTGCCTCTATTTGCATCAGGTTATCCCTATGTTTGTCTACTGCCCTAAGAGGTAATCGATAGGCCCATCTTTCAAATGTGTCGCCGTTGAGGCCGAAACCCAAATTGCGCGATAGAGTGATGAAGAAAGCGTCTTCCCAAGAACCGTTGCATTGGTTCACCCGATTGCAGATGTCTGTGGTTTTTTGTTCCAATCGTTCTATCTGTAATGTTTCCAGCCAAGAGTGGAGTCGGAGAGGAGATAGCGATGATAGAATATTGTGGCAACGCGGATAGTCGGCCAATTGGCAGAGTTGGCTGTAACCTTGTCTAATGTTTGAAGGGCAATTCAGTTTGAATTGTGGAATCGTTTGGCCGTCCGGGCGGAATATTTGGCAGTCGTCGTTGCCGGTAACATGAAGAATGACCGAATCATAGTTCCGGTCTTTGTCGTGTCCATGTCGGTACCAATCGGAAGAAATGGTATGCACTTCTATATTACCGACCCACAGTGTTTGACCTATTTTCACTTTAGCGTTAAAAAAGTCGGGTCCTGCATTTGTGTTATGTAGGCCACTGTCTATGACCTCGAGTGGCGTACCGTCTGTCGTTTGCAGTATTTGAAGAGGGAAAATTCGATGCATCCACAAGTATTGCAGTAGGTGTTCCATGTTAAGATTAAGTTAATGAGCAGCAAATGTAATAAAAAGTAGTATATTTGCAACTAAATATCAATGGAATCTTTTAAAATGAAAGTAGCAATTATCGGTTATGGCAAAATGGGGCAGGAAATAGAGAAGCTTGCCCGAAGCCGCGGACATGAAATAGTAAGTATTATTGATGTGAATAATCCGGAAGAATTTGAATCGGATGCTTTCCGATCGGCAGATGTCGCTATTGAATTCACTAATCCAAAAGCTGCTTATGGTAACTATTTGAAGGCTTTCGCTGCTGGCGTAAAGGTTGTATCTGGTAGTACCGGCTGGCGTGCCGAACATCAGGCCGATGTTGAGAAGATGTGCAGCGAAGAAGGGAAGACTCTTTTTTGGGCGTCTAATTTTAGTCTTGGCGTTTGTATCTTTTCGGCAGTCAATAAGTATTTGGCGCATATCATGAATCAATTTCCCGTTTATGATGTTTCCATGACCGAAACTCATCATATACATAAACTGGATGCACCGAGTGGAACCGCTATTACTCTTGCCGATAGCATTGTAGAAGAATTGGATCGTAAGAACCGTTGGACGAAAGAAAAGGCTTCTGCTCCAGATGAGTTCCCGATTCACTCTATACGCGAAGGTGAAGTACCCGGTATTCATACGATTTGTTATGATTCGGATGCAGACATCATAACTATTACTCATGATGCCAAAAATCGTAGCGGATTTGTAATGGGTGCTGTATTGGCGGCCGAATATACGGCTACTCATCAAGGTTTGCTTACTATGAATAACTTATTTTCATTCTTAAACGATTAAAAAAGGAAACAGAAAATGGAAAAGGTCTCCCGTTCACAAATAATTAAATTAAGCATTTCATTAGTGCTTTACATTGCTTTTCTTATATGGGTAAAAAGTTGGTTGGGTATTATTGTTATTCCATTTATTTTTGATGCTTATATCACCAAGAAGGTCAACTGGACATTTTGGAAAAAAACCAAAAATGCTACTGTAAGATCAATTATGAGTTGGATTGATGCCATTATTTTTGCCCTGGTTGCTGTCTATTTTGTTAACTTATATTTCTTTCAAAATTACCAGATACCATCTTCTTCACTTGAAAAGTCTCTCTTGGTTGGTGATTTTCTTTATGTCAGTAAAATGAGTTATGGCCCACGTGTTCCACAAACGCCTCTTTCTATGCCGCTTACTGCTCATACCTTGCCGATTTTCAATTGTAAATCGTATCTCGAATGGCCGCATTGGGATTATAAGAGAGTTCCTGGCTTTGGTAAAGTTAAGCATGATGATATTGTTGTATTCAATTATCCGGCAGGTGACAGTGTGGCTCTGAGCATTCAAGAAGAAGGATTTTGTACATTGGCATATAAGGTAGGACGTCAGATAGCACAACAAAATGGTGCTCCAATGGTCAATACCGACTATTTGTCGCCTCTCGAACAACGTAAGATATACCAACTTTATTATACTGCAGGAAAGAATGCTATCTTTGGTTCGCCCGATCAATATGGAAAAGTTATTTATCGTCCGGTAGATCATCGTGAAAATTATGTAAAACGCTGTATTGGTCTTCCCGGGGATATGCTCATGATTCGAAATCGTGAGGTGTATATTAATGGTAAACATCAAAGAACTCCCAATGATGCAGAATTTATGTATCAAATTCAGGCTACTGGTAAATTGATTCCTGAAGATTTGATTCGTGAGTTGAGATTAAGCGAAGAAGATCTGTCAAATTATCAGCCGGGAAGCAAATCTTTTGTATTGCCTCTGACGAGTACTTCTTTGCGCGAATTGCAAAAACACAAGGATTTGGTTACTTCCATTCATCCCATTGACGTTAGTCCTGATCCCGATCTTTTCCCTCAAGGGCTGAGTACACATTGGACGGTTGATAATTACGGTCCGTTATGGATTCCGGCGAAGGGTAAAACGATTGCTTTGACAATGAATAATTTGCCAATTTATGAACGTTGCATCACTGTCTATGAAGGTAACAAACTTCAAGTTAAAGATGATGGTTCTATTTATATTAATGGCGTAAAATCCAACCGTTATACCTTTAAAATGGATTATTATTGGATGATGGGTGACAACCGCCATAATTCACAAGATTCTCGATATTGGGGGTTTGTTCCAGAAGATCATGTTATCGGTAAACCCATTTTTATTTGGTTGTCGCTCGATAAAGATCGTTCGTTATTTGATGGGAAAATCCGTTGGAGCCGTATGTTTAGCTGGGTTAAATAATTAATAAAAACAATATAGATGAAGCAATATGGTATCTGGATAGGGGTACTCTTGGGAGCTGCATTTTTAGTGTGGCTTCTACATTGCTTTGTTTTCTCATCATATCTTATACTGTCTTCTGATATGGAAGACACATTGTTGCCTGGCGAGCGAGTTATCGTTAATAAGTGGAGCTACGGATTGCGTCTACCTTGTATGTCCTTTATGGGTTATCAACGTATTGGAGAAGAGAAAATTCAGAAGGGCGATGTCGTAGTTTTCAATAATCCGCTAGAAACCGATAAAGAAATAGATCGTCGTAGCCCATTGATCTATCGTTGTCTTGCCGGCCCCGGCGATACGATTTCTGTGGATTCCTGCAGGTTGGTAGTCCCTTCTCGTGGAACTTCTGTTGAAGTAACCAAAGCCAATTGCACACTCCTTTGTAATACGCTTCGTTTGCACGAAGGTAGAAAGGCTACAGTTCGTCACGATACTCTTTTTATAAACAATTATCCAGTGAAAAGGTGCGTTTTTTATAAAGATTACTACTGGATGATGTCCGATCGAATGCCCAATATTACAGATTCTCATCTTTTCGGCTTAGTTCCACAAGAACATATTATAGGTAAAGCCTCTATCGTTTGGTTCTCAAAAGACCCCAATCAAAACATTTTTTACGGCTATCGGTGGAAACGCTTTTTTCATTTAATAAAGTAAACTATGAAATCTGTTTGGCTAACAACAGCCTATTTGGCGCCAATCGAATATTATACTAAGCTTTTGGCGTACGATCGTGTCTTTATAGAACAGCATGATCATTATATGAAAGAAACTTATCGTAATCGATGTCGAATTTGTGGTCCGGACGGGGTTATTAACTTAACTGTTCCTGTTGTGAAGCCGGAAACACCGAAAGCCGAAATCAAAGATATCCGTATCTCCGATCATGGTAATTGGCGTCATTTACATTGGAATGCCATTGAGTCGGCATATAATGCAACCCCTTACTTCGAATTTTATAGAGATTATTTTCAGCCGTTTTATGAGAAAAGTTATGCCTATCTTCTCGATTTCAACGATGAACTTTGCCGTCTTGTTTGTAATTTGATAGATATGCAGCCTTATATTTGTCATACCGAAGAATATATTAAGTCTTTCTCTGAAGGAGAATATGATTTTCGCGATATTATTCATCCAAAAAAAGATTTTCGAATAGTCGATACTGAGTTCCGTCCTAATCCGTATTATCAGGTTTTTCATGAAAAATTGGGCTTCATACCCAATCTTAGCATTGTAGATATGCTATTTAACTGTGGTCCTGAGAGTCTGATATTGTTGAGATCTTAATTCGTGATTTTCTGTTTGTTCTTTTGATTGTTAGAGGACTCTTTATCATCTGATTCCTAAGCTTTCTTTATGAAACAATTTTTGGTCTTATTCGTGCAAAATGAATAATGCTCAAGACCGGAATGACTAAGAATGCATAGCAAATCTGTCTGGTTTAATATACCGGCAAAAGGTTTATTATTTGCTCCTTTGCCACCTCCGTATGACACCATTATGCACTATCCCACAGTAGGTTATCGATTCACCGTATACAACGCCAGCGAAAAAAGGTCTCAAAATAGGCCCTAGAGTATACTGTAGACTCCTTATTTTCGGCGGACCTCTGCTTAGAACGAGTCTAAATGATAGCCTACAGATATCTGAGGAGCAGTTTGTACACAAACGAGTGTGCTCCACCTTTTTTGATAAGCGCCTCATTCTTCACGAAAAGCAGCAGGCGAGTAAATGCAATAATCCCTCGGAAACCGCTTTTAAATTTGCCTCCATCTGCATCGATATTTTTCAGATTCCTTGCACACTTTTTGAAACTTCGTCGTTGTCACATTCAACATCTGTACAAAGATACGCCCTCTACTTTTTTTCAAAGCGGGCGTATGATAACAGCTGTAATTCACTTCTTCCTATGTGTTTCCGTTCCATCTGAATGCGACAAGGAAGAATAAAACGTTGACACAAAACTATTGATTCGAATAAGACTATGATTGTAGGGCACTTATTCTAGGAAGTCCAAGAAAAAGTTAGTTAAACGTCAAAGTGAATATTAAAGGAAATTCCATTGAACTTATCAATCGAATTTCCTTTTTTTAAAAGTGTTTCTAGGATTGGTTACTTATGCTGTAGAAATCGAGTCTCTCTATGTGTCGTGTTCAGATACGGAAGTGACAGTGATGACTTCAATTCCTTGTTGCAGCGCCCTATATATATTGTCACCGTGACGTAAGGACGTGGCTTGCGACTCACGGCCGTGAGTCGCAAGTTTCGTAAGGGAGAAAATTTATTTTCGTCCTTATGTAAATTTGAAAACATAAGGACCAAAATAATGGCTGTTCTTTATGCCATTTCTTGTCTGAAGAAGACCCTATAAATCCAATCCGGCGAATAGAAATTTTGGTTATGAGAGAAGTAATAGGTACGGTTACAAATGGTATGGATATTCTCATAAAACGTAGATGCATTACTTCCTGTATCCATTGTTTTTTAGCTTAGTCCTTTTCTTCTTTGAAATAATAATAATGAATAAATATTTAATTTCGGTATAAAATTTTGTATTTTTACTTATTTTATGGCTTATTTTTTGCATCTATAAGAATAAAGTTGCATTTTTACAATTCTTCTAAAAGAATATTGTATATATAATTATGGCGTACGATTTAAATATGTTAGAGCAACATTACGCAACATTGCCGTTGCGTATGAGAAAGGTAAGAGAAATTCTTGGACACCCTTTGACGTTGTCGGAAAAGATTCTTTATTCACACTTGTATGTTCCCGATTTTGCCTCTGGTTTTCGGCGAGGTATCGATTATGTAAGCTTTCGTCCTGACCGTGTGGCGATGCAAGATGCTACTGCGCAAATGGCTCTTTTGCAATTTATGAATGCAGAACGTGATAAGGTGGCTGTCCCATCTACAATACATTGCGATCATCTTATATTGGCGGATAATGGTGCAGGTGTTGATTTACCTGTTGCTGAAAAAAGTAATGAAGAGGTTTATTCTTTTTTGAGGGGAGTGGCCGATAAGTATGGAATAGGTTTCTGGAAGCCTGGCGCAGGTATTATTCATCAGGTGATACTCGAGAATTATGCATTTCCTGGAGGTTTCATGGTCGGTACCGATTCGCATACTCCTAATGCGGGAGGACTGAGCATGATTGCTATCGGCGTTGGTGGCGCCGATGCTGTGGATGTAATGACTGATATGCCCTGGGAATTGAAAATGCCAAAGATTATAGGTGTAAAACTGACCGGACATCTATACGGTTGGGCAACTCCTAAAGATGTTATTCTGCGATTGGCAGGTCTTATTACTGTAAAAGGTGCTACAAATTCAATAATCGAGTATTTTGGCGAGGGTGTCGATTCTATTTCTGCTACCGGGCGAGCGACTATCTGTAATATGGGGGCTGAGGTAGGTGCTACCACTTCGATTTTCCCGCTTGGCAAACACACTCTCGACTATTTGTACGAAACAGGAAGGAGTGAGGTCGCTGAAATGGCTTGTAAGTGTGTTGACTGCCTTTGTGCCGATTCGGAAGTAATTGCCAATCCTGAAAAATATTATGATCAACTTATTGAAATAAATCTTTCATCTTTGGAACCTTATTTGAATGGACCGTTTACACCCGATGCGGCGCATCCCGTATCTTCAATGGCCGCCGATGTTGATAAATATGGTTATCCGGAGAAAGTAGAAGCGGGATTGATAGGCTCTTGTACCAATTCGTCTTACCAAGATTTGAGTCGTGCAGCTTCGTTGGCCCGTCAGGCTGTAGCTAAACATCTGAAAGTGCAGACTCCGTTGTATATTAATCCGGGTTCGGAACAAATAAGATATACGGCGGAGCGGGATGGTATTATTGCCGATTTTGAACGTGTAGGAGCTGTTGTAATGGCAAATGCTTGTGGCCCTTGTATAGGACAATGGAGAAGACATACGGATGATAACACTCGTAAAAACACCATTGTTACTTCGTTTAATCGTAATTTTGCGAAACGTGCCGATGGTAATCCGAATACTTATGCATTTGTATCTTCTCCCGAGATGGTGATGGCGTTGGCAATAGCCGGAAAGTTGACATTCAATCCTCTTACCGATTCCTTATTAAATATGAATGGAGAGAAAGTTAAGCTGGATCCTCCTGAAGGGGATGTCTATCCTCCTCAAAAATTCGAAGTGAAGGATAATGGGTATTGTCCTGCTACAGGTGATACGAAGACGATACTGATTAATCCGTCTTCGCAGCGATTACAGAAGCTTGAACCTTTTAAGAAATGGGATGGAAAAGATTTTATTAAGTTACCGCTTTTGATTCAGACAAAGGGGAAATGTACTACGGATCATATTTCAATGGCCGGTCCATGGCTTCGTTTTAGGGGACATTTGGAAAATATATCTCAAAACCTGTTGATGGGAGCAGTCAATAGGTTCAATGGTAAGACCAATAGTACTTTAAATCAACTTTTAGGTGTATATGCTCCTGTATCCGAAGTTGCAAAATATTATAAGGATAAAGGAATTTCTTCTATCGTTGTTGCCGAAGAGAATTATGGTGAGGGCTCTTCGAGAGAACATGCGGCGATGGAACCACGATTCTTGAATGTAAAGGTTGTGTTAGCTAAATCTTTTGCACGTATTCATGAAACAAATCTAAAAAAGCAGGGGATATTGACTTTGACTTTTGTCGACAAATGCGACTACGATAAGGTTCGAGAAGATGATAAAATATCTATCATTGGTCTCGGTGGATTTGTTCCGGATTCATTACTAACAGTTGTATTGAATCATAAGGATGGTTCATCCGATCAGTTTAAAGTCAGACATACATATAGTGTTCAGCAGATAGAGTGGTTTAAGGCCGGTTCTGCATTAAATATTAAAAAGTGAGATGGGTAAGATTAGAAAGCTAAATGGTAAATTGATTGTTCCGGATAATGTCACTATTCCTTATATAGAAGGAGATGGTGTAGGAGCTGAGATAACTTCGGTTTGTCACAGGGTTGTAGACAAAGCGATTTCTAAGGTATATTGTGGAAAGAGGCAAATAGAATGGAAAGAAGTGTTTGCAGGAGGCAAAGCATATCAATTGGCAGGAGAATGGTTGCCTCAAGCTACATTGGATGCTTTTCGCGATTATTTGGTGGGGATCAAAGGCCCATTGACTACACCGATTGGTGGAGGTATTCGTTCTCTGAATGTCGCTTTGCGGCAGACACTCGATCTGTTTGTCTGTCTTCGTCCGGTAAGATGGTTCGAAGGAGTTGCTTCACCTCTAAAAGAACCACAGAAAGTAGATATGACCATCTTTAGAGAAAATACGGAGGATATTTATGCCGGGATTGAATGGAAATCGGGCACTCCCGAAGTAGAGAAGGTCTTGAGGTTTCTGATGGATGAAATGCATGTCTCAAATATACGTTTTCCACAGACTTCCTCTTTGGGTATCAAACCCGTTTCAGTTGAGGGAAGTGAACGTTTGGTTCGTGCGGCAATAAACTATGCTCTTTTGAATCATAAACCTAGTGTTACTTTGGTACATAAGGGGAATATTATGAAATTTACAGAAGGAGGATTTAAATTATGGGGATATGCTTTGGCTGAACGTGAATTTGGCGAACAAGTATTCACCATGATGCAATATGATGCCATTAAGAAAGAGCAGGGGAGCGTAAAGGCAGATGAGGCTTTAAAGGAAGCCAAAAAATCGGGTAAAATTATTATAAAAGACTGTATATGCGATGCTTTCTTGCAAAATACATTGTTGTATCCGGAAGATTATTCGGTTATCGCTACGATGAATCTTAATGGAGATTACATTAGTGATCAATTGGCAGCGATGGTCGGTGGTATCGGAATTGCACCTGGTGCTAATATCAACGATGAAAATGGTTATGCAATATTTGAAGCTACACATGGTACTGCACCTGATATTGCCGGAAAGAATATAGCCAATCCTTCTTCTTTGTTGCTTTCTTCTGTAATGATGCTTAAATATATAGGTTGGGAAGAAGCCGGGGCGCTTATCGAAAAAGCTCTGGAGTTTTGTTTCTTAAAAGGAAAAGCTACCCACGATCTAGCACGGTTTATGATAAATGGAGAGTCGTTGGGCACTGCGGAGTTTGGTGATGAAATAATTAAGTCGTTAAATGGTATTATATAAAAGACAAGAGAGTTATGAAAAAGGAGTATCTGTTATTCAAATTATCTGAATCGGCTAAACAATCAGGTAAAATAGACAATTCTCTTTTTACAAAATACAATGTAAAAAGAGGGTTGCGCAATGAAGATGGTACAGGCGTCTTGGTCGGTCTGACTAAAATAGGCAATGTGGTAGGAACTAAGCGCTTGCCGGATGGGAGCATTCAATCCATCCCCGGTAAGCTTTACTACCGTGGCTATGATGTTGAAGACTTGGTTGATGCGATTCTTGATGAGAAACGTTTTGGGTTTGAAGAGATTGCTTATCTATTGTTGTCCGGACATTTGCCTGATAATGAAGAGCTCACTTATTTTAATCAGATCATCATAGATAATATGCCTTTGAGTCAGAAGATAAAGATGAACATCATCGATCTTGAAGGAGAGAATATTATGAATATCTTGGCTCGGAGTGTGCTTGAAATGTATAATTTCGACAGCAATCCCGAAGATACTTCGCGAGATAATCTGATTCGTCAATCGGTCGAACTTATTTCTAGATTTCCCACAATTATAGCATACGCCTATAATATCTGGCGTCACAGCCAACTGGGGCGTTCGCTGCATATTCGTCACCCTCAGGAGAATCTGTCTATTGCTCAGAACTTTCTGTTTATGTTGAAGAATAACTATACCGAGTTGGATGCTCGAACACTCGATCTGTTATTGATCCTTCAAGCGGAGCATGGCGGCGGTAATAACTCTACATTTACAGTGCGTGTTACTAGTTCCACCGGTACCGATACGTATTCGTCGATAGCAGCCGGTATCGGTTCGTTGAAGGGGCCTTTGCATGGTGGAGCGAATATTGCTGTGGTGAAAATGCTTGAACATCTCAAGAAGTCTATCAAAGATTGGTCCAATGCGGATGAAATTGATAATTATCTGTTGCGTATCTTAAAAAAAGAAGTTTATGATAAGAAGGGATTGATTTATGGCATTGGACATGCCGTTTACACATTATCCGATCCCCGCGCGGAATTATTGAAGAAGCTGGCTGGAGAATTGGCAAAAGAAAAAGGTAGGGAAGAAGAGTACAACTTTTTGCGCCTTTTGGAAGATCGGGCTATCATTACTCTTAAAAAGTTTAAAGGGAAGAATGCCAAAGATGTCTGTTCGAATGTAGACTTCTATTCTGGCTTTGTATACGATATGATAGGGTTGCCTATCGAGATTTATACGCCCTTGTTTGCAATGGCGCGTATCGTAGGTTGGAGTGCACATCGGATAGAAGAATTGACTTTCGACGGTAAACGCATTATTCGTCCCGCATATATGAATGCTATAACAGAGAAGAAAGATTACATATCTATCAAAAGTCGTTGAGAGATTAAACCTTTGCTGCAAGAGCTATCTGGCTATTTGAAAATCAATGTCGTAAGATTGCTTTCTGCAAAATTTTCATTGGCGACGTTTATTAGCTCTTCTGCAGTGAGCGCATCTATGCGACGGCACGCTTCATACAAAGTGTCGTAGCGATTAAAATGTAGAAATGTCTTAGCTATATCGAGGGCGTTGTTTTCGTCATTTTCGGATGCGATGATAAGTTGCCCTATCAGTTGTTGCTTCGCCACGGATAGTTGTAGCGGGCTTAGTTTCTTTTCTCTTAACTTTTTGAGTTCTCGGTTTATCAAGTGAATGCAGCGGTTTGTGTCTTCAGGGTCCGATCCGAAGTAAATGCAAAATTCTCCGGTATCAGTGTATCCTGTTAGACTGGATTCTACAGTATAGACTAATCCTGATCGCTCTCTTAATGACAGGTTGAGGCGATTGTTCATGCCTGCTCCACCGAGGACGTTGTTTATGAGATACAAGCTTGCAGACTTTGGGTGATATGCTTTGTAGCCTGGACAACCGATAATAACGTGCGTTTGATGCGTGCCCCGATCTATTTCAATGTGCTCGGGTCGATAATCGGTTGGGGCTTTTCTTGCTAAGTTTGTGTTAAATGAAGGAATATCCGAAGTGTATTTTTGAGCCAGTCGAATAATCTTTTTTAGATCCTGATTACCCGATACAAATAGTATCATGTTATTGGGTTGATAATAACGTTGAACAAAAGAGAGTGCTTCAGCTGTTCCGAACTGGCGGATGCTCTCTGTATTGCCCAATATATTGTATCCCAAAGGATGCCCTTTGAAGATGATGTTCTCAAATTCATCATAAATCAGATCGGTGGGAGTGTCTTCGTAAGATTGGATTTCATCCAATATTACTTCTGTCTCTTTCTTTATTTCGTTAGCTGGGAAAGTAGAATGGAAGACAATGTCGCTTAGCAATTCCAATGCCCGATCGAAGTATTCGTTTAATACCGTGGCGTAGAATGTCGTATCTTCTTTATTGGTATAAGCGTCAATGTCGCCACCAACGTTACTTAGACGATTGAGTATTTGAATTGCCTTACGCTTTTTTGTCCCTTTAAAGATGAGATGCTCTACGAAATGTGCGATACCCGGTTCGTTAGGATTTTCATCTCGTGTTCCTGCATTGATGGCATAGCCGCAATAGGTTACTTTCGAATTGTTCGGACAGAAAATAATTCTTAATCCGTTGTCCAACGAATATACTTGGTGTATCTCCTTCTTTTCCTCTTTATATATATTGAATCTGACCATTTGTTGAATTTTGAACTACAAAATTACAAAAACCTATTGCAGTTTATAGAAAAATACTGATATTTGTATGAAAAATGAGAAAAAATGATTGATTCAATAAATGAGATTCTACAAAAAGAGGCTCAAGCCGTGCTAAATATCCCGATAACGGATGCTTACGAACAGGCTGTTGACTTAATAGTTGAGCAAGTATACAATAAAGGCGGTAAATTAGTTACTTCGGGTATGGGAAAGGCCGGGCAGATAGCAATGAACATTGCAACTACTTTTTGCTCGACGGGTATACCTGCAGTCTTTCTTCATCCGAGTGAAGCTCAACATGGTGATTTGGGCATTCTTCAAGAGAATGATTTGCTATTGCTTATTTCCAATTCGGGTAAAACTCGTGAAATAGTCGAATTGACAGAGTTGGCTCATACTCTTAACCCTGCGTTAAAGTTTATTGTTATTACTGCCAATCCGGATAGTCCGCTTGCCAAAGAGTCGGATGTTTGTATCAGTACCGGCAATCCGAAAGAAGTTTGCCCGTTGGGATTGACTCCTACCACTTCTACTACGATGATGACTGTTATTGGCGATATCTTAGTCGTCGAATCGATGAAAAAGACAGGTTTTACTATCGAAGATTATTCGAAACGTCATCATGGGGGCTATCTCGGCAAGAAATCGAGAGATTTGTGCAAATAACTTTCTTAACTTAAAATCTCTATAGTTAGCCTAATTAAGGCAAATATCCGATAGAATTCGAAAAGAATATCTATCTTTGTGAGGTGTCTGTTGGCTAATAGCCTATTATCGCACCAAGAATAGGAGAAGTATTCAATGATGAAGAAATTTTGGATTTATTTGTCTTTGGTTCCCATTATCACTTCGTGTTCTCAGACGGCCCCCGATATTTTAGTGGCTTGTGAAGAGAACAATGTCGGCAATTGTGTAGTAAAATGGGAAACTTTGCCTTCTATACCAGGCAAGGTGAAGGTATATGCTTCTACCAACCCAGACGAGATTAATGAAGATACTCCTATAGCAATAACCGATATATCGAGCGGTTATCTCACTATTATTACTAATAATCCGTTGATGCGATATTATTTTTTGATAGATTTTAATGGGAAGTATCGTTATAAGGTGGCTGCTCGCAATCTGAATATTGCCGGTGTACAGAATTTCCGTGATTTAGGTGGTTACAGAGTTCGGAATGATAATAAAATCGTTCGGTGGGGGATGCTCTATCGTTCTGCCGAGATAGACAATATGGACGAAGAGGCTATTCATTCTCTTCATAATTTAGGTATTCGAACGATTATTGACTTGAGGGATAGGCGCGAAATTCGCGACCGCTCGCATGTAGAAAAAGAGTTCAAGGTAGTAAACATTCCTATTAAAGAAGACGAAATAGATAATCTCTTGCATAAAGTGCAGCAAAGAGAAATTATTTGCGACACTGTTTCTCGTCTGGTTGAACAGAGCAATCGAAATATGGTGCAACAAAATATGGCTGTATATCGTAAAATATTCAATGTGTTACTCAATCCTAAAAACTATCCGGCTATTATTCATTGTTCCTCCGGCGAAGGGCGCACAGGTATTGTCTCAGCTTTAATACTCTCGGCTCTTGATGTGAATGACGACGAAATAATGGAAGACTATTGCTTGAGCAATAAATATTTTAATGTAACAGAATATTCTAAATTTGCTTATGATCTGCCTGCTCAATACCAAGAAGCGGTGACCACTATATTTTCTGCCAGACAAGATTTTCTTGATGCTGCTTTCGATCAAATACGACAGATGTATGGCGATGTCGACAATTACCTACAAAAGGGGGTCGGACTTAGTAAATCAAAGATTCATAGATTAAGAAGTCTCTTATTGATAGATAATTAAATAATTATCCGTATCTTTGTCACCAATTTAAGATACATATAATTAGTTGATGAAGAGTTTTGAAGAACTTTGCGTAGCTCCGGCCATTCGCAAAGCAATTGAAGAAATGGGATATGAGAGTCCCATGCCGGTACAAGAAGAAGTGATTCCTTATTTATTGGGAGAGAATAACGACCTTGTGGCGTTAGCTCAAACAGGTACCGGCAAGACAGCCGCTTACGGTATTCCTCTTTTACAAAAGATAAATATTTCCGATCGTTACCCGCAAGCCTTAGTACTTTGCCCTACTCGTGAACTCTGTTTGCAGATTGCTGACGATATGAGTAGTTATGCCAAATATTTGGATGGCTTAAAGGTGTTGCCTGTTTATGGGGGTTCTTCTATTGAAAGTCAAATTCGTAGTTTGCGTCAGGGGGTTCATGTTGTTGTCGCTACTCCGGGAAGGCTTATCGATCTGATGGAGCGAAAGACAGTTTCGCTTGCTAAGGTGGGGAATGTGGTTCTTGATGAGGCCGATGAAATGCTCAATATGGGATTTACCGAGAGCATCAATTCTATTCTTGCTCAAGTTCCGGACAATCGCAATACGCTTTTATTCTCTGCTACAATGAGCCAAGAGATAGCTCGTATAGCCAAGAACTATCTGCATGATGCCAAAGAAATAACTATTGGCCGTCGTAATGAGAGTACGGCTAACGTGAAGCATGTGATGTATTTAGTCCATGCAAAGGACAAATACTCGGCTTTAAAAAGAATTGTCGATTTCTATCCCGATATATATGGTATTGTTTTCTGTCGTACTAAGATCGAAACACAAGAAATTGCGGATAAGCTAATGCAGGAGGGCTATAATGCCGATGCTTTACATGGTGATTTGTCGCAAGCGCAGCGGGATTCTGTGATGCAGAAATTTCGTATTAAGAATCTTCAACTGCTTGTAGCTACTGATGTTGCCGCTCGTGGATTGGATGTAGAAAATTTGACTCATGTCATCAACTATGGTTTGCCTGATGATGTAGAAAATTATACTCATCGAAGTGGACGTACAGGGCGTGCCGACAAGACAGGTACATCTATTGCCATTGTCAATCTTCGAGAAAGAGGAAAGATTCGCGCCATTGAAAAAGTTATTAGCAAACAGTTTGCTATCGGTGTAATTCCTACCGGCAAACAAATATGTGAGAAACAGTTATTGAAGGTTATTGATGATCTTGAAAAAGTAAAGGTCAATGAGGAAGAAATAGCTCCTTATATGCCGGAAGTTTATCGTAAACTCGATTGGTTGAGTAAGGAAGATCTTATCAAACGACTTGTTTCGCACGAATTTAATCGTTTCTTGGATTATTATAAAGGTCATGATGAACTAGATATTCCTACTGAAAGAGGAGGAGATCGTGGAGGTCGAGACAGTTCTTCTTTCCGTTCTCGCGGCAAAGAACGTTCGACCAAAGCGGAACCCGGTTTTACCCGATTCTTCATTAATCTCGGCAAGATGGATAATTTCTATGCTAAGGAATTAATACAACTTGTTAATTCCAAAATTCGTGGCAAACGCATTGATATAGGCCGCATAGATTTGATGAAAAACTTCTCTTTTTTCGAAGTCGGAGAGCAACAAGCAGGGCTTGTAGCTAAAGCTCTTAATAATATCCAATATAATGGCCGCCAGGTTGCTGTTGAGGAAGCTGATAAGGACAGTCCTTCTGGTAATGTTCCTCGAAGAGACCCAGGTTCTTATGGCGAACGTAAAAGAAAAGATAGACCAGCCAAGAAGAGCGAATCGAAGCCTTATCCTAAAGAGGATTGGCGACAATTCTTTGATTCTAAGCACGAAGGTAAAAAAGAAAAGAAGAATAGAGATAAATAGTATTCTAGAGTCTGTAGTTAGTTATTTGCACAATAAATGATCATTTTACAGACGCGAGAAAAAGATTTGAATAAATAATAAAACACCTTGAAGTGATGTTTGTCCGTTATAGACATTCTAAATATCATTTCAAGGTGTTTTAATTATTTATTGTTTGAATGCATCCATTGCGGCTGTGGGTTTTCCGGAGTTATCGAAAGCGCAAAGCGAATATTTGCTCCATTTTGCATACCCTTCAGGTTCCCAATAAAAGACACCTAAACATTTTGTGATACCTATTTCTTTTGTCTTTCGGATGATACTACTTAAAAAATAGTTTGCAGTTACTGCATCATCCCAAGGCATGCCTATTTCGGAAATCATAACTGGAGTGGAATAGGTCTTCGTCAGGTACTCGATATTTTCCATGCATTTACTAATGAACTTGTTGCACGTGCCTTTTCGGTCTTGTTCGAAGCCTTCGTAATAAGACGGATAGAGAGACATGCCTATCACATCCCATTTGCCGCCATTAGATTTTAACTGCCTAAAAAAACGGCTGAATTGTTCTTTATTATATCCATTATCAATGTGTATAATGACTTTTGCTTTAGGGAAAACAGCTTTCACTGCATTGTATCCGGCGTTGCTCAACGCGGTGTAGTTATCAAAGTGGTTGGGTTTATTTTCTTTGTTCTCATCCCAAAGCCATACGCCGCCATCTGGCCATAGCATCCCGTTAGTCGTTTCATTTCCTACTTGTACCCACTTCGGAGTGATATTGTTTCGTTTTAAGAGAAGTAATACATCTTTCGTATGATTGGCGACTGCTTGTTTCAATTGTTGCATATTGTAGTCTTTCCAAGCGGCAGGTTTGTTTTGTTTGCCCGGATCGGCCCACCAGTCACTATAATGAAAATCTATCATAATTTGCATCCCAAGCTTTTTTGCGCGTAGTGCTTTGTTCAATAGGTCTTGTTTTCCGCACCATCCGTCTTTTGGATTTACCCATACGCGCAAACGAATAGCATTCATTCCCATCGATTTGAGCAATGCCATACATTCCATTTGCTTTCCTTCTGCATTATAAAATTTAGCTCCTTCTTTTTCCATTTGAGTAATCCAGCCTACATCCGCTCCTTTGGCAAAAGAGGTAGAATACGTTTTAGGATTGTTCTTAATAGAATGGTTGTCGGCATTCTGATACTGAACGACAGTCATTAATGCCAAACTGGTGAGTAAAATAAATTTTGAAAAAGGTTTCATGTCGTTAAAGTTTATTGTGTTTAAAAGAATGGATAAAGATAATGAAAAAAGAAGAAGATGGTGATTGTTATTGAATGTTTTTCATCCTAACTTGTCTTTCAGATACGTTCTATAGCTTCTTATTTTTCCGGTGGTTTCTGTCACCTTATTTTCTTGACTATGAGTGATATATACATGTGTGGCTTGTTTATGGAACCTCTATAAGGTGCTATCTGGCTTATTGTTAGTTTGTTATGAAACACGGATCGTCCACTTTGTATATCAACCGATTAATTTATTACTCGGTATCTGTGCAGTGTGCTCCGTTTAGAAACTTCCTTGCTTACTACCCATGCCTGGAAGTGGTCCGGTCCTTCTCTGAAAGAAGGTGTTTCGTACACATCTTATTGAATCATAGTTGCCGTATTTAAAGCTTTTCTGTTGGCTTATTAACGTTTTGTCGTTCCACATATGTGATTCGATCAACTCACATATATGGAACGATCGACTCACATATGTGAGTTGATCGAATCACATATGTGGAACGACATTCTTCTAAGAACAAA
>JAAYUD010000113.1 GCA_012517855.1 Bacteroidales bacterium
CGACTCACGCCCGTGAGTCGCAAGTTTCGTCCTTATGTTTTTTCCGACTCACGGGCGTGAGTCGCAAGGTACATAATGATGAAAATATTTTTCCGCACTCATATCATGTCAGAAACAAAGGGATGTGCGTCCGAAAAGTTTATTCTAACATATTGAAGACAGACTAATAGGATGCCGAAGCTGCAATACCTTCTTTCTCTATCAATGTAACGATATGGTCGAGTTCTTCATGGGTTGCCTTACATAGGTCTTGATCAGGAGTCTCTCGATCAATAGTATAAATCATCACCATGCTCGGGGCAATCTCCTTTACTGCACCAAGCCATGGCAATACATATTCATCCGAAGTATTGTTCACATCTACTCCATTGATACTGCCTTTCATAAACATTGTTTGAATGATGCAGTGACCTTTGAAAGCTTTTAAGTACTCAATGATAGACTGTAAATCGTATTTTCCGGTTGGACGATTTACCATCCGAATATACTTTTCGCTTACCGTATCGAGTTTCAAGATATTGTTGTCAATCTTCATTAGTGCGTTGAATACAGCAGGACGAGCAATGAAAGTGGAGTTGCTCAGTACACTCACTTTTGCATTGGGAAAATACTTATTGCGGAGTCTCAACGTATCTTCTATGATTTCTGGAAAGTGTGGATGGGCAGTGGGCTCTCCGTTGCCGGCAAAGGTCAATACATCCGGCTTTGGACCGTTTGCTTGCATTTCTTTCAATCTATTCTCGAGTGCTTGAGCAATTTCCTCTCTAGTAGGACGAGGAGTCTTCACACGATGATCTGCATTGAAGCCGCATTCGCAATAGATGCAGTCGAACGTACAAATTTTACCGTCACCGGGCATCAAATTAATACCAAGCGATACACCCAAACGCCGTGAATGAATGGGGCCGAATATGGGGGATGGGAAAATGACTGTCATATCGATATATGTTTTAAGTTATTGCAAAGTTAGCATAAACAATCTTGTAATGATGCAAATAGTTTTTAAAAAACAGTATGAATATCAAAAAGTGGTGACCTATAAGTCTTTTGTCATCAAGCAGACTGCACTGAACGATGCAGAATAGAAAAATTAATGATTTTTATTTTGCTATTGCTCTTGGCTTGCACTATCTTTGTATACTAAATTATAAAGTATAGCGATTTGAAAATGAAGCAGAATAGAGAAATTAAAAGCGATATATACTATGTAGGTGTCAATGATCGCCAGAAGCGACTATTTGAACAAATGTGGCCACTGCCTTATGGGGTATCTTATAATTCTTATCTGATTGTTGACGAAATGATTGCATTGGTTGATACCGTTGACGTTTGCTTCTTCGAACGTTATCTGGCCAGCATCAAAAAGATAATCGGTGACAAACCTATAAATTATTTAATAATCAACCACATGGAACCCGATCACTCCGGTGCCATCAGGCTGGTAAGACAGGCCTATCCGGACATTATCATCGTAGGCAACAAGCAGACTTTCGGGATGGTCGAAGGCTTTTACGGCATTTCGGGTGACCGCTATGAAGTAAAGCATGGCGACTTCCTCTCGCTTGGCAAACATACGTTGCGTTTCCTCTTGACTCCAATGGTACATTGGCCCGAAACGATGATGACTTTTGATGAACGTAATGGGGTGCTATTTTCTGGAGATGCTTTTGGTAGCTATGGAACGCTCGACGGTGGGGTGATAGATCATAATATGAATGTCGAACATTTTCGTGATGAAATGATTCGTTACTACTCAACTATAGTAGGAAAATATGGTTCGCCTGTTCAAGCTGCTCTTCAAAAATTGAAAGAGGTCGATATAAAGATGATATGTAGTACTCATGGGCCTGTGTGGGAAGACCAATTGGACGAGATTATTGCCCTTTACGATAGGATGAGCCGTTATGATACCGATGAAGGTGTTGTTATAGCTTATGGTAGTATGTATGGACATACGGAAGAAATGGCTGAGGCCGTTGCCGAATCTGTGAGTGCGGAGGGCATTCGTAATGTCGTTATTTATGATGTGAGCAAAACTTCCTCTTCTTATATCTTAATGGATATCTTTAAATACAAGGGACTCATTATCGGTTGCCCCACGTATTGCAATCAGATTTACCCAGATATAGAATCATTGCTTAGCAAAATATCTGTCCGCGAAATAAAAAGCCACTATTTCGGTTATTTCGGTTCGTTCACATGGGCAGGAGCTGCCGTGAAGCGTATAGGTGAATGGGCAGAAAAGAGCAAGATGGAAATTGTTGGTAATCCAGTTGAGATGAAACAGGCTATAAGAGACGTAACACTGGAACAGTGTTATGCCTTGGGAAAGGCCATGGCCGACAGACTGAAGAAAGATAGAAAATAAACAAAACAAACTTAAGCAAACAAATATATTAAAATTTTTCGCCATGAGATTGATTATAGAGCCGGATTATGAATCCGTATCGAAATGGGCGGCACATTATGTCGCTTCTAAAATTAATGCTGCGAGACCTACCGAGGCCAAACCTTTTGTATTGGGTTGTCCTACAGGTTCTTCTCCACTGGGCATGTATCGTGAACTGATTGCTTTGAACAAAAGTGGAAAGGTATCGTTTCAAAACGTAGTTACTTTCAACATGGATGAATACGTGGGACTTCCAAAGCAACATCCAGAAAGTTATTATTCCTTTATGTGGAACAATTTCTTCAGTCACATAGATATCAAACCCGAAAACACCAACATCTTGAACGGAAACGCCAACGATTTGGATAAAGAGTGTGCCGAATACGAAGAAAAGATTAAATCTTACGGTGGTATAGACTTGTTCATGGGCGGCATTGGCCCCGATGGACATATTGCCTTTAACGAACCGGGTTCTTCGCTCAACTCACGTACGCGTCAGAAAACATTGACCACCGATACGATTATTGCCAATTCACGGTTTTTCGA
>JAAYUD010000114.1 GCA_012517855.1 Bacteroidales bacterium
AACAGACCGAACACGCCAAGATCACGCAAGTACGCGGCGAAAAATACATAAAAAACCATCTGTCGAATCATATATGTGAGTCGATCGTTCCATATATGTGACTCGATCGAATCACAACTGTGAGTTGATCGAATCACATATGTGATTCGACAAATAGAAAAGGAGGGAAACGAAAAATAAAACGGAGACCAACGGAAATACAAACGGAACTAACTCTTAAGTTGTGAGAAATAAACGCCACTAAGAATCATTGCACCACCTATGAGCCCCACGAGGGTAATACGTTCATGCAAAACAATGGCAGAAGTAATAAACGTGGCTAGCGGGTTAAGATAAAGATAATTAGTCGAAGTAATGATGCCCAATCTTTTTACAACATAATTCCAAGATAGATATGCAATGAAGGATGCCAAAATACCCAGATAAAACAAATTGCCCAGCACCGTAAAATTCGTTAAGACAGAGAAGCGAAAGGGGGCACTATCCAAAAATAAAAAAGGTAGAATCGTAATAATACCGTAAAAAAAGACTTTGCGAGTGATAAAAGCCGAAGAATAGCCACTATTATTTAGTTTCTTAAGAATAATACTATAAGCCACCCATAAGCACGAAGCTGTCAAAGTGAGGATATCTCCGGCAAGGCTCAATTTAAGAACAAAATGGCCATTGAACACCACTAAAACAACTCCAGCCAAAGCCACTAAACCGCCCCATACCAAAAAACGGGTGATTCGTTCGTTCTTATAAAAAATAATGGCTGCAAGGGAAGTGAATAACGGTGTAAGACTTATCAATATCGCGACATTGCAGGCCTGAGTCAGTTGCAACGCTGTATTTTCTGCCATAAAATACAAAGAACCTCCAGCCAATCCTAGACCAGCCAAAAGCATTTCATCCTTGATACTACTTGCAAATAATCGACGACCAGCTATAGCCAACATGCAAAAGTAAGCCAAGACAAAGCGAAGAAACATAATTTGAGACGGCAATAATCCGTGATTAATCAACACCTTAGAAGAGACAAACGTTGTCCCCCAAAGCACCGAAATAGAAATAGCCAAAATATGTATAAGTGTCCTCGTCTGCTTCATAATTCTGTTTTGACGAAGACAAAGGTAACAAAAGGATATTAGAAATAATCAATCGAACTATTTCTTTTGCGCTAAAAAGACGCCGACAAGAATGAGCGATGCTCCAACAATTGCCTCAAAGGTAATTGTCTCATTCAGAACTATCGCAGAGAAGACAAAAGTAGCAAGCGGACTAAGATATAAATAATTATTCGAGGTAACAATGCCTAATCTATCTATGACTTTATTCCAAGAGAGAAAACACCAATAAGAAGCAATCAACCCCAAAAACAGAAGATTGAGAATAACCTTTAAACTAATTAAAGCTTCCAAATGAAGTCCCGTACCCATTATCGGAAAGACAGGAATAATCGTCAGTATACCATAGAAAAAGACCTTGCGCGTAATGAAGACAGAAGAATAGCCTTTACCGAGTTTTTTTATAATGATACCATAAGCCACCCACATCATAGACGCCCCAACAACCAAAATATCTCCTATTGGATTAGGATGCAATGCGACATGTTCATTCATTACAACAAATCCAACACCTGCCAATGCCACAACGGCACCAATAATCAATGGTTTAGTAATTTTTTCTGTTTTGAAAAACAAAGGCGCTACCAATGCAGACAGCAAAGGTATTATACTTAACAAAATAGAGACATCACTTGCTTGAATATATTGCAAGGCTATATTCTCGGCAAGAAAATAAAAAGAGCCTCCTACTATACCAAGAACAAGCATCAAAAGTTCATCTTTTAGTTTATTGGCCCAGAGCTTGCGTGGAGAAATAGTCCATATAAATATATAAGCCAAGACAAAACGAAGCAACATTATTTCTTCGGGGCCAAGGCCGCTACTCATCAGCACCTTCGTCGACACGAATGTAATACCCCATATTGCTGAAATCAATATAGCTTCAATATGATAGAGAATATTACTTCTGCTTCCCTGCACCGTTCTGCCCGCTATTGTATACATGGCTCTTGAAAATGAAATATTTATTAGATTATTATGCAGCAAAAATAATGCAAGCTTTCGTAATATACAAATTTTATGCACTATTTTTTGAGTAAAAACTAAATATTTATGTTTTTAAAGTTCTCATCTTATAACATCTATCTTTGTTGGAAAATAAAAGTTTCTTAATTGATGCAACGTTTTGAGTGCCAAATTCGTCTTATTAGAAAATAGAAAATAATGAAATCGAAAATCTTACTATTAATCATCTTTATAGGATGTTTACCCCTGGCGGTACATAGCCAGAAGCTTACAGCCGAAGAGTTTTTTGCAAGACAAAAAGGCATATTCCAAGAAATGGATTGCGAATCAGCTTATAAAGCTAAAGATTATACGAAACTTGCAAAGATCTATTCGACGATAATAAGCATATATAATCGCCAAGTTGTTGAGCAAGAAAAGCCTAAATTGAAAGGAATTATGGCAGGCAATATTTATTATAATGCCGCATGTTGCTATTCAATACTTAAAAAAGAAAAGCAAGCCATTCGTTATTTTAGGAAATCAATGGAGTTGGGTTACAAAGATGTAGAGCATGTGAAAATTGATACAGACTTAAATAATATCCGCCGTTATAAAGAATACAAACAGATAATTGAAGAAATGGAACGGCACTCCAGCCTGAGCGTTTTGCGAAAAAGTAACGGTTATCTAGCGGAGAATAAGGAAATTCCATTGTTCTATTACTCAAACCCCAACGATACGAATTTGGTAAAAGTCCGCCATTATTTCAATTTGGACAGCATAGCAGGCAGTGGAGACGAAATATCGAAAATAAAGAATTTGATGTACTGGGTACACAATACCGTCAGACACGATGGCAGTTCGTACAATCCAAAAACAAAGAATGCGATAGCCTTTGCCCAAATTTGCAAGAAAGAAGGAAGAGGTATCAATTGCAGGATGATGGCTATCATGTTGAACGAATGCTACATGGCCATGGGATGGAGATCAAGATACGTGACATGCATGCCAGAAGACTCAACTGATACAGATTGCCACGTTATCAATGCGGTCTTTTGCAACACACTAAACAAATGGATATGGATGGACCCCACATTTGCCGCCTACGTATCGGATGAGAAAGGAAACCTTTTGGGAATTTCGGAAGTAAGAGACAGATTGATAAAAGGTCTACCACTTGCTCTCAACAACGATGCCAATTGGAATCATCAACAAAAAGAGACTAAAGAGATGTACTTGGACAGCTATATGGCTAAGAACCTTTATCAGTTGGAATGCCCAATTGAATTCCGATTCGGGGAAGAAAGCGAAGGGGGCAAATGGTCGAAATACATCATATTGGTGCCACACGGATTCAAGACTTACAGGGCAAGGCAAGTATCTTTTATAACAGAAGATGAGACACAATTCTGGGAAAATCCATATTGAACTGTATAAATGGACTCAAAATAGCGATGCCGCTCTTTTTATATAGAGAGCGGCATCGCTTTTAAAATTGTTACAAATATTGATTATTAATCGATAACAATAAAACTATAATAGTTTCTTAAAACGGCACAAGAACTCGTCTGCCTCGTCCATGCTCAGACAAAGAGGAGGAAGCAGACGGATTACATTCGTTCCGCTAGCACCGGTAAAAACATGCTCGTCGTATATCAAACGATTGCGCAATTCTTTAACAGGATAATCAAATTCGATACCAATCATAAGTCCGCGACCACGAACTTCTTTTATCTGAGGAAGTTTTTTCAATTCCTGACATAGATATTCACCTACGTTTGCGGCATTATCAATAAGATGTTCTTCCTCCATCACATCGAGCACCGCCAAAGCAGCTGTACAAGCCAAATGATTACCACCAAAAGTAGTGCCTAGCTGTCCAAACACCGGAGTAAATATGGGGCTGATTAAATCGGCAGCCATCGGGAAACCATTACCTATACCTTTTGCTACAGTAATAATATCTGGACGAATGCCGCTATACTGATGCGCAAAGAACTTACCCGAACGACCATATCCGCTTTGTATCTCATCGAGAATCAATACAGTCTTTGTCTCTGTACAAACTTGACGCAAAGCCTGGAAAAATTCCCGAGAAGGGATACGGATACCACCAACCCCCTGAATGCCTTCGATAATAACAGCGCACACATCTCCCTTAGTAAGTTCTGCCTTCATGGCTTCTATATCATTGAGTGGAAGATAGGTGACATGCCCATTATCATTGACCGGAGATATTATCTTAGGATTGTCCGTTGCCTCAACAGCCAAAGACGTACGCCCGTGAAATGCTTTAGAAAAAGAAACAATTCGTTTTCGTCCATTATAAAATGAGGCAAGCTTCAAAGCATTCTCGTTAGCCTCTGCCCCACTATTGATAAGGAACAACGAATAGTCTTCGTATCCGGACGCCTTGCCCAAGCGCTCGGCAAGCTGACACTGCAACGGATTGACTACTGCATTGGAATAAAATCCAAGTGTAGCGACTTGCTTACCAATCATCTCTACATAGTGAGGATGAGAATGACCTATAGAAATAACGGCATGCCCCCCGTATAAGTCGAGATACTCGGTACCTTTATCATCCCAGACCTTACAACCCTGACCTTTGACAATGGTCACATCGAACAAAGGATATACATTAAATAGATTCATCTTTCTTTCAATTTAAACAATTAAAAAGCAGAAGGTTTCAGTTTCAGTCCTTCTGTTTCTGGGAGTCCAAACAACAGATTCATATTTTGAACAGCTGTGCCACTAGCCCCCTTCAATAAATTGTCAATACACGAAGCAATCAGAAGTTTACCTCCATGACGCTCCAAATGTATCAAACATTTATTGGTATTGACCACCTGTTTCAAATCAATATTCGTGCGAATGGGATACACAAAAGGACTCGTCTGATAAAAGCTATCGTAAAGCCGATACAATTCTTCAACATCCTCATTGCAATTGACTATAATCGAAGCAAAAATGCCACGAGGGAAATCTCCGCGAAATGGGACGAAGATTATATCAGAATCAAAAGTATTCTGCAACTGAGCGATAGACTGTTTTATTTCGGGCAGATGCTGATGAACAAAAGGTTTATAGATACTCAGGTTATTATCGCGCCAACTAAAGTGAGTTGTTTCTCCAGGCTTAACTCCAGCACCCGTACTACCTGTAATAGCATTGACTATAATATCTCCCGCTAACAAATTGTTTGCAGCCAATGGTAATAAGCCCAGCTGAATACAAGTAGCAAAACAACCGGGATTGGCAATATATTGTGCTGCAGCTATAGCGTCTTTATTCAGTTCGGGCAGGCCATAAACAAATTTATTCTTTTCGGTTTCCAGACGATAATCTTGCGAGAAATCTACAATTTTCAACTTCTCCGGAATCTGATGACTTGCCATAAATTCCTTGGACTTTCCATGTCCCGAACATATAAACAAACAATCAATGGCTGCAAGAGGCAACTCATCCGTAAAGGTCAAATCAGTATCACCATACAAGCCTTCGTGAACCTGAGTAATCGGACAGCCGGCATGACTCGTACTATGGATAAACGAAATCTCCACATCGGAATGGTTCACCAGCAACCTTATTAGTTCGCCGGCAGTATATCCGGCACCGCCCACTATACCGACTTTTATCATAGAATCTCGTCTTTATGATTGGCATAGTAAACACGCAAAGGAGTGGAAGTGACCTTAATAAAACCTTTCGCATCATCGGCAGTCCAACCTTTCTGCATCTCACCGTACTCACCAAATTTAGTTTTCACCAAATCATCTTTCGAGTCGACTCCGACAGTCGAAAACGAAAGTGGACGAAGTTCAAGAATCGCAGTTCCATTCACATTGCGTTGAGAACTTTCGAGCATTGCTTCGATATCACGCATTACAGGTTCCATATATTGACTTTCGTGAAGAAACATTCCATACCAATTGGCAACCTGGTCTTTCCAATATTGCTGCCATTTGCTCAATGTATATTTTTCCAAGAAGCGATGAGCTCCAATAATCAGCATCGGAGCTGCGGCTTCAAAGCCAACCCGTCCTTTGATGCCAATAATCGTATCGCCGACATGCATGTCGCGACCTATACCATAAGCAGCTCCAATATCTTCAACTTTCAGTATAGCCTTAATTTTATCTTCAAAAACTTCTCCATTGACAGCATAAATCTCACCATCCTTAAACTGGATGCTCAACTGCTCGCTACCTGTCTTTTCAACTTGTTTGAGATAAGCACTTTCGGGAAGTCCCTGTTTAGAATCCAATATCTCACCACCACAGATTGAGGTACCCCACAGCCCCACGTTATACGAATATTTCAGTTTGGTAAAATCGGCCACAAAACCGTTATCTTTCAGATAGCCAATTTCATAGTCACGAGAAAGAGCCATATCACGGGTTAGTGTTATAATCTCCACACCAGGAGCCATGACAAGAAATGTCATATCAAAACGAACCTGATCATTGCCAGCTCCCGTTGAACCATGAGCAATAGCATCGGCACCTATTTCTTTGGCATATCGAGCAATGGCCATTCCTTGGAAAATACGTTCAGAACTGACCGAAATAGGATAAGTCCCATTGCGCAATACATTCCCGAAAATCATATATTTGAGACTTTTCTCATAATATTCTTGAGTAACATCCAATGTTACATATTTTACCGCTCCAAGCTTGTAAGCGTTTTCTTCATTTTTCTTTAGTTGCTCGGCACTAAAGCCACCTGTATTTGCACAGGCTGCATATACTTCATAGCCTTTCTCTTTTGCCAAATACATCACTGTAAACGAAGTATCCAATCCCCCACTAAAAGCGACAACCACCTTTTTCTTTTTATCCATCTTTATAAAATGTATGAAATTAATGAACGAAACTATTTATTTTCCTCTTTCGGTTGTTCTACAGAAGGCTCCGATTTGTGTTTCTCCGGATCGTAGAGCATTGCCGTACAGATACAATATCGTCGCTCGGTACGAATCAACACATCATGGTTGCAGCAACCTTCACATCCTTTCCAAAAGGCATCATCGTCAGTAAGTGAAGAGAACGGCACCGGAGCATACCCAAGTTCCGTATTAATCTTCATCACTGCACCACCACTGGTCAATCCAAACAATTTGGCATGAGGCCAGCGAAGGCGAGAAAGAGTAAAAGCTGCGTTTTTAATTCTTTTGGCCAAACCATGACCTCGGAATTTTTCAACCACAATCAAACCGGAATTTGCTACATATTCTTTGTTTCCCCAACTTTCAATATAGCAGAATCCGGCAAATTCATCACCCGCAAGAGCTATTATGGCTTTCCCTTCTTTCATTTTTTGGGCCACATACTCATGCGTTCTTTTAGCGATACCGGTACCGCGAACTTTAGCGGCAGCAGTAATAGTTTCTAAAATGGTATCCACATAGACTTCGTGAGAAGCATCGGCTACCATCACATCAATTGAATCAAAATCCATTTCAAAATATAATAAATGAGATTATTTATCGTTATCCTTGTTTACAAAAGAAAGCAACTTACATATTTGTGCAGGAGGAGTACCTTCTTTGAGCACCAATAGTATAGTATCGTCGCCCGCTATTGTTCCAAGTATTTGAGTATAATTATGAATATCAATATCATAAGCCATACTACTAGCATAGCCAGGTTTTGTTTTAATGACAGCCAGATTACCGGAGAACTGTATGGAAATAAATCCACTCGTCATCAGCATTTCACTGGCATTGGTACTGGCCACATTTCGAACATACATAATATCATTGGGCAACACATAGACGTACTTACCCGTTACACTTGCCGCTTTGGCCACTTTAAGCTGTTTCAAATCGCGCGACAACGTCGCTTGAGTAAGTTCAAAACCTTCATTCTTCAAGATACCCAATAGTTCTTCTTGCGAACCAACTTGCTGGCTGGAAACAATCATTTTAATGACATCCAATCGACTTGTTTTCTTTTTCATCGTATAATTATTCTATTTTTGAGGACAAAAATACCTATTATTTTGTAAACTCATGCAATAAATCTCTATTTTAACGTAATTAAATGAATATAAATTCATGCGTACTTCTATTCTTATCCAAACTCAGCAGACAAATAAAACGAGCGTTCTTATACTGATAACACTTCTCCCCAATAGATATAAAAGTTATGATAGCCTTTTCCAAATAATAATTCTTTTGTTTGCTATTGTAATAGGCTTATATTATCTTTGCAAAAGTCAACAAAACAATACTATAGACATGAAAATAGCCATAATAGGCGCAGGAAACATGGGAAGCGCCATTGCCTGCGGTTTAGTAAATAGTCGTTTGATTAATCCTTGCGATATCATAGTATCTAACCCCTCTCAAGAAAAATTAGAGACATTAAAGAGTTTCAACAGCGAGATCAATGTAACCAACGATAATAAAGAGGCTGCAAAGGGGAGTGATATTATTATCCTCGCAGTAAAGCCTTGGATAGTCGAAACGGTATTGGAAGAGATACTTTTCAAAAAGCAACAAATACTAATATCCGTAGCTGCCGGCATTACTTTTGGCCAATTAGGCAAATATTCAGACGATCATATAACCATGTTCCGCATTATCCCTAATACAGCTATTTCATTGGGGTGCAGCATGACACTTATTGCAAGTCATAATGCCACTTCAGAGCAAGAGAAAATGGTTATGAATCTATTCGATAGATTTGGCATCACTAAGATCATTTCTGAAGAAAAAATGGCGGCAGCAACAGCTCTTACCTCTTGTGGTATCGCTTATGTGCTAAAATACATTCAGGCTGCCATGCAAGCCGGCGTCGAAATGGGCATCAAGCCACAAGATGCTGCTGAAATGGTAGCACAAAGTTGTAAAGGAGCAGCCGAATTAATTCTAAAGAACCATTCACACCCTTCTATTGAAATAGATAAAGTTACAACTCCAGGAGGGCTTACTATAAAAGGCATCAATGAACTAGAGCACGACGGATTTTCATCGGCAATCATTAAAGCAATGAGAGCGAGCGTCTAAAAAACTTCAAAATAAATAACTATTTGAAAATTAATCCTTAATTTTGCAGTCCTATTTATTATATATAGGGCTGCTTTTTATTACAAATTATCAATACACAAATAATGGATGAGCAAATTAAACAAATAGCCGAGCGGCTGCGTGGACTTCGCGACGCACTAGAGCTATCAGAAGAAAATATTGCAGAAGACTGCGATATTTCGGCAGAAGAATACCGCAATGCCGAGTCGGGTGAGAACGACATATCGGTAAGTATGTTGCAAAAGATAGCACACAAATACAATATTGCATTGGATGCACTGATGTTTGGAGAAGAGCCCAAGATGAGCACTTACTTTATTACTCGTACAGGAAAAGGAACATCCATAGAGCGTACCGAAGCTTACAAATATCAATCGCTAGCCGGAGGATTTAAAAATCGCATAGCCGATCCATTTATCGTCACTGTCGAACCAGACGGCAAACCTATTTATATGAATAGCCATAGCGGACAAGAATTCAATCTGGTACTTGAAGGAAGCATGCAACTTAACATAAATAATAAAGAACTTATACTGAACGAAGGAGATAGCATCTATTTCAATTCAAAGCTTCTCCACGGCATGAAAGCATTGAATGGCAAAACAGTTCGTTTTCTAGCCGTAATCATGTAATATATAATAAGGTATGGTAGAAAGATTTTTAGAGCAAACTTCCTTCACCTCGCAGGAAGATTTTAAAGAACATCTTAAGATTAAAGTTCCAAAAGATTTTAATTTCAGTTATGATGTATTAGATGCATGGGCAGCCGAAGCGCCTCAAAAAAATGCACTATTGTGGACCAACGATAAAGGAGAACACCACCAGTACTCTTTTGCTGAAATGAAAAAGTACACTGATATGACAGCTTCCTATTTTCTACAGTTGGGTATCGGCCACGGCGACATGGTAATGCTTATACTGAAACGTCGTGTCGAGTTTTGGTTCAGCATCATTGCTCTACATAAAATAGGCGCCGTATGTATTCCGGCCACACACTTACTCACTAAAAAAGATATCGTGTATCGGTGTAACGCTGCATCTATCAAAATGATAGTCTGCGCAGGTGAAGAAGTTATAACCACCCATATCACCAATGCGCTACCCGAATCGCCAACCGTAGAAAAGGTAGTCAGCGTCGGCCCTTATATTCCAGAGGGCTTCTTAGACTTCCACGAAGGCATCAATCAAGCACCAAGCTTCATTCGACCGGCTCATGTCAATTGCAATGAAGATATTTCGCTGATGTACTTCACCAGCGGCACAACCGGAGAGCCCAAAATGGTGGCTCACGACTTTACTTATCCTTTGGGCCATATCGTAACTGGATGCATCTGGCACAATCTTACCGAACAAAGCATACACCTTACTATAGCAGATACAGGTTGGGGAAAAGCAGTATGGGGCAAACTTTACGGACAATGGTTTGCTGGTGCCAACATATTCGTTTACGATCATGAAAAGTTCGCACCTGCCGATATTCTCCAAAAGATTCACGATTATCACATTACTTCCCTTTGTGCGCCTCCCACTATCTTCCGATTCTTGATTCGTGAAGACCTGACGAAATACGACTTATCTTCTTTAAAATATTGTACCATCGCCGGCGAAGCACTTAACCCTTCGGTATTTGATACTTTCAAGAAACTCACCGGCATACAACTGATGGAAGGTTTCGGACAAACAGAGACAACACTTACCGTCGCTACTTTTCCATGGATGGAACCAAAGCCTGGAAGTATGGGCGTACCAAACCCACAATATGATGTAGACTTGGTTGACTATGAAGGCCGCTCAGTAGAAGCCGGCGAACAAGGACAGATCGTTATACATACTGATAAAAGCAAGCCTCTCGGACTTTTCAAAGAATACTATCGTGCTCCCGAATTAACCAAAGAAGCTTGGCACGACGGTGTTTACTATACCGGAGATGTGGCTTGGCGCGATGAAGACGGCTACTTCTGGTTTGTAGGCCGTGCCGACGACGTTATCAAAAGTTCTGGCTACCGCATCGGACCGTTTGAGGTCGAGAGTGCTTTAATGACTCATCCGGCAGTGGTAGAATGTGCTGTAACAGCAGTGCCTGACGAAATTCGCGGTCAAATAGTAAAGGCTACTATTGTTCTCTCAAAAGAGTACAAAGATAGAGCTGGAGATTCACTTATTAAAGAGATTCAGAATCACGTAAAACGTGTTACTGCTCCTTATAAATATCCCCGCGTGGTAGAATTTGTAGATGAATTGCCTAAAACGATCAGTGGAAAAATTCGCCGTGTGGCTATCCGAAACCAGAATAAAGAATGTGAGGCATAGACCACATTTCTATAAAAAGGACTCCGCGATACATCTTTGTATCGCGGAGCTTCTTTATAGTAAATCATAACCAAATGGAACCAACACTAGAAAAACAACTTTCCAACGAACCCTTCACCTCAAGCAACCGTTATCAGACTAGTTGTTAGATTTTTAAATACCTATCATTTAATTTCTTCTCCTTTGTAAAAGTCGAGAATCTTACAACGGAAGAAATAATCATACTTCGCCTGCAACAATTCCGACTCAGATTTTTGCAACTTAACTTGCGCTTCATTATATTCTACTGCCGTAGCCTTGCCATTTTCGTACTTGGCACGCATTAGTTGGAAAGACTCTTTGGCTGCATCAAGCGCCGACATACTGGATTTGTATTTATTCTCCGACGCCAATGCGTTATACCAAGCCTGCTGAATTTCTTTATACAACGTTTTTTTTGTATTGTCCAACTGCAAAGAATAATTAAGTTGCTGCACTTTTGCCGTACGGATATTATTTCGGGTAACAAACCTATCAAAGATAGGAATAGAAAGATTCAGCCCTATATATTTGTTAAGATTATTATTAATCTGCGAGCCGAAACTACTTGACGTAACTCCTTTCATCGTATAATAACTGGTCCCAAGCCCTAAGCTAAGCGAAAGGGTAGGCATATAAGTAGCGCGAGCAATTTTAATACTCAAGTCACTACCATCGAGACGATACTGAGCTGCTAGCACACTAGACTTTTGCTTCACCGCAACCTGATACAATTCGTCGGGTGGTGTAAGTGTTGAAAAGACAATAGCAGTTTCGGGTTGTACCACTTCAAAGCCTTCTGGAGTAGGGAGTTCAAGCAATTGGCTCAAGTCCAATAGCGCTAACTTATAGCTATTATCGTTTTGCACAGCTGCCAATTTATTTTGCTCAACTGTAGAACGCGCCTCCGCAACTTCTGCCGGCGAAGTTTTTCCCAACCGTTCCATTCGTATAAGTCTGTCAAGCTGCTGTTGGCTCAGAGAAATCTGTTCTTCCGCTACTTTACAAAGTTCTTTATCAAGCAAAGTCTGCAAATAATTCGAAGCGATATTAATAGAAATATCATCTTTTGCTTTCTGCAAATCGGCAAGTGCCGCCTTGAGATTAATTTGCGACAACTTATACTGATTAGGAATACGAAATCCTGTAAATAAAGGAACATTGGCACCCACAGAAAAATTAGTATTGCTACTGTTAGTATTGCTATACGAATTATCAACTGGCGATGCAGCTCGTCCCCAACTCCAGTTCTGCGCTGCAGAGCCGCTTAACTCCGGCAACCGAGCCCACTTATTAGTATTGAGCTCTATCTCGCTCTGTCTGGCGGTCAAAGCCGACTGCTGAATGGAAATATTGTGAACAATGGCATACTCTATGCATTGTCGAAGCGTCCACGCGACCGTTTTTTGTTCCGGTTGAGCTTGCATAGTAAGCGGTACAACGCCTGCCACAACCAACAATTTAATTAATCTTATTCTCATGCTACTAATTATTATCGTCCTTCTTCTTTCCGTCCGGATTACTCTGTTTTACATCGCCACGTACCTTATCGCCGGCTTTCAAGCCCTTCATTATTTCGATTTTAACCCCATCGCTCATACCCGTCACTACAAGTTGTTTACGGAACTTTTGATGAGGAACACTATCTGTCAACACGTAAGCGTATGCATTCTTTCCATTGAACTCTACCGCTCCTTCAGGAATGGTCACTACTCGAGAAGCTCTTTGGAGCACAATCTTCGCATTGGCCGAATAGCCGGAGCGTATATGAGCATGGCGAGCATTAACTGCCGCTTTTATCTCGAACTGATTGGAACCGTTTTGTTTGGTAGCTTGAGGAGAAATGTATTCAAGCGAAGCATCAAAAGTCAGATTCTGAAGTGCGCCAATAGTCAATGTCAACGGCATACCTTCGTGCAACAGTCCTACTTCTGTTTCATCAATATTACCATCAAATATCAAATCATTCATATTGGCTACAGTAGCAATCGTCGTACCATCATTAAAAGTATTACTCATAATAACTGAATTACCTTTTTTGATAGGAATGTCAAGAATCAGTCCTTCAATTGTAGACCGAATTAATGTACTACTGAAAGAAGCACTATTTTTAGTTATACCTTCACGAACAATCTGCAACGCATCTTTTGCTGTTTTGCTTTCTTCTTTAGCCGTATTTAGTGTTAGCTGGCTCTTCTCGTAATCTTCACGGCTTATGAGTTTGTCGTCAAACAGTTTTTTCATACGAGCAAAATCTTTCTCATACTGCTTCTGGTTAATTTCAGCAATGCGCACCCTGTTTTCTGCGGAATTAAGCGAACCTAAATCGGGGATGACACGAACTTTAGCAATAACCTCACCCTTATGAATTGCTTGTCCCGCCTTTTTATAAACATCGCTAATAATACCCGATATTTGGGGTTTTATTAAAATTTGATCACGAGGTACAATCGTACCTGTTGCGACTGTTGATTTTTCCAAATCGGAGACAGTTGCAGTATAAGTGTCATAAACGACCTCTTTGGGCTTAGACTTCGTATAGAGAAACATAAAGGTTCCTACGAAGATCAATGCTATTATAACAAACAGCAAGATTCTAAAAAACTTTTTCATATCTATTTTATTACTATTATATTACGCCTATATATCATCATTCATCTCTTATTGCATCAATCGGCTTGATAGCCAATGCACGAAATGCAGGTGCCAATCCGGCAACCATCCCCAAAGAGAGTAGCAGAAAAGCCACACCAAGAGCCATACCAAATGAAACTTGAAATTGAATACCACTAAAAGTATCACCCGAATTCACGCCGACTTCAAGAACTTGTAATACCAATACGGCAAAACATATTCCAGTCATACCGGCAATCAACGTAAGCACCATACTCTCTGATAGAATCTGTTGCAGTATATCACGAGGTTGAGCACCTATGGCGCGTCTAATTCCTATTTCAGTTGTTCTTTCTCTAACGGTTACCATCATGATATTACTAACTCCGATAATTCCGGCCAATAAGGTGCCCAGTCCAACCAACCAAATCAAAATTCTAATACCGGTAAACAAGTTATCAATCATTGAGAACATTGCCTCAGCATTAAGAAGTTGCATAGATTCACCATCATTGGGAGCTATCAGATGCTTTTCTTTTAAGACTTTCTCTATTTGCGGTTGTACATCAGTAATCTTATAGCCCGGCTTGACCAATACACACATCAAGTCAACCTCATCCCCTTTATTATATATTTCTTGATAAGTAGTATATGGTATCACGATACTTTGCGAAGCACGTCCACCAATATTCACATTACTCTCTGAGCCCGATACACCAATAACACAATAATATGTACTACCGACCTGAATATACTTACCACAGGGGTCTACCCCGTTTTCAAACAATTCCTGCTTCACACGCTTCCCTATAGTACACACTTTGCGATGCTGACTAATGTCAATATCGTTAATAAAACGTCCCGAAATCATTTTTTGTTCTTCAATTTTAGTATACTCGGGATAAAGTCCCTTTACCGTATAAGAGCCTTTTTTATCTTTATATACCGCAACCATTCCCCACGAAGCGTTATGTGGTGTAACAAGTTCTAAGCCCTTCACTTTACTTTGAACCAACGCTATATCGCCCATTACCATATTCCAACGGCGTCCTTTACGAAATCCCTTATATGCTTTTGAAGTAGGTTGAGCCCACATAAAACCGGAATTCGTTGCAAAACCTTCAAAATTCTGCGACATCATCTGTTGCAAACCCTTACCACCTCCGATGAGGGCAATCAACATAAAAATGCCCCAAAAAACGCCAAAGGCAGTAAGTAAGCTGCGAGTTTTATTTCGAGTTATAGTGAGGAGTATTTCACCCCATGTATCCACATCCATTTTCATAATTATTCTGCTCTTAATGCCTCAATCGGTCTAATTTTCGTCGCCTTGCGAGCGGGAAAAAATCCGGCCAATGTTCCGGCTATGATTAAAGTAATCGTAGCTTGTATAGCTACACTGATATCTACCGTAGGATTGGAGAAAACAGTTGTCGAGAAGACTCCCGCATTCATTGTTTGATTGCCGAACAAAGCATTCATATATTCGGTAGCTGCTACTCCGGCAAACATTCCGATATATCCAAAAAGAGCTGTAATTGCAATACTTTCAGCAATAATAAGTTTCAAAATAGAGGCGGGTTTGGCACCCAGTGCTTTGCGAATACCAAATTCGCGAGTTCTCTCCCTGACAGTAATCAGCATTATATTGCTCACTCCTACTATTCCACTCAGCAACGTAAAAATTCCAATGACCCAAATGGCCACTTTCAAGATATGATTGCCCTGCTGTTGATCCAAATATTGTTCCAAGCGGTTCCATATCCAGATAGCCGACTTGTCAAGCGGATCAAAATTGTGACTTTTGCCCATTGCGACACGATAATTATCCTCGAAATCAGAATTTGCAGGCCTAGTATCCAGACCTTTCGTCGTAAAAATAATATCATCTATCGAATCACCTTTACAATAAATCAGCTGAGAAGTAGTAAAGGGCACATAAGCATCATTAGACTGATTTTCGCTATCAACAGTATAAACACCAATAACCTGATACATTAAACCATTCACATTGACTAAAAAGCCGATAGGATTTATCTGATGGAGAAATAGCGTTTTCACCGTTTTCTCACACAACACAACGACCTTGCGCTTTTCATTAATATCCTGTTCGTTTATGAAACGCCCCATTTTCATTTTACACGATTCAATGTTCACATAATCGGGATTAACTCCGACTATTGAAAGAGATGTACCTTCCGTGCCATAACTTACTGTATCAGAATGCGAAATTGTAGCCCCGGCAGTCATCACATTCTTCTCAAAATGCCTCTTTAAGAGCTCAACATCCTTATTTTTAAATAATATTCTACGACCAATAGCTAGACCATTGAATGCCTTGGAAGTCTGTCCGGCAAATATACGAACAGAGTTCAATGCGCGAGATTGGGAATTTTTCTCAAAAGCATGAATCAACCCATTACCAGCTCCAAGAAGTACAATAAGAATAAAAATACCCCATGCCACAGAGAAACCGGTAAGGAAAGTACGCAGTTTATTGCGCTTGATAGTGCCATATATTTCTTGCCAAAAATCTATCATCCGAAACTAGTTGTTAAAAGAATTATTTCATAATACCGTTCACTCCAAAAGGAGAAGCGTTGTGATCCACATTCTCTTCGATTTTACCGATAATACCATCTTTAATATGTATGATCTTATCGGTTTGATTGGCGACGCCACTTTCATGAGTCACAACAACGATGGTCTGCCCTTGGGCATGCAATTCTTTCAAAATGTCCATCACTTCTACCGAAGTCTTACTATCCAAAGCACCGGTAGGTTCATCGGCGAGAATAATCTGAGGATGTGTTATCAATGCCCTAGCAATGGCTACTCGCTGTTTTTGCCCACCACTCATTTCATTAGGCATGTGCATCGCCCAGTCTTTCAAACCAAGCCGATCCAAATATTCCATAGCCAACTGATTACGTTTTTTGCGCCGTATACCTTGATAAAAGAGTGGCAACGATACATTCTCCATAGCATTTTTAAACGAGATCAAATTGAACGACTGAAAAATAAAACCAATCATTCTATTCCGATACTCGGCAGCTTTCCGCTCGCTTATACCTTTTATTAATATATCGTTAAGATAATATTCTCCCGAATCATAGTTGTCGAGAATACCTAATATATTAAGTAAGGTAGATTTTCCTGAACCTGAAGATCCCATTATCGAAACGAACTCTCCCTTTTCAATATTCAAATCAATTCCTTTCAGCACATGGAGCGGTGCACCATTGTTATACGTTTTATTGATTTCTTTCAGCTGTATCATCATAACATAAGGAAATAATTAATCTATGTTTTATAGTAAGACGAGTCAAAGATACAAAAAGTTGCAAGTTTGCAGGAAAATAGTAGAATAATTTTCAATCAACCTACAAAAGTTGTAAAATAGTAACGATTTCTTGGAAAAACATTTTGTAAATTGAAACATCTTTGCGTAATTTGTAGACAAATAAAACAAATTTATTATCCAACACAAGTATCATGAATACAACAATAGAAAAGCCCTACGTAGTAGGTATTGACATAGGCGGCACCAATACCGTCTTTGGTATAGTAGACGCCCGCGGCACCATCATTGCCTGCGACGCAGTAAAAACAGCAGCATATCCCACTGTTGATGAATATGCGGATGCTGTCTGCGCCGGTCTGAGCAAATTGTTTGAAGCTAATGGCGGAGCAAACAAAATCAAAGGCATCGGTATCGGCGCTCCAAATGGAAATTATTATAGCGGTACGATAGAATTTGCTCCAAACCTTCCGTGGAAAGGAGTCATTACATTGGCAACCATGTTTGAGAAACGTCTCGGCATACCCACAGCTTTGACAAACGATGCAAATGCTGCCGGTATTGGTGAGATGACTTACGGTGCAGCCCGTGGTATGAAAGATTTTATTATGATTACCCTGGGAACAGGCGTAGGTAGCGGTGTCGTTGTCAACGGTCAAATGGTTTACGGTCACGACGGATTTGCCGGAGAATTAGGGCACACCATCATTCGCCGTGGCGGACGTGTATGCGGCTGTGGCCGCAAAGGTTGTTTGGAAACATATTGTTCGGCAACGGGTGTAGCCCGTACAGCCCGCGAAATGTTGACAGCAAGTACAGAAAGTAGCCTGTTGCGGAATATACCGGCTGAGAGCATCACATCAAAAGATGTATACGATGCTGCTGTAAAAGGGGATAAAATAGCTATTGAGATCTTCAATTTCACTGGAGAGATTCTTGGCGAAGCCATAGCAGATTTCATCGCATTCTCCAGTCCCGAAGCCATTATCCTTTTTGGAGGTTTGGCTCACTCCGGTGATTTCATTCTCAAACCGGTTCAGAAAGCTATTGATGAAAACATCCTTCCGATATACAAAGGAAAGACTAAATTATTGTTCTCAGAAATGAAAGATTCTGATGCCGCCGTACTAGGTGCCAGCGCATTAGCATGGGAGCTAAAAGATCTCAAAGCATAATCTAACACTATTTATTGCTAAAAGCAATGACATAAAGGTCCGGTTCTACTAAACATGTTGAACCGGATCTTTTTTTATGAATAGTCTAAGGCAACGCCCTACCGAAAAAGATTCAAGATTGCGATCGACAACTATCAAAATCTACAAAAGAGTAAGATTTCTTATATCACGCGTTATCCCTGTTATACAGCCATTTACATAGTGAATATTAACAAAGATACTGATACTTTCTTATCCAAACATCAGCGGCAGGACCTTGTAGGGCACTATTTTCGCTATTGTTTCAGCGCTCGAATGTAAATCGAATCAGAGCGAGGCATCAATGTTTTTGATGTAAATAATTGATATACAGCAAGAAAATCATAAGGACGAAAATAAATGTTTGTATGTATAAACTTTTATTTTCGTCCTTATGAATTTTTATGTTCGTCCTTATTATTTTTCGAGGACACAAGGTCGATTAAGTAAGTGAATAGGCACCACTTCCGGATGGTTAAAATAGTATCAGTATCATCCCCAATATTCACCTCCCAAAACCTTCAGAAAAGCAGCATCAATATCACGACTTTAGACCAACGCAATCTTGCGTCAATGAAAATGCGTGTCTCAGGCTCATCAGTAAAAATGAGGAGACTAAGTGACATGAAGGACTAAATGAATGGGGCACACTCGTATATACACAAACGGCCCCTCAGCCACCTGTAGGCTATCGTTTAGAATCGTTCTAAGCAGAGGTTCGCTGAAAATAAGGACTCTACAGTATACTCCAGAGCCGATTTTCGGGCCTTTTTTCGCTGGCGTTGTATACGGTGTGTCGTTAACATACTGTGTGGCAGTTCCGTATGGTGTCATACGGAGGTGGCAAAGGTTGAAATGCAGATGATTTCACGGTCTTGAAATGCAGCAATGAACCCTTCCACCCAAAACCACATAAGGACTTAAATTCGGTGAGGTCCATATGTTTTCAAAAAAACGTATTGACCTCACCGAAAAAAGGAACATACGACGATTTCCCCTCATCCTTATTAGATAAGACCTTGTGGTGTACTGAATTTGGTTGACAGTTAAAGTCCTATCGTTTTAAGATATGGCGTTTTATAAAAAAAGCCCCAAAGAGCTAAGATAAAAGCTCCTTAGGGCAAATAAGTTTCAACCTTATTAAGGTAAAAGTTTATTCTGTCTTTCCAGATTCTTGTTTAAGTTGGTCGTCTACCGCCTTTATCTTTTCTTGGGCAAGCTCAAGATCGGCCTTTAGGTTCTCTACCTTACGGTTCAATTCATCAAGCAATGAACTTCCACTTTTTGAAGATGAAGACAAGAATCCTAAATTATTTTCATAAGTTTGCAATTCACTCTTCATGTTCTCATAAGCCCTAACAAGCTTTTCACGCTCACGATAAAGATTGGAAGAGGCATTGCCCGACATCGAAATCGAAGACCTAAAATTGCTAAGATTTCTATTAGAAGCCGAAATATGAAAACGTTTAAACAGTTCGTCTACTTGAGAGTGGAATTGCTCATAAATTTTGTCCTTTTCTTTAAAAGGCACATGTCCTACTTCATTCCATTCTTTTATAAGGGCACGAACTTTATCGTTTGCTTCATTATCATCAACATCTTCACCTATTTCATTAAGTTGTTTGATAATCTCTTTTTTCTTCTCTAGATTTTCTACTTCGGCAGAATGTTGCGAGTTGTTCACTTTATTCTTTTGTTCAAAGAAATAGTCACAAGCCGTAATAAACTGCTTCCAGACAGCATCCGAATATTTTTTAGCAACGGGTCCTACTGTTTTCCATTCTTTTTGGAGTTTGCTTAGGGCATCTGCTGTAGCTTTCCAATCCGTACTATCTTTCAACGCTTCAGCCATCTTAACCAATTCACGTTTCTTGGCTAGATTGGCATTCATACCCTCTTTCAGTGACTTAAAGAACTCGCCTTTACGTTTGAAAAAGTCGTCACAATCTTTACGAAAACGTTCAAAAATTTTAGAATTCATCTTTTTAGGGACGAAACCGATGGTCTTCCATTTATTCTGTAGTGCAATAACTTCTTGCGTTTTATCTTCCCACCCCGAAAAAGATTTCAAGGTATCCCACTCAATAGATTCGATTATTTCACAGATTACGGTTTTCTGATCAAGATTATGCTGTTCTTCATCTTTGAGCTCTTCAAAATGCTGCTGATGGCGACGGTTAACAGCCGACGATGCATTTTTAAAACGCAACCAAATATCTTCTCTTAAATCTTTGGCGACAGGACCGGTATCACGAAATTCTTGATGAAGTTTCTGCAATTGATGAAAGGCAGAAACCACGTCAGGTTCATCATTCAGTTTCTCGGCTATCTCACAAAGACGATTTTTTATTTCAAGATTCTTTTTAAAATCATATTCTCTGAATTCATTATTCAACTTCAGTATATCATAGAATTTTTCTACATAAAGCTGATAATTCTTCCACAGTTCATTGGCACGCTCCTGCGGAATAGGTTTGGTTGCATTCCACTGTTGCTGAATTTTTTTAAATTCACCGTAACTGGCTTCTTCAGGAGATTCAACCATATCTTTCAATTCATTTATAATGGTCAATTTGACTTGCAAATTTTGCTCCTTTATTTTTTCTAATTCTTCAGCATTCTTATTCCTCTTCTCCTTAATAACATTCATGATCTCTTTGAACTCCTCTTCGCGACTATCCGAGATAGGAGCAAAATCACTGTCCGTTCCTCCGTTTTCAACAAATTTCTTTTTCGCCTCTTCAACCTCTGCTGCATGAATTTTATAGAAAGTTTGTTTCAATGCATCAATTTCTTGCTTACCGACAGAACAATTACTTTCTGAAATTTCTTTCAAACGAGCAATGACTTCATCATTATTATTAAAATGCTGATATTTTTTCACAACTGTTAACCCTGCATCCTCTTCTACCGAGACAGCACCTTTTTCACTATCATCCTTTCCCTCTTTTTCTCCTTCAACAAGCGAAATATTTGATGCCGATTCTTCCACACCTTCTGCCGGTTGGGCAACTTCTACGGTCGTTTCTTCTTTGTTTACCGGTGCCGTTTGTTCTATTTCGGCAGTTACACTTTCTACTTCTTCCTGCGGTTTTTCAACTACGATTGTCGATACATCCCCAGCAGAAGTCGCCGTTTCATCAGTGACCTCGGCTGCTTTTTTTTCTTCTTCTAATTTGCCTTCATCTAAAGGCTGATTAGTGTCTTGAGTGTCCATCATCATAAATTCATTTTTAAAGATTGGAAAATTTACCAATCGTCGATTAAGTTACAAATTAAGGAAATAAAATAATTACTTCAATACATTTTCATGGTTTTTTTTCAATAATCTTAAAAATTACTGAAAAAAACTATTTTTTTCACTAGAGCAAACGGAACTTACCAAATTTGTTAAATCAACAAATTCTTGTACAGATAACTGTTCAGGACGACGATTAAACAAAGCATCATCAGTGACCGGACATCGTTCTCCCAATATCGGCTTTATAGAATTGCGTAATGTCTTACGCCTCTGATTAAAAGTTGTTTTAATGACTTGTTTAAAAAGTTTCTCGTCACACCCAAGCGACAGCGTATCGTTTCGAGTCATACGAATGACTGCACTTTTCACTTTGGGAGGCGGATTGAAAACAGACGGTTCTACCGTAAAAAGATATTCTACTTTGTACCATGCCTGAATAAGTACGCTAAGTATGCCATAAGCCTTATGCCCGGGTTCAGAAGCAATACGTTCGGCAACCTCTTTCTGTATCATCCCCGTACAGCACGGGACAAGGTTCTTATATTCAAGCATTTTAAAAAAAATTTGACTCGAAATATTATAAGGATAATTGCCAGTAAGTACAAACGGAGCTCCGTCGAATAATTTATTCAGATCCATTCGCAGAAAATCCTCTTCAATAATATTGTCTTGTAACGACGGGAAGGCCCTACACAGATAGCTCACTGACTCATAATCTATTTCAACGACCTTTACAGGACGCTGTTTGGAAACCAAATACTGAGTGAGTACTCCCATACCGGGTCCCACTTCCAAAATAGGGATATCAGGTTCAACATCTACCGTATCAGCAATACGTTGAGCAATAGATTGATCTTTTAAAAAATGCTGACCAAGAAACTTTTTAGGTCTTACTGTCTTCATAATCACAAACAAATAACTACTTTTGCACCCGACAAAGGTAATTGTTTTAATGAAGAAAGTCGATTTTAATATAAAGAAACTGATAAAAAAGGTTCTAAAAATAATCTTGCCACTTGTTTTAGGCGGTTTTATATTATGCTGGATTTATCGGGATTTTGATTTCAAGAAAGCAGAACAAGTTTTTTTGCATGGAATCAATTGGTGGTGGATGATAGCATCCCTGTTCTTCGGGACGATGAGTCATGTCATCCGTGGTTGGCGTTGGCGTCAGACACTCGAGCCACTAAACGAATATCCGCGATTGTCGACTTGCGCCTATGCCATCTTTATTTCTTATGCGACTAACCTCATATTGCCACGCGTAGGCGAAATATCACGTTGTGGGGTACTGACCAAATATGAGAATGTGTCTTTTTCGAAATCACTAGGAACCGTTGTAACTGAGAGAATGATCGATTCACTTGTATCAATAACTATCGCAGGTATTACTTTCTTGCTACAAGCCAACATTTTTTTAAAATTCTTCCAAAACACTGGGACTAAGTTTCCTTCATTGGCACATATATTCACATCAGTAGATTTTTATATTATTCTGTTCAGCATAATAGGTATCTTTATTTTAATGTACTATCTAGTTCGTACCCTCTCCTTTTTTGAACGAGTTAAAGGAATAGTAATTAACATTTGGGCAGGAATCATTTCGTTGAAAAAAGTACGGAACCTTCCACTATTCATATTATACACCGTATTGATATGGGGATGTTATTTTCTTCATTTTTATCTTACTTTCTACTGCTTCTCGTTTACTTCAAATCTAAGTATGGCAGCAGCTATGGTCTTATTTGTAGGAGGGACATTCGCTGTAATCGTTCCAACGCCCAATGGAGCAGGGCCATGGCATTTTGCCATCATCTCAATGATGGTATTGTATGGTGTAAACAAAACTGATGCCGGAATATTTGCATTAATCGTCCATAGCATTCAAACTTTATTAGTAATTGCTTGTGGCGTATATGGCATGATAGCATTAGGTATCAGGAAGAAGGCTCTGAATAAATGAATTGAGTGCCACATAGACGGGAAGGAGGAAAGACACCTTCCTTAAATAAAAATAGAGTAATCGTAAATTTCCAGTTTTTATACTTATCTTTGTGAACCTGCAAGAAAAGCAAGCTCTTTTTTTCTTGCATCGAACAAAAAGAAAACAAATTTGAAAGCGTGATTTCAGTAGAAAATTTAAAAGTAGAATTTAATGCAACAGCATTATTTGCCAATGTAAATTTCGTAATAAATAAAAAAGAGTGTATCGCATTGGTAGGGAAAAACGGTGCAGGCAAAAGTACAATGCTCAAAATATTAGCAGGACTACAGCATCCTACCGCCGGAAATGTTTCTCTACCAAAAGACACAACCATTGGATACCTTCCACAAGTAATGCTCTTTAATGACAATCGAACGGTAAAAGAAGAAGTAAGACAGGCTTTTGACCATATTACAGATATTCAAACCACACTGGCAGCCATAAGAAAAGAGATGGATGAGCGCACGGACTATGAAAGTGAATCATATAACGAGCTCCTCGAACACTTTACTCACCTCAACGAACGATATCTGATGATGGGTGGAATGAATTATGAGGCAGAAATAGACCGCACACTCATAGGATTGGGATTTGAGAAGAAAGACTTGGAACGTCCGACATCAGAATTTTCGGGAGGCTGGCGAATGCGTATTGAACTGGCTAAACTTTTGTTAAGGAAACCAGATGTATTATTGCTCGACGAGCCCACCAACCATCTGGACATAGACAGTATACAATGGCTTGAAACTTTTCTTCAGACCAATCAACACGCAGTCGTTTTAGTAAGTCATGACCGGGCTTTCCTAAACAACGTGACAAACAGAACGATCGAGATAACTTGTGGAAAGATATATGACTATAAAGTAAAATATGACGAGTTTGTCGAACTAAGAAAAGAACGTAGGGAACAACAGTTGAGAGCCTACGAAAATCAACAAAAAATGATCGAAGAGACGGAGGATTTCATACGTCGCTTCCGCTATAAACCGACAAAAGCTGTCCAAGTACAAAGTAGAATTAAACAACTCGAAAAGATCGAACTTATTCAAGTAGATGAAGTTGATAATTCAGCCTTAAGACTTAAGTTTCCTCCTTCTATCCGAAGCGGCAGTTATCCATTGATATGTGAAGACGTCAGAAAAGCATTCGGCGAACACGAGATATTCAATAACGTTACATTTACTCTAAACAGAGGTGAAAAAGTTGCTTTCGTAGGACGGAACGGCGAAGGGAAATCCACCTTGGTAAAATGTATCATGGACGAAATTTCTTTTGAAGGTAAACTAACCATTGGGCATAATGTACAAATAGGATACTTTGCGCAAAACCAAGCACAAATGCTTGACGGAGAGGTCACAGTGTTTGAGACCATAGACCAAGTTGCTACAGGTGACATTCGGCTGAAGATTAGAGATATACTTGGAGCTTTTATGTTTGGAGGCGAAGCATCTGACAAAAAAGTAAAAGTTTTATCGGGTGGTGAAAGAACGCGACTGGCAATGATAAAACTTTTATTAGAGCCTGTCAATTTTCTCATACTTGATGAGCCCACCAATCACTTGGATATGCCGTCAAAAGATATATTAAAAGACGCCATCCGAGATTTTGACGGAACCGCAATTATTGTCAGCCACGACCGTGACTTCCTTGACGGACTAGTGACTAAAGTATACGAATTTGGTGACGGCAAAGTAAGAGAGCATCTATGTGGCATCTATGAATATTTGCAGGAACGACACATTGAATCTCTTAACGAGTTACAAAAGAGTAGCGGAGAAAAGACGACCGCCACTACGAATAATGAAGAAAGTCATATATCGGAAAGCAAATTATCTTACGAAGCACAAAAGGAATTCAACCGCAACAAGAAAAAATTAGAGAAACAAATAAAAGATTGCGAAAAAGAAATCAGCCAATTGGATGCTGCCATCAAAATTCTTGAAGAGAAAATGGCAACCGCAGAAGGTGCAACAGATATAACCCTATACGAAAAGCATGGAAATCTTAAAAAACAATTAGAAGAGTCGATGGAAGAATGGGAAGAAGTCTCTAACAAATTCGATGAATTAGAAAACAATAATAAATAATATTACCAACAAATAAATAATGCCTATGAAATTACTTAATTTATTACCCTTAGGGGTTGTATGTATGATGTCAATGGGAGTTAGTAAGACTAGTGCGCAGACACTAAAGAGCGGTATCAATCTATCAAACTTGGACAAGACTGCTAATCCGGGAACCGATTTTTACCAATTTGCTTGCGGTGGCTGGATGAAACAACATCCACTCACGGCAGAATATGCCCGCTTCGGATCTTTTGATATGGTTGCCGAAAACAACAAAAACCAATTGAAAGGTTTGATTCTAAAGTTGGCCGAGAATAAAAACAATGCTCCGGGGAGCTTAGCTCAAAAAGTCGGTGATGTTTATAACATGGCAATGGACAGCATCACACTGAACAAACAAGGTGCCGCACCATTAAAAGCGGATTTAGCTAAAATATCAGCCATCCGTACCCGTGCCCAACTTTATACAGTACTGGGAGATCTTCGCCACTTTGGTTGTGATCCATTTTTCGGTCTATACATCGGAGCTGACGACAAGAATAGCAAAGCTAATCTGCTGCAATTTGGACAAGGTGGACTTTCTTTAGGAGAACGCGACTATTACTTGGAACAAAGTGCCAAGATGAAAGATATTCGTGCAAAATACGTAAAGTTCATTGCTAAGATGTTCCGTTTGGCTGGATATGATGCAACAACGGCTCAAAACGCTTCAAAATATGTAATGGATATTGAAACCAGACTTGCCAAAATAGCCCGTACTCAAGAAGCATTGCGCGATCCTTATAAAAATTATAATAAAATGACTGTTGACCAAGTAAAAGCTAAATGGTCAACCTTCGGATGGAACAATTTCTTAGATCACGCCGGACTTTCAGCTGCGAAAGAGATCAATGTAGGACAACCGGAATCTATAGGCGAAGTAGCAAAAATAACAGCGACACTCCCACTAAAAGAGATCGTCGCCTATTTGCAATGGAATATTATCAATGGCGGTGCTTCCGAATTGAGCGATGCTTTCATTCAAGCCCAGTTTGACTTCTATGGTCGTACCATGTCAGGACGTCAACAAAACAGACCACGGTGGAAACGTGCCGTATCGGCTGTCGACGGGGCCCTTGGTGAAGCAGTAGGGAAAATGTATGTTGAAGAATATTTTCCTGCATCATCAAAAGAGCGTATGATTCAACTGGTCAAGAATTTACAGAAATCATTATCGGAACGTATCCAAGGACTAGCCTGGATGAGCGATGCCACTAAAGAAAAAGCACAAGAGAAACTTGCCGCTTTCCGCATTAAAATAGGTTATCCGGACAAATGGAAAGATTACTCTAAACTCGACATTAAAAACGATTCCTATTATGCTAACATGAAACGGGCTTCAGAATGGGAATACGATCGTATGCTCGAAAAATTAGGCAAACCTGTCGATCCGGACGAATGGTTGATGACCCCGCAGACTGTTAATGCTTATTACAACCCGACGACCAATGAAATTTGTTTCCCCGCGGGTATTCTGCAATATCCGTTCTTTGATATGAAAGCCGATGATGCATTTAATTATGGTGCTATCGGTGTAGTAATAGGTCACGAAATGACTCACGGATTCGACGATCAAGGACGTCAATACGATAAAGAAGGAAATCTGAAAGATTGGTGGACAGCCGAAGACGGCAAAAACTTCGAGACTCGTGCTAAAGTAATGTCCGATTTCTTTAGCAATATTACTGTCGCTCCGGGATTAAAAGCAAATGGACAATTGACGCTCGGCGAAAACATTGCCGACCACGGTGGATTGCAAGTTTCTTATAACGCATTCAAAAATGCCATGAAAGAGACTCCACTTACTACCATAGACGGTTTTACTCCTGAACAACGATTCTTCCTTGCCTATGCCAATGTTTGGGCTGGCAACATCCGCCCTGAGCAGATATTAAACCAGACGAAGAGCGATCCTCACGCGCTAGGCAAATGGCGGGTCGACGGTGCCCTTCCTCAAATCGGTGCTTGGTACGAAGCATTCGGAATACAGCCTTCAGATTCAATGTATTTACCGGTAGAAAAAAGAGTTTCTATCTGGTAGTTCTATACTTATTATAAATTCGCCCGCAAAAATGATTAACGAATAAACATTTATTCGTAACTTTGCGGGCGAATATATATAAATAATAATATCGAAATGTCAGAGCCCAAAAAAATTAAAACCGCACTTATTTCCGTTTTTCATAAAGACGGATTGGACGAAATCATCGAAAAACTTCACGCAGACGGCGTTGAGTTTTTGTCAACAGGAGGTACACGTCAGTTCATTGAATCAAAAGGGTTTGCATGCAAAGCTGTAGAAGACCTCACCACTTATCCTTCTATATTAGGCGGACGAGTAAAAACTTTGCATCCAAAAGTTTTTGGAGGCATTCTTTGCCGTCGTGATGTAACTGAAGACCAAAAACAAATTGCTCAATACGAAATACCCGAAATAGATTTGGTCATCGTCGATTTATATCCTTTCGAAGAAACTGTTACTTCGGGCGCTTCTGAACAAGATATTATAGAAAAAATAGATATCGGTGGTATTTCACTGATCCGTGCAGCTGCCAAAAATTACAAAGACGTAGTTATAGTAGCTTCAAAAGATCAATATAAACCATTGTTGGATATGTTAAACGAACATGATGCTACATCCACAATGGAAGAACGCCGTTGGTTCGCCAAAGAAGCCTTCGGTGTATCATCCTATTACGATACTCACATCTTCAACTATTTTGATGGAGAAGAACATACAGCATTCCGTAGCGCTTTTAACGATCAAAAGATGTTACGCTATGGAGAGAACCCTCATCAGAAAGGTTATTTCTTCGGAGATCTAGACGCTATCTTCGATCAAATTCACGGAAAAGAAATTTCGTATAACAATCTGACGGATATCAATGCAGCTATCGAACTTATAGACGAGTTTGAAGAGACCACTTTCGCTGTTCTAAAACACAACAACGCTTGTGGCATCGCTTCTCGCCCAACAGTACTCGACGCATGGAAAGATGCTTTAGCCGGTGACCCCGTTTCGGCCTACGGTGGCGTACTAATTACTAATGCCCCTATCGACAAAGAGGCTGCAGAGGAAATAGGCAAAATATTCTTTGAAGTAATTATCGCTCCCGATTATGATGTCGATGCACTTGACATCTTGACCCAAAAGAAGAACCGTATTATTTTGGTTCGCAAAGATGCCAAATTTCCAAAGCTACAATTCCATTCTTTACTAAATGGCGTTCAATTCCAGGAGAGGGATTTAGACATTGAAACAAAATCGGATTTAAAAGTTGTTACAGAAAAGGCTCCGACAGATACAGAAATAGAAGACATGCTCTTCGCAAATAAAATTGTAAAAAACAGTAAATCAAATACGATTGTTCTCGCCAAAGGTCGACAACTTTTAGCTAGCGGTGTAGGACAGACCTCACGTGTTGATGCCCTAAAACAAGCCATTGAAAAAGCCAAGAATTTCGGATTTGATCTTCATGGCGCAGTAATGGCATCAGATGCATTTTTCCCTTTCCCCGATTGTGTAGAAATTGCAGATAACGAAGGGATAACAGCTGTTATCCAACCCGGCGGATCGGTGAGAGATCAACTTTCTTTTGACTACTGCAATGACCACGGATTGGCTATGGTTACAACAGGTATCAGACATTTTAAACATTAATTGACTTAGATACTAATTTAGAAAAGATATGGGATTATTTTCTTTCACACAAGAAATAGCGATGGACTTGGGAACAGCCAACACTGTCATCATCAGTGGCGGTAAGATTGTTGTCGATGAACCATCAGTTGTTGCCTTGGACCGCCGCACAGACAAAATGATTGCTGTAGGTGACAAAGCCAAAATGATGCACGAAAAGACGAATGAAAACATTCGCACTATTCGTCCACTTCGTGACGGCGTAATTGCAGACTTTTTTGCCTGCGAGCAAATGATGCGCGGACTCATTAAACAAGTCAACACGCGCCATCATCTATTTTCTCCGTCACTCAGAATGGTTATCGGCGTTCCGTCGGGTAGCACGGAAGTTGAACTACGTGCTGTTCGTGACTCAGCGGAGCATGCCGGCGGACGTGACGTCTACTTAATTTTCGAGCCAATGGCTGCGGCAATCGGTATAGGCATCGATGTCGAAGCTCCTGAAGGAAATATGATCGTTGATATAGGCGGTGGTTCTACTGAAATAGCAATTATCTCATTAGGTGGCATTGTGACAAACAATTCTATCCGCATAGCTGGAGATGATTTGACAGCAGACATTCAAGAATACATGAGCCGTCAACACAATGTAAAAGTCAGTGAACGTATGGCAGAACGTATTAAGATCAATGTAGGTGCTGCTCTTACCGAGCTAGGAGACGACGCCCCCGAAGATTACATCGTACACGGGCCAAACCGTATCACCGCACTACCGATGGAGGTTCCGGTATGCTATCAAGAAGTGGCCCATTGCTTGGAGAAATCTGTTGCAAAAATAGAAACGGCCGTTCTCAATGCCTTAGAGAACACCCCACCAGAACTATATGCCGATATTGTCAGTAATGGCATTTATTTGGCAGGCGGAGGAGCTTTGCTTCGTGGACTTGACAAACGTTTGACCGATAAAATAAACATTCCTTTCCATATTGCTGAGGATCCTTTGCACGCTGTTGCCAAGGGTACAGGCGTAGCATTAAAGAACGTAGATCGCTTTTCTTTCTTGATGCGTTAAAGATGATGAAGTGTGAAATATGCGAAACTTACTGAATTTTCTTATCAAATATAACTATTGGCTTCTTTTCCTAGCATTAGAAGCCTTAAGTTTTATTTTGCTATTTCACTATAATCAATATCAGGAAAGTTATTTCTTCAATTCTGCCAATGCCGTTACTGGTAAGATTTATGAGGTATCGGGAGGGATAGCGTCTTATTTCCATTTGAAATCTGTAAATAAAGATTTGCTAGACCGAAATATGGAATTGGAAACTAAAATTCAGAATCTGGAAAAGACGCTTAAAGCGCACCAAGTCGATTCGTTAGAACTATTGAGCATCGAACGCTTACCGCAAGGAAGCTATATGCTCTACAAAGCGAACGTCATTAATAACAGCCTAAACCTGACTGATAACTATATTACTATTGATAAAGGTTGGGCTGCAGGTATTCGCCCTGATATGGGTGTAGTGGATGCCAACGGCGTTGTCGGCATTGTTTATGAAACGACCCGTAATTATGCTACCGTTATTTCATTACTCAACAGTCGTTCGAATATCAGTTGCAAAATCGTGGGAAGCAACTACTTCGGCACCTTACGTTGGGATCATTCAGATTCTCAACATGCCTATTTAGAAGATCTTCCACGCCATGCTCAGTTTAATTTGGGTGATACAGTAGTCACCAGTGGATATTCGTCTGTATTTCCGGCAGGTATCATGGTAGGAACAGTTGATGACATGGGAGATTCTAACAATGGACTTTCCTATTTACTGAAAATTAAATTGGCTACCGACTTCGGTAGAATCAGTGACGTCAGAGTTATTGCCCGCAAGGGATATCAACAACAAAAAGCCTTAGAGCAAAAGAGTATTATCACAAATGAATGATTGGTTAAACAAAATAGGATGGGCAATAGGATTGGTGCTTCTACAAGTTCTTATATTGAATAATATTCACATAGGAGAATTTGCTACACCTTTCTTATATATCTATTTTGTACTGAAGCTCAGCTCGGATACGCCACGTAACCAACAAATGCTTTGGGCATTCGGTATAGGTCTTACCATTGATATCTTTGATAATACCGTTGGTATAAATGCAGCAGCCTTCGTTCTAATGGCATTTGTGCGTCCCACGCTTTTACGTTTGTTTACCCCCCGCGATACTTACGACAGTTTTATACCAGGCAAGAAAGTGATGGGATCGGCATCATTCCTACGCTATCTTGTGGCTTGTGTCTTCATACATCATACGGCATTACTAACAATCGAATCATTTTCGTTCATTTCGTTTGGAATGCTAGGATTGAGAATAGTACTAAGTACAGCATTGACAACTCTTTGTATTGTCGCAATAGAATGGTTTAGAAAATAGTATGTCGAAAGATTACACTTTTGAGAAACGGAGGCTTGTAATAGGGAGCATTGCCATTCTAGTTGTGCTCATTTACATATTCCGTCTGCTATCGCTTCAAGTAATGACAGACGACTATAAGCGATATGCGGCAAATAACGCTTTCGTCAATCAAATACAATATCCCGCACGCGGATCTATATTAGACAGACATAGGCAGTTGTTAGTATATAACCAACTAGCCTTTGACATTACTGTCGTCCCACATGATATGGAAGATGATCTTGATACGCTCGATTTGTGCAATACCTTGGGAATTAGTAAAGAAATATTCATCCAGCGCATGACCGACATACAAGACCTGGATAAAAACCCCGGATATTCCAAATATACGAGCCAAGTATTCCTCACACAACTCAGTGACGAAGAAGTGTCCCCATTCCGCGAAAAGCTGTTTAAGTTTCGCGGATTTAATATTCAGCAACGTTCCATCCGCCAATATGCGTATGATGCCGGTGGACAGATTTTGGGTGACATAGGTGAAGTATCGCCAGCCAATCTGGAAGACGACAGTTATTATACCCGCGGCGACTATATCGGTAAACAAGGTGTTGAAAAATCATACGAAAAATTCCTTAGAGGAGAGAAGGGTGTAAAGATCCTGCTTAGAGATGCACATGGTAGAATAAAAGGCTCATACCAGAACGGCAAATATGACCATCGTGCAGTGCCCGGGCGTAATCTTGTTTTAAGCATCGATCTTAAGCTACAAAAGTTAGGAGAAAGATTGATGAAAAACAAAATAGGCAGTATTGTTGCTATAGAACCCTCAACCGGCGAGATTCTGTGCATGATATCTGCGCCATCATACAATCCGCAAATATTGGTAGGCAGAATGCGTGGAAAAAATCAGCATGCCCTGCAGAAAGATTGGCGCAAACCATTGCTCAATCGTTCTATTATGGGTGTTTACCCTCCGGGATCTACTTTCAAAGCAGCTCAAGCTTTGGCTTGCCTGCAAGAAGACATTATTACTCCCGGTACATCATTCGCATGCCATCACGGCTTCTTCTACGCAGGTCGTCATCTGGGTTGTCATGGGCACTCGTCACCGCTCTCATTGATACCGGCCATTGGAACATCGTGCAACACTTATTTTTGTATGAGTTTCAAAGCTTTTATCGATAGCCGCAAATTCCGTTCGCACGACGAATCCATAACAATATGGAAAAACCACATGGTCAATATGGGATTCGGGTACAAATTGGGAGTCGACCTTCCCGGCGAAAAACGTGGTATGATACCAAATGCCAAATATTATGACAAGGCTTATCGCGGACATTGGAATGGATTGACTATTATAAGCGACGCCATCGGACAAGGCGAGATATTGGCTACGCCACTACAAATAGCCAACCTAGCGTCTACAATTGCTAATCGAGGCTATTTTATCACCCCACATATTGTTCGGCATATTCAAGGAGCACAGCTAGATCCCAAGTATTATAAGCCGAGATACACGGGAATTGATAAAAAATATTATATGGACATTGTTCGTGGTATGCGCAACGCATTTACAGCAAACCAAGGGACATGTAAATCGGGCAACTTTACCAATATCGAGATGTGTGGTAAAACCGGAACAGCACAGAATCATGGCATTGACCACTCGGCCTTCATGGGATTCGCACCTATGAACAAGCCTCAAATAGCCATTCTGGTTTATGTAGAAAACGGCGGTTGGGGAGCAGATTTCGGTGTACCTATAGGGGCATTGATGATGGAACAATTCATAAATGGAAAGCTTTCGGAGAGCAGTGAGAAACGTGCCGAAGCAATGAGTAATAGAGTTATTTCGTATGGATATCAGGAACGTTAGCGTTTGGAGCAAATTAGATTGGTGGACCATCGCCATTGTTGCAACCCTACTTGTAATGGGATGGTTCAGCGTTTGTGGAGCAAGTTATGACTTTGACAAAACAAACTTTTTCCAATTTTCAACTCGTGCCGGCAAGGAGTTCATTTGGATTCTCTGCTCGTGCGCTATCGGTTTTATCATACTTATGCTTGACGATAGCCTGTTCGATATCTTTGCATTCCTGATATATGCCGGAATGATGGGGCTACTATTCATCACTATTTTTATAGCACCCGACGTAAAAGGTTCTCACTCTTGGCTCGTTCTAGGCCCAATAAGTATACAGCCTGCAGAGTTTGCAAAATTTGCGACTGCGTTAATGCTAGCCAAGTATATGAATTCTTATTCGTTCAACATAAAGCACAACAACTGCCGCATCACACTCGCTGCTATCATCTTGACTCCTATGCTGCTCATCATTGGCGAGCGCGAAACAGGTTCGGCATTGGTCTACCTCGCATTTTTCTTGGTGCTCTATCGCGAAGGCATGCCCGGTGCTGTACTTTATGGAGGATTCTGCGCCATACTTTATTTCATTGTCGGCATCCGTTTTGGTTCTGTAATGATGAACGACGGGACGACGCCTATAGGCGAATTTGTTGTTCTATTGTTTATCATCGTTTCTACAGCCTGCATGGTCTATGTCTACACTAAACAGCATGAAAAAGCACGCAACATTGCGATATTCCCAATACTAGTTATTGCTATAGCCTATGCTATTTCAAGCCTCTTCATCTCTTTCAATGTGGTCTATGTAGAATGGGTAGTATGCATTGGCACAATAGGCTATCTCATCTTCTTATGGATATACGACAGAAAGATTGTCTACATGTGGATAGCCATATTTGCAATAGGTTCTATAGGCTTTCTATATTCATCCAACTATGTTTTCAACAACATACTTGAGCCGCACCAACAAGTCCGTATTAAGGTAGTATTGGGCATGGAAGAAGACCTGACCGGTGCCGGATACAATGTCAACCAATCAAAAATAGCCATCGGATCGGGAGGAATCTTGGGTAAAGGATTTCTCAAAGGCACACAGACGAAGCTAAAATATGTACCCGAACAAGATACCGACTTTATCTTTTGTACAGTAGGCGAAGAGCAAGGATTTATAGGCTCATCAATAGTGCTACTTCTTTTCTTGATACTGATATTACGACTCATCCATCTGGCAGAACGACAGTCAACCGTTTTCGGACGAGTCTACGGTTATTCGGTGGTCAGCATCTTCCTATTTCACATCTTTATCAACATCGGTATGGTATTGGGTGTAACCCCCGTTATTGGTATTCCTCTACCCTTCTTTAGTTACGGCGGTTCATCACTTTGGGGATTTACAATTCTCTTGTTCATCTTCTTACGAATTGATGCAAACAGGTAACTATCATCAATTGACATCATCCTCTTCAAGCCGTTTCATCTACAAGATGAATATCATTCATTGACAACATACAGCATTTTCATTCGTTTGGTCACGACCATACATATGTTTGGTCATGACCATACACTTGTTTGCTCGTGATCAAACGCGTGTATGGTCGTGACCAAACGAATGAACAGTAAGTACGAAAGCATTGAATCTTATGGAATAGGAGGTTGAATGAAAAGGAAGAAAAAGATGCGTGCCATTACACTAGAAAGTTACTACATCATAACTTCTTTATTATCATATACATTTATAGGTTAACGTCCAAAAATAAATGAATTTATGTTCTTTTATCTCCCATAAAATACTATCTTTGTTCAGAATAATTTATTAATCCGAATATTTTTTTGAACTATGAATAGAATTTGTGAACTTTTCGGCATTCAGTACCCCATCATCTCAGGAGGTATGGTATGGTGTAGCGGATGGCGACTAGCCTCGGCAGTAAGCAATGCTGGGGGATTAGGGCTTATTGGCTCCGGTTCGATGCATCCGGAAACTCTCAGAGAGCACATTCGAAAATGTCGATTGGCAACCGACAAATCGTTTGGAGTAAATATTCCACTGATATACCCCGAAATAGAGACTATTATCAAAATAGTAATAGAAGAAGGTGTCAAAATTGTTTTCACTTCTGCAGGAAGCCCTAAAACATGGACAAAGCACTTGCAAGAGAGTGGAATAAAAGTAGCACACGTAGTATCGAGCAGTAAGTTTGCAGCCAAGTGTGAAGAAGCCGGAGTAGATGCAATAGTTGCAGAGGGCTTTGAAGCGGGAGGTCATAACGGAAGAGAAGAAACGACAACAATGTGCCTCATTCCGGCAGTGAGAAAGGCTACGAGTCTACCACTAATAGCAGCAGGAGGTATTGCCTCGGGGGAAGCGATACTCGCAGCGATGACTTTGGGTGCCGAAGGCATTCAAGCCGGTACAGTATTTGCACTGACTGAAGAAAGTTCTGCTCACCAAAACTTCAAAAACTTTTGCCTACAACTAAAAGAAGGCGAGACCCTTTTATCGCTCAAACAACTTGCTCCTACCCGACTCGTCAAAAACAGTTTTTTCAAACAAGTGCAAGAAGCTGAAGCTCGGGGAGCATCTGCCGAAGACATGAAAATACTCTTAGGCAAAGGACGCGCAAAAAAAGGACTTTTTGAAGGCGATTTGGATGAAGGAGAACTGGAGATAGGACAAGCAGTTTCTTCTATCAACAAAATTCAGACAGTAAAAGATGTTATGAATGGATTGGTCTGTGATTATAATACGGCATTAAACAATGCAAAGACAATGCCTGCGTTTTGAAAGGGCTATAGATTTGAGTAGCTATGGAATCTATAAGATTCTAAATTTAACTCATCGATCTTATATTTGAAGAGAACTAAGGTATAACTATAAAATTATTAAGACAATGCTAAGTAAAAAAATTGAAGAGGCGCTAAATGCCCAAATTAATGCAGAGATGTGGTCGGCATATCTTTATATGTCAATGGCATCTTATTGCCATTTCAACGGCCAGTCTGGTATCGGTAAATGGTTTGAGGTTCAATTTAAAGAAGAGCAAGACCATGCCATGATCTTCTTTAACCACATTATTTCTCGTAACGGAAAGGTTACTTTGAAACCTATTGATGCCGTGCCTAACGATTGGAAATCTATCTTGGATGTTTTTAAAACCACCTTGGACCATGAGCAGAAAATAACTCAACTCATTAATAATCTATTCACTTTAAGCACGCAAGAGAACGATTATGCAACACAAAGTATGCTCAAGTGGTTTATTGACGAACAAGTTGAGGAAGAAGACAATGCCCAAACAATCATTGACAACCTCAACATGATAAAAGACAATGGTTACGGTCTGTATATGATAGACAAAGAATTGGGAGTCCGCACTTATACTGTCGCAGCTCCTTTATTAGCTAATGCAGGAAAATAATCTTGAATATAATGGATGCAGTCAGACAAGATTCGGGCTGCATCTTTATTTTCTACAATTTTTTACTTGATTATTATATTGAGATGGGCAACCAAGCCCCTAAGTCCCTCCTCCGAGAAGATCGTTTTATATAGTCTATTGCCACTAGGATTGATAATAAAATTAAAAGAAGTAGAGAAGTCGACCTTTTCCAAATTGGTTTTATTAAATGAAGTACGCAACAAATCGCATTCTTTAAAGACAGAAGCAGTTAAGTCGGCCTCATCAAAATAAGCTTCACGCAGGTTACAATCAACGAAAGAACTTTTCTTCATTTTCAACTGGACGAAAGAAACATAATCCATTAATGACTTTTCGAACCATAAGGAACCGGACAAACTTCCAATATTTGCAAAATCGGCGCCGGTAAGCCTACACTCTACAAACTTGGCCACATTGAGATTGCACAGCAATTTACACAGAGAGAAATTGCACCTTCTAAATTCACAATCGTTAAAACGAATATCGGCAAGAGATAAACTTGAAAAATCGCAAGAATCAAATATACATGATTCATATTCTGAATCCAAATGGTTCTCTTTAAAATCTATTTTCTGAAAAGTCTGATCATCCATCTATCACCTATTATTATATTAATCGAATGGGAAAGATAACAAAAGCTCTTTGATTCTACAATATGCCCGTCGTGCCATTCTTATATGACGCTTGGCAAAAGTAGCCGCTTCGATACTGCCCACCTTTTGAAACCGATCAACGGTATTCCAGACGAAAACCTACATCGGTAATACCCTTTAGTACATCATCTTTCATTCCTTGTGATACTCTTATAATAGCATGTTTGGGATGAGGAGGCAACTTAAGCACCCTGATATAGGCCGACGACTGATAGTAATTTCCACCTCCTGTACCTTTCCATTTGCCAAAAGTATCGGCCAACACAAAACGAATTGTATCTGTTTGCCAATGTAACGAATCAGCAATATTTTGCTTGACAACTAAATAGAAGTCGGCATAGGGATATTCCAATGTATTGCGCACTTCGGCAGTAAGGGCCACAACCCGAGCACTGTCGGAAGGGAGTAATTGGAACTTAAGAGTATCTTTCTTCAACCATCCTTTACTGGCAGTCGACTGATACTCATGATAAATTGTTTTATGTTCATTGCTGCAAGCCACAATGGTACACAGCAGAGACAAACACACCACAATGTGCCTACTTATCAGAACTCTTCTCATTCGACTGTTGATTCTGTTTCTGCGACGGTTGTTGTCCTCCCTGTTGCTGACGAGGAGGCCTTTGGCGCTGCTGATTATTATCCGTATTGTTATTACGGCGAGGATAATTGCTATTGCGGCGATTTTGTTGTGGACGCCCTTCTTGCTGCCGATTATCTTGGCTGCGGTTTTCCTGCTGCGGACGATTTTCCTGAGGACGATTTTCCGAACCGTTGTTTTGACGGTTCACAGGATTATTCGAGCGCTGACGTCCATTTTTCTTTCTCTTGTTATCATTGCGATGATTATCAAAGCGAGTCAAACTCTCCTGCTCAAGCAAATCGGCCGAACGTGGAGTCTGTTCAATGTGCTCCGGTTCCAATAAACTATCCGGTTTTATACCACGTTTATTCAATTCATATATTTCGAAAGCCCTCTGACCAGCAATCGTTATCAGATTCGCAGGGACGACCTTATCGGTAGAATAAGTTATCGTATTTGTCAGAATATCCGCTTTAAAGAAATAGTAAGTACTATCTTTGGTCTGCAACTCTATTTCCCTAGAAGGCAAACGGCGCTGAGCCTCAACATAGCAATCCACTTCATAATTAAGACAACACTTTAATTTAGCACACTGACCGGCAAGTTTCTGTGGATTGAGCGAAATATCTTGAATTCGAGCAGCATTGGTAGACACGGAGATGAAACTCGTCATCCAACTGGCACAACAAAGTTCTCTACCACAAGGGCCTATACCACCTATACGACCAGCCTCCTGTCGAGCGCCGATCTGTTTCATTTCAATACGTACCCTAAAGACTTCCGCCAGTACTTTTATAAGCTGACGAAAATCGACACGTTCATCTGCGATATAGTAGAAAATAGCCTTGTTACCATCTCCTTGATATTCTACATCGCCTATTTTCATTTTTAGTCCCAAGCTAAGAGCTATCTGCCGAGAACGGATCATCGTATCATGTTCCTTTGCTTTCGCCTCATTGTATTTATCCATATCCACCGGCTTCACTTTTCGATAAATACGTTTCAACTCACTAGCTGGAGTTTTATAATTGCACCTCCGCATTTGAAGCGGCACCAATCTACCCGTCAATGTCACCGTTCCAATATCATGCCCGGGCGTTGCTTCAACAGCAATAACATCTCCCTTATCCAAGGGTATTTTATTACTATTGTGATAATATTCCTTTCGGGTATTTTTAAATTGGACTTCAACCAAATCACATTCATCAACGTTTCCCGGCACATCAGCCAACCAATCATACGTATTTAACTGCTTATCTTGTCTGGCGCAACTTCGACAACAGAATCCTCCACTGCCATTATGTAATATAAATTTTTTCATTACTACTTTCTGATATTAAATTTTAAGCAACATTATCATCTTCAGCGAAAAGTCGAAGAATACTATTTTGCTATTTACATTCCGTCCTATATCATTTAGAGCATTATCAAGTTCCTTAGCAATGCCCCTCACATTTCTTTCGTTCACATAGGGAGAGAAGCGCGATACAAATTGCTCTTCCCGCTGTGTCATATAGTTCAAATCCGGCAAATGCAAATTGTAAATAAAGCTTTCCCTTATCATTCGCAAGGCATACTCCAAAAAACGCTTTTGCCGCTCACGTCCTATCGTCGCAAGCTGTTCACTCCACAATTTCATTTCTCTTATTTTACGCTGATAAGACAAACGCATAAGATTGACAAAAAGATCGAAAAACATCTGAGAATCGCCATTTTCATCATTGAGGGCCTGCTTGATAGCCGCCGTTACATTGCCATTCGACAAATGCGCTATTCTTTCAGCGTCATTGGACTGTAACGAATAGCGTTGTTGCAACATCTCCGAGATCAACCGATGCTCAACCCGATGAATAGTAAGCTGCTGTGTACGGCTCAGTATCGTAGGTAAAATTTTTTCCGGTTCATCAGACACTAATAGAAAGATGGTCTTCAGCGGAGGTTCTTCAATTAACTTGAGTAACTTGTTTGAAGCCTCTTCATTCATCTTCTCAGGAAGCCAGATAATTGTTACCTTATACCCACCCTCAAAAGATTTCAAGCTAAGGCGTTTGATCAGTTCATCACTTTCACGAGCATAAATAATAGGCTGGGCATTCTTAGCATCCAAGTAATCAAGCCAGTCGTCAAAAGAAAAATAAGGATTCTTCAGCAGGCATTGCCGCCATTCTTTTATATAATCGTCGCTAATGGCCTTCTTAACAACCGGAAAAACAAAGTGTAAATCAGGATGTGCTAATTTATTGACCATAACACAAGAATGGCAAGTGCCACACGAATCCTCGTCCCCCGCATTGGCACAAAGCAAATATCGAGCGTACGCCAAAGCTAAAGGAAGCTTTCCAATGCCGGGAGCACCACAGAATAATTGGGCATGAGATATTCTCCCTGCTTTTGTTTCACTTATAAGCCGGTTCTTTATATCATCTTGTCCTATTATCTCTCTAAACAGCATACATAAATTTTGGTTAATCCCTATTTAAATACAATATTCGCTATATTTTATCTTTCGTGCAAGAATTTACAAATAAATAATCTAAAACAAAATATCTTTATCTAATATCAAAAGATAGATCGGGCAACGGCACGAACACTGTTTGCTGCTCCCAAAGCATAGAAATGCAAACCTGGCACACCAAATTTGATCAACTCTTTGCATTGATTAATACACCATTCAGTTCCAACGATTTCTACCTCTTCATCTGTTTTACATTTCATTATCTCACGGGCAAATGCCTCTGGCAAATCAACTTTAAAAGTACGAGGTATCACAGTGAGTTGAGACAATTTCCGCATCGGCTTCAACCCGGGAATAATCGGGATATCAATCCCCATTTTCCGAACTTTATCTACAAACTCAAAATACTTATTATTATCATAAAATAGTTGAGTTACTGCATATTGAGCACCGAGTTCAACTTTCTTTTTAAGCCAATATATATCTTCATCAATATTAGGAGCCTCTTCATGCTTCTCCGGATAACAGGCAACACCATAAGCAAAAGGGGTCTCCTTCATTTCCATATTCGAGCCATCCACAAAAACTCCGTCGTTAAAGTCATTAATCTGTTTTTCTAAATCGGTAGCATGAATATAACCACCCACTGTAGGTACTCCACTTTTATCTTTATCGCCTCGCAACAACAATAAGTTAGTAATGCCGAGAAACTGCAAATCAATGAGTACATACTCAGTTTCTTCGGGTGTGAAGCCATTGCAGAGTATATGGGGAACGACAGAGATACCATACTTATTTTGAATCGCTGCGGCTACTGCTACTGTTCCAGGACGGCGGCGTAACGTTTTGCGTTCGAAAGTGCCGTTTCCCATCTCTTTAAAAATATATTCACTGTGGTGAGTAGTTATATTAATATATTTAGGGTCGAACTCCCGCAACAAATCAATACTCTTGTAGAGCGAATCAATACCTTTCCCCTTTGGAGGAGGAAGCAATTCGAACGAGAATACCGGACCGTTACTATTCTTTATTGAATCAATTACTCTCATAATGCTGCAAAAATACAAAAAACGCGCTTGACAGAGAAACATTTATTCATTTTTTGAATAGCTCTACACACAATATTTCAAGTTTGTAAGCACAATAGAACCACAACAGATCAAAGAAATGATGTAATATTTAGGAAAACTTCAAAATGGTCACCTGTTTTCACTGACAGGAACAAATATCGTTATCATACTAAAATCGAAACGACTTGAGAAAACGGAACATCTATTGAGCAACAAAAGCATCTCCTATATTCTTAATAATTATTAAAAAGACATTCATTTAATACAACATATAACAGAAGTAGTTTATATTTGCAGTGTACTATTATACTAATACACATAAATACTATAATATATGATTGAAGTAAAGAACGTTAAGTTTAACTACGGTCGAAAGAAAAAGCCTATTCTCGACAATTTTTCCATGAAATTAGAGCAAGGCAATATCTACGGACTGTTAGGAAAAAATGGAGCAGGTAAATCCACACTTTTATACCTCATGACAGGACTTCTTACTCCCAAGAGTGGATATGTTGAATATCTCGGCGCCGATGTTCGCCGTAGACTTCCGGTAACGCAACGTGAAATTTTCCTGGTTCCGGAAGAGTTCGAGCTACCAAAGGTCTCGCTTATCAGTTTCATTGAGTTGAATAGCGTATTTTATCCACACTTCAGCAAAGAGGATATGGTAACCTATCTACACTTCTTTGACATGGACATTGATTTGAACCTTGGCGAACTATCAATGGGCCAGAAGAAGAAGGTTTTCATGAGCTTTGCATTGGCAACACACACTTCTCTTTTACTAATGGACGAACCCACCAACGGTTTAGATATTCCCGGGAAAAGCCAATTCCGCAAATTTATTACTGCCGGAATGGACGACAAACACACCATCCTCATATCTACCCATCAAGTGAGAGATGTAGATAAAGTACTCGATCATGTCATCATCATGGAGAACAGTGAGATCTTATTAAACGAATCGGTAAACAAAATAACCGATAGAATCATTTTTACAGAAAGCAATGAAAAGGATCTTCCCGAAGATACCATTTATTCCACTTCCTCACTAAAAGGAAACTACGTAGTATCACCAAATACATATCACGAAGAAACCGATTTAAATTTGGAAATGCTTTTCAACGCCACACTGGCTCATCCGGATAAAATTAAATTATGCTTTGCAAACCAACAAGAGACAACTTCTAAAACAGAAAGGAGAAACGACAATGACGACAAATAATTTCTTTTCCTTTTCAAGATTCTCGCAGATAAGCTGTAAACTAATCATAGAAAATAAAAAAGCAACCGTCATGCGGGCCATTGTCATGTTTGCTTCAATATTCACTATTTTGTGCTGGATAAGTTACGTCAATTATTCCAATGCAATTGATAGAGGAGGCTTTACACACATCGTAGATATTTGTGGAGAATACAATCTAAATGCTTTTATCATACTAATATTTGCTTTTGGTATATACTCTGCATCACTAATGATGGAAGATTTAAAAACTAAAGTCGGAAAGATAAGTGTTCTGACAACGCCAGTAACTCCATTTGAAAATTGGTTTGCACGCTGGATTATCCATGTTATTATATTTATCGCAGTTTATATCATTTCTTTCTTTGTAGCAGACCTAATAAGAGTTTGGATTTTTAAAATCGCGTATGCAGGTAGTGGACTGACAATATCCACACTAAGTTTGGATTATATCATACAACAAATAAATCTTATTACCGACGGACATCCCTCTTTTATAATCCTGGCGTATCTTACAGCTCAATCATTCTACGTACTAGGTGGTAGTTTCTTTCCACGCCATTCTCTTTTGAGAACAACGATTGTTGGTTTCTTCGGTCTTCTCATTTTCTTTTTCGGCGATTATATTTTTTCCCAAGAATTCATTAATGGAACAGAGATCAATTTAGGTGAAACAATAACAAGGGGCATCATGCTCGTTTTAATAGTATTCAATTGGACCACATCTTACTTCAGATTCAAAGAGATGGAAGTTATTGACCGTCTATAATAAAGGAGATGAAAATATGAACTTTAAAGAAACTCGTCCCATTTATCTGCAAATAGCAGAAAGAATATGCGATGAAATATTGTCGGGGGAGTTCAAAGAAGAAGAACGAGTAACTTCCATCCGAGACTATTCCGCACTGGTCGAAGTGAACCCGAACACCGTAATGAGAACTTACGACTACTTGCAGCAACAAGAAATAATCTTTAATAAAAGAGGCATCGGCTATTTCGTATCACAAGGAGCTGTTAAAATGATCAAGAGAATGAGAAAAGAAACATTTCTCAACGAAGATATAAACAATTTCTTCCAACAAATATACTCTCTGGATATTCCGATGGAAAAGATTGTTGATCTGTATGATAAGTTTATTGATAAACAGAACAAAATAAAAGAAAAACAACAATGAAAAAAACCACATATTGGGTAATAGGAATGTTTATCACCGCCTTTCTATTCAGCATTGCCGTCATGGTATACTTCAAATATTTCGACAATAGCATCAAACCCATCTATGATAAATTCACAACAATGAATGTAAACAATGCCAAAGTACTTAAAATAGACGACGGCAACACCAACAATCATCGAAGTTACTACAATCTGAAAATAGTATCCGACAACAATGACAATACAAATAAAATAGCATACCCAAAGAGTTGGATAAAAGCAGTTCAAAAGGGAGATACTTTAATTTTATCACTTCCAAAAGACGAAAAAGATTTAGAGAAGCTGCACAACAATCCCCCTACATTGGTATTCTCCATTGCTCAATCAACCAAAACTCTGAATTTAATATTAGGCAAATGCATCAGCGATACTAAATTCATGGGCTTAAAACTAAGTCAATGCTCCATAAGAGGGAGTTCGTATTCAGACATCACAATCCAAGCATGCACAATCGACAAATTCGACATTGCAGCAGGAGGAACTGTACAAGTTCCCGATTCTAAAATAAAGTCTCTACAATTACTTGTAGACAACAGCAAATTAATCAATGCTCCAAAATACAATATTGAAAATCTGTATTTAATAGGAAGCAACAATAACGACGATGCATCGGAGATAGATTTAACAAAAATCAAACATGTCTATTTAAAACCTTCCAAAGGCAAATCCATTACGACATGTACCAGTTCAAATTCCGAAATCTATTCAGGAAAAGATTAGTATCAGGATACTACAAAAGAAAGAGCGTAAAAACTAAATAAGTTATTCACGCTCTTTCTTCTTATCTTAAATCTGGTAAGGAAGTCGCATGACATATAAAAACCAAAATTGTAATTTGCTTAAAACATTTATTGTACAATTGTTTCGGTAATTTATATCATTATATACTTATATTTATTACCTTTGGGGCACTAAACAATAAATTTACATTATGAAAAAAGTTTTATTTGTGATGATGCTCTGCATCATGTGTTCAATCAACTCTTTTGCTCAACAACCTGAACAAAAAAATGGTACTTATCGAGTTTATTGTGAATTAGTAGGTACAGGTAAGTTATTCAGCAGCAAAGTAATAGTAAGCCTTGATTTTGGTCAAAAATCTTCATTTTGGACAGGCAATAAAGGAACCTTAGTCGATGACAATGGAAAACCATTAGATTTCAATTCGATGGTTGATGCAATGAATTTCATGGGAAGACTAGATTGGAAATTTGTACAAGCTTATGTTGTTACCACAAGTAATCAAAATGTATATCGTTGGTTACTTTACAAAGACGTGAAGAATGATGAAGATATTCATCAGGGATTCAAAGTTAATGGAGACAAATAAGATCCTCTAATCCCCCTTTTCTCTTTGTTGTTTGAAATATTCTTTCGATATCTGTTTCAGCTAAATAAACAGTGGATATCCTAGAGTAAAGTAACTGTTCAAAACATCGTTTAGGGCTATTTTATGCCCCAGTTTAAGATATGGCGACTGCCTTTCCTTTCATTTTTTGCGCTTTGGATAAATCTATGAGCGTTTAACAACAGGGAATGGCAGTCATTTTTGTTTCTAAAAGTTCTAAACGCATCAGTTATAAAAACGAACAATTCCATTACTATTATACAAGGGGAATACATAGAATAATTGCAGAAATGAAGAAATTCACCGGAATTCAATCAGAAAAATAAAAAAAATGTCCGAAATTCGTCCGACTTGCTTTAGACGAAGAAGCGTAAACAACTACATTCTAGTTATTTACGCCCTATTTTGTTGCGGAGACTTGACTCGAACAAGTGACCTTTGGGTTATGAGCCCAACGAGCTACCAACTGCTCCACTCCGCGATGTTTTACGGCTGCAAAGGTACGGCTTTATTTTTATAAAACAAATTATTCTCTATTTTTTTTCGGAAAAGATATAAATTATGTAAATACGTAGAAAAATACAGGCCTACAACAAAGAAATAAAACCAAGGACAAAAACCAATCAAGACAAATATTCGGCTTTTTCTTGCCTCGTAAACAGAAAAGCAGTATTTTTGCACAACTTACAAGATAATGAGCAATGGAAATATCAAAAACCAGAAATAAGATAATAGATGCAGCCCGACAAGTCTTCGCCAAGAAGGGAGTAGAGAATGCAACTATGAATGATATTGCCGTTGCTGCTCGAAAGGGAAGACGCACACTATATACCTATTTCAACAACAAAGAGGAATTGTATTGGGCTGTTGCCGAAACGGAACTCGATCTCCTCTCAGATATGATGGAGCAAGCGGCTAGCAAAGATATATCGCCCGACAAAAAGATTATCGCAGTAATCTATGCCAGACTCGAAACAGTCAAAGTCGAAGTTTATAGGAACGGTACTCTTAAAGCGGATTTCTTCCGAGATATTTGGAAAGTAGAGACAGTGCGCAAAAGATTTGATATTCGCCAAATATTACTCTTCAAACAAATATTACGCGAAGGGGTAGAGAAAGGCGTTTTTGAGATAGATGATGTAGACTTTACAGCATTATTGATTCATTATTGCGTAAAAGGTATCGAAGTGCCTTACATAAGGGGACAAATAGGCAACAAACTGGAAAAGGAAAAAAGAAAAGAATATGTATCGAACATTGTTTTCGGTGCATTACATAAAAAGAGTTTCATTAAATAAATTAATTATGGGATTATTAGATGGAAAGACTGCCTTAATTACGGGTGCTGCCCGTGGCATCGGAAAAGCAATCGCTTTGAAATTTGCATCCGAAGGCGCCAATATCGCTTTTACCGATTTGGTAATCGATGAAAAAGGGAAAGAAACAGAAAACGAAATTATAGCCAAAGGTGTTAAAGCTAAAGGTTATGCTTCAAATGCTGCCAATTTCGAAGAGACCGCAAAAATAGTTGCCGAAGTAGCCAAAGATTTCGGATCAATAGATATTCTTGTCAACAATGCCGGCATCACAAAAGACGGTTTAATGATGCGTATGTCAGAGCAACAATGGGATGCAGTTATAGCTGTCAATTTGAAATCAGCCTTCAATTTTATTCATGCCTGCACGCCAATTATGCTTCGTCAAAAGAGAGGTAGTATCATCAACATGGCTTCTGTCGTAGGTGTCCACGGCAATGCAGGACAAAGCAACTATGCTGCTTCAAAAGCCGGTTTGATTGCTTTAGCCAAAAGTATTGCTCAAGAGATAGGATCACGTGGCATCCGTGCCAACGCCATAGCTCCGGGCTTCATCGAAACCGCAATGACAGCCGCCCTACCCGACGATATCCGCAAAGATTGGATTCAAAAGATACCTTTACGCCGCGGAGGTACGGTAGACGATATTGCCAACGTTGCAACTTTCTTGGCTTCCGACCTATCTTCTTATGTATCGGGACAAGTCATCCAAGTGGACGGCGGAATGAATATGTAGCATAAGTAATGACTGTCGTATACGAAGACAATCATATTATAATTGTCAACAAGGCCTCTTCCGAGATAGTACAAGGTGATAAAACGGGTGATATTCCTCTTTGCGACAAGCTAAAGGAGTATCTGAAAGAAAAATATCAAAAGCCCGGCAATGTTTTTATCGGCACTGTTCATCGGCTGGACCGTCCCGTAAGTGGTCTTGTTGTATTTGCAAAAACCAGTAAAGCACTTGCCCGCATGAATGAAATGTTTCAGAAAGGCGAAGTGCATAAAACTTATTGGGCAATTGTTCAACACTGTCCCGACCAGCCCGAAGCGACACTGACCCATTGGTTGGTACGCAACGAAAAGCAAAACAAAAGTTACGCTTACGACAAAGAGGTTCCCCGAAGCAAAAAAGCCATACTCGATTACTGCCTCATCGGACAATCTGAACGTTATTTTTTATTGTCGGTCAATCTGCATACCGGTCGCCATCACCAGATCCGTTGCCAACTGGCTAAAATAGGTTCCCCTATCAAAGGAGATCTAAAATATGGAGCCAAACGTTCTAACCCAGACGGCAGCATCTCTTTGCATGCTCACCGTATTCAATTTATCCACCCCATATCTAAAAAAGAGATAGACATTACTGCTTCAGTACCCAATGAAAAATTGTGGCAAGAATTGGAATTATCTCTTAAATGACTATTAACTTCAAAGTCATGAAAAAATATTCGACTTTATTATTAAGTGTTGTTATTATATGTGCAATGGCGGCTTGTCACATGCACACTAAGATAGATCCCAATAAAGACACACTCATCCGCATGCAAACCACAGCTGGCGAGATCGTTATCAAGCTCTATAAAGACACGCCCAAACACCGTGATAATTTCATCAAACTCATTGACAACGGAATGATCAAAGGCACCCTATTTCATCGTGTCGTCAAAGATTTCATGATTCAAGGAGGAGATCCCGAATCGAAAGATGCCCCTCGAGGAAAAGAGTTAGGCTCAGGCGGGCCACATTACAGAATTCCAGCAGAAATACGATTTCCAGAATATTTCCATAAAAGAGGGGCATTGGCTGCTGCCCGCGAAAGTGATGATGTCAATCCACTCAAGGAATCATCTTCTTGTCAGTTTTTCATTGTTACCGGCAAAGTATACTCCCTCGATTCGCTCATGATATATCAGGATATGCGTAATAAATATATTGAGAATATGGCTTTTGAAGGGCTAGCCCAGAAACACCTAAAAAAAATCATGCTAATGAAAAAAGAAGGCGACCGTCAGGGGCTTTTCAAATTGCAACAGCAGATTTCGACCCAAGCCGAACTAATGGCAAGCAAAAAGGGAGCTTTCCAATTTACCCCCCAACAAATCAAGACTTATACCACTATTGGTGGAGCGCCTTATTTAGACGGAAACTACACCGTATTCGGAGAAGTTGTATCGGGTATAGATGTTCTCGACAAGATACAAAACATACCAACCGACCGAAACGACCGCCCGCTTAAAGACATCAAAATAATAAAAATAGAAGTGCTCAATGAAAATTAACCGCCACAAATTGGGCAACGGATTACGTATTGTCCACACCGAAGTAAAAAGCACCCAAATGGTTGCTATTAACTTAGTATATAATGTAGGGGCTCGAGATGAAAATCCCAACCATACCGGATTTGCCCATCTATTTGAGCACTTGATGTTCGGTGGATCGACACATATTCCTGACTTTGATACTCCCCTACAACGAGCCGGTGGAGAGAATAATGCATGGACAAACAATGACATTACAAACTATTATCTTACCGTTCCTGCCCAAAATGTAGAAACAGGCTTTTGGCTCGAGTCCGATCGCATGTTGGGACTACACTTCAGCCAAAAAAGTTTGAATGTGCAGCGTGATGTAGTAATGGAAGAATTCAAACAGCGATGTCTGAATCAACCTTATGGTGATGTAAGCCACCTCATGCGTCCATTGGCTTACAAAGTTCACCCTTATCAGTGGCCAACCATAGGCAAAGACCTCTCCCATATTGCCAATGCTACACTCCCCGAAGTCCGTTCGTTCTTCTATCAATATTACGCACCAAACAATGCTATTATAGCTGTTACGGGAAACATCTCTTTTGAGAAAACCGTCGAACTTGCCGAAAAATGGTTCGGTCCCATTCCACGTAGAAGAGTCCCCCGCCGGAACCTCATACATGAACCAGAACAACAAGAAGAAAGAAGAATGAGCGTAGAACGTAACGTACCGGTGGATGCACTCTATATGGCATATCACATGTGCAATCGACTACATCCCGACTATTATGCTTTCGATATTCTATCAGATATATTAAGCAACGGAAGCTCTTCCAGATTGGTACAACATTTGGTAAAAGAGAAACAATTATTTACATCTATAGACTGCTATATATCCGGTAGCATGGATGCGGGACTTTTCCAAATAGCAGGCAAAATGGCACCAGGCATCAGTCTCGAACAGGGCGAAGCTGCCGTCCGCGAAGAGTTGAATACTCTTTGCAACAGTATCGTAAATCCTCACGAATTGGAAAAAGTCAAAAACAAATTTGAGTCTGAACATATATTTGGACTCATTAGCTATTTGAACGTAGCCACTAACCTGGCCTACTTCGAGCTATGCGGTAAAGCAGAAGACCTACTCGACGAAGTAGCGCGATACAGATCTGTAACACCCGATCAATTAAAATACGTTTCTGTGGCAGCATTCAAGAATCCATGTGTCTTATACTATAAACATCAACAGCCCTAAAAAGGGTTTCTCAGCTATGCCGAAGTTGATAAAGTTTTCGAGTCGTACATGAACAATATTATCAAAAAATGATTACTTTTGCCCATTACAACACGAGAACAGCAAGTCTAAGAAAAGCAACAAGAAGCTAATCAATATTATATAATATAGTAAATTATGAAACCAACTTTATTTGTACTTGCCGCCGGCATGGGTAGCCGTTACGGTGGTCTCAAACAACTTGACGGACTAGGTCCCAACGGAGAGACCATTATGGATTATTCTATTTTCGATGCTATCCGAGGCGGTTTCGGGAAAGTAGTCTTTGTGATACGCAAAGATTTCGAAGACGATTTTCGTGGCAAAATTCTAAGTAAATATGAAGGACATATTCCTACCGAACTTGTTTTTCAAGAAATAGATGCCCTTCCGACAGGTTTCAAATGCCCAACCGAGCGCGTTAAGCCTTGGGGCACAAATCATGCCGTATTAATGGGAAAAAATGTAATCAAAGAACCATTTGCCGTAATCAATTCCGACGACTTCTATGGACGCGATAGTTTTGCTGTTCTTGGCAAAGCACTGTCACAAATGAATGGCAAGAAAGACGACTACTGCATGGTGGGTTACAGAGTGAGCAACACTCTAAGCGAAAACGGCAGTGTTGCACGTGGAGAATGCCGCACCGAAAACGGATATCTAACCAGCGTTATAGAGCGGACTTCTATTGACCGCATCGATGGCAAAATCATGTACAAAGATGAAGAAGGCAAAATGATAGAAATTGCTGAAAATACACCCGTTTCGATGAACATGTGGGGATTCACTCCAGACTACTTCGCCTACTCAGAAGAATACTTTAAAGACTTCCTCAAAGAGAATATCAATAAGCCAAAAGCTGAATATTTCATTCCATTGATGGTAAACAAACTGATCAACGACGGCACAGCGAAAGTTAAAGTACTCGACACTACCAGTAAATGGTTCGGTGTGACCTATGCTGCGGATCGCGAAGGTGTAGTGAACAAAATAAATGCACTGATCGAAGCTGGAGAATATCCTAGTTGCCTGTTCAAATAAGATCAATCTCTTTCTAAGGAAAAAGCTAAATTACCTTATCCACTCAATAGTGACAATAAGTACAATAACTATAATGGTAGTCCATTGCACAAAGTAGACAGACACAAAAGTCTGCCTACTTTTATTTTACACCTCTGTTACTTAACTAAGTTTGGCTCACTGGCAAAATCAGGGGAGGGTATGCATAAAATTCCATCTTTATAATATCCTTTGCCACCGCCGTATGACACCATACCGTACTGCCTCACAGCAGGTTAATGATGCGCCGTATACAACGCCAGCGAAAAGAGAGCTCAAAATCGCATTGAGAGCATGTTGTGGAACCGTTATTTTCAGCGGACCTTTGTTTAGAATGATTCTAAACGACAGCCTACAGATAGCCGAAGGACCTATTTGCAAATAAACGAGTATGATCCCATCCATCTTTGATAAGTATCTCATTCTCGAAGAAAGACGGCAGGCAAACAAATGCAATAACCCCTCGGAAATTGCTTTTACATCCACCTTTGTCGGCTTCGATATTTTGTTCAAATTCCCCGCAGACTTCCTCAAACTTCATCATTGTCACGTTCAACACTTGCACATATGATATGGTTTCTGTCCTTTTTTCAAAAAGGACGTATCTTACCGGCAAAAATTGATTGTTCCCATAGATTGGTTGTTTAAAGTTTAGTTTGTAATTAAGGCCCGGACGTCTCACACGTGTGCGACATCTGTATCACACGTGTGAGACAATTGTCGCACAGCTGTGAGACGTCTGTCGCATTCGTGTGAGACGTCTATTTTAGACCTACGAAGCTATAGTACCACAAGTAAGTTATTAGTAACATACTCATTACAGGCCACTTAACCACAGTATTTTTACAGATGATTCGTTTTGTAAGTAAGTGAACTTGCAAAAACGCTATATTTAAAGGATTATAAAATATATTGAGCAAGTATCTTTTTTACATTTTGTCGCAAAACCGTGCCATCATCTAATAATTTTAAGCCAAAGAGCTAGCTTTTATTTTCAGATTTTCTTTATTTAGAATTCTTATTATAAAAACATCTTATATATTATTTTATTTCACAATAAATTATTAGCTTTGTTGAACTGAAAAAGACAAACCTATTAAATATAATAAATAATTAATTTATGAGCACATCTATTTTATCATTAGAACCCAAACTGATTTGGAAAGAATTCCATGCACTAACTCAAATACCTCGTCCATCAGGACATACAGAGGCTGTTGCTAACTACTTAGTAAAATTCGCTCACGATCTAGGACTCGAAAGCTTCATCGATGATGCAGGTAATGTGATTATGAAAAAGCCGGCTACCCCCGGAATGGAAAATCGCAAGACTTGCATTCTGCAAGCGCACATGGATATGGTTCCTCAAAAGGGGTCAGACTCTAAACATAACTTCGAGACAGATCCTATCGAAACAATAGTAGATGGCGATTGGTTGAAAGCTAACGATACCACCCTTGGCGCAGACGACGGACTAGGAGTTGCAGCTATAATGGCTGTAATGGAAGAAAAAGACATCAAACACGGCCCATTGGTAGCATTGATCACTCGTGACGAAGAGACAGGCATGTATGGTGCTTTTGGACTGAAAAAAGGGACTATAGACGGCGACATTCTCCTCAATCTCGATTCGGAAGACGAAGGACAACTCTTTATCGGCTGTGCGGGCGGTATTGACATTATAGCCTCTTTGGAATACAAAGAAGTAGAGCCATGCAAGGAATGCGTAGCAATCAAAGCTCAAATAAAAGGCTTACGTGGCGGTCACTCAGGTTTGGAAATCAACGAAGGCCGTGCTAATGCTAATAAACTTATGGTACGTTTTGTATATGATGCCATTGCAAAATTAGGCGCCAAGCTAGCTAGCTGGGAAGGTGGTAACATGCGTAATGCAATTCCTCGCGAGGCTCATGTAACCATGCTTGTTCCACCAGCTAATGAGGACAAATTAAAAGAATTAGCTGCCAAATACGAGAAACTGTTCAATGAAGAATTTAAAGGTATAGAAGAAGGTATTACATTCCATGTAGAAGGGACGGAAAAGCCTAAAGGCATTGTTCCTCAAGAAATTCAAGACAATCTTGTTGACGCTATTTATGCTTGTCAGAATGGGGTAACCAGAATGATACCATCTATGATGGATACCGTTGAAACTTCATCCAATTTAGCTATCATCACTATCGGAGAAGGTAAAGCTTCATTCCAAATATTGGCTCGTAGTTCAAACGATGATATGAAAGAATATCTTACACGTAGTCTGACTGCTTGTTTCAACATGGCTGGAATGAAAGTTGAAACCGAAGGCGGATATTCTGGTTGGCAACCGGATTTCGATTCCCCCATTCTTGCCGCTATGGTAAAATCTTACAAGGAACAATTCGGTACCGACGCTAAAGTTGTTGTTGTTCATGCCGGACTGGAATGTGCAGTTATTGGTGCAGTAGTTGATGGTCTGGATATGATTTCATTCGGACCTACACTTCGTTCTCCGCATACACCATCCGAAAAAGCCAATATTCCTACCACTAAAAAATTCTATGAATTTCTGGTAGCTACGCTGGCCAATACTCCTGTAAAAAAATAATCGATTATAAAAGGAGCTTTACCAAAAGCTTTTAATTTAGAATTTCACCCTTGCTACAGGCATCTGCAGCAAGGGTGAAATTTTATATGATAATACCCAAACGCCCTTTAAACGAACGACTAACATACGCACAATCACAAAACGGCATCTTAACTTAATAGTAGTTCAATGCGCCAAACTTGCTGCATCTAATTTTCATATCTATACACAAAAGCAGCAAATATTAAGTATATATATACTTTTCGCGATAAAAAGTTGCATTATTAAAAAGAATAGCATACTTTTGTTAACTCGAATTAAAGAATATAGTTCAAACTACTGCCAAAAATGAAAAAAAAACTCAACGTAGCATTCATTGCTATCGCTATCCTTTGCTTTTCCCCTTTTAATGGAAAAGCTCAAACTAGTCACAAAAATCAGTTATTACAATGGTATAAAACCTACAATGATAGCACACATGGTGCTAACATCGATGAAGCTTTTAAATTTCTGGAACAGAACAAGCGAACTCATCCAAAAGAAATTATCGTAGGTATTATTGATTCCGGTATCGACACTTTGTCTACCGATTTGAAAGATGCACTTTGGACCAATCGAAAAGAGAAACTAGATGGAAAAGATAACGACAAAAATGGATATATAGATGATATACACGGCTGGAACTTTTTAGGAACAAAAGACAAAAGTTTTAACATGATCAGTGCCGGAACAGAAGAATTCAGACAGTTCAAGCGCCTATATCCAAAATATAAAAATCTGACAAGAGAAACAGCGACAGATAAAGCTGAGTTTGATTTTTATGAAAAAATGAAGAAAAAAGCCGGTATTGAGAGCTACATTAAATTCTATCAATACAATATCCTAAAATTGAATGCTATCCAAAAAATGGATTCAATTTTAAGAAAAACGTCCAATATAAACAGAGATACGTTAACGGTCAAAACTCTTATGAGCCTTCCTATTAAAGAAAAAGAATGGGAAAGCAGTACCGAAATGATACTGGCAGATCTATTGCAAAGCGATAAAGACGAGCTATGGAAAGAGCTAGCAATAAATAAAGAAAAAGAGCTAGCCACTATCAAGAAGCGGATAGATAGCATTGAACGAGAACCCGACAAGCGCTTGCTTATGGGTGATAATTTAGGAGATGCATCCGACCGTTTTTATGGCAATCCAGTTCTACAAGTAGAAGGTTACGATCACGGGACTTTTATTGCAGGGGTGATTGCGGGGCAAGGCATCATAAATAAAGATTACAAAGGCGTTTATCCAGAAGCCAAACTAATGATATTGCGTTCTAGTCCTAACGGTGACGAATATGACAAGGACATCGCGTCGGCCATCAGATATGCTGTAGAGAACGGAGCAAAAGTAATTAATATGAGTTTGGGCAAGTATACATCTCCAAATCCACAAATGGTGAATGATGCTATCGCCTACGCAGCCCAAAAAGACGTTATCATTGTTCAAGCAGCAGGAAACAATGGCAAAGATCTTGACGCGATAGACTATTTTCCTACAGGAAAAGACAAGAAAGATATCTTATATCCGAACTTTATTCGCGTAGGTTCTACCGATAGAAAGGGAAAAATATGTCGATTCTCCAATTATGGAAAGAATACAGTACAAATATATGCTCCAGGAGAAGATATCATTTCTGTTATGCCCGGCAATGAATATGCCGCTTCTCAAGGCACAAGCATTTCGGCACCTATCGTCTGTGGTATCGCTGCTATGCTAAGAGCCTATTTCCCGAAATTAAAAGCAGTTCAAATTGTAGATATCATAGAAAAAAGTGGATATTCAACAAATAATCCAGCAAAGAATAATATAAAATGCATAAATGCTTTAACAGCGGTAAAGCTAGCCATGACATATAAGAAGTAACTATGAAGAGATTTTATTTATTTAGTATTGCTTTAATTCTTTCATCTTTCTCTTTTGCGCAAAAAATTGACTGGAAGCGCATAGAATCTATTTCATCAGACGGATTGTCGTCGGCCTACTCTGACGTCTCAATTTACCCGAATTGGATAGGAAAATCAGACTACATAAGCTATAACGTAAAAGAGAACAATACCAATGTTTACTACTTAATTAGTGCACGGACAGGCAAGAAAGAAAGACTAATAAAAGACATAGCAAGTTTTTGTCAACAATATCAGTCTATTACCAGTGACACAACCATAAATAAAAACGACTTCAAAATATACGGATTTGTTATAAAGGATAACGATCCCAGTTGCTTCTATTGGGAGAAGAAAAACAAATGGATGGTATACGACCGCAAAACGGGAATACTCAGATTAGGCAAATCTCCAAATAAAAAAGAAGAAAATAATACAAGATATCGTTTTAGTGACACATCCCACACTTCCGATTCGATCTTTACCATACTAGGGAGTGGATACAATTTATTTGTTCGCAACAACCAAACAAAATCCATTCATCAAATAACGTTTGATGGTAAAGAAGGGAATAGCTATACAAATCGATTCGCCAAAGATACTTTAGAGACAAATACAAAAGGGCAATGGATAGGACATCGTTACATATGCATGATGCAAGATGTAAGCGAGATAAAGGACCTATACATTATAAATTCACTGGACAAACCACGTCCTACCCTGAGAACAGTAAAGATGCCTATGCCCGGCGATTCGGGAATAAAAAGGTTCAGCATATGGTGGTACAATGCAGATACTAATGAAGGCAAATTACTGCCTATCGACAAATACCCCGATCAATTCATCGATCGAGATTCCCATTACATTAACAACTACCTATACTTCACAAGGAGAAGCCGAAAAGCTGATAAAATAGATCTTTGTAGAGTCGATATAACAACAGGTAAAGTACAAGAACTCATCACTGAGGAATGCAAGCCCCACATGAATCTAACCTTATTTAATTATAAGCTAGTAAAACAAGGTGATAAAATCATCTGGTGGTCTGAAAGGACGGGAAAAGGAAATTACTATCTATACGACAGTAATGGTAAATTCCTAAATCGCATAACCCAAGGTGATAATTTGGTAGCAGGCAACATAGCCAATATAGATACGATAAAAAATGAGATCATATTTGCAGCTTATGGTAGTTTAAAAGGAATCAACCCTTATTACACTCACTATTATAAGGTGAAATTGAACGGAAAAGAGCAGACGCTACTTACCCCTGGCAATGGAGATCATGAGATAAGCTTTTCTGCTAACATGAAATATGCTATAGATCAATATTCCAGAATGGATATGCCTTCTCATTATAACGTAATCAACCTTAACAATCCACAGAAAGCTTTTCTATTTGGCAAAATAAATGATGCCAGCTTAAAAGAAGCCGGATGGAGGCCTCCAGTATTAATCAAGCTCAAAGCAGCCGATAAAAAGACAGACTTATATGGAATCATGTATCTCCCGTCGAATCTGGATGTGAACAAGAAATATCCGATCATTTCAAATGTATATCCGGGACCTCAAGACGACCAAATACCTAAATCTTTTACAATAGATGATAATGGAAACCAAAGTTTAGCAGAACTTGGATTCGTTGTGATCAATGTAGCAGATAGAGGAAGTTCTCCTTGGCGAGGACATGATTTTTATTGTTTTAGCTACGGTAACCTAAGAGATTATCCCTTAGCAGACGACAAATACGTAATAGAACAATTGGCAAAAGAATATTCTTACATCGATTTGGATCGTGTAGGTATTTACGGACACTCAGGTGGTGGTTTTCAAACTGTAGCAGCGATGCTTACATATCCCGATTTTTATAAAGTGGGAGTAGCAGCATCAGGGAATCATGATAATAACATTTACATTCAATGGTGGGGCGAAACTTTCCATGGATTGGAAGAGAAGACTGATTCCACAACAGGCAAAGTACGTTTTTCGTCACATATTCCGACCAATATGGAATTGGCTGGCAATTTGAAAGGGCGTCTATTGCTTTGCACCGGAGACGTTGACGACAATGTTCCCTGCTCTTCGACACTGAGAATGGCAAATGCATTGATAGAAAAGAACAAACGCTTTGACATGTTCATCTTCCCGGGGAAAGACCACGGAGTAATGTGTCCCTATTACCAAAACTTAATCCGTTATTACTTTGTAGAGAATCTGATAAATCCGACTACCAGAGACATGGATATTGTTAATCATAAATAAATTAGTGCGTAAGTATGAACAAATTGAAATTCATTTTATTTTTGTGCGTTTGCTTCATTTCAATATCGCTATTTTCACAACAAAACACAGGGAAAAAGAATGACGCCATGATATTGGTGAAAGTTGTTGTTGTAGACAAACAAGGCGATCCTCTACCGGGAGCATCCGTAAAAGTTTCAGGAAAAGCCCAAGGAGTCATTTCTGATGACAAGGGGCGATTATCCTTATGGGTCGACAGAAACTCTTTGCTCGTCTTTTCGTATATAGGCATGCAACAAAAGAGTATAAAAGTCACCAAACCATTATCGGGTGTCATAACTCTTGAAGACAATGTTGTAAGTCTGGATCAAGTGGTAGTAACGGGGTATACTCGAACAACGAAGCGCCGAACCACAGGCTCTCTAGCAACTTTGTCAGAGAAAGATCTAAAGACGGCTCCTATGGCAAATATAGATATGTTACTGCAAGGAAAAATAGCAGGTGTAGATGTCAAAGCCATTTCGGGTAGACCGGGAGAAACAGCTAAGATACGAATAAGAGGAACAAACACGATAACAGGTAATGCTGAACCTTTATGGGTGGTAGACGGAGTTCCCTTACAACGGGATATTCCAAAAATATCAAGCAGTCAAATTCTCGCGAATAATTTTAATGATATCTTCTCCAATGGCATTGCAGGAATAAATCCTAATGATATTGAAAATGTAACGGTCTTAAAAGATGCTTCTGCCGCAGCAATCTATGGTTCCAGAGCTGCCGGTGGTGTCATTGTGATTACCACTAAAAGAGGAAAAGAAGGCAAAATGAATATCAGTTACTCGGCAAATATGTCGATCGTAACGAGCCCTCCTCATAATGCGGACCTCATGAATTCAAAAGAGAAATTGGCATGGGAACAAGAACTATGGAATGAATTTTCTCAATCACATTATGCCAATGGAGAGAAATATCCTGTAGTAGGAATTGTAGGAATGATTCGTGCCGGATATGGGAAATATAGAGGTATGACCGGAACTCAACAAGATGCAGAAATTGCAAACCTAGGAGCGCATACCACAGATTGGTTCAAAGAATTATTCCAAAACTCCATTTCGCAAAGCCACTATTTATCATTCTCCGGCGGTTCAAACAGAAGTACTTACTATGTGTCGCTAGGTGTATCGCAAAACAACGGTTTAGTCAAAAAAACTAATTACGATCGATACAACATGAGCGCAAAAATAGATATGAAACCAAACGATAGGGTCAAACTTGGATTTTCCTTCGACATGTCAATGCAGAAATCCACTTCCCCATCTCTCAATGTAGATCCGTTTCAATATGCGTACTTTGCCAATCCATACGAAAGGCCTTTCAATAGCGACGGCTCATACGCAGCCGACAACACCTATTTCGCCCTCCGAATGGCCAATGGGGCATACGATTTACCACAACCTCCGAGTGGATATAATATTTTCAGAGAAATGGACACAACTTCCAGCAAAAGCAAAAACTTCACAAGTTCAGTAATTGGAAATCTGGATATACGCATGACCGATAATTTAAGTTTTGAAGGTATGGCTTCATACGGATATGTAGTCAATAACTCGGATAACATTAATGGAAAAGAATCGAATGCAGCATGGAACGACCGTCCTTTTGACAGTGGTTCATTTACATCCAAAAGAACTTATGGATCCATAGCGCAAGCGTCTTCATACAACACTAATTATAATTTGAGAGGACAGCTGCATTATTTCAATACCTTCAAAAACGATCATTACATCAGCGTATTGCTTGGTAGTGAAATCAGGGGACAATATACCAAAAGTATTTACGAAAAACGGTATGGATACGACCCTGTTTCCGGTAATTCATCCATGCCAACCTATCCGGAAAATGCCAACCCTAGTTATTCCGATTTACTTTCATACGCTGCCATAATGGATGCACTGTCAGGTCAAAGCATCTCTGAAGATGCATTTGCTTCTTTCTATTTCTCTATGGACTATGTATTCAAACAACGCTATGTGGCCAGTTTGACTATGAGAACAGACGGTTCCAACAATTTTGGTAGCAAAGAACAATTCAATCCAACCGGTTCTTTCGGCCTTTCTTGGAATATCGACCAAGAGCCTTTCATGAAAAAGTTTAAGCCCATAATCAGTAGCATGTCAATGCGCACGGCATTCGGTTATACGGGTAATATCAACAAGAGTGTCTACCCTCAACTGGTAATGGACTATGAATCGACCTTCCGTAAGACAGATATAGACTATTATAGAATGGGAAGCATTAGGAATGCTCCCAATCCACGTCTTCGCTGGGAAAAGAATAGAGATATGAAAGTATCATTGGATATCGGTTTATTCAACGAACGCATTCATGTGCAAGGTGAGTTATATGATCGTCGAACCAGCGATGCTGTGACAACCATAACAGTACCATCGACAACCGGATTTTCTTCGCAAAGCTATAATACTTCCGAGCTATTAAATCAAGGTGCGGAATTGTCTTTATCAGCGCATATCATAAAAAGCAGTAATTGGGATCTTTCGATGAGTGCCAATCTTTCCTATAACAGGAACAAACTCTTAAAGTTCAACTCCCCCTCATCAGGCCTATATGCTGGAAATTATGTAGGGTATCCTCTAGGCTCTATCTTCAGTGGCAAAATGATGGGAATTGATAGAAAATTAGGTATTTATACTTACCAAGCTCGTCCGGATGCCGTATTCTCCACCCCGGCTGACAGAAACAATGCGGATAACTATTTGTTTTATTTAGGTACGTCTACAGCTCCTACAAATGGAGGTTATTCTATTAACCTATCCTACAAGCGCTTATCCATCAACATGGGAGGTTCTTATTCTTTTGGCGGAAAGGTTCTAGAAGATGTCAGTAGCCCCGTATCCTATTCAAGCATTTCGGGTACTGTAGTAGAGCCGATTCCTGCTAGAATAAACGATTTATACGTCAACCACTTAAACGTATCGCGCAATGCCTCAAAGCATTGGACTCCAGACAACCCTATCACCAACGGGAATCCACGTATCATAGATGCCTATGGTGAGTATTTGGGATTGAGCAACTACATGGTAAGCAGCAGTGTTATAACAAACGCATCAATGATGCAAAGTGTTTCGTACTTTAAGTTAGGATCAATTTCCCTGGGATATTCATTGAAAGAATCTTGGATTAAAAAGTTCTGCTTGAGTTCGCTCTCACTTTCGGTTACCATGAATAATATTTTTATCTTAACCAACTACAAAGGTCTAGACCCTGAGACGCCGGGTGCTGTTTATCCAATGGCACGGACATATTCAATGGGAATATCTATAGGTTTTTAACGAAAAAGAATATGAAGAAGTTATATATTTGTTTACTAATTGCTTTTATAGGAAGTTCGTGTAAAGGATATTTAGATATCAAACCTTACGGACGAACGATTCCTAAAACGGCCGAAGAATTCTCGGCGCTGATGCATAAACACTTGGACGAATTGGACAACGGTAGTTCCAATTACTTTGTGGGCAATGCCCAATTGCTACTGCAATGGGATGTCGAATGTGGCGATGACTTTGAGGCTTGCCTTACCGAACCGGGAGGCAACACTCTTGCTATCTATACAGGTTCGTTACTCAACATCTCATCGGCATCTGCAGAATATGCCCAATTATATGCCGTCATACGCGATTGTAACATCGTTTTGGGTGAAATGAAAGAAGATGGGACGACCTTATCGAACAAAGTACGCGCTACAGCCTACGCTCTACGTGCCGTTTGTTATTACCAATTGTTGCGTACGTATTGCGAAGTACCCGAGACAGGTAAATTTGAGGAGCAATTAGGAGTTCCACTCGTCAAATCTTTCGACATGGAAGAGCGTCCTATAAGAAGTTCTATGCAAGCTACCATCGACTTGATCGAGAGTGACCTCAAAGCATCTATCAATTATGAATGTACAGACGACCTTTATCGCTTTACGCAAGATGTGTGCAAAGGCTATTTGGCACGGTTATATTTTTGGACCAAACAGTGGGACAAAGCTTTGGCATTATCACAAGAGATGCTAAAGAGTCACCCACTAATTGATGCAGATGCTTACAAAACGATGATGCAAAGCACTTTCAAAATAAGTGGAAATCAAATCATTAAAGCCTATAGGTCGTATACCAGCAGCACAAGCACTGAATATACAGCAGCAGTCAATATTATCAAATTTCGTCCTGTAAGCAAAAGATTTATAAACCAATTCACCTCCGAAGAAAGGACAACCGACGTACGCTATTCAATAGATGTGAATAGAAAAAGACAAGCGATAAAGCCCTTTTTCTGTGGCATGAGGTCGGCTGAGTTCAAACTGATGGAAGCAGAATGCTACTATCACCTAAGCAAGCCCGACGAAGCATTGGCTTCAATCAATGATTTGCGCAGCCTCCGTATCAGTAATTATAAAGAATTTACGATGAACACACTACCGTCTCTCAACCCCGACGAGATTATTAAGGTAGATGCAGAAGGCAAAGTTTTAACACCATTAATGGGTTTGATACTCAACGAACGTAGAAAAGAAATGTTCTTGGAAGGAGATCGTTTCTTTGAATTAAAGCGCAATGGCAGTCCCGAATTTTGGGTCGCTTATAACGGAAGGAAATATACAACACAGAAGTTTATGTATACATTCCCGCTGCCGGCGACCGATGTCGAAATCGTTCCGGGACTAAAACAGAATCCTGGATATACCGAACTCGTAACTAATTAAATAAAGGAGAATACAATATGAAAATGACTATTCATCGTATCTATTTATTAATTATATTAATATGTAGCGTAGCATGTTTCACTTCATGCTCAAAAATAGACGAAGTACCTCCTCGTCAACAACAGAATTCGAGCTCTAAACATTATAAGATGCCGGACCCGACTCCGCTATCTGTTAATGAAAGCGACTCTGTCAATTCAATTAAAAATGAATATCGAAACAATACAAATTAAATTATAAACCCCAAATTGTATCATTATGAGAAAATTTATTTATGCATTATTAGTGACATTGGTTGCTATAACGACATCGTGTTCAACAAGCGATAACACGGTAGTTCCTCAACTGAACCTGGGACAAGCGGCTTATACTTTAGCCAACGGTACGGTAAAAATAAAATTGGAAGCCGATGCTGCTCCTACCACTACAATGAACGTTCCTGTCACCATAAGCGGAACGGCTGTTGAAGGAACAGACTATACCATTTCAGGCAAATCTTTCGAACTAAAAGCGGGAGAAAAAGAAGCGTTCATTACATTGACACGTGTAGCAGTTCAAGACAGCAAGGCACTTACCGTTACACTAGGAGCGGCTCCACAAGGATATGAGAATGGCACGATGAGCTATACGACAGTAAATTTACTAGGAAAAGATGCTGCCGTATTCTCCTTTGAGAACTATGCCGACCAACTAACTCTGTCAAAGCAATACACCATCGTCCTCCAAAAAGCAGACGGTTCTATCTACAACGCCTCAACTGCAACAGAGTTTGAAGTAGAAGTAGACCCCTCTTCTACCGCAGTAGAAGGAACACACTTCAAGTTTACAAACAATGTAAAAACCTTTACTGTAAACGCAGGCAAATCTAAAGGAACGATTTCATTGGACTTCTTGAAACTGGAAACCGGTAAAAATACAATTGTCTTAAAGCTAAAAGAGAAAACAGGCTTCAACTACGGAAACAATGACAAATTGACTATTACAATCGTTGGCCCAACAACATTTAATGGCACATGGGCTTTTAGCCAAGTATCTCCGGACAATAAGACATGGTGGAATACTAGTTGGGGTGCAAATACAGATGACCTCATAACAGGAACAAGCGCCGACCAAATTAAGTTTGAAGGAAGCTCATATCAATCATATACATTCACTCCAAACATTTCCGGCAAATTAAAGAATTATTTTGCATCTGCTTGCACTGCAACCTTTATGAATGAGCGTCAAGAGAAAATGCAAGAAGAAGGAGGTATGCCTCCACGTGAAGTAACTTTATCTGTTTTGAAGTTTGATAAAATCAATACCAATATCTCGGCAACAGATTCAAAAGTTCAGGCAGCTGTAGTAGGTTTCCGTATATTCAAAAATGACAATTCTGAAGAAATATTGGAATGTACCATCTACGATTATGAACCTACAGCCGACACATGGAAGGACATCTATGAAACAATGAAATACGATCCCAGTGACCCTATCATGTTGACTGCTCCAATACGTGTTTATTTCAAACGAGTAAAATAAAAGATTTAGAATAGAGAGAAAACTCTTTTCTCTAACAATATTCTACTTTAAATAATTAAAGCGAACCCCGAAAGTTTATAATCAACTTTCGGGGTTCACTACATTTTAAACGATACCCTTATTTCGAATACCAAAGGACAAAGACTTCTTCACCGAAAAAACTGTTCCATTAGATATTTGAGTTCGGGATAAGAACTCAGATATATTGTTGCGAATGCGGCGGTCTATATCCGTACGTCTCCGCCACAGTGTTGCAACGAAAGTCACAATGCTCTGCCAAAAAGGCTTTTAGACGTTCCATAATTCCTTTTTAAAAGGGCGAAGTCTGCGTAACATACTGATGAAAGTTGGTGCATATCAGAACGATTTTATCTTTTGTCCTAATAAAACTGTCGTTCCACATATGTGAGTTGATCGAATCACATATGAGTCGATCGAATCACATATATGAGTCGATCGTTCCACATATGTGATTCGATCAACTCACATATGTGGAACGACAAAACCTTAATGAGCCAACAGAAAGGCCTTAAATACGATAACCATGATTCAATAAGATGTGAACAAAAAGCCTTCTCTTAGGGAAGAACCGGACACTTCCATGTACGAGCGATAAGCAAGGGAGTCTGCATACGGTGCACACACCACAGATACCGAGTAATGACTTAATCAAAAGCCCCCAGTTAACTTTTATTACCAATTTATTTCATTTTGTCATGCAATAACGGATATTAATTTGTATTTTTGTAATGAAAGGGATTACCTTTAAAGATAGAAAGTCAGAAACTACCAAACATCACTAAATATGAAAATAAAGTTTGCCATTGTCACATCGTTTTTACTCATTCTCTTTGCTGTAAATATTTCAGCGCAATCTTACGATAATTTGTGGAAACAAATTCTTGAAACACAGAAAAAAGAGTTACCTAAGACTGTCATTGGTCTATGCGATAAGGTTATTGCAAAAGCCAAAAAGGAAAACAACCATGGACAGTTGCTCCAAGCTTATTTTACACGGATGGTTAGTAAAGGAAGCATTTCGAATGACAGCACCTACAGCCAGCTAAAAGAACTGGAGCAATGGGCTGCAACATCTAATCAACCTACAGAACGGATGTTACTTCATTCCATCTTGGCAAACTTCTACGCCCAGTATGCCTCAAACAACCGTTACGAAATGCCTACCAATGTTACAGGAATAAAACCTGTAGAAGACATTAAAGAATGGACGAGAATACAATTTTGGGATGCAACAATCAAGCATCTGAATGCTTCTCTCGAAGATGAGAAATTGCTCCACTCCACCAACAGCGAAAAATATGTTCCCTTTGCAAAACAACAATGGGCAAGTATTTATTACAAGCACGACCTACTCCACGTACTTGGATATAAAGCGATAAATTCACTTGAAACATTCAGAAATGTCGCAGACAAGAATCAAAAAGTAGAAGTCTCTCAACGAATCGCTCAAATATACAACGACCTGATAACCATCTACAAGCAAGCGAATGAAGAAAGTGCCGTTATCCTCACCACGCTCGATAAACTCAGATTTGAATATCACCTTTCAGGCAACAAGCAGAAATATCTTTCTGGGTTGGAGCAACTGTTATCACAAACAAACCCTTCAAACGAAGTGCGTGCCGAAATTCTAACCGCAAAAGCCCTTTATTATTCACAACAGAAGAAACAATATCTTAAGAAAGCACTTTCAACCTACGAAGAGGCAATCACTCTTTACCCCAAGTATGCCCGCATAAATGTTGCCAAACAAGAGAAGGCATATATTACTCGACCGGTGGTAACATTGAAGAATTTGGCAAACGTGGTATATCCCAATAGCAAAATAAGGATACTAGTCAATCATCGCAATGCAGATAGTTTTGATGTACTTTACTATCGTCTTCCCGAGAACTTACCTGCCAAAGATATTAAGATATCGAACTGTAAGTTAGAAAGCAGTCAACATTTTATACTGAAGAATTCGTCAGACTATCAAAGCAAAGAGGACTTATTTCAGATAAACACACCAGGATTTGGCACATACGCTGTTATAGTAAAGGAAGGAAACGATGAAAGCTATTTAAAAAAGGCTCCGGAAAGAATCATTCGCACGACTAAGCTAAAAGTTCTAGTCATGCAAACCGACAAAAAGAAAATAGATGCCGTTGTAGTAGATGCCAATACTGGAGAACTCGTTAGCGGTGCTTCGGTCGAGTTGGCAAACAATAATGAAAAACTCATCGCAAAACAGACGACCGATGCTCAGGGTAGGACTACCTTCATTACAAATGGTAACAATACCAAAATAAGAGCAACAAAAAACGATGACAAATACATGGAATATCAGTTTATCTATAGTTGGTATCAACTATATTCGAGTGAGAAAAACACAACGAGCTATGCCAGATTAATAACCGACCGCAGCATTTACAGACCAGGACAAACGGTGTATTTGAAAGGTATCGTATACAATCAGACAGGTGATAGTACCAAAGTCTGTCCAACCAAAACGCTCCATGTTTTGCTACGCGATGCCAATGAGCAGGAAATAGCAAACAAGGAAGTCACAACAAACGAATTCGGTTCTTTCAATTTGCAATTTATATTACCTTCGACATGCCTCAATGGCAGATTTACAATCCATACTGAAATGGGACAAACCTCATTCAATGTTGAAGAATATAAACGACCGACTTTCGAAGTAACAACCGATGAAATAAAATCTACGTACAAACTGGGCGACACCATACATGTAACAGGTCATGCACAATCGTTCTCGGGTATTCCTATCACAAGCTGCTACGCCAAATATACGGTCAATAGAAACAAATATATGAGATGGCGTACTTTGGGTCAGCAAATCATAGCAACCGATAGTGTAAAAATAAATGCCAACGGTCATTTCGATTTACCTGTTGCACTAACCTCCGAATCTCAAAATATAGATAATGACAATGAGGGAGAAGAGACACAAGTCATCGAGGCTGTAGAAGGCGACGATGATATACAATCGGATGAAACTACAGAGGAGGACGAAGAGAATGGACTCACCTATTATACTTTCAATGTAAATATCGAAGTCACCAATCTGGCAGGAGAAACACAAAATGGGAACGTAGCATTGGCAGTAGGTTCCCAATCACTCATATTGAATCGCGCTTCGGAAGAAAATATTTGTAAAGACAAAGCGATCAAAGTACGCCTTGAAGCAACCAATCTGCTGCAAAAGCCCGTTGATACGACTATCAATTACGCACTGTATTCGGTAAAAAAAGGAGAACAAAACAATCTTGTTGACAAGGGTAGCATTACAGCCAATAATTCTTTCGACAAAGAAGAATGGCGCAAACTGCCATCAGGCAAATACGAACTCCGAATGACAGCAACAGATTCGCAAGGCAGAGAAGTGAAGCGAACAGAAAGCCTCGTTTTATTCTCAGCTACCGATAAGCAACCGGCAGACGAAAGCAATATCTGGCTTTATATTCCCAATAAAGAGAAAAATGGCAAATGCTATACGGATCTCAAGCATCCTGCACAATTTTATTTTGGCACCGCGCAAAAGGATGCAACGATCTTGATGGACGTCTTCGCCGATGGGAAACGCATAGAGAGTAAAGTATTGAAACTGTCGAACGAGATAAAATCATTTGAGTATCCCTACAATCCATCCTACAAAGACGGTATTTCATTCAACTTCTGCTTTGTGAAAGACAACTTGCTATTCCAGGAGGAAGTAACCTTCGCCCGATCTCTTCCAGTGCAACAATTGCGCCTGAAATGGAGTGTCTTCCGCGACAAAATACATCCGGGACAGAAAGAGGAATGGAAACTCAACATACAGACTCCGCAGGGTAAGCCCGCCAATGCAGAAATGCTAGCTTTCATGTACGACGCTTCGCTAGACAAATTGACTTCGCATAACATCTACGGAGAAGTATTTTATCCGCGTGATATACAAAATCAAAATTGGAGAACCTCATACCAAAGCAGATACGATGAAACATACTTCGGCATCATTAACTCTTATAATATAAAACAATTGGAGTTCGACCATTTGTGGGATGTAAACGAGTGGATAAACATGGCCAATGAGTGGAAGAGAAATAGAAATTTAAGAATCGGAGGTAGAGGACTAATGTTGGCAAAAAGTTCTTCTCCACTGATGGAATCGACCGTTATAAAAACTGCAGAAGTGAAAGGAAATGACGAAAAAAACAGTAAAGAGATAGTAGAATTGAACGAGGTTATGGCAATGGGAATTGATTCAAGAAAGAAAGACGAAGCAACGTCTGGTCAACAGCCTATACGTTCGAACTTTGCCGAAACAGCATTCTTCTATCCCAGCCTCCGCACCGATTCCAAGGGAGATGTATCTATCGTATTCACCTTGCCCGAAAGCCTTACTCGCTGGAAGTTCATGGGGTATGCCCATACCAAAGAGATGCTCAACGGTATGCTCGGCGGAGAAACCGTTGCTTCTAAAGAATTAATGCTTACGCCTAATATGCCCCGATTTGTACGCACGGGAGACCATGCGGTTATTGCTGCGACAGTATCGAATATGACAGATAAAGCCATTAAAGCCAATGTGAAATTCGAATTGTTCGACCCCCAAACCGAGCAAATTATACTTAGCCAAAGCAAACCGCTTTCATTGGGTGCTCAGAAAAGCGAAGGCACTTCGTTCGACTTCACCGTCAGCGAACGTTACGATATTCTTGGTGTAAGAATCGTCGCCGATGGAGGAACTTTCAGCGATGGCGAGCAACATCTTCTGCCGGTATTAAGCAATAAAATCATGTTGACCGAATCAATTCCTCTACCCATTCGCGGCAATCAGAGTAGAGAATTTTCACTCGATAAACTATTTAATAATCACAGCAAGACTGCCACAAAGCGAAGTCTGACGATCGAATACACAGGCAATCCATCTTGGTATGCCATCCAAGCACTACCTTCACTGGCTTTACCTCAAAGCGACAACGCCATTTGTTGGGCAATAGCATTATATGCCAACTCACTAGCTTCGCATATTGCAAACTCCACTCCTCGCATCAAAAATATATTCGACAGTTGGAAAGCAACCGGACAATCGAAAGAGAGTCTATTAAGTAACTTGCAAAAGAATCAAGAGCTAAAGAATATTCTGCTCAACGAATCACCTTGGGTACTCGAAGCTAAAAGTGAACAAGAACAAAAGGAACGGCTCTCTACCCTCTTCGATTTGAACAACATTCAAAACAATAATCTGACCACTGTCAATAAATTGCAGCAACTACAAAACGAAGACGGTAGTTGGAGTTGGTTCAAGGGAATGAAGGGCAGCGAATATATCACCGAGTATGTAGTGAGACTTATAGCTCGCATTCATCTACTTACGGGACAGCCGCTATCGGAAGAAGTAAAAGCCATGCAACAAAAAGGAATCGGTTTCCTTCATGGCGAAAGCCAGCGCCAGTACGAATGGATCAAGAAAGCAGAGAAAGAAGGTCAAAAGATAAAAGGTATATCATACAGCACCCTCCGTTATTTGTATCTATTGAGTATCACCGATTCTCAAATTCCCAATCAATACAAAACGCAATACAATTATTTCTTGAACAAAATAGACGAAGTGCCCTCTTCTCTGGATATGCAAGAGAAAGCACTGGCTGCTGTCATCTTAAAACAAGCAGACAAAACAAAGGCAGCCAACGAATACATGGCATCAATCAAAGAACATCTCACAAAAAGTGATGAACTCGGCGAGTATTTCGATTTCAACGACGATCCTTTTTCGTGGGGTTGCATGCACCTCAATGCGCATACGGCAGCCATCGAAGCGTTCGAAAATGTAAGCAACGACTACGAGACGGCACAAGAGATGAAACTTTGGTTGCTCAAACAAAAGCAAACTCAGCTATGGGACACTCCCGTTTCGACCGCTGATGCCATCTGCGCATTAGTCGGAAAAAGTACAGACATCCTATCAAACAAAGGCACTGTCGATATTAGCATCGCAAGCCGTAAGCTCAGTACAGATGACAGCAACACGACCACTGGCCTTAGTTATCTTAAAGATAGTTTCACAGACCAACCCACAATAAATGCCCGCAGTATCAAAGTCGAAAAGAAAGATGCCGACATAGCTTGGGGAGCTGTTTATGCTCAATTTACAGAAGAGATCAGTAATGTCAAACAACAAGGCAGTGAAGCATTCAGTGTCAAGAAAGCTTTATTTGTTAAACGCATTGTCAACAACGTGGAAGAACTCCAACCCATCACCGACCAGAACGAACTGAAGATAGGCGACATTGTCACAGCACGTTTGGTCATCAAACTAAACCGAAAGATGGATTTCGTACAACTTAAGGAACAACGCGGTGCTTGCTTTGAACCGATGACACAACTGTCGGGATACCATTACGAGGCAGGAACAGGATACTACGAAGAAATAAAAGATGCTTCGACTAATTTCTTCTTCGACTCGTTGCAGAAAGGCACTTATGTGTTGGAAATAAACTATCGAGTAAGCCGAGCAGGAAGTTACGAAGCGGGACTTTCGACCTTGCAATGTGCATACGCTCCGGAATTTGCGACCCACTCGGAGTCTATGCGAATAACAATCAATAAATAGTGAATTAACGCCTATTAACCAGTTTAGTGCCTTCAGCTGAATAGTTTTTCCTATTTTTGCAAGACAAACAAATGGATTAATGAAATTGAAAAAGATTTTACTATATAGCATTTTATTTGCTACATCATCGGTTTTTGCCCAACCGCGCATCTCATCGAATACCGAAAGAGTTAATTTAAATCGGATAGAGTGGAAGAAACCGGTGAAAGTGGAATATATTATAACCAACTCCGGCGACAAGCCACTGGTTATTAACAAAGTGATTACTTCTTGTGCCTGCACTGTTGCCGATTGGACCAAAACCCCTATTGCCTCGGGCGATAAAGGAAAAGTGGTTGCCACATTCGATGCTCAGCTATTGGGACATTTCGAAAAAGATGTGTGCATATATAGCAACGCCACACCTCATCTGGTCTATCTCACCTTTGGTGGCGAAGTGGTAAATCAGGTGAATGACGTATCGAGCACACACCCTTACAAGATAGGCAATATAGCTATAGACCGCACCTCTATCAATTTCCCTAATGCGCATCGTGGCGACAAGCTCACAGCGACCCTTGATATTGTAAATCAATCCGATAGACCGTACGAACCTATATTGATGCACCTGCCAAGTTATATAACAATGAAAAGCAACTCAAATATGTTGCTCAAGGGACAACGAGGTATCATCAAATTGACATTCGATACGAAGCAGCTGAATGATGTGGGCGAAATTCAGAACTCGATTTATCTGTCGCGCTTCAATGGTGATAAAATCTCCCCCGAAAATGAGATACCTATTTCGATCGTCCTTTTGCCCGATTTCTCAAAAATGACAGAAGCCGACAAACAAAAAGCACCGATTATAAACCTCACTGATACGATATTCAACATAGCTAAAGACGTTGCCGAAAAAAGCAAAATAGCCAAAGAAATAACGATTGCCAACAAAGGACTTTCGCCATTGGTCATTACCAAAGTCCAAGTATTCAATTCGGCTATCAGCATATCTCTCAAGAAACGCATTCTACAGCCCAACGAAACGACAACTCTTAAAATAGATGTAAGGTCTCATACGTTAAAGAACGACAAAAACAAAACACATATTCTGATTATCAGTGACGATCCTATTCATCCCAAGATGGATATTAATCTGATTACATCGAAACAATAAATCAAAATATCAGAGCTATGGAACACCCCGAAAATGATGCAGAATACAAAGGATTGGCAGTAAACGCCGGCGTAGAACAACCGTCGACTATCAATCCATATTTGAAGCCACGCCCCAGACGCCATTTAATGACAGCAGGCGAATATGTGGAAGGTATCGTAAAAGGAAATATTACTGTACTAAGTCAGGCTGTCACGCTTATCGAATCGGTACGCCCCGAACACGAGGCCATTGCACAAGAGGTAATAGAAAAATGTCTCCCCTACTCAGGACGTTCGGTACGTATAGGAATCAGTGGTGTACCAGGTGCCGGTAAAAGTACTTCTATAGATGTTTTCGGCATTCATGTATTAGAAAAAGGCGGCAAGCTTGCAGTGCTTGCCATCGACCCCAGCAGCGAACGAAGCAAAGGCAGCATATTGGGCGACAAGACCCGTATGGAGAAACTAGCCGTTCATCCGAACTCTTTCATACGCCCTAGCCCAACTGCCGGTTCATTGGGTGGTGTAGCCCGCAAAACGCGAGAAACTATCGTGCTTTGCGAAGCCGCCGGTTTTGACAAGATATTTATCGAGACAGTCGGAGTCGGTCAAAGCGAAACAGCTGTTCACTCAATGGTAGACTTCTTCTTACTCATACAACTGGCTGGAACCGGTGATGAGCTGCAAGGTATAAAGAGAGGTATCATGGAAATGGCAGATGGTATCATCATCAATAAGGCAGACGGTAGCAATATAGATAAGGCCAACCTTGCAGCAACTCAATTCCGCAATGCGCTGCATTTGTTCCCTACTCCAGAATCGGGTTGGACACCCAAAGTTTTAACTTATTCAGGATTTTATGGCATTGGGATCAAAGAAATATGGGATATGGTAGACGAGTATATCGCCTTCGTCAAAGAAAACGGATATTTCGACTATCGCCGAAATGAACAAAGCAAGTATTGGATGTACGAGACCATCAACGAACATCTGCGGAGCAGTTTCTACCACAATAATACGATTGCCGAAATGCTTCAACAAAGAGAAAACGATGTATTGGACGGCAAACTTACATCGTTTGTGGCTGCCAAACAGCTTTTGGACGAATATTTCAAGCTGCTGAAATAAGAGCTTATATTCTTCTTAAACAAACGAAAAGATACTTTTACAGTTCTTTTCCCACTTGTTCAAAATCGGTACGCGATTTGCTCAAAGTGACATAAGATACACCTAGTATAATAAGAATGATGGCAACAGCTTTCATCCAATCGAGATCGTCAATACCCATCATCACCATAACCAATGCTACGATAATGGGCTGAATATAATTGTACATACTTACAATAGTAGGACGAAGCAAACGTTGGCTGCTCATCAGGCAGATATAAGCTAGGAATGTACTTCCTATTACGACATACCCCAAACGAAGCCAAAGAGCTACGGAGAAAGTTGAAAAATCGATTGAAACGAGATCTGCGTAAGAGAAAGGGATGAAACAAACCGAAGCATATATAAACAACCACTTGCAGATGGTAATAGGCGAATATTTCAAAACAAGATCTCTAAACAGCACCAAATAGAATGCAAAACTGATTTGTGAAAACAGACACAGTACATCCCCCGTCAGATTCCCGGGATGGCGTCCCGTTGTCTGACAATTCAGTATCAAAATAAAAACCCCCATGGCACCAACAAAAACGCCCATCACTTTCATGCCGGTTATCGGTTCCTTTAAGTAGATAGCAGCAATGATCATCGTAATAATAGGCATGGCAGTGGTTACGATCGAAGCGTCAAGAGCAGTGGTATACGAAAGTCCGAAGAGGAACATTCCCTGATTGAGAACAACACCCAGCAGAGCAGCAAAAAACAATTTGAGCATATCTTGATGATGCACATGTTCTTTGGGAAGGAACAAAGAAAATGTCCAAAACACTAAAGCCGCTACGACCATGCGAATCGTGGTCACGGTAAGAGCCGAAAGCTCTCCCAATATCGTTTTGCCTATCGATGCATTCAATCCCCATAAAGCATTGGCTGCCAATACGGCAGCATGCCCTCTCATATTTTTATCGTTTGGCATTTCTTTCGTATTATTAATAATTTTCTCACAAAAGTAACAATAAAATCAGAAGAATGATTAACTTTGAAGAAAGAAATACTAATCATTACGACGATGAGGACAAGAGCGAATTACATTCGACGGATAGAAATAGAAGGTCTCTGGAACAAATATTCTATTGCTTGGGACCTAAAGCCCGATGTAAATATTCTGTCGGGGGTGAATGGTGTAGGCAAAACGACTATACTAAGCAAGTCTGTCAGTTTTCTCGATAACATAGCAGGAGAGGCAACTAACGGCACTATTGATGGCGTACATCTCTATTTTGATCCAGAAGACGCTACATACATCGTTTATGACTTCATCAAAAGCTACGATCGCCCACTGGTTCAGGGAGAATTTACAGCCCGGATGGCTGATAAAAATGTAAAATCAGAACTCGATTGGCAAATATACCTCATGCAAAGACGATATTTGGACTATCAGGTAAATATAGGCAATCGTATGATAGAACTTTTGGCAAGTAAAGAAGCTGCAGATCATGTAAAAGCCGCCGAAATATCAAAGCCGAAACAACTATTTCAAGATAGCATCGACGAACTTTTCAGCTATACCAATAAAAAAATTGCACGCCAGCGCAATGATATTGCTTTTTATCAGAATGACGAGCTTCTATTACCTTACAAACTTTCATCCGGTGAAAAACAAATGGTGCTCATCCTACTCACTGCACTAGTAGAAGATAACCAACACTGTGTATTGTTTATGGATGAACCCGAAGCCTCTTTGCACATTGAATGGCAGCAAAAACTCATTGGAAAAATCACAAAGCTCAATCCTAATGCCCAAATCATCTTGACCACGCATTCTCCTGCTGTCATTATGGAAGGCTGGATAGATAAAGTAACAGAAGTCGAAGATATAACCACCAACTCCAAGAAACACTAAACTATGTCGCGCAGATTAGTCGATAATTTATCATCAAATTATTTTGGAGCATCACACAGTTTATATCCTAAGCGCCAGCGACAACGTATTGTAGCATACGTAGAAAGTTACGATGATGTAGCATTCTGGCGCAATATTCTATCCGAATTTGAAGATAAAGACCATTACTTTGAGGTAATGCTTCCCTCGCAAACGACCTTGGCTAAAGGGAAAAAAATGGTACTGACCAATTCGCTCCAAGCAAATCAATTGGGACCCAATCTTATTGCCTGTGTAGATAGCGATTACGACTTCTTACTGCAAGGGGCAACAAAAGTATCGGACGATATCAATTCCAATCGTTACATTTTCCAGACCTATGCGTATGCTATAGAAAACTATCAATGCTATGCCGAAGGACTACACGATGTATGCGTACAGAGCACATTGAACGACAGGCAAATACTAGATTTTGTAGCTTTTATGGAACAATATTCGGAAATAGTTTATCCGCTCTTCTTGTGGTGCATCTGGTTTTATCGCCAACACGACACATACACCTTCCCCATGCACGAATTCAATGACGCCGCACGACTTTTCGGCGATGTAGACGTCAACAATCCGCAACAAAGCCTGTACGAAACCGAACGTCACGTTCGATCTTCGTTGCATCGGATGCGCAACAAATTCGGTGCGACCCAAACCAAAGTAGATGCGCTGGGCGAAAGTCTCAAACGGCTGGGATTGAACCCGAAAACGACCTATCTCTACATTCAGGGACATCATATCAAAGACAATGTGATTATGAAACTTCTCAACCCCATTTGTTCTGTCCTTCGAAGAGAAAGAGAAAACGAGATAAAGAAGCTTGCCGAACACGAAGAACAATATCACAACGAGATAACCAGCTATGACAATAGTCAAGCATCGCTAGAGCTGATTCTCCGCAAAAGCACTTCTTACCAAACGCTCTATCTCTATCAATGGCTTCGTGAAGATCTGACAGACTTGATGAACGAGATCACTAAAAAGCAACAAGAAAAATCCAATTAAGAAATAGAGTCATCGCAAATATGCGGGCTAAACCATCTTTCTGAGCCGATATAAGTAACCGACCTTGGTACGAAATTTCTTCACTCCCATCATCGCCAGGTGTATGCCAAAAGTGTTGATGGATATATCGCGCATGGTAGAAGGACTGTATTTGCGCAACGTTTCGTAAATTTGCGAGATGGAGAAACTTTTAACGTTCTCTTCAGCATCCTCCGCTGAAGGCACCTGAAAGCAGGCATTGAAAATGGGCTCTTCTATCGGGCGTTTGGTGTAGGCTACGTTGCGTTCGATGAGCCGGGTTTCTTCGCATGGCTGTAGCCAGTGCCGCTTTTTCAGGCCAATCTCGTATTTGAGCTGTGCATAGAGCTGATCATAGTTTATCCGCAATTTAGTAATTCTGTCTTTCAGCTCAATTGGTATGAACCGACGCGAACCGGTGGGATCGGTCAGTAGCTCCCGATAGTTGGCAGTCCCAATGAAAGAAGCGGTGCGTTGCTTCTGCTCGTACTCGGCACTACCGTAAGACTTAGTACTCGTATCTGCCATCTGAAGAATATTTTTCAATCGGGCGCATTTCGCTTCACCCATGCGGTTGAACTCGTCGATATTGATAAGTGCAAATTTCGACAGCTTGGGCACGGCATTGCTTCGAGTGGTCAGGTCAAATTCGTCGGTATAGTACCGACGCAATTGCTGGGGTAGCAAGAGACGGCAGAAGGTCGACTTCTTCATACCCTGTCGACTACTGATCAGTATCGGCATCAGGGCATTGCCGTGAACGGGGTGAGGCGTTATCCACTGCATCACCATACCGAGCAGCCAGCGATGGAATAGAGACAGCCACGTGATATTCTTACTGATGTGGCGCGCCAGCGCAGCCACCCTATCGCATTTGTCCCATCGGGGCAGATGATCGATGTAATGCCTCAACGGATGATACTCTTGGACCATCGGCGAATGAAAATAACGTCGTACGTCCCTATCAAGACAATCGATGTCTACATACATAGCCTCGATGGCGAGCCCGTTTAGCTGCCGTTCGCGTAGTGGCACGAAATGGAGATCGCCACCGCCCCGTTTACGTATCTCAACACCCTCGGTGATTACGTTGAAATGATACTCGTAATGAGTCTTGAAATAGCGATCCAACTGTTGCATGATTTGTTTGAGCTTATGCCCGCTCTCTGTGTTTTCCGAATGTTTTAATTTGTACATATTCATTTTTAATTTATATTATTCGATTATGCCGCAAATATAGGTGTATCAATCCGATTGACAAGCATTTGTCAGTTACGAAAGCAAAGCCCTGATTACGCCCTTATAAACAATTGATTATGTCGTTTTATTTTTGTATCTTTGTCTGTACAAGATGGAAGTATCACACGTGTGCGACATACGTCTCACTGCTGTGCGACAGTTGTATCACACGTGTGATACTTATGTCGCACACGTGTGATACTTCCAGATCCTAATTATAAACTTAATCTTAAACAACCAACTAATGGGAACAATCAACTACAGCTGGTACGACACACCCAGTTTGAAAGAAGGACAGAAGCCGTATCATGTGCGAGTGTCGAACGTGATAACGATGGAGTTCGAAGAAGTATGCAAGGAACTTGAGAAGACATCGATACCGACAGAGGCAGATATAAGAGCCGTTGTGGAGGGATTGTCGCATTTGCTTGCCCGTCGCCTTTCGTCGGGAATGAGTGTGCATCTCGAGGGTCTCGGCTATTTCTCGGTAGGTATCACGGCTCCGACTTTCAACGATCCTTCGGAGATCAATGCCCGACAAATAAAAGTACGCACAGTGGATTTCCGTCCCGAGAAGAAACTGATCGAAGAGATTGCCCAAGAAACATCTTTTCAGAAATCGACGGCGTGTGAGCGTTCCGTTACCTTGACCGACAAATCCGTGCGACGACTATTGAGAGATTTTCTCGAGATACACGACTGTATTTCGGCCATGGAATTCCGCTTCTTGATGAACCAGACTCGTGCCACCGCCTATCGCCGATTGCGCGAATTGTGCAAGGGCCCTCGTCCGGTACTTATCAAAATGGGTGGAGCCCGCTCGTCTGTATACAAAGCGGGCCCACAGCTATCCGTAGAATAGCATTTAGACTCGTTCTAAGCAGAGGTCTGCTGAAAATAAGTGTCCCACAATATGCTCTAGCGCCGATTTTGGGACCTCTTTTCGCTGGCGTTGTATACGGTGCATCGTTAACGCACTGTGCAGCAGCGCGTAATGGTGTCATACGAAGGTGGCAAAGGTTGAAATGCAAATGAAATGAGATGTAAACATGTGTGAAATGAATTTATTTTACGATAAAGTTGTAAGTTTATATTCTTTGTACTATTTTTGCGATTACTGTAGTTATTAAGATATAATGGAGAAGTATTGTTTTTTATATATATCCGCCTTATTACTTTCGCTTATTGCCTACTGGGAGAAGTCTAAGATTCATCCTGTGTTACTGCGGGCAGAGCGTGTACATTACTTTATACTCCTTACAGAAGCCAACGATCAATGCTTTATTGGGTATACTTCTGATTCTGCTATGGTCGACATCTCTCTAGCCAACTATTATAAAGATATGCAACAGACCGATTATGCAATCTATTATTATAACCGTTGTCTCGGTCAAAAAGAGAACAAATACATTATTATTGGTAAAGCTTATTCCAAACTGCCGCATATATTTTTAAAGAAAGGCAACTATCAAGATGCATATACGTACCTGTCGGCATACTCTGCCAATTCCGACTCTCTAACCCGTAAAGAGATTTTAAAGAATCAAAATCTCATGCAAGCGCTCATCTCCAAGTTCCAGGTAGAAAAAGAAAACGATCGCCTCAAAGGAAAATCATCTTTCGAACGGCTTTTTACCATTCTTTTGGTCCTAGTATTACTGGCAACCTTGCTGACATTTTACTTTTATATTCAAAAAAGGAAAGCGAGGAATAGAGAGCGGAGTTGTTTGTTAAAACAGCTTTTGCAAAATATGCAACAAAACAGCATATCGCAGATGTCGGTCAATGACGTACGAATTGAAGAACTAAACAAACGGCTGTCATCTTTGCACATCGGCAATACCTCTTCCGAACTGGATATAATCATTCTTAATTTAGAAAAAACATATCTGGAACGTGAGAACGAACATATCAATGTAACAAACGAAAAGCAAAAAACACTGAATGAGTGTTTAGAGGTATCCGACATCTATATCCATTTTCGCCATCTTTCACAAGAAGGTTCCAAAGCGACCGGTGATGATTTCTATAAATTGGAACAGATATTAGACGAAACTCATCCTCATTTCTGCCTAAGCCTCAAGCAACTTTATCCGCCTATCAGCACAAAGGAGTATCGAGTATGTATGTTGGTCAAAATAGGAATGAATCCGTCGGCGATGGCATGTCTTCTCTCTTCTTCCAATTCAGGAATCAGTATGATTCGTCAACGTCTCAATGAGAAAGTCTTTCAAGAAAAAGGAAAATCAGACGATTTCGACCGAAAAATTAGAATGATCTGATACTTTCTACATATACTACAATTCCACTTATACACCTTGTAAAGCCTCTCCATTAAATTGTGAAATGATTGTGAAATGATTTTCTTGCTTTTTCTGTGGGAGTCCTGTATATTTACTAGTAAAACTAAATTATTTCGAAAATGAAAAAAATCGCTTTATTTTTAATGGCGACTCTATTCGCAGTAGTTGGAGTATCTACACAACAACCTGATCAAGAGACAAAGATATCTCTCGATAAAATGTATGGTCACTGGGAATTCGATCTTTAGCAGTGACCATACGAGGTTATTATTATGTAACTCTTCCCAGTTGATAGGTTTGGCTGTAACCTTTACAAATTTTGAAATTAAAATAGCAGATCCTATGATACATACAAGTACAATTAAAGTTGGGAACAAGATACATATTTGGAAACTTCAACTGCAACTAATCAATTAACATTATGAAAAAACATTATCTCTGTCTATTGCTTGCATTCTATTGTTGTACATTAAATGCACAGCAGGTTAACCCTGTAGGAACGAAATCAGTAGTCCCAATATTCAATAAGACTGTGGTCCCTACGCATGGTACATCATTTAATTTTCTCCCCCCTTCGCCACAAGCGGCGGGGTTGGGTTTATATGGACAAATCCCTATAGGTAACTTTACTGGAACTGCAGAGATAGAAATACCCCTATACAATATAAATTATAAAGAGCTGTCAGTTCCTCTATTTCTTTCATATCATGCTTCTGGCATTCGTCCCGATTTATTTCCAGGCCCTGTAGGTATGGGATGGTCACTTCAAGCTGGTGGTGTCATTACAAGGGTTATAAAAGGTGAATCGGACTTTGGCGACCGAATAGCAAACACTAATAGTGGTGGGGGTATGCTCGAAATACAGGCAGATGGACGTACTGATGCCGCATGGTCGTCTACAGCTAAACTGTCATATCCTTTAATGATGGATTATGATGCCAATCCTGTAGCCGATCCCGACGAATACTATGTCAGTATCAACGGGCGGACCGGCCATTTCTATATCAATCCAGACAGCACATTTACCATTCAGACTAAGGACGGCGGTTGCTTTCAGATACAAGCGGTTCGTGATTCTTTGGCAGGCGAATTTCAGGCATTGGCACAAACCCGAACAGATACTTCGGTCTATATCGTTCCTTACAAGAGGCATGTGAATCTGCGGGATGTATTGAAGACCTTCGTATTGACCGATGAGAAAGATATAAAGTATACCTTTGGAGGTTCTATTAATTCAGTTGAATGTTCACGACCTGGATTCAACGAAGTCAACAATTATGCTACAGATTATATGGGCGCATACGTACAACTGATGAGTTGGTTTCTTGTATCGATAGAATCACCCAATGGATATAAGATAAGATTCGATTACGAAAAAAATACTCATATCGATATAGCAAGCTTTCAGGATATGGCACAATATAACAGCACTACAGCATATAACTACAATTATTCTGATGGGTACAAGTCGACGATGATAAACGGTTGTTATCTCAAGACGATAACTTTTCCAGAAGGAAGGGTAGACTTATACAATTCGGTAGCTTCAAATCAATTAGATTATCCGCATGCCACATCATATAATAATGCTATTTTTACCAATTACTTAAATAATTTTCATGATTATCCTGATGTGAGTAATGCCAATACGGAAAAAATAACATCAGTAGATGCAGGTACGGATATGACTGTTATTCGGAACAGATTCTTCCCACTGAAACTCGATTCTATCAGGGTATCGTCACTTTCGGGGGCAGCAGTTCGCAGAATAAGACTTAATTATACGGCCGATACATCTGTAAGGATGAAACTTATGTCGGTAGTCTTGGGCGATGATGAACAGCACGACCGCTATACGCTAAAATATAATCCTACTCAACTGCCTGCATACTTGTCGAATCAGACCGATTATTACGGATTCTACAACGGCCCTAAAAGTAGCATCTTTTCTTATACAAATAGCTCGAATCTATTGACTTATGTGAAAAATAATCCACAGTGCTACGATACGATAAAGAAGCCAAGTTCAAATGCTGTGTATCACAAAGCTGGGATGTTAGAGGAGATTCATTATCCTACAGGCGGCTATACAGCATTGGAGTACGAACCTAACCGCTATGGTAGAACAGCACGGATATGGCCTTTTTCTGTGATAGAGAATTCTGCAGGAAATAGTCTTGTTACAGGTGGGGTACGCATCAAAACAGTTAGAAACTATAGTAAAAGTGGCACGCTTCTTAAAGAACTGAAATATCATTATGTAAAAAACTATGCAGCCGGTGATACTGTTTCGAGCGGCGTTCTTTGTTATGTTCCCCAATATGTACAAGGATATAATAACATTACACTCGAAAAATACATACCATTGGGCACCCATCAGACAATAAACGTATCTTCTTATTTTTATTTCAATTCCAATCCATTTTTCCCTATGTCCACCTTGGCGACAAGCCATGTCACATATACAGAAGTGGCAGTCGAAGAGCCAGGAAACGGATTCACTGTATATTCATATAAAAATTATGACAATGGATATAACGACACCTCCCCTCTCAATGCAGTAAGCGATACGGTAAGAAACAGTAACAACGAAGTGATACCGCTTTGGAAGACGGAAGAAGGGCAAAGCCTGGCTCTGGAACGTGGTCAGATATTGGCAGAAAAAGTCTATACACAAAATGGAGTGTTGAAAAGAAATACCCAATACCTTTACAACGACAGCCAGACCAGATTTGGTGAAGGCGTGCGTTATATTCATCTCTATCCTTCTATTATTGATAAGATACAGCAATTAAGAGTGAGGGTTACTTCTGCCGGTCTTTATTATACTTACTATCCGTATCTGCGTGAGAAAACTACGACTGAATACAGAAATGTCAACCTCGAAAATTCGGAAAGCTATACTTACACCGATTCGCGCCTGCTGAAGACAAAGACGGGATATGATAGTAGGGGACAAGAACGTAAGACAACCTTTATATACCCGGCTGATATAACAGGAAGTTCTCTCTTTTTAACTATGGTGGGGCGGCATCTGCTAGATTATCCTGTAGAAATAGTCAATTCGCTGAATGGAACCTTCCTTTCTAAGTCTGCCATAGAATATACGCTTTCAAACAATTCGCTGATTCTGCCTTACAAAATTAAAAAACAGTATGCAGGAAGTTTGCTCTATGTGGATTATATGGTTTCACAGTACGATTCCATTGGGAACCCTCTAAGCGTGATTCATCGTGACGGAAGTAAGGAGGCTTATTTATGGTGTATGAACGGAGCGCGTTTAGGAGCTCATATTGCAGGAGCTGATTATACCCAAATGCTAAATATATTGGGTAATTCGTATATCTCCACTCTCTATCATAACAACAACGATTCAAGAGGAGCATATTACCATATTCGTAATGCTCTTTCTTCGGCAGAGATATCACCCACAGAAGTGATGTGTTACACCTATTCACCACTCAATGGCATCAGTTCTAAAACAGATGCCGCAGGCATGTCATTATATTATGAATACGATACTCTTGGACGTCTCACTACTATCTACCGAATAAATACTGACGGTGATAGAGAAATCATTAATAATTATGAATACAACTATGCTCATTAAATATCGTTATATACGGCTTGTTCTGTTCTTTTTCTCACTAGCTCCTTGCTTGATGACTTATGCTCAGGACGTTCCGGTAAATCCTACTGATTACAGGTTCTTTGATTTATCTGTAAACAACCCTGTAACAGCTTCATTGTCATGGTATCCTCAAATAGCGCAAAACAATGCTGACAGCGTCATTATTATTACGACTACTACGGACCTTCGCGTTTCTATAGTGGAAACCAATATTGTTTACAATGGCGAGATGTACTCTCTCTATTTGTGCAGTTATCCTGGCAATGCACAAATATGGAGCGATTCAGAAATAAATTCTTGTAGCGCTCCTTCCGACGGTTCCTTTACGTTATCTGCAGGTATGTACTCACTGTCACTGCGTCCTATGTCGGTTATGGCAAATGATTCTCCCGCTGTTTCCAGTCAGAATATTATACCAGGTTCCCGGAGAGCTTCGCTGACAGTCACCGTCAGTGCAGTAGCCTTGCCTTTTCCTACCGACAAAACATGCAATTATCGTTTAACGACTGTTCCGGTTGAAAAATATTGTGTAGTAGACCGCAACAACACACTCCAGTCTCTTCGTAGTGAAATACAGTATTACGATGATTTGGGTCGTGAATCTTCTTTAACGGAATGGAAAGCCACGCCGAACTTGAAAAACAGGATTACGACACGCGAATATGACACTTATGGCAGACCATATAAAGAATATCTGCCTTACGAGAGCGGCGGACAGTCTCTCGGCACCTATGATTATTCGAAGACAGAGTATGAAGCATCGCCACTCAACCGCATTCTCACACAGTATGGACCGGGTGGGAGCTGGCAGGCAAACAGCAAGGCAGTACACACAGACTATCTGACCAATGTGGCCTCGGGCAACACAGCTTTGCAGTGTGCTCTCTATTATATATCCGGTACTTCGCTATACCGTTCAGGGTATTATGCAGATGGCATGCTCGCGGTCACCTCATCTACCGATGAGGACGGACATACCGTATACGAATTTAAAGACCGCATGGGGCAGATTGTGTTAAAACGTGCAATGAACGGCGCAGTATGTACCGACACTTACTTCGTATATGACGACCAGGGGAATATCCGGGTGGTTCTCTCTCCTGAAGCGTCCAATGCCCTTCAAAGTGATACGTCATGGCTTTTGACAGACGCCATACTTGGCAAGTATGCCTATATCTATACCTACGACACCCTCAACCGTTGTATAGAAGCCAAAATGCCCGATGCGGAAACCTTTTATTACAGATACGATGGTGGCGACCATCGCATCTTCGCCCAGGACGGAGAAATGAGAAAACGCGGTAAATGGTTTTTCAGCCTTCCCGACCAGCTGGGCAGAGAGGTCATGACAGGAACATGCGGCGACATATCATCGCTAAGTTATTCGGATGTAAATGTCACCGCTTCATATACTACAAATGGCGGACTGTCGGGATGGGGCTACTCTCTCAGTGGCATAACACTTCCCAACCCATCGGTACTGAAGACCGAATATTATGACGACTATCGTTTCCTTTCTCTTCCCGCATTCTCGGCTTATGCCGATTCGCTGTCTTGCGGTCCAACAGATTTCGTGCTCGGTACTATACCCGGACTCGTGACAGGCTTTCGCACAGCTCAACTAGGGACATCCACACTACCCGATATCTTTGGATCCACATATTACGATGACCGTTGCAGAGCAGTCCAGACATTTCAAAGTAACCATCTCGGAGGATACGACAAAAACTACAAGGAATATACTTTCACAGGATTAGTCAAATCTTTGACGCATCGTCAGCAGGTAAGTTCACTTCCTACAATCAGTGAGAAGTACGACTATACATACGACGGAATGGAGCGCCTGACAGAAGTGAGCCACTCGCTGAACGGAAGTCTGCCACAAGTGCTGGTGTCCAATACTTACGACTACCGGAATCGCTGTATACAACGGTCGTTAGGCAGAATCAAAAGTATAGTATATACTTATAATGTACGCAATTGGCTGACAGGTATTTCGTGCGATAAACTGACGCAGGATCTTTATTATACCGACGGACCGGGTACTGCACTCTATAACGGCAATATAAGCAGCATGACGTGGAGGGCTGGAAGCGATACCTCACTAAGAGGCTATAAGTTTACATACGACGGATTGGAACGTCTGACGACAGCCGTTTATGGCGAGGGTACCGGTATAACTACCAACCCGGACCACTACAGCGAGAATATCACAGGCTATACCCGCAACGGAGCTATCACCGGACTGCAACGTTATGGCAAGACCACTTCGGGAAGCTACGCTTTGATAGATAATCTGACCTACACCCTCTCTGGCAACCAGTTGCAGAAAGTGACCGATGCCGCTACTGAAACACCCGCTAACGGAGGGATGCACTTCGTAGACGGCACAAACCAGACTACGGAATATTTCTATGATGCCAACGGCAATATGACACAGGACTTGAATAAAGGAATCACTATTTCGTACAACGATTTAAATTTACCTGCCTCTCTTGCAACAACTTCGGGAAATATTACTTATCTTTATGCCGCTGACGGTGTGAAGCAGAGAGTAGTACATGGCACAGCAGTGACCGACTACTGCGGAAATTTCGTCTATGAGAACAGAACCTTGGACAAAATACTTACCGAAGAAGGATATATCACCATGAACGGAACGATACCTACATACCATTACTATCTGCAAGACCACGAGGGCAACAACCGTGTGGTGATTAATCAGAGCGGAACGGTGGAACAGGTGAACCATTACTATCCTTTCGGA
>JAAYUD010000008.1 GCA_012517855.1 Bacteroidales bacterium
TTCATAAATGAATATTGAAGCTGTTTCAGAGGATTTGAAAGAGATAATAGTATAATTTTGGTGAGTCAAATTGAATGGATGGAAGGATTTTTTGACAAAGACATACGATAAGTAGTGAGGATGAATTATGCAGGCTAAATAGTGTACAAAATGAACATGCCGAGATATTCTGATACTTTTTTATCCGAGTATAGCGTCAGAGATATTCCAGAACGTGTTTTGTCATCAGTTCAATGCCCAAATGTAAACCAAATCAGTACAAAGACATAAAGGAGCTATATGCAACACATTGATAGACAGCGAGAAATTCATAAGGACGAAAATAAAAGTTTATAAGGACAAACATTTATTTTCGTCCTTATGAATTTTTAGGTTCGTCCTTATCATTTTTTGAGAACTACAGCACAAAGTTTATTGATGAAACGAAAGACCCTCGTACGGATAAAAAAGTATCAGTACAGCGACAATTATTCAACTCAAAAAACGTTCTGAAAAACGGCTTCGAGATAACATATTATCAGTCAGTACATTTTTATGTCAATGGGGTGTGCATGCTAGGAAAACAGAAAGAGGTTATCCGCTGATAACAAAAAGAATATATGTTTTGAAAAAGACTTCTATATCGTACGAAATTGTCATATGTTAGTTTTTCCGGTGACGTCCTTAAGTTTTCAAAAAAACTAACATACGACAACATTTTTAGGGGCATATGTGGTTTTTGCAAGCGAAAGCAAAGACTATTTGTATTTCATTCCCAAATTGTACATAATAAATCCATATGTATCGGCTTGTTCTTCAAGTACTTTAGTCATCGGCTTACCGCCACCATGTCCAGCCTTACTATCAATACGTATAATAGTAGGATTATTGCCTTTATTGCAAGCCTGCAAAGTTGCGGCAAACTTAAAAGAATGGGCAGGAACTACACGATCATCATGATCGGCAGTAGTAACCATCGTAGCCGGATATTTTACTCCCGGTTTCAAATTATGCAAAGGAGAATAGCCCTTCAGGTATTCAAACATCTCTTTGCTATCCTGACTTGTACCGTAATCGCTTGCCCAATTCCAGCCAATCGTAAACTTATGATACCGAAGCATATCCATCACACCAACTTCGGGGATTGCCACTTTAAAAAGATCGGGGCGCTGAGTCATACAGGCACCTACCAGCAGGCCTCCGTTAGAACCGCCCAAAATAGCTACCTTATTCTTATTAGTATATTTTTCTTTGATGAGATACTCGGCAGCTGCAATAAAATCGTCAAACACATGCTGCTTCTGCATCTTTGTTCCGGCAATATGCCATTCTTCTCCATATTCACTACCACCTCTGAGATTGACTTGCACGTAGATGCCACCATTCTCTAAAAAAGGAATCCGCGAAACCGAAAACCCGGGATTCATGCTTATACCAAATCCACCGTAACCATAAAGGAGCACCGGATTCTTGCCATCCTTCTTCAAATCTTTCTTATAAGTCAAAAACATAGGCACCTTAGTACCATCTTTACTTGCAAAGAATATTTGTTCAGTAACAAAATCGTTTGCATTGAACTTAACCTTGGGAGCACGAAACAGTTCGTAAGTATTCTTGTCCATATCGTACTCATAAGTAGCACCGGGGATAGTAAACGAAGTGAAACTGAAGAAACACTCCTTATCATTTTTTTCTCCACTGAAAGCCACCGATCCCAAAGACGGCAATTTTATCTCTTGAATCTGCCTTCCATCCAAACCGTAGACAAAAGCATGATTGGCAGCATCTTTATCGTAAGTAAGAAATAACTTTCCACCAATAATGGACACACTGGACAATACATTTTTCGATTCAGGAATCAATTCGACCCAATCTTTCAATTCGGGTTTGCTTATATCCGTCACCATCACACGCCCTTTCGGAGCCTTGTAAGTCGTATAAATATAGATTTTCCCATTAAATACTTCAACCGGACTATAAGAATAATCCATATCACTTGCCATCAATCGAAACTCAGCATCGGGCTTACTCAAATCTTTAACATACAAAGCGTTTCCACGTCCGTCACCACTTTCATACAAAAATTGCATGGTTTCATCTTCATCTAGAGAAGATGTATAGAACCGGCGTGGATACTTTAAATTCTGATAAACTAACTTATCTTCAGACTGAGAAGTACCCAACTTATGGTAATAAACTTTATGGTTTTCATTCACATTCGAAAGTTCTTTGCCCTGAACGGGAGCATCATAAGCGCTATAATAGAAGCCATCACCCTGCCAAGCTGCATCACTGAATTTCACCCACTTGAGATGATCATCCATCAAACGGCCGGTAACAGCATCCATCACATAAATTTCCATCCAGTCCGATCCGCTACGAGAAATAAGATAAGCGGCATATTTTGCATCTTTCGAGAAAGACAGTCCTTGCAACGCGACCGTTCCATCGGTAGAAAGCTTATTCGGGTCCAGAAAAACTCGGGGCACCCCATTAAGTGCATCTTGCATATAAACCACACTTTGGTTTTGCAATCCATCGTTTTTAGAAAAGATATATTTACCATGTTTCTTGCTCGGCAAACTTATCTTCTCATAATTGGCAAGCTCCGTCAAGCGTTTCAGTAGGTTGCCACGAAAAGGTATTTTAGACAAATATCTGTTGGTCACTTTACGCTGAGCTTGAACCCAAGCTGCTGTGGCCGCACTTGTATCGTTTTCGAGCCAGCGATAAGGATCAGGAACTTTCACACCAAAGTAAACATCCACAGTATCCACCTTCGCCGTTTGTGGATAGAGCAATTTGCGCTGTTGAGCCCAAGAAGTCATTGACATAACCATTACCAGTAAAATTAAAGTTACTTTCTTCATAATCTATTAGATAGTTAAATTTGATACCGCCACAAAACGCTTTTTCAAACGGTTGTAAAGATAATGATTTTTTCTCTATTTACAACATTTTGCATCAACACGCCATTACTTGGGAATAAAAGGATAAATTTTTGGATTTATTTTTTGTATTGCTCTCGGCTTACAGTATCTTTGCAACATCTTTTAATATAAGCAAATAATACAAACTTACTATATGGATAAAAAATACAAAAGAACAACCGTCACCTCGGCACTTCCCTATGCCAACGGTCCTGTTCATATTGGGCACTTGGCAGGCGTATACGTACCTGCAGATATCTATGTCCGCTACCTTCGTCTGAAAAAAGAAGACGTATTGTTCATTGGCGGTTCGGATGAACATGGTGTTCCTATCACGATCAGAGCACGCAAAGAAGGAGTAACACCCCAAGATATTGTAGATCACTACCACAATCTAATTAAGAAATCATTCAAAGAATTTGGTATTTCTTTCGATGTGTATGGCAGAACATCCAGCGACATACATAAAAAGACGGCTACAGAGTTCTTCGAGAAGCTATACGGCGACGATAAGTTTGTAAAGAATACAAATCAACAATACTACGATCCGGAAGCTAAGCAGTTTCTTGCCGATCGCTATATCACTGGTACATGCCCACATTGCGGTAACGAAAATGCTTATGGCGACCAATGCGAGAAGTGCGGCACATCGCTCAGTCCGATGGAATTGATTAATCCCAAAAGTGCCATCAGTGGAGCAAAACCCGAACTTCGTGAAACGACCCATTGGTACTTACCCCTCGACCAATACGAAGACTGGTTGCGCCAATGGATTCTTGAAGATCATAAAGAATGGCGCCCCAATGTTTATGGACAATGCAAAAGCTGGCTCGACATGCACCTGAAACCTCGTGCTGTAACCCGCGACTTGGACTGGGGTATTCCCGTTCCGGTAGAAGGAGCAGAAGGCAAAGTGCTTTATGTATGGTTCGATGCACCTATCGGATACATATCGAACACCAAAGAACTGTTGCCTGACTCGTGGGAGAAATGGTGGAAAGATCCCGAAACCCGTCTTGTTCATTTTATCGGTAAAGACAATATCGTATTTCACTGCATTGTATTCCCTTCAATGCTAAAGGCAGAAGGTAGCTATATACTCCCCGACAATGTTCCTGCCAATGAGTTTCTGAATCTGGAAGGCGACAAGATTTCGACTTCGAAGAACTGGGCAGTATGGCTCAACGAATATTTGGAAGATCTTCCCGGCAAACAAGATGTATTGCGCTATGTACTCACAGCGAATGCTCCTGAGACCAAGGACAATGACTTTACATGGAAAGATTTTCAGGCCCGCAATAACAACGAACTGGTTGCCGTATATGGTAATTTTGTAAATCGCGCTCTAGTACTCACCGACAAATACTTTGATGGTAAGGTTCCTGCTGTGACAGAGCTAACGGATTATGACAAGCAGACAATCAACGAATTCATTGGTGTAAAAGAGGAAGTCGAAAAATTGCTCGATGTATTCAAATTCCGCGACGCACAGAAAGAAGCAATGAATTTAGCCCGTATCGGTAACAAATATCTCGCCGATACAGAGCCGTGGCATCTCATCAAAACCGACAAACAAAGAGTCGCTACCATCCTTAATATATCTCTGCAATTGGTTGCCAACTTAGCAATTGCTTTTGAACCCTTCTTGCCATTCAGTTCGGAAAAACTACGCCAGATGCTCAATATGAAAGAATTCAATTGGGAAAATCTGGGACATACCGATTTACTTGAAGATGGACATCAACTAGGTAAGGCAGAGCTACTCTTCGAAAAGATTGACGATTCAGTAGTAGAAGCTCAAGTACAAAAATTGGAAGACCGTAAAAAAGAAAACGCAGAGAAAAATTATCGAGCCAATGAAATCAGACAAACAATAGAGTTCTCTGACTTCGAGAAACTTGATATTCGTGTAGGTACAGTGTTAGAATGCCAAAAAGTGCCTAAAGCCGACAAACTATTACAATTCCTAATAGATGACGGGTTGGACAAACGGACTATCGTGAGTGGAATAGCCAAACATTATAGTCCTGAAAAACTGATAGGCAAACAAGTATGCTTTGTGGCTAATCTTGCCCCTCGCAAATTGAAAGGCATTGAAAGTCAAGGAATGATTTTGTCTGCTGAAAATGTAGACGGTTCTTTAGCTGTAATTAGCCCAAGCAAAGAAGTAAAGCCCGGTAGCGAAGTCAAATAAAAACAAATCTTATACCATATTATCATTGCACAGCATGAATTGGGTTACACTAAAATACAAAGCAGAATGTACGTGGAAGGAATATCTTTTTCAAAAAAGGAGAAAGAACCTTAAGCAAGAAATCATCCGATATTATACCGGCAATCATTCTGACAACGAGGAGATCCTATCGGCTGTAGCATATTTGCAAAAACACCCTTTGAATACTTTCCCTGCACCTTTTGCAGAAAAGTATAAAGAGGAAGATATCATGGTTGAAAAAGACTCGGGAAACGGGCTTCTTTATATAGTGCAAGAGGGAAAGCGTTTGTATTTCAAAAGATCGTACAATGCAATTACCATAAAAAAACTATATAGTGGACTTAAGATGGAACAAGATATGGAATCACCCCACTGCTATATGACATCTAAGTTTGCGATAGAAGCTGGTGATACTTTTTTTGACATCGGATGTGCAGAAGGTAATATGGCACTTACCTATATTGAAAAAGTAGACCATCTAGTACTCTTTGAGCGTGATAAAGAATGGTTGGAAGCATTACAAGCGACTTTTGCTCCTTGGAAAGACAAAGTAACGATAGTAGACCGATATGTGTCGGATGTTGATGACAAAATAAATGTCAGTATTGATAATTTTCTCAAAACATATCCTCACCAGCCCAATTTCATAAAAGTCGACGTAGAAGGAGCGGAAGAAAGAGTCCTTATAGGTATGAAAGAATTATTATTCCAACCAGGACTAAAGATTGCGCTTTGTACCTATCATCGTCAAGACGACTATGAATATTTCATAAAAAGATTTGCACCTACAAAAGCTCAAATAATGCCATCAAAAGGAGTTATGCTCTTTCTGAATGATATAAAACAAATGAAGCCACCTTACTTTCGAAAGGGTTTAATAAGAATTACCACACCATGACGATAGACGAATCGACTTTAAAAGGGAAAACAGCAAAAGGATTATTTTGGGGAGGTATGAGCAATGGTGCACAACAACTATTGAATCTCTTCTTTGGCATCTTTCTTGCCCGAATTCTTAATGCCGAAGATTATGGCATGGTAGGGATGCTTACAATCTTTACTGTCATAGCCGGTTCGTTGCAAGAAAGCGGCTTCACCAACGCATTAGTAAACAAGAAGGATGCTTCGCACAAAGATTTCAATGCCGTATTCTGGTTTAGCACTCTCTTAGGAGTTACCTTATATATTATACTCTTCTTCTGTGCCCCTTTGATAGCACAATTCTACCATAAGCCAGAGTTGACTCCTTTGGCGAGATTTCTTTTCTTAGGTTTTCTTATGTCAAGTACCGCAACAGCCCACAATGCCATCTTATTCAAACGGCTCATGGTGAAGCAAAAAGCGATCGCTCAGATTACAGGATTAACAATCTCTGGTATAGTAGGGGTAACAATGGCATTCAATGGTATGGCTTATTGGGGAATTGCGACACAAAGTGTAGTCAATATTATGATAACCAACGCTCTGTTTTGGTATTTTTCCCCATGGCGCCCAACCTTATCAATCAATTTAAGGCCATTAAAACAAATGTTCGAATTCAGTAGCAAAATACTAGTAACCAACATTTTCATTCAGACCAACAATAATATCTTCTCTTTACTGCTCGGACGACTTTTTTCCACAGCCGAAGTAGGATATTATACCCAGGCCAACAAATGGGATAATATGGGATATTCGCTGATAGGCAATATGGTGAATGGTGTAGCCCAACCCGTATTGACAGCAGTTTCTGATGATCAGGACAGACAACGTAACGTATTTCGCAAAATGCTCCGATTCACATCGTTCATCTCCTTCCCTGCCATGTTTGGATTGGCACTCGTCGCACACGAATTAATAGTTATAGCTGTAACAGACAAATGGTTACCATGTGTCACTATTTTGCAATGGCTCTGCATCTGGGGAGCCTTTTTCCCAATAACGACACTCTACACCAACTTAATAATCAGCAAAGGCAAATCCAATATTTACATGTGGAATACCATTGCGCTAGGCGTTCTGCAATTGGTGGCATTGCTATTCGCTCATCCGTATGGCATTCAGACAATGATTATAACATTTGTACTCATCAATGTCGGCTGGTTGTTTATATGGCAATATTTTGTATGGAGATTGCTAAGACTCACCCTAATAAAAGCTCTGAAAGACATCCTTCCTTTTGCCTTCTTCGCCTTAGCCACAATGGCCGTTACTTATTTCATTACACTTAACGTCAGCAATATCTATCTGGTTTTTACCATAAAAATAATCATTGCTACAGCCATCTATATTTTTACAATGTGGGTCACCAACTCCGTTGTTTTCAAGGAAAGTATGCAGTTCCTTTTAAACCGTAAAAAATAGAAGAGATGATTAGCGTTATCATACCTCTATATAACAAAGAACGATACATTAAAAGAGCTATCTGTTCCGTTCTGAACCAATCATTCGGCAATTTTGAGATTATCGTAATCAATGACGGTTCTACGGATAATAGTGCATCAATAGTAGAAAGTATAGATGATACGCGCATCAAACTGATCAATCAAAAGAATACGGGAGTCTCTGCTGCCCGCAACAAAGGAATTGCAGAGAGCAAATACAACTTTATAGCTTTTTTAGATGCAGACGACGAATGGAAGGAAAACCACTTGGCTATTATAGCTTCATTAATAGAAAAATATCCATCGTGTGGAGTATTTGCCACATCGTACTATTTTCTTAAGAAAGGGATTGCCCCCTCAACACCGATTTTGCCTAATCGATTCAGTTTTGAAGGCGAAGAAGGTATCATGGACAATTATTATGAGATGGCTGCAGGGACTGATTTCCCCATACACATGAGTTCGTTTGCCGTTCGCAAGACGGAGATTCAAAAGATAGAAGGTTTTCCTATCGGCATTCCTTCAGGAGAAGATATTATCACCCTGGCCAGACTTTTTACCGTATGCGACTTTGCCTACTCCAAAGTACCTACTTCGATATATTATATATTGTATGAAACCAAAAACGAACGTCCCATTCAAAAGATGCAACCGCTTGACATTGCATTCGACAGCCTGCTTACTACCGCTGCTCAACGAAAAGGCGTGCGCCAATTTGTTTCATCATGGCACAAACGCCGCATGGTAGGAGCCATTTATGCCCATCGTTACAGGTTGATGTTTCATGAATTTGGCAAAGCGTTCCTTATCCATCCTTTTCAAAAGAAACTATACACATCCATGCTTATAACGTTCTTTTCGGTATGGACAGGAAAAGATTTATATTCCATTAATCAGAAACTTAAACGCAGAAAAAGATGATAACACTCGTTCCCACTGGAGGATTAGGAAATAGGATGAGAGCCATTGCTTCTGCTATTGCTTTAGCAGAAAGAGCCAAAACAAAATTGCGCATTATTTGGTTTCAAGACTGGGGACTAGGTTGCAATTTTAACGACTTATTTTCTCCACTTCGACATCTCCACATTGACATTGAACTAAAAGAAGCTTCCTTTCTTGATAAATATCTGTATGATCGTCCCCGAATTAAAAACTTCTTCATCCCTTACTTATTCGAAAAGATTCAATTTGATGCTTGCCTTTACGAAAAAGAAGTAACAACAAACTTTTTTCACCATTTCGATTTCTTGTCATGGTGCCAAGGGCGCAATGTCTATATGGCAAGTTGTATCTCTTTTTTCCCTTCGAAACTGCCCCGAGGAGCATTTGACGTTTTTAGACCAATACCTAAACTCTTAGAGTGTATCAATAAAACAGGACGATCTTTTCCTGCTTCAGTAGTAGGCGTGCATATTCGTCGTACAGATAATATAACTGCCATAGCCGATAGTCCCATAGAAATATTCATCCAGCGGATGCATCAAGAAGATAAAACCATATCCTTTTACCTAGCGACCGACTCGGAAGGAGTGAAGCAAGAAATGAAACAAGAATTCGGTAATCGCATTATAACCTCATTAAATAAAGCTAAGCGTAATGATCGGGACGGGATGCAAGAAGCTTTGGTAGAATTGTATACTTTAAGTCGCACTTCCTTAATTCTAGGCTCTTCGCATAGTACGTTCTCGATAACCGCGGCAGAGATAGGAGATATACAATGCGAAATAATAAAAAAAGGATGAAGAAAGTATTGACTGTCATAGTGTCCTACAACTTTATGCAATGGATAGATCGTTGTATATCAAGCCTAAGAAATTCAGTCTATTCCACAGACGTACTTGTCATCGACAATTGTTCAACCGACGACACGATCCGTACTCTACAAACGGAGTATCCAGAAGTACGCCTCATCATCAATAAACAAAATTTAGGATTTGGCAGAGCCAACAATATAGGAATAGAATTGGCTCTAAAGGAAAACTACGACGCTATTTTCTTATTAAACCAAGATGCATGGGTAGATCCTTCTACTATAGGAAAGCTCGTTGAAACGAGTGACAAGTATCCCAGCTACGGCATCCTATCCCCTATCCATCTGACAGGAGATCACAACAAGCCCGAACAGGGGTTTGCTGCATATACAGGTGTAACAGACCTGAATAAACGATCAAAAGAGGATATTGTAACAGCACCCTTTATTAATGCTGCCGTATGGTATATTCCAACTAAAATAATAAAAAAGGTAGGAATGTTTTCCCCTCTCTTTTACCATTACGGTGAAGACAAAGATTTCGCAAACCGAATTACTTACTTCGGATATCGTATCGGATATGTTCCAACAGCTTTTGCCTGTCATGACAGAGAATACAGAGAAGTGAAACGAAAAGATTTTATTCGTGCAGAACGGGTCTATCATCTTTCGGAATATGCCAATATCAATTATTCATTTACTAAAGCCTTTGCTTTCAGCATACTTGCAGGATTAAAAAAAGCTATAATATCTTTGTTTCGAAGAAAATTAAAAGATTTTATTGTATATTTGGAAATATCGTTCAGCCTAATAAGACGCACCTTAGAAGTACGAAACACCCGAAAAGAATCTTACAGGAATAATAATTAATTTAAAACGAAGATGACGACATTAGCTCCTATATTAGTATTTGTCTACAATAGACCTAAACATACCCAACAGCTCGTCCGATCGTTACAGAGAAACGAATTGGCGGCACAAAGCCAATTGATAATCTATTCGGATGCTCCTCAAAACGAAATGGATCGTTTGGCAGTAGAAGAGACCAGAAACTACATACATTCCATTAAAGGATTCGCTACTTTATCGATTATTGAAAGAGAAAAAAATCACGGGCTGGCAAGAAATATTATAGACGGAGTAACTACACAAATCAATCGATACGGTAGAATTATTGTTCTTGAAGATGATTTGATAGTAGCCCCTTATTTTTTACAATTTATGAATGATGCCCTTGAAATGTACAAAGACGAACCTAAAATAGGACACATACAAGGGTGCGATTTCACGAACGATGATTCGTTGCCAGATACTTTCCTTATTAAATGGACCGGTAGTTGGGGATGGGGCACTTGGAAAAGAGCATGGAAGCTATTTAATCCTAATGGCGAAGAATTACTAAAGCAGCTAGAATCAAGCAAACAAACAAGGGCGTTCGATTTTGATGGTAACTATCCCTTCACTCGGATGTTGCGCCGGCAAGTGTCCGGAGCCAATCACTCATGGGCTATCCGCTGGAACGCTTCACTCTTCCTTTCAGATATTCTATCACTCAATGTGGGCAAGTCATTAGTACGCAATACAGGATTTGACAGTTCCGGGACCAACTGTGGCGGTGGTGACCTATATGATTCAAAAATATGGCAAGAATCTCTCCCAGTAATAAAAATCAGTCCGATAAAAGAAGACAAGCACGCCCGAAAGATCTATGAAAGATATTACCACCGGACAAACTGCTTTATGGCAAAAGCGATAAGGCGAATCAAACGAACTTTAAAAGGAGATTTTGGTGCATGAACAATATAAAGTACCGACTAAATAAGTAACTTTGCAATAGTAAAAAGATAACTATGAGAGTACTTCTAATTAATACTTCAGAGAGAATCGGCGGAGCCGCTATTGCTGCAAACCGCCTAATGGAATCCTTAAAGAACAATGGCATTAAAGCCAAACTGCTGGTTCGTGATAAACAAACCGACGAAATAAGTGTCGTAGGACTAGAAAAGAACTGGCTTCATATTGTAAAATTCGTTTGGGAGCGTTTTATTATATGGAAAGCCAACCACTTTAAAAAAGACAACCTCTTTGCTGTAGATATAGCCAACTGCGGCACAGACATCACTGTATTGCCAGAATTCAAACAAGCAGACGTCATTCATCTACATTGGATAAATCAAGGCATGCTATCACTGAAAACAATTCGAAAGATTCAGCTATCTGGAAAACCAATTGTATGGACAATGCATGACATGTGGCCTTGTACCGGAATATGCCACCATGCCAGAGAGTGTACTAATTATCAGACCGAATGCCACTGTTGTCCCTACCTCTATGGAGGAGGTTCAAACAAAGATCTCTCCTACCGGGTATTTAGAGAAAAGATGAAATTATATAAGAATGCTCCCATCATCTTTGTAACATGCAGCAATTGGTTAAAAGAAAAGGCGCTAAGTAGTGCTTTACTTGCAGGACAAACGGTGATTACTATTCCAAACCCTATAAATGTAGCGCTTTTTCAGCCACACGACAAAAAAGAAGCTCGTTCCAAATGCATGTTGCCCGTTACCGGCAAGTTGATACTTTTTGGCTCAGTGAAAGTCTCAGATAAAAGAAAAGGAATCGACTATCTGATCGAATCTTGCAAAATACTCAATGAGAAATATCCTCAGTTAAAAGAACAGCTTAGCATCGTTGTATTCGGCAACCAATCGGAAGACCTACTGCACAACCTCCCTTTCCGTATTTTCCCACTGAATTTTATTAATAATGACCACGATTTAGTAAATCTGTACAACGCTGTGGATTTATACGTCACCCCTTCTTTGGAAGAAAATCTACCAAACACGATTATGGAAGCTATGGCTTGTGGAGTCCCTTGCGTCGGATTCAACGTTGGAGGTATTCCCGAAATGATAGATCACTTGCATAATGGATACGTAGCACAATATAAATCATCAGAAGACTTTGCCAACGGTATCCATTGGCTGCTTACGAACCCCGATTATAAACAAATATCTGAACAAGCATGTCACAAAGCAGTCGCCAATTATTCTGAAGGTAATGTAGCTAAAAAATATATTGAAATATATAATAAAATAACCGGTAAAAATGCCTGAGACCTCATCACATCCTACTTTTTCAGTAATTACAATAACCTACAACGCAGGAAAGACACTGGAAAGTACAATCCGCAGTGTTGCAGAGCAAATCTCCAATTACCCTCAAATAGAATATATTATTGTAGACGGAGCTTCTAAAGATAACACCCTATTAATCGCAGAACAATACAAAAAGTACATTACCAAAATGCTCAGCGAACCCGACAAGGGGTTATATGATGCAATGAACAAAGGAATTGATTTAGCAACAGGCGATTATCTCTGTTTTTTGAATGCAGGAGACACATTTTATAGGCCAGACACGCTAAAACAAATCGCAAGACGTGCCACTGAAGATTCGCCCGACATCATTTACGGAGAAACAGCAATAGTAGACAGCACAGGCAAGTTCCTTCATTTACGCCGACTCCGTGCTCCCGAGATGCTTACATGGAAAAGCTTCAAGAAGGGGATGTTGGTTTGCCACCAAGCTTTCTTTGTCAAACGGACCCAGGTAGAGCATTATAATACAAAATATCGATATTCAGCAGACTTCGATTGGTCTATTCGGGTAATGAAAAAAGCCAAAGCCATATACAATACCCACCTAACCTTAATAAATTATTTGGATGAGGGGTTAACCACTAATAATCGCTTCGATTCATTATGGGAGCGTTTTCATATCATGGCACATCATTATGGTATATTAAGCACAGTAGGATACCATATCATATTTATTTCCCGACTGCTATTTCTCCGCAGCAAGTAATTCCTTCAGTTCGGCAACACCTGTCGATGCACCTTTTTGAATAAAATGGATATTACGATAAGAATGAGCATCTACTGGCTTTGGATCTATCAAATAAATTTCCGCTTCTCGGGGCACATAATTCAACAATCCAGCTGCAGGATAAACAACCATAGAAGTACCGATTATAACAAATATATCCGATTCCTCAACGTATTTAATGGCTGTTTCTATTTCGGGGACAGCCTCTCCAAACCACACAATAAACGGGCGAAATTGTGATCCGTCACCAGACTTATCTCCCAATTTCACTTCATATTCTGAAGGATTCAGCTTCTTAACAAAGTGAGGATTATTGGGATCACGGCTGGAACAGACCTTAGTCAACTCACCATGTAGATGAATAACATGAGAACTTCCGGCACGCTCATGCAAATCATCAATATTCTGAGTGACGACCGTTACATTATAATCTTTCTCCATTTCGGCAAGTAATACATGCCCCCTATTAGGCTGAGCAGTAAGCAATTTCCTGCGTTGTTCATTATAAAAATGAAGCACAAGTTCAGGGTCACGTGCATAGCCCTCGGGAGTTGCCACTTGCTGTACTGGATATTTATCCCACAATCCACCTGCATCGCGAAAGGTACTAAACCCACTTTCAACACTCATACCAGCACCTGATAAAACCACTAAATTTCTCATAATACATTCTTTTAACAATAGACAAATATAGCAGAAGTAAAGAGCAATAACAACACAAATCACAAAATTTATTCAATCTAACTAAAAGATATCCGCCCATCAATGTAATGAAATATATAAATATTTTCACTTTAAAAAGCCTTTTCGACAACACATGATCTGTATAATTTGAAGAAACAATAAAAAATAAAGGTAAAATAGCACTCTATTCAAATAAAACACGTATTTTTGTTGCTTGATAAACAAAATATATGGATAAATTCAGTTACGCTATTGGCCTGGGAATAGGCCAGAACTTAGTAAGCATGGGAGCTAAAGAAATCAATATAGATGATTTTTCCCAGGCTATTAGTGATATTATAGAAGGTAATCAAACAAAAATTTCGCATACGGAAGCTCGTGATATTGTCAATACATTCTTTCAAGAAATAGCACAAAAAGCCAATGCTGCCAATATACAACAGGGCGAAGTATTTCTCGAAGAAAATAAGAAAAGGGGTAATATCATTACTCTAGATAGCGGCTTACAATACGAAATTCTGAAAGATGGAAATGGAAAAACTCCTTCAATGAACGACCAAGTGCAATGCCATTACGAAGGAACACTTATTGATGGTACATTGTTTGATAGTTCTATAAAACGTGGAGAACCGGCAATCTTTGGTGTCAACCAAGTAATTGCAGGATGGACAGAGGCGTTACAGCTAATGAAAGAAGGAGCTAAATGGCGCTTATACATCCCCTTCAATTTAGCCTATGGAGAACAAGGAGCCGGAGAATCTATTCCACCGTATAGCACTTTAGTATTTGAAGTTGAATTAATAAAAGTATTATAAATAAAAAAACGAAAGTAAAAAAATGAAGAAAGTTACATTATTGGCAGCTATCGTAGCAACGGTAAGCTTTGCTTCTTGTACAGCTCAGAGTCCAAAACCTGAACTAAAAACAGACATTGACTCATTGTCATATTCTATCGGTATGGCACAAACACAAGGTTTGAAAGAATACTTGGTAGGCCGTCTTGAAGTAGATACAACGCACATGGATGAATTCATCAAAGGCATAATGGACGGTTCGAAAAAAACGAGCAAAAAAGAAGCTGCTTACATGGCAGGTCTACAAATCGGTAACCAAATCAGCAATCAGATGGTTAAAGGCATCAACAAAGAGCTGTTCGGTACAGATTCTACAAAAACTATCAACAAAAATGACTTCCTAGCCGGTTTTATTTCCGGAACATTAAACAAAGGTGGCAAAATGACCATGCAAGCAGCACAAGCTTATGTTCAGACAAGAATGGAAGCTATCAAAGCTAAGTCTATGGAAAAAGCATACGGTGCCAACAAAAAGGCCGGTGAAGACTTCCTTGCTGCCAACAAAACAAAACCGGGTGTCGTTACGACTCCAAGTGGTTTGCAATACAAAATAGAAACCAAAGGTACAGGGCCAATGCCAACCAATACTTCAAAAGTTAAAATCAACTACAGAGGTACCACCATTGATGGTAAAGAGTTCGACAGTTCTTTCAAACGCAAAGAACCCGCTACACTTGTTGTAGGTCAAAACATCAAAGGTTTCTCTGAAGGATTGAAATTAATGCCTGTAGGTTCTAAATTCATATTCTACATTCCTCAGAATTTAGCATATGGCACTCAAGAAGCAGGACAAATCAAGCCATTCTCTACTTTAATCTTCGAAGTTGAGTTATTGAGCATCGAAAAATAGTATTTTGCTAAATACGAATTCAAAAACGCATAGAAAATTTATTTTCTATGCGTTTTTTTGTACATTTGTGTAGATAATATAAAATAATTAATTATATTTGCTTACTATTTGATATTGATACTGAAAAATATAGTTTATTATTATGGAAAAAGTCGATAACTTAGACAGGAAAATCTTAGAGATTATTACTTTGAATGCACGAATTCCTTTCAAAGATGTAGCCGTAAAATGCGGCGTTTCTCGTGCTGCGATTCACCAACGCGTACAGCGCCTTATAGAAATGGGCGTCATCGTTGGCTCTGGATACCATGTTAACCCCAAATCTTTGGGGTATTCTACATGTACTTATATCGGAATCACTTTGGAAAAAGGCTCTATGTACAAATCGGTCGTTGCGGAATTGAAGAAACTCCCTGAAATAGTAGAATGTCATTTCACTACAGGGTCTTATACCATGCTGACCAAAGTCTATGCGCGCGACAATGAACATCTGATGGATCTATTAAACAATAAGTTGCAAGAGATACCGGGTGTTATCGCTACAGAAACGTTGATTTCATTAGAACAAAGCATTCGCAAAGAAGTTCCCATCATCCACGAATAGGCGAGGAATGGATCTACTTCAATACAATCATTGGAATGGAATATTAATAGGGTTATGCACCTTTATCATAATAGGTGCATTTCATCCTATTGTTATTAAAGCCGAGTATTATTACGGAAAACAATGTTGGTGGATATTCTTAGCAGGAGGAATCATTAGCCTGACAGCCTCACTTCTACTCGCCGACTTGTTTTTCAGTCCTCTGCTAGGAGTGTTCGGATTCACATGCTTTTGGAGTATCAAAGAACTTTATGAACAAGAAGAAAGAGTGCACAAAGGACTTTATCCGAAGAACCCAAAAAGAAAATATCCTTTCTGAACATAATTTTTAGGCGAAATTCTTGCTCAACTCAAAGGAATGCATTACTTTTGTACCCGCATCCTTAAAGAGGATACATCGGGCTTTTAGCTCAGTTGGTTAGAGCAACAGACTCATAATCTGGAGGTCCTAGGTTCAAGCCCTAGATGGCCCACTCGCAAAACGCTAAATATGCTACAACAAGCATTTTAGCGTTTTATATTTTTATATCCACTATAAATCACTAATAGAGCTCAATACAGGAATTACTGAGAATGCATAACAAATCCATACCCTTAACATCTCTGCAAAAGATTCAGTATTAAGAATCTTTGCCACCTCCGTATGACACCATACGAAACTGCATCACAGCATATTAACAGCACACCGTATACAACGCCAGCGAAAAAAGGCTCCAAAATCGACTCAAGAGCATGTTGTGAGTACGTTATTTTCAGCGGACCTCTGCTTAGAACAATTCTAAACGATAGCCTACAGATAGCTGAGGAGCAGTTTGTACACAAATGAGTATGCTCCAGTCGTTTTGATAAATACCTTATTAACGATGGAAGTTTACAGGCAAGTAAATGCGAGAACTTCTTCCCAACAAATGCTTCTACATTTATTTTGACGGGTTGAAGTTAGCGTTGATATAATCGTCTATACAGAATTTTTTATTCAATACAGGTTTATCAATGAACCGCACTCGTTTGTGAATGGCCAGTAATTGTTGCTTGTCGATAAATTGCGAGAGAAATTCTTCTATTTCCGCAATATTACTTTTCATCGGCGATTCGGCTATTTCGTGCGCTGCATTTTCCACATCATAAAAATAGTAGGGGCACTTCAACTTGTCAAACTCTTCCGCCAGTTTTTTTGATCCGAAAAAGCAATATTGGAAAAATGACACTTTATCGTAAGGTACCCGATTATCGGCATCACCATGAAAAAACAGGATAGGGCACGGTTGCTTATCCCAATGCAGCGACTCTGAAGTGCTTAAAATAGCTCCTGCAAATGAAATGACGCCAGCATATCGAAATCCGTCGGGCAATTTTCTTATGCGTTTATTTCCCGAGCAGAGATAATATTCGGCCTGCAATACCGACACCGCACCGGCACTTGATCCGTTGATGATGATACGAGCGGGATCGATTTTCCATTCATCAGCTTTGCTAAGAATGAAACTAGTAGCATCATACAAATCTTCAACAGCTACATTAATAGTATTTTCAAATAAAAGAGGATACTCTGCCTTAGCAATTTTCTCTCCTTTCTGCAAACGCCCCAATAATGGTCTCAATCCCAAACGATAATCGATAGAAAATACAACATAGCCCTTCTCAGCCATTTCCTTGAAATAAGAAAGATAGCCTTCCCAATCGCGATGACCTCCTACAAATCCACCTCCAAACATAAAAACGATACATGGTTTTACCGATCTATCGCTTTCGCTTATTGCTGAATAACGATCTAAACGAAGGGTATCGTTGTCCTTTATTGAATAGACAAAAGTACTTTTGGCCACCTGTGCTACGCTTGTTATATAAACAAACAGCAATAACGTAAATGTAAAAATCTTCGTGCGCATAATATTGATTATTAGTATTCGTATTCCAATAGTTGCCAGACAAATAGAAGCAAAAGACCTCGCTATTATAGTATAGCTAATAACCACTAATAAATGACAAGCCTATTTCTTTGACCGAAAAGCGATATATCTCCTTTCGAAATTGTAAAGTTATTAAAATATTTCCACTATACAATTTATTACACATCAAAATGTAAAAATAGGTGGTACACACCGATACAAGGTTAATAAGAAAAAACAGACGTATGTCACAACCATAACTAACAGAAGTTACTGCGGTAACTAACGGAAGTTATCATGATAAGTAACGTTAGTTTCTTCTGCGACATACGTTAGTTATGGCTGCGACATACGTTTGATTTTTGCAAAGTTGTCGTATGTTAGTTTTTTCGGTGACGTCCTTAAGTTTTTCAGAAGACGTATGGACGTCAATAAATTTAGGTCCTTATGTCGTTTTAGGAAGATAAGTACAGTACTAATTTGTTGAAATAATCGTGTTTCACTGACTACTTAAAAAGGGGGCGTACCGGTATGAATCATTTCGATGTTTTCTATAATAATAGTTTTAGTATCCATTACCGTCATGGTTATCGGCTGTATATCAGCTAGATATTGAGATGCGATAGCAAAACGGGACCTGAAAAGAGCATCTTCTCTCTGAGGATCAATGAATTATGATCTCTACAAAAGTGCACTAAGAATGAGTGATATAAGCAGCTTTTGAAGATTCGTGTACAAGAATTGCTAACTCGAATACTCGAGTTGTATTTTGCGAGATGCACACCCCATTGACGTAAGATTGCGCTGACCGACAATTTGTTATCTCGAAGCCGTTTTTCGGAACGTTTTCGGAGATGAATATTGAGTGCGATGCTGATACTATTTTAACCATACCGAAGTGGCACTCCTTGATATACAAAATGGAACCTTTGTTCTCAAAAAATGATAAGGACGAACATAAAAATTCATAAGGACAAAACCAAAAGTTTATACTTACAAACATTTAGTTTCGTCCTTATGAATTTCTTGCTGTATATCAACGATTTGCGTGCAATATACTTATGCCTTGCTCTAATTCGATTTATATTCGAACGCTGAAACAATAGCGAAAATAGTGCCCTCTAATGGTCTGTCACTGATGTTAGGATAAAAAAGTATCAGAATATCTGGAAATATTCACATTTTACATCGCACATTGATATATACCAAATGATGTGGCAGGAAGTACACTAAAATATAAAACAGTATAATCTTAATCTATACCTTCTGTTTGAGCATCTTTTTCGACAAATAGCGTACCGGATACCATACAGAAAGAAAACCAACTATAATTACAGTAAAGAATATCACCACAATATCCATGGCATGGACACTAACAGGATATGCCTTAACTATAAAGTTATCTCCCCCGTTACCCAATTGAATAAGACCGTATTTCTGCTGCAAATAGCATAACAACAATCCCAACAGGATGCCAAAGACAGCTCCAATAACAGATATAAGACGCCCTTCAAAGAGGAAAATACGAGAGATCACTTTGTCGTTGGCTCCCAAACTACGTAGCGTAGCAACATCGTCTTTCTTATCCAAAATAAGCATAGAAAGCGAACCTATCACATTGAAGCAAGCTATCATCAAAATAAAAGTAAGAAAAAGATACGAAATAAATTTCTCTATTTTCATAATCTGAAAAACATCTTCTTGCTGCTCATAACGGTTTTTCACGCTATATTTCGGACCCACCAGTTTTTCTATCTTTGCTTTGACAGATTCGACATCAGAATTGGGCATCAGCTTGAGCTCTATCGCCGAAACCTCGTTATTATAATTCAGTAGATGGCGCGCAAATGCCAAAGAAGTAATAATATATTGACTATCGTACTTACGCTGTTTGACAGCAAACACAACTCCTGGCGAATACAAATATTCCATATTAAACGAACTGGATGGATTGACCAAATCGACAGGAGCATCTCGCTTGGGAACATAGACTTGCAACGGATCTAAAAATTGCACACCGCAGCCCAGTGTAGAGACAAGCTCCACTCCCATTATTCCATAATCGGCGATAGTGTCGTGCAGCATGAACAGTCCATTGCCAATAAGTATGCTATCAATAGATGTGAGTTTTTCAAAATTTTCTTGTACCCCTTTAATCACAGCCATCGTCTGGCGATCTTTATATTGCACCATCGCATTTTCTTCTAGCGTGAGCGTACAGACTTTCACATCGGCCATTTTTTTGAGCTCTTTATAATGAGCATCTGTCGGGTTAAAAACTTTGCCTTCGTTTACCGTAATTTTCAGTTCAGGATCGAAAGCAGTAAAAAAGGTCGCCACCATATCGCGAAAGCCATTAAAGACAGAAAGCGTGCATACAAGCGCCATTGTTGCCAAGGCTACGCCACACACCGAAACACCCGAAATAATATTGATGGCATTGTGTTTCTTTTTTGAGAACAGATAACGTTTAGCTATGTAAAACGGAAAATTCATTTCAACAAAGAATCTATATTTTCAATATAATCCAAAGAATCATCAAGGAAGAACTTAAGTTCGGGAATGATACGTAATTGGTAACGTACCTTGGTACCCAACTCAAAACGAATAGACTTGATATTGGAATTGATATTATTAACCAACTCTTCTGCCTTTTCGGAAGGGAAAACGCTCAAATACACTCGAGCGTAACTAATATCAGGGCTCACTCTTACAGCACTAACAGAGATCAATACGCCGTGCATCTTATTTGTTTGTTGACGAAAGATTTCACTTAGCTCTTTCTGCAACAAACGCGCTATTTTGTTTTGTCTTGTAATTTCCATAATCTATTTTATAATTTACGAATCACTGTCAAACCGTCTCGCATAGGAAGAATCACTTTTTCGATACGAGAATCAGTTGCTATATAATCATTAAAACGCTTAATGCCCCACGATTGTTTATCACTTTGAGGAGGCGAAATCAGCACATGTCCATCCCAAAGCGTATTGTCGGCAAAAATATACCCACCTCGATCAAGTTTTTTCATAACCATATCAAAGTATTCGATATAATATCGTTTATCGCCATCTATAAAAGCCATATCAAACGTAATATCCATCTTTGGAACCAGAATCAACGCATCGCCAATAACGAAATCTATTTTTGCAGCGTAGGACGAACCTTCTATCCAAGGACGAGTAAAATCTTCCTGTTCATCGTTTATTTCAAAAGTATACAAATGTCCTTCTTCTCCTAATCCCTCGGCCATACACAATGCCGAATAACCACTATATGTTCCTATTTCCAAAATATTGTGAGGACGTATCATCTCGACAAACATCTTTAGCATTCGTCCTTGCAAATGCCCCGATGCCATTCGGGGGCGCAATAGATTGACACAAGTATCACGGTATAATTTTTTGAGATATTCGCTTTCCGTATCAATATGAGCCAATATATAATCTTCTATATCATCCGTTTCTTTCATCGCACTTTATGACCGCCTTAAAATGACAAAACTATTTTTCTCCCAACAACGCCCGAATAGCAAGATCGTAAGATTGCAACCCAAATCCCGCGATGACTCCCTTGCAAGCAGGAGCTATCATCGAAGTATGCCGAAAATCCTCGCGCGCATGAACATTAGATATATGCACTTCGACTACAGGAGCAGGAATAGAACGAATAGCATCGAGCAAAGCGATGGACGTATGTGTATAAGCCCCGGCATTCAACACGATACCATCTACCGAGAAGCCGCACTGCTGAATACAGTCGATAAGAAAACCTTCGACATTAGACTGAAAATATTCAATCTCAACATCTGCATATTTACGGCGCAACGCTTCCAAACAACTATCAAACGTTTCATCGCCATAAATAGCGGGCTCTCGCTTGCCCAACAAATTAATATTGGGACCATTTATAATCTGTATCTTCATTGCAAATTTCTCCCGAATTTCGTACTTTTGTTTGTCAATAGACAGTTAATCGTGCAAAATTAAGAAAAAGAAATGATATCTGGCAACAAAAGTATTGATAATAACAGTTCTACCTCCAAAAGAATCGTTACGAGATATAAGCAATATCTCACATTAGAGAAAGCGTTATCCCCCAATACTGTAGACGCCTATTTGCAAGATCTGAGCAAATTGATGGATTACCTGAAGATAGAGCAAGTAAATATACTGGATACCACACTCGACCATCTAGAACAATTTGTTTCGGGACTACACGACGTAGGTATTCACCCTCGTTCTCAGGCCCGTATCATATCGGGCATCCATTCTTTTTTCCGTTTCCTTTTCATAGAAGACATGATAGAATCGGACCCAAGCGAAACATTAGAAAGCCCACGTATCGGATTGCATCTACCAGAAGTACTCACCATAGAGGAAATAGACCGTATTATAGCAGCAGTAGATCTAAGCAAAATCGAAGGACAACGAAACCGAGCTATCCTAGAGACATTATATAGTTGCGGGCTCCGTGTTTCAGAGCTATGCAATCTAAAACTATCTAATTTGTATTTCGACGAAGAATTTATCAGGGTAGAGGGGAAGGGACAAAAAGAGCGCCTAGTACCCATTTCGCAACGTGCCATAAAAGAGATCAACTATTATATGCTGGACAGAGAAAGAATAAACATAAAAAAAGGCAATGAAGACTATGTTTTTGTAAGCGCCCGATTAAAAAAGAGACTTTCTCGAATCATGATATTCCATTTAATAAAAGGATACGCACAAGTAGCGGGTATCACCAAAACAATCAGTCCACATACTTTCAGGCATTCATTTGCCACTCACCTACTGGAAGGCGGTGCCAACCTGCGTGCCATACAGTGTATGCTCGGACATGAGAGTATTGCAACAACCGAAATATACACTCATATCGATCGTTCCATGCTGAAAGACGAAATATTGCATCACCACCCTCGAAATATTGAATTTGAAAAGCATAAATTGTAGTGATTTAGCATTTATTGAGGAATTATAATAATTGTAAAACAACAAGTGCAATATAAATGCACTACCTTTGTAACGATACATTATGAGAGAGGTATCAATGAAAAAACGGACCAATCTTTAAACGTAAAATTTAATAACCAAATGACAAAGAAGTTTTACATGCCATTAGTGGCTCTTGCTGTTCTAGCACTCTGCTCATGTAGCAGCAAGATGGGTGCATTATCACCCGACTATTTTACTTGTACTCCACAAGTTCTTGAAGCTGTCGGTGGACAAGTACCGGTAACTATTAACGGAAAATTCCCTGCAAAGTATTTCAAGAAAAACGCTACAGTAGAGGTAACTCCCGTACTGAAGTGGAATGGCGGTGAAGCGAAATCGTCACCTGCTTATTTCCAAGGTGAGAAAGTAGAAGGTAACAATCAGGCCATTTCTTATAAAATGGGTGGCAATTACACGATGAAGGCTAATTTCGGATATGTTCCCGATATGGCTAAATCTGAATTGTATCTTTCTTTCAACGCCAAATCAAAAAACAAACAGATTGCTATTCCGGATGTAAAAGTTGCCGACGGTGTTATTTCAACATCAGAGCTTGTTAACAACACCTTGTCTTCATCTAATCTTGCATTAGGAAAAGACAAATTTGAACGTATCACCAACGATACTTTGAATGATCAAATTATGTTCCTCATCCAACAGGCTAACATTCGGGCTAATCAGATGAAAGCTGCAAAGAACTTCAATAAGACTGTTGCCGCTTACAGCAAAGATGCCAACAAGAAAGTTGCTAATGTAGAGGTTTCTTCTTACGCTTCTCCTGATGGTGGTGTTAAGTTAAACACCAATTTATCAAAGAAACGTGAGGCAAACACAACCAACCTCATCAGCAAACAACTTAAGAAAAGCAAATTGGCTACTGATGTAGATTCTAAATACACAGCTCAAGATTGGGAAGGTTTCAAAGAACTTGTATCAAAATCGAATATCCAAGACAAAGATTTAATTCTTCGCGTACTTTCTATGTATCAGGATCCAGCTCAAAGAGAAAGCGAAATCCGCAACATCTCCACCGTATTCGAGAAATTAGCTAAAGAGGTTCTTCCTAAATTGAGACGTTCACGTCTATCATTAAACTACCAAAACATTGGTAAATCTGACGAAGAAATCAACAGTCTAGCTAATGACGATCCTTCTAAACTAAACGTTGAAGAATTGCTTTATGCTGCTACTTTGACAAAAGACAACGCCAAGAAAGAACAAATTTATACAACAGCCACCAAACAATATCCTAATGATTACAGAGCATATAACAACCTCGGTAATTTAGCATATGAAGCAGGTGATGTAGATAAAGCTGAATCTTATTTCAAACAAGCAGCTAGTTTGAATGAAGCTCCTGAAGTAGACAACAACATGGGTTTAGTTGCATTAATAAAAGGTAATAAGACAGAAGCTGAAAACTATTTGAGCAAAGCTACTGCTGCTCCAGAATCAAATGAAGCACTTGGTAACCTTTATATAGCACAAGGTCAATACGACAAAGCAGTCAATGCGTTTGGCGATACAAAAACCAACAGTGCTGCATTAGCTCAAATATTGGCTAAAGATTACAACAAAGCAAAAACAACATTGTCTAGCGTTGAGAGACCAGACGCCTATACAGATTATTTGATGGCTGTATTGGGAGCTCGCACAGACAACGAATCAATGGTAACAGAAAGCCTAAAGAGCGCTATCTCTAAGAACTCTTCTTTGGCTAAAAAAGCAGCCAACGATCTCGAATTTGCTAAATACTTCTCAAACTCTACTTTTACTAGTATTGTAAAATAAGTATATTTCAGATTAAGAACTTATATTATTAGTGCCCGTCAACAATTTGACGGGCATTTTCTTTTTTATTACCAATTAAATCCCTACTTTCGCATAGTCAATTTTAGAACGATATGAGAAATAAATTTACCACATTAATATTAATTACACTATGCCTAGTATCATGTGGCAAAAAGAAAGGAATGGTACACCTCAGCGGTGATCTTAAAGGCGCTTCAACAAGTGAACTCTACTTATACGGGCAAGACGGCTCTTTCGACTATATTGATACTATTTCGGTAAGAAATGGGCACTTCGATTGTAAAATCCATGTAGACACTCTATCAGCAGCATATCTATGTATTAACAATGGCGAATATCCTATTTTCTTCGAAAAAGGTGACCATATCCGAATCAAAGGTGATGCCATGAAACTTTCGACTTTGACTGTAACAGGGAATGAAAACAATGAAGATTTCACTGATTTCAAGAAGGAATTACAAAAGAAAGGGCTCCTTGAACAATTAAACTTCACAGGAGGAGACATGTCTGCCAACTTGATTCGTCCGGAAGCAGAAATATTTATTACCAAACACAGTTCATCACTAGTCAGCTTATATCTACTCGACAAATACTTTATTCACCAGCCTAGTCCCGATTACGCTCACATCAAAGGAATCATAAGGAACTTAAGCGCAGCTTTAAGAGAAACGCCGAGAGTTATTGAACTGAGCGACTTCATCACTCGCTGGGAAAAATCAAAGATGGGAACAGTAGCTCCTGGATTTACTATGCCAGACGGAAAAGGAGCTATGGTAAACCGCTCCTCGGAAGGATTGAAAAACAAATACATACTACTCACTTTTTGGGCATCTTGGGCAACCAATAGAGCACAATCGGCTGTCGAAATAAGACAGCTCTATAGAGCTTTCCACAACAACCCCAAATTTGCAATGGTTGGCATTTCGCTCGATACAGACAAATACGAATGGAACAGAGCCATCAAGCAAGATTCATTACAAGGCACTCAGCTTTGCGATCTCAATGGGTTCAACTCACCTATCATCAGCCAATATGCAATAACGGGAACTCCGGCATATATATTAATAGCACCGGACGGCGTTATCCTTGCACGAGATATGCATGTTGATGCCCTTAAAAGACAAATTGCCGCTTCATTGAAATGAAGCATACTCATTGCTCTAAAATTAACTAACAGAACACCTACAAATATAAACTTTAATCTTATTATCTCTATGCTTACCAAAGTTTTTGGAGCCGCTGTTGAAGGCATCGACGCCATTGTTATTACCATTGAAGTCAATTCCTCACGTGGCTGTTGTTTTTATTTAGTCGGTTTACCCGACTCCGCGGTAAAAGAAAGTCATCAACGTATTATATGCGCCCTACAACAGTCAGGGTACAAACTACCCGTAATGAACACCATTGTTAATATGGCCCCTGCTTATATAAAAAAAGAAGGTTCGGCCTACGATTTACCAATAGCGATAGGGCTGTTAGCAGCCAACGAATTAATCGTATCAGACAAGTTAGATCGTTATATGATGATGGGAGAACTCAGTTTGGACGGTTCAATATTACCTATCAAAGGGGCACTTCCTATCGCCATAAAAGCCCATCAAGAACATTTCGACGGTCTCATTGTACCCAAACAAAATGCTCGCGAAGCAGGAGTAGTCAATAAGTTAAAAACATACGGTGTTTCTAATATAAAAGAAGTAATAGACTTCTTTATAGGCAAACGCGAATTAGAACCGACTTACGTCAACACTCGAGAAGAATTTGAAGCAGAACAAAACTCTTTCGATTTCGATTTTTCGGACGTTAAAGGACAAGAGAACGTCAAACGTGCACTCGAAGTCGCAGCTGCCGGAGGACATAATCTAATCATGATCGGCGCACCTGGAAGTGGAAAGTCAATGATGGCAAAGCGTCTTCCCTCTATCCTACCCCCACTATCGCTTCGTGAAAGTTTGGAAACCACAAAAATTCACTCCGTAGCAGGGACACTTGACAAGAATACTTCTCTCATCACCACCCGTCCATTCCGTGACCCTCATCACACCATCTCACAAGTTGCAATGGTTGGTGGAGGAGTTTATCCACAGCCTGGCGAAATAAGTCTATCCCACAATGGTGTACTCTTCTTAGACGAATTTATATAAAAAACATTTAGCCATTATGATTAACAATAACCAATATTTCCCAGCAGAACACAAAAAAGGGCCGCACCACTTGGTACGGCCTACTTTTAATGAGAAGATTAATTCTTAACGTTGACTATTGAGCAGTATTATATTTAGCCAGAATCTCTCCACGTACTTCATCACTCATTCCATCAAGAATAGAAATAGCCACCTCTTTCTCCTCTAGTTGCTTCTTTCCCTTTTGTTCCGTTAAGATTAGAGTCCAATTTTGAGTCCAACTATTCAGTTTCTCAAGCATTTCCTCCGCTTTCGCAATAGTTTTCTCTGTATCCATTGCACTTACATTAAACCAAGTTCCCAATAACTCTACCATGGCGTTTCTTTTTACATCCTTGAAGCTATCTTTCAAATTTATAGCCTCTTCTTTTGTAATAATTCTCATACTTTTTACGCTTAACCTCTACAGCATTAGGTTTTAAATTATGCAGCAAAGGTATAGAGATTATTATAGAGAATCATTACAACATATGAAGTTTACCTTTAGGGTAGTAAAAGCAATATTATTTACCCTAAAAGTATAATAAGGATGCTCTACATATAGTACTTATTGAAATTATTGAGAGACTTATTTTTATAACTTTTAATTTGATCGGCTAAATATTTACCTGCATCAAAAGGACTAACGATCCATTTAATGCCATTAATTTCGTTGAGTCTATAGCCTTTTCCGTTTTCATTTGTTTTTAATGGGCGTTCAGGTTTTTCAGTTCGAATATAGTTTGCATTATCAGACAATCCACTCCAATAAACCAAATAGGCAATAAATTTCATTTTGCTCAACCCAGAGTTTACTTCCACTCCATATTTTCCCCATACAGAAGAGAGCATTTTTGTAAACGAAGCTATCCGCATAGTATTGGGCTCACTTGAATATTGAGTTCCAAGTTTTCCAAAATCAAATCTCCAAGGCATATCTCTTTCAATGCCTTCTTCCAAGGTTGATGCAACAAAAAATAATGTTTCAGCAGAAGAGATGACAATATTCCGCTTATTTTTGATTTTAAGCGTTAATGCAGCAGAAGAATCTACCATACTAAATCCTTTGCGAGGATCAAAATCTATCATATTCTTTATCCCCTCAATAATCTTTTCTACTTCTTCTCTTTGGGTCAAATCAAACTTTAATATATCATTACAACTCGTATATGTATAATCTAGCACGAACAACAAAAGCAACCAAAAAGCCTTTTTATCAAGTTCCCAATTCTTTAATGTTGATTGAATCTTTTCATCTTGTAAATATCTTCTATAAGTACAATCTTTAGGAATAGAATCATCTATCAACCCCTCTGTATATCTTTTTTCGAAGCTAATTGGTGCATATGAATTATTATAGCTACCAGTTTCATCGCAACTTCGGCAGTATATTTCTGCTACAATCCATATATATTTATAACGAGGATCATCAAAAACATCCATTTTCATTTCATTCTTTAAATATTGCAGTATAGAGCACCTTTCATGATTGGATATTAATAAACATTTGTCGCAAAAGTAATCTTTATCCAAGAGAATAGCAAATAAAGGTATCAAACAATATATATTGCTTCAAATTTCGTAGCATCTGATGCTATTTCCATAATGCGGCCATTACAGGATCATAGCAATCGTCGTCTATAACTATTTCGCCACTGAATCCTCTAGCTGCTAGCTCTTCACTAAAATGAGCGGTAAAAACCCACATGGTGCCATTATCGTTAATCAAACTTGGATAACTGAGGATATATTTCTTCCCACACTTCGGGCATACCCATGTATATAGCTCCCATTTGGCAACTTCCATTTTTAATTTCGGTTTACCAGTAGTATTTACAGAATGAAATTTCATTTCACAGCCAATTTCTCCACAATTGGGACAAACCACTTCACAATGAGAAAATTGTGTCATAGCACTTATTTTGTATTTCTTAGTTCATTATAGAGTCTATTTTCTGCTTTCTTTTGATTAATGGACGGTTGTTGTGATGTATCTATATTTACTTCTCCTAGATTCTTAATTTCTCCATTACTGTAAGAGTAACAGTCATACCAACGTAAAGCAGAATGAGGAGCAATAATATGCCGATGCTTATTCAAAAACATATAGTCCCAGCCATCCACTTTACCTGCATATTTCAACTCAGAAGTAAAGATGAAAGAGACAATGCCCAAACCTGTATGTGGTGCCCCAATAGTTACAACAAGTTCATTCTTACCATCACCATCCAAATCAACATTAGAGAGTTGAATATAATTGGCATTATCCAACATCCCAAATTGATCAATCAAGTTAAAGTTATCGTTATGGTTATAAACATCTTTGCAAATATCTATCTGCTTCGCCACGATCTTTATTCCACCTTTACCATTAGTTAATAAGCAAACAATTCCATTTGCTGTTTTTAGAACCATTGTTTTGCCTTTAGCTATATCCTTATAAGAAGCGAGGACATAATTATTATCGCCTATATTGAACATCTTGTTACCTTGTTCAAAAGGCTGTTCATATTCAGCCAAATCAACGGCCCTAATAGCTTTCTTAGTTGATCCTTTCACTGGTTCAACCGTTGAAACTAAAAGGGCCCTATTGTTAATTCCATGAGAACAAGACACTGCAACCATAAGAGAAATAAATAATAAATAAAGATTGTGCTTCATAAAATCTCCTTTTACAGTTTTTATCTCCATTTAAAAACAGTTTCTTTACCGCACTATTTGTCATTCATAATGTACCCTATAATAAACACAATGGTAATTATTGCACTAACTACCCAAGTAGCGGTAACAGAAGAAACAAAATTCACGATCATAGAAATGACTCCTACTATAATTAGCAAAATAAATAGTATCGCAATCAAAGAATTTTTCATATCTACATTGTATCAAATTATTACTTAATATTACTCTGATAATATATCATAGCATTTACATCTATCAAATTTTAGGGCTTGCAGCTCCTTTATATAAATCTCCAGTATATCCATCACTGAATGATAGAAGCGAGGTATCAACATGGTTGAGACTGTATCTTCTAAATGAATCTGTTCCATGCCATTTTATCATAAGTCCTACAATTCCTCGTTCATATTGTATAAACCATTCACCGTCTGTCGTCTCATCCTTTTCAACAGTCCATTTACCATTGATCTTATAGGCACTCTTTTGATAGCAGGTTACAACAGAATTAGTAGAAAAAGTATAGCTCATAAATAAGTACGAAGTCTCAGTCTGAGATTCACGACACCATTTACCATATAGCAACGAAGAATATTGTTTAACATAGTCCACCTTTTCAGTGTCATTTTTACTACAAGAAACGCTACATAAACTAAAAACAAGTAACAACAAACTTAAATAACTAAATCTTTTCATATTGGAATAATTGATGTGCTTCCTTTTCTCCTCTGGAAAGCTGTTATAAAAAAGGGCGTGGAGACTTTAATATTATTAACGCCCTATAGTCACATTCACTCGAACAAATATCATTGATTGTATAAACATATTACAACACAAGGAGCAGCATAAAAGCCATCCGCTCAAATGCCACTCCCCATATGATTATTTCTTCTTGGTGTACGTAATTGAATGTGTATCCGAATCCGCAAGTTTGAGAGTCGTTTCCGTTAATGTTACGGTATAAGTTTCAGGATCTCCATCTCCATAATCAATAACCAATTGATCCCCACTATAAGTGTATTTAAACGGATCCGTTTCTGTTTTTTCCGTTTCCTTATCATAAGAGTCAGATGTCCCAGTACCGTTGGAAGTAAAGGTGTAGGTCTTCGTATAGTCTACACCATCAAGTAGCCAGCTACCTACAATGGTTAATTTACTTTCAGAGTCATCATCACTACTTTTGCTACAAGAAACAAAACCTGCCGTTAATAGAATCATTAACAATGCCATTCCATAAAATCTAACTTTTTTCATAAAAAATAATTTGTGCTTCCCTGTTCCTCTACGGAAAGCGATATTAATATTATAAGATGCGGGGAACTCAAACTATTATCAGCTTGCACACCTTGGTTATAAATATTACTGTATTACATTGTTCTTTTCATCCCACAGACTATATGTATTCCTACTCTTGAATAAGTACAAAAGACTTTTGAATCTGCTTCTGATGATATTTTTTCTCAGCGAATGGGAGTGTATGCCTTCGAGTGTGGATATATCAAAAGCTTCTCCCCGCTTCATTAAATCTTTGCGGAAAGAAGAAGACGTGAGTTTCCATTTATCCAAGAACTGAATATGCCCTTGGTTTTTCTTTATCCTCCTTGTTGAATGTGCTTCAAAATGATAGACACGGCTTTTTGACAGTCCCTTGAACAAACGTATTCCTGCCATCCACAGTTTTGCGGAAAAATCAGGATCACTGTACATTCCTGGAGAAAACTCGATACTATAACCGCCTACTAAGTCCCATATATCTTTGTGAACGATATTCGGGGGCAAAGTAGCTCCAAACCAATCGGGCATTTTGTAATCCATGTATTCACCAAGCAGTTTCTTTTCATCAAACGTTTGAGGGCTATCTCCATAGTTCGCTGGAGATATTACACACGATCCGCTATCGGGACGTGGTTGAAGCATGGTAGAGGAGAAGAAGAATTTGTTGTCATTCAACTTTACGATTTCATCATATAGCGCCTTATCCCAAAGAGGGCAGACGTACATATCATCATTCAGGTATAAGATGTAATCGGTCTTGACTTTCGTTCTCAACAAGTTGAGTGCCCAACAGATGCCGATATTTGAAGAGCTGTAGGTGTATTCCAGATTTTCGTTCTGTACCCACTCCAATGTTCCATCAGTCCCCTCATTGACATGAACGAGTATCTGATGATTGTAAAACGAGTTTTTGCGTATGCTGGCAATGCAAAGTTTTAAATAGTCCAGACTATTCCAAGTAGGTATTAAAATCGAGAAAAGAGGCTCATCACGTTGGTAGTGACTCTGAAAAGTATGTTGGCTCATATCCAATTATTAATGCCCTTCTGTTCCCATCGAAGGGCAATAAATAAAAGAAGCGTGGGAACTATTGCTATTACCGCATTGAGGCTCTCGACTGCCCAAGTAGAAGTAATAAACAATAGCCCACGCCAATATCGTATATAGATTACAGGTCTGTGCATGTAATTATATAGCATTGACGTGAGCGTTCTTGTCTACTATCCTTCTACTGTGAAATTGTCGAGATTTCAATGCAGGATAATATCTTAAACGCTCTTCGTTACAATCTATGTCTTTTAAGTAGAATTTTCTCTACCTAAACAGCTGCAAATGTACGAAAAGCGCTTTAATATTCAAGTTAAAAGGGAAAATAAATTTACTGTCTCATTAATAACTAAAAATCCGTATCCTATTATATTATCAGACTCTATTTATCTGTTTAGGATTTATAAGACTGACTAAAATTCGAAGGAATTTTATTACCTTCTAACTTTCTTTTTACGCTTTCTGCTCTTTGTATTTGCTTTATTGTAAATACTATATTCATTTTCGCATATATTAAGAAAATCTGGTCTTTTCAACATCTTTTGCAAGACATCAACAAGGTTTTTACCGTATTTATGAATTGTATTTCTCCCATTTGCTATGGCTGTATGATATTTCGGTTTCTCCTTAATTTTTAATTTATAGATAATTGATTGCATTTGATAGCTATTAAGGCATAGAGAATCTTGTAAATCTTTCGTTCTCAAAGGATATAATTCATCTGATGGTATTGTAGATTCTTTACTGATAACTCCACTCACATTGCCTATTAGTTTTAGTGTAGGAGCACCATCTTTTTCAGTAAAATGCCCTTCTTTTATAAAATTAATCTGCTTCAAAATGCTCTCATCAATAATAACTTTTTCATTACCTATTTCAACTTCACCTTTATAGCTATCTAAAAGATGTACATTCCTCGGACCTACAGTAGCAATTTTATCAATATGCTTTATCCATAAGATTCTCTCTTTTTCTCGTTCTTTATCAAGTATGTTTTTTAATTCTGCATATTCTATTTCTTTTGTTTCAGCGCGATATCTGTAGTAAATAGCCCCTTCACGTAGTATTCCATTTTTGACTTTTTTACAAAGAACCGGTTTTTCGTAACTTTCTTCTACAGATAGGACACCCAGCTCTACATTATGAGCATTAACAATCTCCATCTTCCAATTAATCTCTTGAGAAAAATGGTCTCTAATTTTCCTGTCTATTTCAGCAGGATCTATCTCTTTAAACCTGTTATTTGTCATCCCTAATGGAATATGTGGCGAATCATTAATTCCAAAAACAATAGATCCTCCTTTATTATTTGCCATTCCTACCAGAGTTTTAATATATTGTAGCAAACTATCTCCCATTTGAAAGTTTTTTTTATATTCAAGATTAAAACTTTCTCTATTTACAATATAACCCCTACTATCTGCTTTCAATAAAATATCCATATAATTCAAGAATTAATGGTATTACGTGCTTATAAATTTTACTATTAGCAAATATAATAATAATATTTACATGCTGTTAGCAATATTCACTTTTATTTCAAACTGAATATCCTATAAAAAGCATATCTTTGTACACTAATTTATAATTCTTTACTCATGGATTTAACAAAAGCACCTTTATCTCTAAATTCGGTTATTTCTGGAGAACAAATAGCGAACGAACTAAAAGTATTATTGGGGGAAAAAATTATTCTCACGTTTAAAGCGCGCACAGATGGTTCAAACTTACGAAAAATGATAACGAATATCTTGAGTAAAAATGTTTCTATAGTAGCTGATGAAAAATCATATAAGATATTACCTCTCAAGGGAAAAGGCATTCCAAGACTGTTAGCGGTATTAGCAGACACGTATATAGTAACAAGTGGTAAAAGTTATAATTTGCAGGTGTGGAATAGAATCCCCAATAGCAGCTCTCCATTAGTTATTTACACTAACGGAGATTTTATTACTGCCAAAGATATTAGACTCATTTTAGTTAAGATTGATATGAATAATTTTACTATAGATTCAATTATTACCATGTCACCACAATATATAAAAGAACATTTTGGAGAATTTGGCAAACCAACGATTAAGAGTCAGCTTCTAATATCAGCTATTGAACGTGATAAGATTATTAAAAACGGAGGAGTCTTCTTTAATTCAGATTCTATTAGAATGAGTAAACACACAAATAAGCAATATATCAAGCCGCATTACAAGTCTGATGATCCACCTACAAATGATATGTTACTGTCTCTTGACGTTATAAAGGAGATTGTAGCGGAAAAGTTAATCGGAAAGAAACTTGAAGACTCAGACACCAAGACGAAAGGACAAACATTAGAACGAATAGTAATTGACTTACTGGGTTACAGTTCTAATAGCAAATTAGTAGGAGGGTATCCCGACATTCCAAACCAATTATTGGAAGTGAAAGTTCAAGATACCCAAACTGTCGATTTGGGTAAGTATAGTCCGCAATATGAGGAACCGACTGATTATTCTAATTTTACGACGTTTGATGTCAGATATTTAATTGCTTTTACTAATCCCAAAAGCCATATAATTGAAGGTCTTATTCTATCAAACGGAGAAGCTTTAGGACAAACATTTACATATGTGAGTGACAAAAGCTATAAATGTCAACGCTCTATTCCAATGGATTTTTTTGAAAAATATTCAGGGAAAAGTTTATTCAATCCTTAAGCCAAATGCTCGTTCAACCAGAGAATCAATCAACCTTTCATAATTTATAAGTTCTTTTTTGCATTTGTTACCTGAGTATAGTTCTTTAACAATTTCAATTATTCTTATTGAATATAGACATTTAGGGTTAGGCATAGGATATTTCTCTACATATTGGGAGAGGTATCTTCTACGCCCATTATATAGTTTATTATTAAAACATAAATCATGATAGCGTTCCATTACTTTAGAATTAGCTACACCAACAATTAGATAAAGTAAATTTTCTTCTTCTTCATTGGTTGCAGCCAACCAATAGCAATTGCCATTAACTATTGCACCTGTTTTATCAATAGCAAAGCGTGGTTCCACACTAATATCAGCAAATACTATTTTAGGATATTCCCACATTTTAGGATTTTGTGGCACCCAATATTCATACCACTTTCTTTTTGTATTTATCAAATAAGTCCTTGCTTCCAATCTAGTTTTATGTTTTAAAAAAAACGCTTTAGCATGTGGGAAAAAATTTATATCAAGTACACTTTTTTTTCCGTTAATCTCAATATGTGGATAAATGACTTTTTTTAGCTTTTTTGCTATAGTCCATTTAGTAATATCTTCTTGTGATATGATTTCCCTAAAAAAATCTTGTTCAGGCATTCCTTCATCATTTTTCCATTTGTCATAGAAAAAAACTTCATCAGCACACGATTTTACACCAACTCGAACTTTGAATTTATCCACGACAGAAAATGCTTTATTACGATTTATAGTATCTATAAAAAAAGTCTCTTCTGTTGTGTTCATCTGCCATATTTCAGAGGCAACGAGAGGACGTTGAAAACGACCGACACTGTAATCAAATTTTTTGTTGTCAACTTGATACAATCCACTTAAATTCGAGTTTAAAATATCAAAAACAGAATTAGCACTCAATTTAGTTTTTTTATTTGTTGTGTTTTCATATATCTTCTTGAAAATAGCTGTGTTATCATAATGTTCTTTGTTAGGATTTTTTCTACCAATAAAAATTGCAGGTAGAACGGCAGCATCAAATAACTTAGTATCTCCCAGGTCAATTATTTCTAACACATCATAATTATTTAATAGATATTGCCTGATTTCTGCACCACTTTTAGTAGTTAAGTATCTATTGGATGTTATCACGCCCAATATGCCACCTTCACGCAATGATTCAGTCATATTAATTAGAAAAGGAAAATATAAATCTATCTTCCCTTTCAGCTTATATAATTTAGCTATTTCCTGTGCTTTTTCAGCACCTAGCACCTGAGTCCTAACGTATGGTGGATTTGCTATAATAATATCATTGCACGCATATCCATTAAATAATGTACCTATGCGATCTTGAATATAGTCTTTTAATTTTATATTAGCTTTTATCGTAGGAAATGTTTTCTCTATTCGCCTAATAGTCTTTTCTATATATTCTTTAGAGGTGTCAGATCCAGATAACTCAAAATGTATTTTTTTTTCTGTGAGCTTTTCTGATATTGCTGTTAATAAAGCACCATCACCACAAGCTGGATCATCAACTTTTAACACACCATTTACTGATATATATTTAATAATTCTAGATGCTAAAAAATTTGATAACAAAGGTGATGTGAATGTAGCACCACTTTTCTTTATTTCATTATATCCACTAATTGTTTTCAAAGATATTTATTTTAGTTGCAAAAGTACAATTTTTAATTTATAAATAATCACTTCTATGAAAAATAAAAAAGGATGTGTCTTAGTACTTGAAAATAGAAATTATGGCACTACAAAACTTAGTTTCAGGTAAATATTCCAAAAGGAATTTTGACACATCCTCTAATTTATTTTATTAAAATGTTAGACACTCGTATGTTTCAAGCAGTTCTTCCTGTCGCAATCCCAAGTAGCGTTTGGTAATGGTGACACTGCTATGATTGAACAGTTCCATGAGTTTGACAAGAGCAAGTTCCGCATTGTCGCTGTTCATGTTGTAGACCTGTCTGCCAAATGTTTTCCTCAAGCTGTGACAAGAGAAATTGCCGATTCGCAACCTGTATTTCTTCTTCAGTTCTTTGAGGATGATATTGATTCGCTGGATGGAGTAAATCGTACCTTTCTGGCTTACAAGTATAGGAGCATTCTTGCTGATTGGAGCTATATGCGAGTAGCAATCCTTCAAGTGCTTTTGTAGTTGAGGATTCATTCTGATCGTTCGTTGTTTTCCTGTTTTCTTCTCTGTGATGGTAAACTCTTCCGTATCTAAAAGCTGAGACCAACGAAGAGCGAGTATATCGGAGATTCTTAAACCAGAGAAACAGCCGATTGACACAAGCAGCGACATCTTATAGTTACCGTCTCTTGCTAATTTTCTAATCAGGTTCATTGCATCGGACCAAACCAAATAATCCGCTGCGGTCTTGGAGTATTTTTGTGACATTCTGTTTTGTATTTAAATTAATAAAAATGAATATTATTTTGAAGCCTCATTATCTAAATGATTGATTACCAGTGAAACGTTCACTAATAATAGAAGTGAATATTAATTACTCAGCCTAGATATTTCCTTCATCCGAAAAGCTGTAGAAACTGTCAGTCGTCAAGATGATATGATCTACAACTTTTATTTGCATGATGGCTGACGCATCTCTGACTTTCTTAGTTAAGGATATATCCTGTGTACTGGGTCGAGGATTACCACTGGGATGATTGTGAGAAAGAATGATTTGTGTGGCGTTACAGAGTAGCGCGCCTTGCAGTATCATCCGTATGTCAACACAAGTAGTGTCTATCCCACCCTCTGAAATGGTGGTATATCCGATTGCCTTGCCGCAATTATTGAGGTATAGAACTTTAAACGATTCACGATATTCGACGGTTTCTTTCGGATAGATGGAAAGAAGAAACCTGTAAACGTCAATAGAGCTGCGAAGTTCTCCTTCGCCCAAATAGGAAGCTTTTCTTTTGTAGGTAAGGCGTACTTCCGCTACCGTATATTCCGTATTCATTTGTCTTGTTTTTTGATGTTTTTTTATTTCTATATAAAGGGGGCAGGAAGAAAAAAAGGACACCCAACCTAATGGATGCCCCTTATGCGAAAACTAATGGCACTCTCAGCCAAGAAACCAAGAGTAAGGAATTTCTGCACCTTGAAGAGCCATATTGAGTCCAACGCTTACTTCGGTGGCATTAACGGCACGTTGCAGATAGGTGTCGATATAACTGCCTTTGTTGGCTTGTGTGAGCAGATTATGAAAGTCAAACATGGATATGGAGTTGTCTTTCATACCGAAATGGTCGCTGTGATAGAAGTCCCTGCAAATATTGTTTATCTGGCTATCCGTAATAAGCAGCTTCGGTACCGCTCTCTGATAACCTCTGGGCAGCGCTCCATATAGCCTCATTCTCCCTACTACTTGGGCGAATTGTGTTTCGGTCAGGTAGGTATTCGAAAGTGTTTGCAGCAAATGAATATCTTTGGCGGGATTGAAACCGCTGAACAACTCCAACACCTTGCTGTAAAGTTCGGTCATGGTCATCACCTGCATCGAAAGTTTTACACCCTCACCCGATAGCACCTGATTGGAGCAGACGTGTACCCGCCAACCGATGAAAACAGAGAATGTTTCAAGTCCTTTCTTCGCACGGTACAGGTTAAGGTCGCTATAGTTGCGGACGCCACCGATGCAAAGCTCCAACTTCTCCCCTCGTACCGTATCATAAATGGAGGGAACAGTAAAAGCGAAAGCAAGCCGTTGGTAGAACTGTGTCTTTTCGGATTCGAGCAGTTCTGTGGCTCTCTTACCCAGAGCATCGGGAGTCCTGCCTCTGACGATATGACTGCAACGGATTTCAGGCTGATTGATCTTTTCACCTGCAAAGAAAGAGCTGGCGGCATCATGTACACAGTTGATAAAATCTTGATGGGCGATAGTCAATTCTTGATTAGCCCAAGTAGGTACGACACACTTTGTTTTCAGTTCATCCATAGTTACCTCGTTGGTATTGGATTCCAAGAAATCCACTGCACATTTGACTGTGGGTTCTTCTACAATTACAGCATCTTCAGCATATTCTGAGAGATTGATTCTTCTGTTGCCAACAACTGGCAAAGCCATTAGTTTTTCCATTTAAATAAGTTTTAATCGGTTGATAATTATTGAAGTTCAACACTGGAGAGATTATTTTACACTCAGGTATCAAACTTCTTACATTCTTCTGCGATAACTCATACTATTAGGTTTAACGACTATATTTATTTTTCGAGCGGTATCAACGAGATTAAAAGCAAGTAGGCATCAACACTATTTGGTTTCTACATGCTTGCTAAATGGAGTGCGTGAACGATGAAATAATCGAGAATAAACATCAATCCGCTGAAAAAAATTGAAAGCGTTATCAATTGTGTTTTTATCTATATCTATTATTAAACGACATATTAATCGACAGGTATGAGCGAATAAGCAATCGGCATCTTTTTTCTCCACTCTCTCCCTAGTGGCTTTTCTATATTATTTCCCAAAGGCTGGAGGGAGGGGGGAGTTTTAAGTATAGGACTCCCGCGTATATGATAAAGAAAAAAATAGTTTGCTGAACTTCTTTTTTAGTGTCATATCGCTTTTAAATATCAAATAAATGAATAAATATTAACTTCTGTACGATTAATTCAGATTCTGGGTATTTTATTTTTTTTGTCGGGAAAAATTTCGTATCTTTGTATTATCAAGAAAGGGAGAAAAGAAATCAGAATAATCTTACTTTTTTTCACAATTTCCATATAATGGCAATTGAGAAATGAAATAATGTAGCCAGATGAGAGTCTGGTTATATTTTGGAAATTAGTGTCTGATTTTTCTTCCCAGCCCCTTATATATCAGATATGAAATCTGCAAGAAATCGGACATTTTCGGTTTCAGATTTTCCAGTTTAAAATTGAAAAGGGCTGTCCGATTTTTCTTCCTGGCTTCTATAATAAAAAGATATTTATCTTGTAAAAACAAGACAACAACAAAAAGATATTTTTTTAAGTATCACACAATATTTTAATAATTATGAGAAAAATTGAAATTAATGTACCTAATGGTATGAAGTATTTGACAGAAAAAAATGAGTTTGAATCAATGAAAAGCTTTGAACTGCCAAATGGAATATTAAACAAAGTAGCTACAGGTTGCGGAGCAACTACTCTAGCTCTGGAAGATGAACACAAAACGATTATTTGTAGTCCACGAAACAGATTATTGGAGAATAAACATGAACAACATCCAGATTCTTTTCTACTTGTTGCAGGTGTTAATGAACCAGATTTTATAGAATATATGAGTCACACCAGCAGACCTAAGATATTATCTTCCTTTGAAGGATTAAAAAAATTGAAAAGGTGGATAGTTGATAAATCTGATTGGAGAGTAGTACTGGATGAATTTCAGTTTCTTCTACTGGATGCAGGATTCAAACCAGATGTTGAATGTGAGACATTAGAACTGCTGAAAGATTATTCTTATGTAACATATCTTTCTGCAACACCGTTACTGGATAAATATCTTGAGCAACTGGATAATTTCAAAAATATTGATTACTATGAATTGCAATGGGAAGCCGCAAGAAAAATTAAAATTGAATGGAAGAAAGCAAAGAAACCGATAGAAGCAGCAGCTGAAATCATGAAGATGTACAAGGATGAAGTATATCCAAAACTAGAAAAAGGGATAGAATCAAAGGAGTGCGTAATATTTCTCAATAGTGTTACAAATATTGCAAATCTAATAAAGGCAACTAAAATTCAACCAGAAGAAGTCAATATAATCGTAGCAGGGACATCCGAAAATGAAAACATGATAGAAAAATTAGGTGTAGGATTTGAAATTGGAAGAATTCCATTAAAAGGTGAGAAACATAAGAAGATAACGTTATGCACTTCTACTGTCTATGCGGGTTGTGACTTCTATTCTGAAAATGCTCTGACATTCGTTGTAAGTGATTGTCATAAGAAAAGTACTACTGTAGATATAGCCACAGAACTTGTTCAGATAGCAGGCAGGCAGAGGTTGGAAAGCAATCCATTCCGTAACTTCATCGTTTTTATTTATAATTCCACAACATCAGAAATAAATGGAAAAGAATTTGAAACAATGATTAGAGATAAATGGGAGATAAGCAATGAATTTGTTGAATCTTATAATGGCTTATCTCCTAAAGCGAAACTAAAGAAAATAGAAGAAGTGCATAAGGAGCAGAGAATGCTATATTATGATAATGATTATATCATGTACAATGAAGTTACAGAAAAGTTTGAAGCCAACAAAATGGCTTACTTATATGAGAGGTATGCGTACGATTTGCAACATATCTACAAGGGCGGTATCACTGTAATCAAAGAACAGCTAAAGAATCCATTTTTTGATATAACTGGAAAGCAAGAATATATTGATAATATGAGTGAACAAGTTGAAGCTATCATTTCAAAAGAGTCATTCGCAGATAGAATGAAAAGATATTGTGAATATAGAAACAAAAAAGGAGTATGTATCAATATGTCTATTGAAGAACTTGGGCACAGGTATCCAGAGTTAAAAGATTATTATGAAACATTAGGCGGTGATAAAATTAAGGATTTGCACTTTAAGGAAAAAAAAATTATTAATGAAATATCGGATAGAAAGAAGATAGACAAAGTGTGTTTCTTACTAGATCAGCGAAATATAGATGGTCAAAAAATTACTACAGATGATATAAAACGAATGTTAAGTGACATTTATGCAAAACTGGGAATGAAAAAAGCTGCCGTAGCTACAAACCTACAAGATCTCTATGGGTACGAGATTAAATATGGTAAAGTGAGGATGAAAGATGGTAGTCGCAAGGGTGGATATGAAATCAAGAAGGTGAAATAGTATCGGAAGATTCAATTCTTTTAGTAGAACAAAAGATAGCGAAATTGTAATATAGGCTGTGTCAGCAAAGGGAAAAAATTAACTTTGCTCACACAGTTTAAATTGCAGTCTAGGTTTTCTTTTTTATATCAACAGGTATATTATATATATAGTATGATCATGATTACAAAAGAATATAAGCTTTAATTATTTCATTTCTTCTTATTATATCTTTCTATATTGCTTATAAATTTCTTTTTATAAATATTATTAGGATAGTTACTATAATCAAGTTCCCAACCATTTTGCATACAAACTTTATTCATCTGCTTAAAATTAAGAAATTCTTCTAATTCATCTGTATCCATCACCATACTAGCATTAGGAACTAGAAAATAATCACCCGCACTATAAAGACCATATTTTTTATTACTATTTTGCCAAACTGCAAATTCAGAACGAATATAAGTAGCTACCTGATATTTTCTTTGATTACCATCAAATAATATATAAAATAGCCCATCTACTGTCACAACTTCTATTACCAATATTCGATAGCTTACTTTATAAGGATATATTGCTAATATATATTGAAGAAAGACTTCTCTCTTCTTCTCATCATCGGCTTCTATCTCTTTAATATATTCTTCTGAAAAATTGACTCTACTAAATCTATCTATTCTATTTTCACAAAAAGTAATTTGATCTCTTAGTGAATCAATTCTACTATCAATATAATCAATCTCTCCTTTGCAAGTCTTCAAAGTTTTATTATATAAGTCTAATGCTATTATTTCTGTACCTGCGGGTGCTGATAAATAAGCACCATATGCTCTTTCTATTTTCTTCTGCTCAACATTTTTATTAGTATTTAAAACTATAATATCTCTTTGATAGTCCTTTATCTTGTTATCTTGTTCTTCTATTTTGGACTTTCTTTCTTCTTCGTTGTAATCATTAAAAGAAATGAGTTCCTTTTTTATTAACTCCCAAATTAGAGCTACCATCTTTTGATCATTTAAATTAATGTGACTATCACAATCAGAACTATTATTTATTCTACTCATACATTTCCATGTATAAACAGGCCTACCATCAGTCCTTTCTGCTGGTGTAAATGAATGTCCACAAAAAGAACACTTTATCAATTTTGATAGGATCCGAACTTTTTGTGCATTATTCTTTAACTTAGCTGAGCTCCTGTTTTCTTTCAATTTTTTTTGTACTGCTTTATATAGCTCTTCATCTATTATCTTTCCGATTGATATCTTAAAGGTGTTTTGTTCCTTATAGTCTGGATCAGTTGTAGTAACGATAGTGTAACCTAAATAGTAGCCTGCATAATTAAGAATATGATTAATTTTGCCTACAGAAAATTTTTTATTATAAGTTCCTGAGGTAGCCAAGGCGGTACTTTTCAGAGTAGCACCATCGGCTAGATATTTATTATAAATGAACTTAACAATATCAGCCTCTTCTTCCTTTATAAAAACAGTGTTTTTAGTCTCCTTATCATATCCTCCTTTCTTCATATATCCAAATGCGACACCTTGTGTCATTTGCCCAGACATCAGTTTATTTCTTCTACCAGAAGCCGTTTGTGTTTTCAAACTTTTTAAATATTCAGCAGCACCATCGAAATAAGTACCAAGTTCTTTTTCAAATGCAGTATCCACTTCTTTGGTATCTAAGTCAATAGTCCATCTGTTTCTGTCCCTAAAATAAGTAGGAATGCCAGCATTATTAAGTTTTCTTACATAAATTCTACCAGACACACCATCCCTACTCATACGACTGACTTCATTAATAAGCAGTACATCAAACTGTTTTTTGTCTACTGCACTAAAAAGTTTCCGAATGGATTGCCTATCACCTTTAGTCGTATCATCTTTACCTGTTATATGTTCACCAAAAATAAACTCTTTTTTTACTTCAAAGTTCTTTTTGGTAGCTATCTCAGTCAAATCTTTCAGCTGTCTATCATAGTCTTGCCTATTTGTACTACATCGAATTAAAAAAGCTGCTATCATATTCTCCTATTTTACATTATTCTCATACAAAGATAAGCAATATTTCATAACGGTAAAAGTTTTTTTATAGTAATGAGCTACCAGAGTTTAATCGAAGCGTACTCGAGGTACTCAGACAACCCCTCGAAGACAGAAAAATAACAATATCAAGAGTAAAATATAGTATTGACTATCCGGCAGGCTTCATGTTGGTGGCATCAATGAATCCTTGTCCTTGCGGATATTACAATCACCCCACCAAACGCTGTACCTGTCAACCGGGACAAGTGCAACGATACCTTAACAAGATTTCAGGACCGCTTCTTGATCGTATTGATATTCAAATTGAAATAGTCCCTGTACCTTTTGAAAAAATAGCAGACTCGCGACGAGGCGAACCAAGTACAGTCATTAGACAGCGTGTTATTGCAGCACGAAAGATCCAGGAAGAACGCTATTCCGACTGCCAAACAATCCATTGCAATGCACAAATGAGTCCAAAATTATTGGAAAAGCATGCACACTTAGAAAGTGAAGAGCTTAAAATGCTGAAAAAGGCAATGGATATGTTTGACCTATCGGCAAGGGCATACGACCGAATTCTAAAAGTGGCACGTACTATTGCCGACCTTGACGACTCCGAAAATATCAAACCCCATCACCTGAAAGAAGCAATCGGATACCGTAATTTGGATCGAGAAAATTGGGCAGGGAATTAAATTCTAAATACTAATAAAATATACCAGCTACTGCTTATTTAATAGTTACATCCTCTGATAACTACACTACGTAATTTATGCCTGAAAAAGCCCCTTCTATTAATATAATAACAATTATATCTATCGAGAAATTTTGAAATAATTTTTTCATCATCCGATAAATGATATGTACAAATAGCAAAATCAAGATTAGGGTTATTCTTAAATAGCATTTTACATCCATCCAAAACCTTTCGCTCATAACCCTCAACATCCATTTTGAGAAACAGGCTTTGATTATACTTTTCTTTAAAAAAATTATCTAATGTAATTTCATCATTATGATCAACACTACTTACATATTTTCTAACAATTGTAACCTTATCTCTCCAAGGTTCAAAAGTAGCTTCAAGAGCTGCGATCCAAAGTTCATCACATTCAAATAAATAAATATGTTTTACCTTACGAATTAAATAGAGGGAGAGTATGCCTTCAGCACAACCAATATCTACAAAAACATCACTCCGTATTTCATTCATGCTATCAATATAATGATGTGGAGAACGTATATCTTGTTCCATCAACAAAGAACGATATAACTTTATAATTTTTTCTTTCGAGAAATCTTTTCTAAAGTACAAACGCTTATCTTCAAATAAGACATAATACAATTCTCTTTGTTCATCTTTATAAACCTGAATATCTTTATTTAAATATTCATTAGCGAACAAATAGAGATGGCGAGCATACCCCTGTTCCTTTATATACCTATAATATTTCAAATTAGATGAAGATGACTTTACTAAATTCAGAAGAAAAAAAGGGATATCCCCATATAATATTTTTTTTAGCATAATAATATAAAAAATAGACAAAATACAATAACAAGAGTTCCTATACAAGCTTAACCATTATTTAAAATCATAACTATACACAAAAAGCAAGTCTATAAGCAGAGACAGAAGAGGAGTAAATTATCGCTGCTGCGTCATACGAAAATACTTATCGAGAACTAGCAACGATATTAGCTTCTCACGTTTACAATCTTTAAATTGCTCAATATATTCATGAGCATGCCGAATGATCGCATTCGCCTCTTTCGGATGGTCGATATAATATTGCAGTTTTTCTTTCAGATCAGAGAAATCTTCTTTTATCTCTATATAGTGGTAATCTGGAATTAAAGTTCCCTCCATAAACCACGTTTCACAAGTGAGGCGGGGCGAAACAGCTATAGAGTTGGACGACATAATCCATTTCAAATTACTTGCCACATCATTTCCTTCAAGCGACATAATAAACTTCGATTCCAGATGATCATAATAAGACATCTTCTCTCTTTTCCATTCTTGCGGAAAGGCAGAATTATGATCTACATTCCCTATATCAAACATAGGATCATCATAAAATTTCTTCATAAAGTCTATTCTGTTTTCCTTCCCTAAAATTTTACCACGGAATATGACTTTGTTCCTTTTCTTTTCAAAGGGTATTGTATCTTTCAAAAAAGTGAAATGCCTATTTTTCTCCAATTTCATAATGACTGAATTTTCATTATCATCTCCTATCGGACGGCTTTTTGTAACAGAATAAATAGGAAGCTTGCGACTAATATCACCCGGTACATAACTACATCGCAAATTTGGAGAAAACCAACGAGCAAATTCAAAGAAATCAAAGAAATAAACCGAAGCATGGTCTCTAACTTTCACATTCTTCAAAGCAATAGCATCATCGGCCAACTCACACATATGATTGACCTTATTATAATAGTCGACTCTCCGTTTTATATATTCTGCGTCTGGACATCTATCGACCTTCTTCAATTCATTATCAAGCCGCAGCCGATAAATAAAGCGGGGTATAAGTAATCTTATATAACTTATAGCATAATATTTTATTTTTGAATTCTTACCGTTATGAAATAAATATCGAAATGAAGCCATAATTAAATCGTATTTTATGATTCTTTGCTGGCAAAGGTAAAAAAATAAATAGAGAAATCAGCCAGAGCATAAAAAATAAATGGCGATAATACTTTGTGCAAGGAATTTCTATCTACTATCTCTACACAAATATTATCGCCACCGTTCAGTTCATTTTCATAGTATTAATATAGATTTATAATTTAATTCTGCTTTTTCTAAACACACAACTCGACTCCCGTCGAATTGTGTGTTTCATGAAGAAACACTTCCTATTGGAAGTTTTCAAGAGATACAGTGAATTTATTTATAAACTTTAATCGGTAATTCTCCTCTCATGGCACTGAGCGCATTCATTGCCAACGCTGTCAGCTCGTCTTCACCGGCATAAACATAAACGGGGGCTATAAACTCAATACGTTCTGTTAAGCGCTTAATGACATATTCGCTATAGGCAATACCGCCAGTCAGAAGAATGGCATCTACCTTACCGTATAATACCGGTGCCAATCCGCCAATACTTTTAGCTATCTGATAAATCATAGCATTCAATACCAGCTCGGCATGTTTATCTCCACTCTCAATCCGCTTAACGACTGTAGCCACATCATTCGTACCCAAATGAGCCAACAAGCCACTTTTGGAAGTAACATATTGAATCATTTGCTCATGAGTATATTTACCACTATAACAAAGATCGATAAGCGGCCCCACAGGCAACGTACCAGAACGCTCAGGAGAAAAAGGGCCTTCTCCAGTTAGTGCATTATTGGCATCAATAGCCCTGCCATGCTTATGAGCAGCCAATGAAATACCACCACCCAGATGACACATAATAAGATCCAACTCTTCATATCGGGTATTGTGTTCTTTTGCAAACCGCCGTGCAATAGCTCGCTGGTTAAGTGCATGCCATATCGTGAAACGCGGCATCAATGGACAGCCATTGATACGGGCTATATCATCCAATTCATCAACAACCCCCGGATCGGCCATCAGAGCTTTACAATTCGGCAAACGTTTTGCCAAACTATTGGCTATCAGAGATCCTAAATTGCAAGCATGCTTGCACATGGCATGTTTCGTATCGCTATAAATTTTCTCATTAATTTCGTAGACTCCACCTTCCACAGGTTTCACCAATCCCCCTCTGCCAACAATTACATCAAAGTCAAAAGGGATATGCTCCTGCTGAAGTGTTTCTAAAACAAGATTCTGACGATAGTCGAATTGCTCCATAGCATCAACAAAATGAGCCAATTCTTCGGGTTTATGCCGAATAGTACTGTGCATAATCAACTTTTCGTCGTGAAAGACAGCAATTTTAGTAGAAGTAGAACCGGGATTGATAGCTAATATTTTCATACTTTTATTGTTGTTTTGCAGTTAAACAAGCCATTGCCAAGCTATAATATTTTGAAAGCCCACTATCTCCTCTCGAAGGAACGACAACAGGGCAAATAGGGCCTTGTAACATTCCAGCCATATCGGCATGGGCAAATAAGGAGACCGTTTTATAAAAACAATTAGCCGATTCTATATTTGGAAAAATAAGGACATCGGCATCTCCATTAATAGGAGAAACGATCCCTTTTACATCAGCACTTGCCTTTTCACATGAAGTACGAACATCAAGCGGACCATCAATAATAACATTACCAAATTCGCCGGCTTCACAAAGTTCGACAATATTCACATAATCCAACGAATACGGAAATTTAGAACTCACTTTCTCTGTACAATGAATAAGTGAAATACGAGGCTGAGCAATTCCAAAATGATGACAAGTATTGATAGCATACCATATCATTTCTATACGTTGTTGGAGCGTAGGACGTGGAATAACTGCAGCATCCGAGAAAAATAATAGTTTATGGTAATTAGGGATCTGCATCACCGCTAAATGCGTCAACACTTTGCCCTGCGGAAGAAGCCCCTCTTCTTTATTTAATATAGCACGAAGCAAATTGTCCGTATTAATAATGCCTTTCTGCAAAAGATCCGCCTCACCGGCACGAATCAACCGAATTGCTTCACGAGCCGCTTCATCGGAATCTTCAATATGAATTTTTTGAATATGCTCCGAATAGTTCTCCAGCTCGGTATATTGTTCCAACTTATGAGCATCACCCACTAAAATAAATTCTGCTATGCCTTCTTTCAACGCCCTATGTATGGCATATTGAGTATGATCGTCATTACCACAAACAACGGCAACGCGTTTTCGTGAATTTAACGATCTTAAATGTGCCGTCAGTTGTCCAAAGGTTCTTATTGGTTCCATAGTGATTATTTTGCAGCAAATATCATAAAAAAATTTAGAAGTTGTATACTTTTCTAGCTATTTTTTAATTGCATTTGTAACATTATGTCAGATTTATTATCTTTTTTAGTTCAACAAAAAGCAAACAAAATTATATTTCCGAACTTATTCGGTTAAAAAACAAATGAATTGTTCGAAGTATCCTGTTTTTAATGTATTTTTGTAAGCCGAATAATAGAAAAATAAAAAAATTATGGATATACAATTTCCTTCGTTTTTGAAAGAAAACGATAAGGTCGCCATCATTTCTCCGGCCAGCAAAATAGACAAGACATTATTAAAAGGAGCCATCCACCGTCTCTCTTCATGGCACTTATGCCCTTATCTCGAAAAGAATGCTTCAAGCGCAGCAGGATACTATTCAGGCAGCATTAAAGAACGCCTTTCTGATTTTCAGCACGCACTTGACGATAAAGAAGTAAGAGCTATTCTTTGCAGCCGAGGTGGATACGGAGCCATACACCTTGTTGAGAAACTCGACTTTACCAAATTCAAAGAATCGCCCAAATGGTTGATAGGTTTCAGTGACATCACAGCTTTGCACAACCTACTACAATACAACGGTTATGCTTCCCTTCACGCCCCAATGGCAAAACAGTTGACCATCGAACCTGAAGACGATTTATGTTCAAATTATCTAAAAGACATCCTTTTCGGAAAGTTACCCGATTATCACGTTGAGCATCATCGGCTAAACCATTATGGAAAAGCACAAGGTACATTAAGAGGCGGAAACATGTCGGTATTCTACGGACTACGTGGCACTCCTTATGATATTCCAGCCGAAAAGACAATACTTTTTATAGAAGACGTTGGCGAAAGGCCCCATGCAATCGAAAGAATGATGTATAACTTGAAATTGAGTGGCATATTGGAAAGATTGTCGGGATTGATTATTGGACAATTTACCGAATATGAAGAAGATAAAGAATTGGGGAAAGATCTTTATGATGCAATCGCAGATTTAATAAAAGAGTACGATTATCCTATTTGCTTCAATTTCCCCGTCGGCCACGTTACCGACAACCGTCCACTAATAGAAGGAGCACAAGTAGAATTAAATATAGACAAAAAAGGAGTAAATTTGCGTTTCAATGTATAAATCGGTCATTCGTTTCAAGCAGCTGTTGACTAGTTTGGCAGTCATTCTCATCATTTCTTCTTGTAGTAATTGTATAATGAAACCGATCTCAAAGTCTGTTTCAAAGAGTTGCAAATTTCCGCCTTATCTGAAAGAAGGCGATAAAGTAGCGATTATTTCGCCAGCTGGAGCAAGCGACAGCATCATGCTAAGCGGTGCTGTGAAATGCCTGAAAAACTGGAAACTTTCTCCTTGTTTTGAACAATATGCAGCAGGAGCTTATAATGATTATTCGGGTACTGCCGAACAGCGGTTATCGGACTTACAACAGGCATTCGATGACCCCGACGTGAAGGCCATTCTTTGTAGTCGTGGCGGATATGGCGTTATACACCTCATAGACAAAATAAATTTTAGCCGTTTCAATCGGCACCCCAAGTGGTTAATAGGCTATAGTGATATTACTGCTCTCCACAGCTTAATTCAACATCACTCCATTGCATCAATTCATGCGCCCATGTCCGAGCAAATGGCTTATGAACCCGATAGTGACCGAAGCCTAAACTATTTGAAAAATATTTTATTTGGAAAGCTGCCCGCCTATCATATCGCTACCGATATAAATAATCATCCCGGCAAAGCGACCGGAATACTAAGAGGAGGAAACCTCTCCGTTTATTACGGATTACGCGGTACTCCCTATGATATTCCTCCAAAGGGTACTATTCTATTTATAGAAGATGTTGGAGAACACTACCACACCATCGAACGAATGCTCTACAATCTCAAATTGGGAGGCGTTTTGGAAAATCTTTCAGGATTGATCATCGGTCAATTCAGTAGGATAGATAAGAAAGAATGGATGAACGATAAAGACACTTATCGTTCCATAGCCAATCTGTTGGCAGAATACCATTACCCCATCTGCTTCGGTTTTCCAGTAGGACATGTCACTGAAAATTATCCATTGATAGAAGGAGCTAAAGTTGAAATGAGTATCAATGCAAATGGAGTCGATATTCATTATCTAAAATAGTCACGATACAAAAAAGCCTCACACACTGATATACAGAGATAAATTCGTCCTTATCATTTTTCTAGAACGCCGTGCCAAATTTATCCAGCATGGTAATTGGACTCGGCATGGATAAAAAAGTATCAGCGCCGTGGCAAATATTCGCCTCGAAAAGCGTTCTGAAAGACGACTTCGAAATAACGGTCTATTAGCTAGCGCGTTCCTGCGTCAATGGGGTGTGCATGCTACGAAAATGAAAAACTCTATTGAAGATGGGACCAAAAGATACGCATGTCGCCACCGTAACTTTAATAAGTAATAACGATAAGATACAGATGTAACTTGGAAAACTAACGTTAGTTCTTGCGGTAAGATACGGAAGAATTTTGGTTTATAATTATGAGCCAAAATTGTCGTATGTTAGTTTTTTCGGTGACGTCCATACGTTTTCAAAAAAACTAACATACGACAACATTTTTAGGGGCATATGTCGTTTCGGTAACATAAAGAAGACATGCATTCGAGTTTACGAACCTCTTATTTTGGACTACCGAAAGAGCAAATCTACGGATAAAGAAAACATACATATTCCCTAATTACATTAACCCACCTCTCCTCGTCACCGTTATTGATTGACAATCAATGCGTAACACAGAATACAGGTTCGGCTTCAGACCTTGGAAGTGTGTTATTTTATTGATAATCACAGAATTGCGATATTTCATATAAAGCACCTGATAATGAACAAGATAGATGGTTTCACAGCATCCGTGTGAAAGAAAAGCTCTTAACAGGGCATTTTATGTAACGTAACGGGCTTGATTGTCAAAAGGAAAAAGACAAGCGAGATGAGAGTATTTGCCGCCACTGCTTAGTAAGCATACAACGCATTGGTAATCAACACCATATCAGAAAACGCATAAAGCACTGATATTGAATGTAATAACAGGCATTGAAGTGTAAAAAAGATTCGCATTTTACATAACATATTGATATACATCGATATGATGTGATAGAAAGCACTAGCTAAAGTAATAAGAAAAAGGCCATTGAATTTGCCACATAAAAATAGTTATATCATTTTATCTGGAATGTTTAGAACAACTGTATCTAAATGTTTGTATAAAAGTAATCCTAATTTAGTATCTATTAGTGAACTATTCATTCATATATCACCATTTTTAGTTATATAGTTCTATTTTATTAACAAATAAGGCATTTATATCATATTTACTCTATCTTTCGAATAACGGATAGAATCAAAAAGACATAATAATACCAAATAATATTACTTTTTGATAGATATTTAAATATTTCTTTTTATAAATTTGACTTAATACAAATAATGAAATACATTTGCATCGTTTAACGAATGACATTAATTAAGTTTAGTTTATGAAAAAAGGATTGTTTTATTTCTTACTACTCCTTGTTTTGGCTTTTTCAAGCAACATCTATTCACAAGGAGTCGGCAAATTTGTAACGGGAATAATTACCGACGAGTCTGGAGCTCCTGTTATTGGGGCAACAATCATGGAAGCGGGGACCTCGAATGGTACCACCTCCGACTCGAACGGCCACTATTCCATTCGTTGTACTGAATCAGGAACATTAGCCTTTTCTTTTATCGGCTATGTCACACAGAAAATCAAACCGGGCAACCGTTCGGTACTAAATGTAAAGTTGCAGGAAGTCGTGAAACAGCTCGACGAAGTAATGGTTGTGGCCTATGGCACTGCCAAGAAAAGCAGCTATAGCGGATCGGCGGCACTTGTAAAACAAGATGCCCTAAAAGATATACCTGTCACTACATTTGAAAATGCTTTGAGCGGCAAAGTGTCGGGACTTCAAATAACCAACACAAGTGGACAAGCGGGGGCTACTCCGAATATCAGAATTCGTGGGATCGGTTCGATGAATGCGACAAATGAGCCGTTATATGTGATTGATGGCGTACCGATGGCATCGGGTAATGTAGGGCAAATGAGTAGCTACATTTATTCTACCAACAACGTGATGAACTCGCTGAATCCCGATGATATTGAATCTATCTCGATATTAAAAGATGCGGCGGCATCTTCGCTATACGGTTCGCGAGCGGCTAACGGAGTTATTCTCATTACCACCAAAAAAGGGAAAGAAGGGAAACCGTCTGTCAACTTTAACTTCTCGGTAGGGTTCACCCCCAGCTGGGCTACCGACAATTATGAGGCGGCAAATAATGAGGAGCAAGTCAAGATGCTTTACATGGTTTTGCATGATTATGAAACCTCTAGCGGCAACTCCGACGCAGTGGCTAACGCGTATGCTCTGGCTCAATTGAACAAGAAATTCAATAAGCATGGCTACCAGTTTTCTTCAAGCAATACGGGCCTCGACGCCGCTATCAATATCAGCGACTATGACAATTCCGGTCGGGCCGGTCATTACTTCGATTGGAATAAGGCCTATTTTCGTACGGCAACCTATCAGAATTATGATTTTTCGGTAAGTGGAGCATCGCCTACGACAAACTACTATAGCTCCTTTAGCTACACAAAAGACGAGGGACGCATCAAGGTCAATTCGTTCGACCGATTCAGCGGTCGGTTGAATTTGAATTCCAAAATAGGCAACTTTCTTGAAGTTGGAACCAATGTAGCCATCAGCCACACATCGACTTCGGGATATAATGATACGCGGTCTACGGCGGATAACCTCTTTATGCAAACTCGAAATCTATTGTGGGGCATGTATTGGCCAACCGACTACAAGACCGGCAAACCTTGGACTTCGAGATATGGGAGCTACGCCTACAATTCTCTTTATTACAACAAGCAGTGGGAAAACAGCTCTATCGATAACAAACTATCCGCTACCGAATCTGTCACAATCCACCTCATGCCTACACTCTTTGTGCGATCTCTTTTCTCATACGACAACACGAACGTCAAAGACCACCTATATTATAGCGCTAATCACTATAGCGCATCTTCCGAAAATGGAGAGATAGATGAGATGCGGACTATTTATGAGAAAATGGTATCGAGCACAACGGCAAACTACAGTCAAATGTTCGGATCGCATTCTTTGCAGGCAATGATCGGTTTTGAAGCTGAAAAGAATAAGACGGACTATACTCGGGCTACGGGAACAAATCTCCCAACCAGTACACTCCATACTATTTCAACAGCCGGCTCTTATTCTGCCTCCGGTTACAACTGGGGCAACTCGATGCTGTCGGTATTGAGCAAACTAGACTATAATTATGCCGAGAAGTATTATGCTTCGGCAAGCTATCGTCGTGATGGTTCGTCGCGACTGAGTAAAAGTTGCCGGTGGGGTGACTTCTGGTCATTAGCAGCTTCGTGGAACATTCGTAACGAAAACTTTATGGAAAGCCTGCCCACTATCAGCGCCCTAAAACTCAGAGCGTCTTATGGTGTAAACGGCACACTTCCCAACAATGATTACGGATACATGAACTTAGTGACCTATAGCGACAAATACATGGGACAACCAGGCGGTACACTATCTACCATTGCAGACCAAAAACTTTCTTGGGAAACGAGTTATACTTATAACATCGGAGTTGACTTCGGTCTATTGAAAGACCGCATCCGTGGTAGCATCGAATACTATAGCCGCACCTCAAAAAACCTTCTTCAGGATGTACCTATTTCTACGGTTACAGGATTCTCGTCCACTTTAAGAAACATAGGGCGCATCAATAACCACGGACTTGAGATGGAACTCTCTGCCGATATCGTCAAAAACCGCAAACTTACATGGACAGTCTCTGCGAATGCTTCGTTCTTAAGCAGCAAAGTGAAAAAGCTCTATCAAGGAGCTAATATTATATGGGATGATCCGACGGGAGGAGACGACCGCGCCCAGTTTATTTACCGTGAAGGACAATCGACACTCGCTTTTTATGGTTACGAATGGGCTGGAGTGGATAAGACAAATGGCAAGAGCGTATACTACGTGAACGATCCCAATAGCAAAACTTCAGGCGACTTTATATACAATGGCCGTGGAGCGACTTATGATTATAACAATGCCAACTATGCTATAATAGGCAATGCTGTGCCCGATGTATATGGCGGTTTCAACACAAACCTTACCTATAAGGGCTTCGACTTGAATATGAATTTTGCTTATAAGATAGGAGGTAATATCTATGACGGCGCCTACAAGGATGTTGCCGATGACGGATATTATTGGGAACGGACACGGGCTAAGAGCTACTTTAAAAATATGTGGACGGCATCTAACCCGAGCGGTTCACAACCCAAAATTCGGGGCATCGATTTGGAAGATGCCATACAATATTCATCGCGTCACATCTTCAACGCCAGTTATCTGCGTCTGAAAAGCATGTCACTGGGTTATACGCTACCCCGCACCCTGACACAAAAAGTATGGATTGCAAATGCCCGAGTATTCTTCAATACAACCAACTTGTGGACATGGAGCAAATATAAAGAAGCCGATCCGGAAGTGAACGACTACGGTACACGAGGCTGGGAAACGCCATTGGGCAAATCTTTTGTGTTTGGAATCGATTTGAAATTTTAATATATAGGAGGATAAAATGATGAAACGATTATATAGCTTTATTGCAGCGTTGAGCTTGATTGTGCTCAGTTCGTGCAACAATTTTCTCGATATGCAGCCCACCAACGCTTCCAATTCGGAGGATGCTATTGCCACCCCTTCGGATGCAAAAGTCATCATAAACGGTATCATGCGTACCATGACATCATCGAACTATTACGGACGCAACTTTATTATGTATGGCGATACCAAAGGTGGCGATCTGACTATTGCTTCGCAAGGCAGAGGGCTAGATGGCATGTATACTTTCAACCATTCGGCAACATCGGGTTCTTACAGTGGATTCTGGACTACGGGGTACAACTGTATCTTGCAAATCAACAATCTGCTAGAGAATATTGCAAAGATAGCCACTAATGGTTCGACCGACTACGATAAGTATAAAGGCGAAGCCTTGACACTACGTGCGCTTGTATACTTCGACTTGGTGAGGCTTTACGGGTTGCCCTATAATTACAACAAAACAAGTTATGGCGTACCACTGGTGACTAAAACCCTCGATGCAAATGCTCAACCTACCCGCGCTTCGGTTGAAGATGTCTATAAACAGATATTGGCTGACCTTACAGCAGGTGCAACATTGCTTGCCGAAAACAAAAAGCAAGAAAACGGATACATCGGTTACTATGGCAACATTGCCGAGCAAGCAAGAGTAAAGCTCTATATGGAAGATTATGACGGGGCGCTCGCGGCATCACAAGAAATTATAAACAGCGACGCTTTTACTCTATACACTCCCGAAAATTGGTTGGCTTCCTGGGGAAAACAATTCGGATCGGAAAGCATTTTCGAATTGGCGATGTATTCCAATGAGGCAGATTTGGGTACCAGTTCATTAGGCTACTATCTGATGCGCGAAGGACTAAAAAGCGGCGCAGCCGGTTGGTTTATGGCAAGTGATTATTTTCTGAACCGCTTGGGTGAAGACCCTACAGATGTGCGTTGGGCAGTAATGGGGCAAGACGAGAGTGAAAGGACACATTTGGGGAGTTGTTATAAGTATATGGGAGGAACAGATTTGACCGGCGATGGGAAAGATTCGCCTACGGCCGTCAATGTGAAAGTCATCAGACTCAGCGAAATATATCTTATAGCCGCCGAGGCTTCCTTGCATGCATCAACCCCCGATGCTGCCGGAGCAGCCTTCTATCTAAACAAAATACGTTGTAGAGCGCCCCAATTAGCCCCGGCAACGGTATCGACAGTGAGCGATGATATGATACTCGACGAACGCAGCAAAGAATTGTTTGGTGAAGGACAACGCTTTTTTGATCTGATTCGTAAAAACAAAAGCATCACTTACGACGACGAATTTGGAGGCATTGCAGTAACACAACGTACGAAAACAATAGATCGCACCTTCGGCAAAATCGTTTTGCCCATATCTCAAGACGAAATCAATGCCAATAAAGCGTTGGGTGCTGAACAAAACGAAGCATACAAATAAAAACTTTTACTTGTTTTGGTAATTATGCAAAGTATAAAAAGTCGTAAAGAACTAATATATTGGACAAAAGAATAAATTTATGTTTCAAAGCATACTTTTTTACTTGACAAATCAAATTAAAAGACTTATCTTTGCATTTACAATTTAACAATAAGGGTTCCGGCATGTGCGTGTCGGAATTCTTTTTTGTTTTGGTTGTACACTAAATTTAATCATAAAAAAATTAAAGGAGGAAAAAAACATGGCATACATGTCAGAAGACGGGTACAAAAAATTAGTTGCTGAACTGAAACAATTGGAGGGAGTAGAGCGTCCGCACATCTCAGCACAAATTGCTGAAGCTCGCGACAAGGGCGATCTTTCGGAGAATGCAGAATACGATGCTGCTAAGGAGGCTCAAGGTATGCTCGAAATGCGTATCAACAAACTTAAAAGCACTATTGCTGATGCGAAAATCATTGATGAATCGAAATTAAAGACCGATAGTGTACAAATATTGAATAAAGTAGAGATAAAGAATGTAGCCAACGGGATGAAGATGGCCTATACCATCGTTTCGGAAAGCGAAGCCGACCTGAAGGCAGGTAAAATATCGGTAGATACCCCTATTGCGCAAGGACTACTTGGAAAGAAAGTAGGAGATATAGCCGAAATAAAGATACCGAAAGGCACCATTCGTTTGGAAGTAATTGGTATTTCCATCTAAACTTTAATAGATATGGCATCAATATTCAGTAGAATCATTGCAGGAGAGATACCTTGTTACAAGATAGCCGAGAACGATAAGTTCTTTGCTTTTCTTGATATCAATCCAATGGTAAAAGGACACACTTTGATCGTTCCGAAACAAGAGACGGATTACATCTTCGATCTGAATGACGAAGACTTAGCGGCTATGCATGTATTCGCCAAACACGTTGCGGCAGCTATCAAGAGAGCATTTCCCTGTAAGAAGGTTGGTGAAGCTGTTTTGGGACTTGAAGTCCCTCATGCACATATCCACTTAATTCCAATCAACAAGGAATCGGATATGATCTTCTCCAATCCAAAACTAAAGTTGTCGGACGAAGAAATGGAAGCTGTAGCCAAAGCCATCCGTGAAGAATGGCAAAAGGAATAGTTGGCTTTCAGGTAATTATAAAACAGAGGCCCTATATGTCTTTATCGACTATAAGGCCTCTGTTTTTTGTATAAGGACTATTTAAATATATTCGTCACCGTATTTTATCTGGGCATCATTGACATATTTTCGAATAGCATGTTCTTCGTCTTTTTTGCAAATGAGCAACACATCGTCGTTTTCGGTAATAAGATAACCGTCCAAGCCGTCAATAACAACTAATTTCCCTTCGGGCATAGCAATGATATTATTATCGCTATTATAAATCATCGACTTGCATTTCAAGGTAACATTTTGATGTTCATCTTTGTCCGACAAATCATAAAGAGACCCCCAAGTGCCTAAATCCGACCAACCGAAGTCTCCCAATGAAATAAATACATTATCAGCCTTTTCCATTAGTCCGAAATCGATAGAAACATTTGGGCACGTAGGAAATACTTCGTTGATGTAATTTTGTTCTTCGGGTGTATTGAATACATCACTCTTGGCATTTAGTTTCAGAACAACCTCTGGAAGCAATTTCTCGCTTGCTTTAATTACACTGTTTACATTCCACATAAATATTCCTGAATTCCAATAGAATTCACCGGTGCTGATAAACAACTTGGCGAGTTCAAGTTCGGGCTTCTCAGTGAAGGTCTTTACCTTATAAAAATTATCACCCACTTGTTCGGCAATCTGAATATATCCGTATCCTGTTTCAGGGCGATTGGGTTTGATACCCAACGTAAGCAATTTATCTTCTTTCGATATAAATTCGAGTCCGCGTTGCACTGCCTGAGTGAATTCATCTTCTTTCAATATGAGATGATCAGATGGAGCCACCACAATACTAGCATTCGGGTCGATAGCTCTGATATGATATGAAGCCCATAGAATACAAGGAGCCGTATTGCGTCGTGCAGGTTCCAACAAAATACGATCTTGTTTCATTTGAGGAAGCTGCTGCTTGACCAAATCGGCATACAAAGCATTTGTAACAATAAAGATATTGTCAGTAGGAATGATCTTATTGAATCTATCGAACGTTTGCTGCAAAAGCGAACGACCCGTGCCGAAAAAATCCAAAAATTGTTTCGGCAAACTCTTACGGCTGCATGGCCAGAACCGACTTCCGACACCTCCGCCCATTATCACACAATAACAGTTATTCTTATCCATTGCGAGTTAGTGATATTAAAATTAAGTACTCCGTAAAAGTAAAAGATTATTTCAAGACGAGGAAATATTTCGAGATGTTTTTAAAATTAAAGCCATTTTTCAGCAAAATGTTTGCAAGGAAAAAAATAATGCGTATCTTTGCAACCGCAAACGCTCAGATGGCGGAATCGGTAGACGCGCTGGTCTCAAACACCAGTGGGGCAACTCATCCCGGTTCGACCCCGGGTCTGAGTACTAAAAGGCCTCTTAATCACATCTGATTAAGAGGTTTTTTTGCGTTAAGAACATTTATCAAAACTACAGAAACGATGAGACTAAAAAAAAATCTATTGTTCCTTTTTATGGGAGCATGTTGTCTAAGCTCTTGTATACGACAGGAAGCATTGAACAGCGAAGCTGATATAACGACATGTAAGATTTCGTCAGACATCCTTCTTCGAGATCCAGTAATCACTAACAATAAAGTGACTCTCTACGTCAATGATGGAACGGATTTGTCAAATCTAAGTCCTCAATTCACCTTGACCGACGGTGCTACCATTTCTCCTGCGAGCGGAACAGCTCTTAATTTCAATACTCCACAAAATTATACTGTCACATCTCAGGATGGAAAATGGAAAAAACAATATACGGTAGAATGTACTTTTGCCAATCCTGTTACGGAATATCACTTCGAAGATGTCAAATACTTCACAGACCCTAGTGATGACAGTGGTGGCAAAAAGCAATATTACCAGATTTTCAATAATCTCGCTTTCGATGGTTCATCCTTTGAATGGGGTAGCGGTAATGGAGGATTTATGATTACCCATAGTGATGCTGCAGCTACGGATTACCCTACTTGCCAGGATGATAATGGATATATTGGTAAGTGTGCCAAACTTACGACATGTAGTACAGGACAGTTGGGTGCTATGTTTGGTGCTCCGATTGCAGCGGGTAACTTGTTTATCGGAACATTCGAAATCAACTTGATTGATATGGCAAAATCAACTCATTTCGGTGTGCCTTTCCATTATATTCCGAAAGAGTTAGTGGGATACTACACCTATAAAGCCGGCGATAAATATACGGACAAGAGTAATAATGAAGTCGTTGGCAAAAAAGATAATTTTGATATTTATGCTATTTTCTATGAGGTTACGAGCGATGTTCAATATCTGGATGGTACCAATTCGTTGACTAGCAATAATATTGTTTCGATAGCACGTATTACCGATAAGAAAGAAACAGATACATGGACACGATTTGTTATTCCCTTCCAACTGCGTACCGGGAAGACCATTGATCCTGTAAAATTGAAGAATGGGCAATATAATATTTCTATTATCATGTCCTCGAGTATTGATGGGGCTACTTTCAACGGAGCTGTAGGTAGTACGCTTCGTGTCGATGAAATGCAATTGTTTTATGAATCGGGTAACAACTAAATGAAATGAAAAAGATTATATTGTCAATATTCAGTATCATATTCTGTTCGACAGCTATTGTAGCGCAGAATGACCGAAACGAAACGCTTATCAATGCAGAAAAAAATGGGTGGGAATACGAAATTAGAGCAGGAATAAATATAGGAGGAGCTTCACCACTGCCGCTTCCTGTAGAGATACGCTCTATAGATAGTTATAAGCCACGCTTCAACGGTTCGTTGGAAGGGGCGGTAACTCGTTGGTTGGGAGACAAGAAGATCTGGGGTGTATCTACCGGTATACGTCTGGAGGTAAAAGGAATGCATACGGGTGCTACTGTGAAAAACTACAGTACCGAAATTGTGGATCTTGACAGCAAAGTAGCCGGATACTGGACGGGATATGTCAATACGAAGTACAGCAGCAGTTTTTTGACTGTTCCGATTATGGCTAATTATCGTTTAAATAAACAATGGAAATTTCGTACCGGTATGTATGTTTCTTATCGTTTGGATGGTGATTTCTCGGGTTACGTCACTAATGGTTATTTGCGACAAGGCACTCCTGTAGGAGAGAAGGTAGAATTCAAAGATGGTAAACAAGGTACTTATGATTTCTCGGATAATCTGCGCAAACTACATACTGGAGCTCAGATAGGTGCTTCGTGGCAAGCTTACAGTCATTTCAATCTGAATGCTGATTTGACATGGGGACTGAACGATATATTTAAAAGTAACTTCAAAACGGTTACGTTCAATATGTATCCCATTTACCTAAATGTGGGATTCGGATACAAATTCTAATAAGAAATAAATTCGTTTATTTATTTTTTATTCTCTTTGGCTTGTACTATCTTTGCAACAAATGTTTGTGAAGAAAATTAGAAAAAGCTATATAAAGGAGCTGTTAGCGCAGCATTCTATGAAGAATATAAAAAAGAGGAGTATAGCGATAAGCTATATTCTACTCTTTTTTTATATACCTTCTTCCGCCCAAGGGGCTGTTGAAGATTCCATCAGTGAGCCAACCGATAGCATCAAACATCTTGCTTGTTACTCATCAGGAAAGCACTCGTTCATCCATCAGATAGGTGCCGAAATACGACCGGGGGCTGTGTTTCAGACAAACGATTTTTTGAGAGGATATACAGAGCCAGGAAAAGAACATCGTTATTTTTATTCGCTACACTTCAAGTACGCCATTCAATTCAAACCGCATACATTGGTAGACCGTGTATTTCAGGGTACTTATCAAGGTGTTGGTTTCAATTACTATAATTTTGGTGATAAGAGGCAATTGGGTAATCCCATGAGTGTTTATTTGTTTCAGGGCGCGCGTATTGCCCAACTAAATCCTCGTCTATCTTTTAATTACGAATGGAATCTCGGACTCTCTTGGGGATGGAAACACTACGATTATGATACCAATCCCAATAATGTTGTCATCGGATCGAAACTCAATGCTTATATTAATGCCGCTTTTTATCTGAAATGGATGCTCTCTCGTCAGTTTGACTTGACGACGGGGGTAGACTTGACTCATTTTTCTAACGGAAATACTGAGATACCCAATGGGGGACTCAATCTGATTGATTTCAAATTGGGTGTCGTATATAATTTCAATAGAGAAGAAGATAAGGCAAAACAGGTATATACACCCCTTGTTATTCCCGATTTTAAAAGCCATATCACTTACGATTTCTTGCTTTTCGGTTCGTGGCGTCGCAAAGGAGTGGTGTTTGGTGACAAAAAAATAGCTTCTCCTGATAAATACAATGTCTGGGGATTTAATTTTGCACCGATGTACAATCTTTGTTACCGTTTCAGAACCGGCCTCTCGATCGATGGGGTTTGTGATACAAGTTCTAACGCTACAGCCGAAGATGCTATTGTCGCAGTGGGAGATGATCCTAAGCCCGATTTCTGTCGTTCGTCTATCCGTGAACAATTGGCGCTGGGAATATCGGGAAGAGCCGAATATGTAATGCCATACTTTGCCATCAACCTAGGCATTGGGTTCAATGTGTTGCATGGTGGAAGCGATCTGAAATCTGTATACGAAGTGCTTGCTTTGAAGACAGAAGTCACTAAAAACCTCTATTTGCATATAGGTTATACTCTGCAAAACTTCCATTCGCCGAACTATCTGATGTTTGGTATCGGATTTCGTTTCAACAACCCAACTGCAAAAATTTATCGCTAATACAATCATCAGGCTATCAAGTAGAGTAGTCTGACAAACGAGAAATTAGGAGGAATTTATTATGAGGAAAGAAGTAGAAGGAAAAATTGTCGATATCTACAATAAAGAGATATTCGAGGGAGCAGTAGTCATTGATGATGACCGAATCGTAGCATTCAAAAGATGTGCAACAACCGCAAAAGGCTATATTATTCCCGGTTTCATAGATTCTCATGTTCACATCGAAAGTTCTATGCTTACTCCACGGCATTTCGGAGAACTTATCATTGCCCAAGGTACATTGGCTATTGTGACAGACCCTCACGAAATAGCCAATGTGATGGGAGTGAAAGGCATCAACTTCATGATGGAGAATAGTAAGGAATCACCTGTCAAGATGTTCTTTTCTATCCCCTCGTGCGTTCCTTCTACACCTTTTGATGTGGCCGGCGATATTGTATCCGCTGCCGACATCGAACAACTTGCCGCTACAGGTCGATTTGTGGCTCTGTCGGAAATGATGAACGTACCGGGAGTGTTGTATGGTGATAAAGAGGTGGTAGCCAAACTGAAAGCTGCAAACAAATACCATCTTCCCATAGATGGACATTCGCCCGGTTTGAGTGGAAAAGATCTCGAGACGTATATTAAATACGGAGTGTCTACCGATCATGAATGTTTCTCGTTGCCCGAAGCCGAAGAGAAAATTAAATCGGGTATGAAAATATTAATCCGAGAAGGAAGTGCCGCTCGAAATTACGAGGGACTCAAGCAATTAATCGGCAAATATCCAGACAAGTTGATGTTTTGCACAGACGATGCACATCCTGACGATATTATAGAACGGGGACATATAGATAAAATGGTGAGAAGAGCTGTTGCCGATGGTTTCGACTTGTTTGATGTGCTGAAAATAGCTACGGTCAATGCCATAGAACACTATAAGCTGAAGGATGTAGGCAGGCTGCGAATAGGTGACAAGGCAGACTTCATTATCGTTGAAGACCTTATATCATTCCATACCGAAAAAGTTTTTATAGACGGTCTGATACGGTTCGATGCCGACGACAAAGAACGATATGCCGAGAAGACGACAGACACAGAGGTTCATTTCAATAATTTCAATCATGATAAAATAAATTTGTCAGCACTGCAAAAGCCTGTCAAGGGAAAGACTACCGCCATCGAACTTGTTAAGGATGAATTGCTGACCAATGTTTATTCGTATATTCCGAAAGTGACGACAGACAATTTCGAATCCGATCGGCAACAAGATATTGCCAAAATAGTATATATCAATCGATATAACAATGGTGCGCCTCAAGTAGCCCTTTGCAAAGGGTTCGGATTGAATAAAGGAGCCTTTGCCAGTTCGGTGGCACACGATACGCACAATATCATTGCCGTAGGCTGTAGCGATATGGATCTTTGCAGGGTTATCAATGCTCTTATCGAAAGCAAAGGTGGACTAGCTACTTGCGACGGGCAAACCACAGAAGTGTTGCCGTTGCCTATCGGAGGAATCATGAGCAATCGAAGCGGACACGAAGTTGCATCCGAATACAAAAGGTTGAGTGGCATTGTTAATGAGCTAGGATGCCAACTCAATGCACCTTTTATGACGTTGTCCTTTATGTCGCTGGTGGTGATTCCCGAAATAAAGATAGGCGAGAAGGGACTATTCAGTTATTCTGCATTCGATTGGATAGAAAAAAACTAACGTATGTCGCAGCCGTAACTTCCGTTAGTTTCTGCGGTAACTAACGGAAGTTATCACTGTAAGTAACGTTAGTTTCTTCAACAACATCCGTTAGTTACGACTGCGACATACGTTTGATTTTTGCAAAATCGTCGTATGTTGGTTTTTCCGGTGACGTCCTTAAGTTTTTCAGAAAACGTATGGACGTCAACAAATTTAGGAGCATATGTGGTTTTAAGAAGATAAGTACGATTTGTTTGAAATAATCGTATCCCACGAACTATTTAAAAGGGGGTCGTACCGGTATGAATCATTTTGATGTCTTTCTATAATATATTTTAGTATCCATATCCGTCATGTTTATCAGCTGTATATCAGCTAGATATTGAGATACGATAGCAAAACGGGACCTGAAAAGAGCATCTTCTCTCTGATAATCAATGAATTATGATCTTTACAAAAGTGCACTGAAAATGAGTGATATAAGCAGCTTTTGAAGATTCGTGTACAAGAGAGTTGCTACCTCGGATACTCGATTTGTATTTTGAAAGATGCACACCCCATTGAAGCAAGATTGCGCTGACCGGCAACTTGTTATCTCGAAGTCGTCTTTCAGAACGTTTTAGGAGATGAATATTGAGAGCAATACTGATACTATTTTAACCATACCGGAGTGGTACTTCTTGATATACAAAATGGAACCTGTGTTCTCAAAAAATGATATGGACGAACATAAAAATTCATAAGGACGAAACTAAAAGTTTATACTTACAAACATTTATTTTCGTCCTTATGAATTTCTCGCTGTATATCAACGATTTGCGAGAAATACATTTATACCTTATCCTGATTCGGTTTACATTCGAGTATTGAAATAATATCGGAAATACTGCCCTGTAAGGGTCTGTCGCTTAGGTTCGGATAATAAAGTATCAGAAGATGGGGGAATGTTCACTTTGAAATACGTCCTGAAAAATGGATTGTACCCAAAATGTTGTATCATAGCTCGTTTATGTGTCAATGGGGTGAGCAGTTCAACTACTTATATAGAGTAAGACTCTATCTGTTGTGACTGTTTATACAATTATTCGGTGAATCGCTTTTCTTTTATAAAAAGACAAACCTCCGCAAAACGGAGGTTTGTAAAGCTCTTCCTCTTGGACTTGAACCAAGGACCCTCTGATTAACAGTCAGATGCTCTAACCAACTGAGCTAAGGAAGAATTTTTCTTCTGTGCTCTTCCTCTTGGACTTGAACCAAGGACCCTCTGATTAACAGTCAGATGCTCTAACCAACTGAGCTAAGGAAGAATTTTTCTTAATTGCGATGCAAAAGTAGTGTGATATTTTGAAATATGCAATATCTTTGTGGAAAATTTTAGATGAAATGAAGAAAATAATTGGAATAGGCAACGCTTTAACAGATATTTTAGCTGTTTTGAAGAATGATTCTCTATTTGGTGAACTAAACATACCCAAAGGCAGCACACAATTTATAGAGAGAGAACAGGTACCCGAAGTTAATAAACTGTTTTCGACAATGAAAACAGCCAAAGTACCTGGTGGGTCTACTGCCAATACCATTCGTGCGCTGGCTCAAATAGGTGTGTCGACCGGCTTTGTTGGTAAAATAGGTCATGATGCTACAGGTGAGTTTTATGTAAGCAACATGCAATCGATGGGTATAGATACAAGATTCAAATATTCAGAGCTTCCCTCGGGCATTGCATCTACATTGATCTCTCCCGATGGTGAGCGTACCTTCATCGATTATTTGGGAGCTGCGGCTACGTTGAAAAGTTCGGATATTACACCCGATTTGCTTAACGGGTATTCTTATTTCTTTGTAGAAGGCTATTTGGTTCAAGACCATGATATGATAGAGCATGCCATGAAGATTGCTAAAGATAATAATATCAAGGTGTGTATTGATATGGCAAATTTCAACATTGTAGAAGCTCACTTGGATTGTTTCAAAAAACTGATCCGAGAGTATGTAGATATTATTTTTGCCAATGAGCAAGAGGCAATGGCCTATTCGTCTTCGAATGTAGAAAGTGCTTTGGACGAGTTGGGAAAAAGCTGTGAAATTGTTGTTGTTAAAGTAGGTTCAAAGGGTTCGTACATCCTCCACCGAGGTGAGAAAATCAAAGTAGAGGCACTGAGCGTTGACAAGGTGATTGATACCACCAGCGCAGGCGATTATTATGCTGCGGGCTTTATATATGGGCTGCTCAACGGCTGTTCTATGGAAAAATGTGGTCGAATGGGATCTTTGTTTTCAAGCGAAACCATCCGTGTCATCGGTACTGTCCTTTCTGACGAGCAATGGGAGAATATCAGAAAGTGTGCTCAAGAAATTATTGCTGAATAATACAATCATTATAAACTATAGGTCATGAAGAGATTAACGAAACTATTAGGAAAACGTACTGTTCTGGTAGCAGTAATTGTTGGACTATCGGCCTTCATTTTTGGCTTTTCGCTAAATAGCGATCACAATTTTGAAGTATCAAAGAATCTGGATATTTTCAATTCTATCGTCAAAGAGCTCGATATGTTCTACGTAGATAGCATTAATCCAAACAAGTTGATCAACGAAGGAGTAGATGCTATGCTTTATTCGCTGGACCCATACACCAATTATTTCCCCGAGGAAAATCAAGACGAACTTGAACAGATGGTAAGTGGCTCATATGGAGGAGTGGGAGCAATCATCACATTCGATAAAAAGAAAAATCATGTCGTTATTATGGAGCTACTTGAAGGTATGCCTGCTGTGAAGTGTGGCATGAAAGTAGGCGACGAGCTGATAAGCATCAATGGTATGGATTTGAATGGAAAGAGCAGCGAAGATGTCAATAAAGTACTGCGCGGACAAGAAGGTACCAGCTTTACTGTACAAGTGAAACGTTTCGGATCTGCCAAACCTATAGAGCTTAATGTCGTACGTCGCACTATAAATATGCCATGCGTGCCTTATTACGGAATGATCGACAACCATGTGGGGTATATTAATTTGAATTCCTTTTCGGGCAATCCATCCAAAGACTTCAAACAAGCATTCCTATCTCTTAAGAAACAGGGAGCCGGTTCGCTTGTCATCGATTTAAGAGACAATCATGGCGGACTTGAAGATGAAGCTGTTGAGATTGCAAACTTCTTCTTGCCACGTGGCAAAGTCGTTGTGTCTAACAAAGGACGTCTGGCGGCCATGAATAATGTATTCAAAACTATCCGCGAGCCGCTCGACACGGAAATTCCCATTACAGTGTTAGTAAACAGCGAAACGGCTTCTTCTTCAGAAATACTAGCCGGAGCCTTGCAGGATTACGATAGGGCTGTTATTATAGGAACCAGAACTTTCGGTAAGGGATTGGTACAGCAAACACGCCAGTTGCCTTATGGTGGCAGTCTGAAAATCACAACGGCAAAATACTACATTCCAAGCGGACGTTGCATTCAAGCTATCGATTATAAAAACCGCAATAACGACGGAAGTGTGGGAACAATCCCAGAAGAAAAAACCAAACTCTTTCACACAGCAGCGGGGCGACCTGTACGTGACGGTGGTGGCATATTGCCCGATATCGTCATGACACCTCCTCAGATGCCAAATATCCTGTATTATCTGATCAACGATTTCCAGATATTTAATTTTGCGAACGATTTCTGCTTGAAACATCAGACTATCGCTACTCCTACCATTTTCCAAATCGACGACGAAGAGTACAATACATTCAAAGCAATGGTGAAACGTTCCGATTTCAAGTACGATCAGCAGAGTGAGAAGATTTTGAAAACGCTTAAAGAAGCTGCGCAATTCGAGGGATATTATAAGAATACCACCGAAGAGTTTGCTTCGCTAGAGAAGAAGTTGTCTCATAACCTGGATCGTGATTTGGACTATTTCTCGAAAGATATACGCGATGCGATCAATTCCGAGATTGTAAAACGGTATTATTTCCAACGTGGTAACATCATATACCAGCTTAGGAACGATAACAACCTACAAGAAGCTGTAAAGGTATTGGGCAATAGCGAACGTTATAAGAAACTGTTAGGCAAACCACAGGCGAACGCTCAAAAATAACAGAGATCGTAACAGCATATCTCCCTGATGTGGGGAGGCTTATTTATAGAGGAGAAAGATGCACGGTGTTTTTGATAAATCCGGAATTCTTTCTCCTTTCCATTCTTTAATAGTCTTCGTGCGTATGTATTCATCTGCGCAAGTGATGCCCGCTGCGATGCACAACTTCGTTTGTGCACGACAATTGTGGAGAATATCATCTATTATTTTGCCATTGCGATAGGGCGTCTCGATAAATAGTTGAGTCTGATGTTCATTGTATATTCTTGTTTCGAGCATTTTCAGCTTTTTGCTGCGTTCGCCGGCCTCAATGGGTAGATAGCCATGAAAAGCAAAACTTTGTCCGTTGAATCCTGATGCCATTACCGATAGTATAATAGACGAAGGTCCTACCAGAGGTACTACTCTCAATCCTTTCTTTTGAGCAATGGCTACAACATCGGCACCCGGGTCGGCCACTGCAGGGCAACCTGCTTCGGAAATCACGCCCATCGATTCACCATGAACAAGAGGATTCAGATAGCCGGCAATGTCATCGGGCGAAGTGTGTTTGTTGAGTGGATAAAACGTCAATGAATCGATGTCGATGGTCTGATCTACTTTCTTCAGAAAGCGGCGAGCCGAACGAACGTCTTCTACAACAAAATGATGAATACCGAGAATAACCTCCTTGTTATACGAAGGGAGTACCGATTCAACGCTAGTATCACCCAGCAAGACGGGGATCAGATAAAGTGCAGTTTCCATAATGAATATCTATTGTTGGTGCAAAGATACGGATTTTTGTGTACCTTTGCTTTGTTTTCACAAAGCGTTCATCATGAAAAAACCGATATTACTTGTTTTAATATACCTGAGCATTCAGCTTGGCATTGGAATTCTTGAAAATTCCATTATTGTTTTGTATAAGTTAATATTCAAAGTAGACCTTACACCCTACAACACCCAGCTACTGTCTGTTTCTTTGGTCTTGTCTATGGTTGTAATGCTTATCGTGTTGAAACGTTTCAATCGGTTGCCGATGGAGAGAAAACATTGGTCGTTTGTATCTTGGCCTTATCTGCTGCTCACTTTGGTTCTGGCTCTTTCGTTTATCCCTTTTATGGACTGGGTGTCTTCGCTTCTGAAATGGATGCCCGATTTGCTCAAGGGTTCTTTCGATAATATGTCCGGTGGATTTTTTGGCATCGTAGTCATGGTCCTTATAGGGCCCATATTTGAAGAAGTGCTATTTAGAGGTGCTGTTACCGAGATGTTGCTCGCGCGCTACAGTCCGGCAAAGGCCATCTTCTTTTCGGCTCTTATCTTCGGCGTGTTCCACCTCAATCCCGCACAAATTATTCCGGCTATACTCGGCGGGGTGGTATTGGCTACACTCTATTATCGTACGGGTAGCCTCATTCCGGGGATTTTGGTACATATCTGTATAAACGGTAGTTCTGTTCTTTTTCAGAACTTTTATAAGAATGCAGATTCCTTGAGCGATATTATGAGTGGTAAGGTTTATCTAATCGTTCTGATTGATGCCGTATTCTTTTTTATGGCGGCGAGTTCTCTCATGAAACGAATCACCGACAAGAAAATAAATAAGCCCAATTGACTTTGTAAGAAAATTGGGCTTGTCTGATATAAGAAGTTTATCTTTATAGCGATTCAGGATCGATATGAGCTGCTTCAATATCTTTAAAGTAGCGATATGTACCTACTTTCAGCTCTTCTGTTGCAGCGTCGTCACAAACGATAATGCCGTGTTCGTGATTCTGCAAAGCACTGATAGTCCACATCTGTGTAATTCCACCTTCTACTGCATGATAAAGGGCGCGAGCCTTGTTGTGTCCATTCACAATAATCATCACCTCTTTGGCAGCAAGCACTGTCCCTACTCCAACGGTCAATGCCGTCTTGGGCACTTTGTTGATATCGTTGTCGAA
>JAAYUD010000009.1 GCA_012517855.1 Bacteroidales bacterium
ACGTGGATCATTTTTTGCACATTCACGGATGATATCTTCGCTGTTATCGGTCGAACCGTCGTTGATACAGATAATTTCGATGTCTCGCAAGGTCTGGTTACATGCGCTTATAAGAGTTTGCCGTATATACTGTTCTGTATTATATACGGGGATTATAACACTTACTTTGTAATCGTATGCCATACCTTCAATTATATGCGTTCTATTTCATCTGTTGATACGTACCAAAGGTAACCATTTATGCTTTTGTATCCAATCATTTTCAGCAATTTCGTATATTCCGCTATCTGCCGATTGTATTTTTTGTTTTTCTTTCCAAATTTGAAATCAACCACAATTGCAGCCTCTCCTTTAGCAACGACCCTGTCTGGACGACGATTCTTTATTTTGCCACTTTCCATCCATATAATGTCGCGTTCGTTGATTACATTCCAATTAGGGTCATACCACGTCTTTATTTCTGGTTTGCTGAATGCTTGGTGTGTGAATATTCTGATTTCTTCTTTTTCTGTTTCCTTTATTATACCTTCAAAAACGAGTTGATTTATTGCCGTGTCAATGTCTGTTTTGCTGTTTATAGTAGAAAATAATTCATGTAACATTTTGCCTCGGTTGATGTAGTGGAAGGGTGATTTATCTTCTTCTTCTCCCGAAATAAAATCGGCCGAACGATTGGATTGTTTAAATTGTACGCGTTGCGCGAATGATTCCATCTGTACATTTTCTTTATCAGGTTGTTCTAAAAAACGGTTCTTTGTTTCTGTCGTGGCCTTTTTCTTATCTGATGGCATAGGAGTTTCGCCTATTTCAAACACTTCGTCTTCATTCAGATGCTCTGACAGAACCTGTTGAAGCATCTCTGAAACACTGTTCTTATTTCGATCTGACCTTCCAAATATAATAAGGTTCTTTTCGGCTCGCGTAAATGCTACGTATAGTAGGTTCAAGTTGTCTACCCATAGTTGTAGACGTTCTTTCAGATATTCTTTTTGATAGATGGATTGCAACATGGATTGTCCGTAATTGATGGGAACAATGTTTAGCATATCGTAAGGAGAAGTGTCCGGTTTGCACCATACTAGTTGATCTCTCGTTTCGTTTTCTAGATTCCAATCGCAGAAAGGGATCAGTACCGTATGAAATTGAAGCCCTTTGGAAGAGTGAATCGTATATATGTGGATACCGTCCAATTTTCCACCCGTTATGGTTTTGGAACACAAAGTTTCTTCCCAATAGGTTAGAAATGACAGAATATCCGACGGATTGTTTTGTAGATATTCCATTACTGCATCGAAAAAGAAGAATAGATAAGCATTTTGACCTTCTATCTTGTTTAGACTCAAAAGGTCGCTTAGCTTTTCGAGTAACTCGTAAAGAGGCAGAATTTTCAGTTGTTCCTTTTCTCTATAAAAACCGGTTATATAGGTTTCAATTCCTTTTGTTGCCAGTTCGTTTATGTCGCTTCCTTTTTTCAACACTTCGTTTTCATAGCTCTGCAATAATGATGTTGTCGAAACACCGTCATTTTCATCCGAAAGTACCCTTAATGCATCCACCAACATTCCCACAGCTACAGAAGAGTCCAGTCGGAATGCTTCGTCAGATATGATTCGAATCTTTAATTCGTTTTTAAAGTAATCGGCAATAAGTGGTATGTTTTTCTTTTTGCGTACCAATATGGCTATATCTTCCAGCTTTATGCCGCTTTCTAGCAGCCGTTTCGTCTCTTTTCCGAGTTGAACACAAACATTTGCTTCATAATCCAATTCTTCTTCTTTATCGGGACCGATGAATGCCACTTTTACATATCCTTCTTCTTCAGCGTGTGGCGATTGTTGTTCTACGTCATGATAGGCTTCCAACAATTCCGTGCAGTCTTTTTCTTCATCAGCACGATAAATGTCGTTCAAGTATTTTTTAGCAGACGAGAAAACAAAGTTATTGAAAGTAATGATACGCTTTCGGCTTCGGCGATTTACCGTTAACGACTTCTCGTTGATAGGAAAGCTTTCCAATTTGCCATGTAGATTATTCAGTATGTTCCAGTCGCCATTACGCCAACGATAGATCGATTGTTTTACATCTCCTACAATTAAGCTATCTGCCCCTTGTGAGAGTCCTTCTATCAAAAGCATTTTAAAGTTTTCCCATTGCATCTTGCTGGTATCCTGAAACTCGTCTATCATGACGTTGCGGATATTAGTTCCTATCTTTTCAAAGACAAACGACGAATCATTATCGTCTATAATCCGATGAAGCAACGCATTCGTTTCGGCAAGCAAAAAGCGATTTTGAGTATTGTTTTCTTTCTTTATTTCTGTTTTGATAGCATTGAGTAGCGACATCTTGTTCAGGTGCTGCATTGTCAGATTAATACTGTTCAGAATGACTGAATACTTCATTCTAAATGTTTCTGTCGCCACTAATAAAGGCAAAAAATGTGTCGCTACCAGATTAATGTTCGCTTCTTTCTGATCTGCTTTCCGAAGCCATCCTTCGGGCGCTTCCAAGCATTTGGCAATAGTGGCGTTTCTAGCTTTATCGTCCAGTTCGCATTGGCTAATCTTATTAAAGTAGCCGGCAATGTTTTTGCCGTTGCCGAAACTATCGATAGATGTTCCTGTCTTGGTTAGCAATGTTTCAAAATCTATACTGAAACGTGCCGCTTCTTCCTGAATTCTCTTTTTCTGCTGTCTGAGCTCTTTATAGAGTGTTGGGATACTCGATTCTGTCTTGCCCGCCAAATTGTTTCCATAGCTCATCACTAGCTCGTTGAATAGGTTTTGTCCAAACTTTTTCACTTCGTCGGCAATCTTCCATCGCTTATCATCGTTTATTCTGTCTTCGATATAACTGAGGATGCCTGCCATTTCTTTAGAAGTTGCTGTAAGATTGGCAAACATCTGATCGACAGCCTCGTTGAGTACCGAAGTAGTATCGAGTTCAATGTTTAGATTGGGTGACAAATCCAATTCTCGGGCAAGATTGCGCATCACCGATTGAAAGAAAGAATCGATTGTTTCTACCCTGAAATGATTGTAGTCGTGTAGTATATTGGTCAGCGCTTTGCCTGCACTACTTCTGATCGTTATTTCATCGTAGCCGGTAAATGCCATAATTTGTTTTAAGTAGGCTTCTGCATCATTATCTCTCCAACTCAATCCGCACAGCACTCCGAGTATACGTTCTTTCATCTCGCCTGTAGCTTTGTTGGTGAAAGTTACGGCAAGTATCTGCCTATATGCTTTGGGATTCTTTATTAAATGGCATATATATTCTACGGCAAGGGTGAATGTTTTTCCCGAACCTGCGGATGCTTTGTAGACTGTTAGATTTCCCATGCTTTATTTATTGTTGCCAGAGACTTCTTCATATATTTTCAATAGTGTTTTGGCACTTCTTTGCCACGAAAATAGTTTGACACGTTCCAAACCATACGCTACTTGCGCCTTGTACAATTGCTCATCACTTTCGAGCTGTAGTATCTTTTCTGCGATACTTCTTTCGCTGAATGGATCGACAAGTATAGCTCCTTCACCTGCTATTTCGGGCATTGCAGAGGTATTGCCTGCTATGAGTGGAGTACCGCAGGCCATTGCCTCGAGCATCGGTATACCGAAACTCTCGCGTATAGAAGGATAGAGAAATGCAAAAGCAGCGCTGTAGAGAGCCGCCAGATCGTTATTGGATACGTAACCCGGAAATCGAAGATTGGGCTTGATGCTTTGCAAGTTTTCTCTTTTCAATATGCTGTCGATATATGTTTCATCAAGATCGGCTATCAGCATCGGTAGCTTTTGTGTGGAATGTTTCAAATAAATATCGTAGGCACGCAATACCCTATTCGTATTCTTTTTAGGGTCGGTGTTGCCTAAGAAAAATAAATATGGAGTATGTTCTATATATTTATCGATGGTTTGCCAATCTTTTGGTTGGACACAGAAATGAGTGTTATATCCATTGTATACTGCAACTAGTCGGTCATCGGGCAGATGCATGGATTTGGCTATTCTGTCCTTTTCGAAATTTGAAACTGTAATAATCTTTTTGCATTTCGGAAGGATGCGGGGCACAATAAAGCGGCGATAGTACCAACCCATTTCTTGGTACAATGATTTGTTGAATGATTGGCGCTTTTCCAAATAGATAATATCATGTAAGGTCAGTACTAATGGAACATCGCAATATAGAGGCGCCGTGTTACTGGTGCAGTGAAGCAAGTCAGGTTTTAGGCCTTTTATCGTACGTGGAAGCGCTATTTGTTCCCAAAGGGGGTATGTTGGGTATTTTAATTCTATAATGTGAAAATTTTTTGATTCTTGAAGACATCTATCCGTATCGGGACTGACTATGATGTAATATTCATTGTCTCTGTCTATCTTTTGTAGTTCGCGGATAATTTCTAATGCTACAAAATCCATCCCATGTTTATGAGGACGGAATATTCGTTGTGCTTCGATAGCTATTCTCATTATCTTTTCGAATTTTAAATCAAACGAAGGTACAAATTATTTTTTTATCGTAGCAGGTTTGAAATAAAAATAATTTGTCAGTACATATCTTTTATATTCCATTTTCTTAGTCCTCATTTATTCGTCGCTAACATCACATCGTTTGTAGACGGCTATTTTTTTCGTACCTATATTGCGTATCTTCCCACTGTCCATCCAATGACGTAAGCGTTTACATACGGCAGTTCTATTTGCATTTGTTCTCATTTCCAAATCTTTGGCTGTAATATATTCTTCTTTTGCGAGCATCTCTTCTAGGAGATTGTTCCATTCCTCTTCTGAACGAACATCGAAATGAGTATTAGCTCCCGAACATTCGAACGTTGCATGTGCCATCGCTCTTTTCATTTTTGCATCTGGACGGTAAGTCACATCCTTCAATTCTATTTTTAAATTGCGCGCATTCATTTCCTTTATTGGTTTGCGACAAGTAGCTGTGGCCTGAAAGAATCCGATACCATCGAGATGTACACATTCGCCATTACTTATCATCTCGTGCATGATGTTGGCTATCGATTCCAACATTCCAATGAGTTCTCCTGGGGTATATGTAGAACGATAATGTAGCTTTTTTGCGATGTCTTCGTTGCTACGGGTATTGTGGCATACAACGCGAGGATAAAAACGCTTTTCTTTTTCATTCTCTTTTGTGATACCGGTGATAGGGTATAGTTCATACTTTATAGCCATGTATTTCAATGTTTTATTAAAGTTATTTCAAAAATTAGATCTTGTTCATTCATTTGTTTTCTGCGCACCATATAATCATATGCTGCGCATCAGATGATCATTTGCTGCCCAGCATATGATTATATGGTGCGCAGAAAACAAATGGAACAGTTATACAAAAATAATGAATCTTTTTGACGTATGCAATGATACATGCTTATGTTGTGAGGGAGTTTTCCGTATCTTTGCTGAATTTATCTCACTAAGTAATTGTTTGTGAATGAATAAGGAGTAAAGTGGTAAATTGATTATTGACTTATGATCTCATCATATCATGTATGCGGCTATTCACTGTACTTGAAAAAGTATACTTGCCTCTTTTAATTGTAAATAATCTTTGATAATAGCCCCAAATATGTTATATTTGAAGCCTTAATTCTACAAAAGTCAATATGAAACATCTATATGTCATCGTTGTTCTAATGGTTGCAGTCTGTTTTTTATCATGTCAGAATAAGGATTTATATCAAGGACAGAAAGAAACTACAGATCCTAATAATCCTGCTGTTAATATAGATTATTCTGTACCTTATATTTATGACTTTTCGGATGAGGTGAAAAATGCCGAGGCTGTAATCACTATTAAGGCAGATAGAGATATAACGGCTTCTGATTTTAGGGCTTCGATTCCTCCATTGAAATACAATAAGACTTGGTTAATGATGCTGACGCAAGATGATTGTGAACAAGCGTCGTATTGTAGAACATGGGCTAAAATAAATGGTAAACCCGTATCTTCTTCGATAACAATTGATGGGGAGCATCAATTATTCTATGATTATCTTCAATTGATTAATGCAGATTTACCTCCGACGATTATTGCTGCTCAACACTCATTAGGCTTTACCGATGGGGCTGGAAATGAAGTCCGTTTTGCAATTACGGCAACTGTCGAACCTGAGCAGTTATGGATGAATGCACCGACAAATATAAATAAAAATGGAATTCTGGATTATTATCGGTTTTATATGAAGAGCGGTTTAGTGTGGTATAATTTAATGGATATGATGAATTATGGCACAGGTTTAGCTTTTCATAATGTGAATGCTTCGAATGAAAAAGATGAAAGTGACGTTTTGAGACACTTTAATATAGCTCAAGATTCTATCGTGAAAAGATTGTCCGGTAGGAAATGTAAAATGTTAGCAGAACCGGATGATAATAAAGTATATGTCTCTGCTGCTCTTAAGTTTTCTGATATCCAGACAATGACTGCACAAGCAGGAAGTGTCGTATTATATCCTTTTCGGGTTGATACAGATTTGAGAGGTATTCTCTTGAATAGAACTTTTCTAGATGACCCTGATGATTTTAAATCCGAAATAGAAACTCAATTGGCTCTGCCTAAAGAAGAGAGAAAAGCTATTAGTATAGGTGTGCACTCTACGGATAATAAATGGATGGACTTCTTGCAATGGGTGAATGATAATTATGGTCAAAAGGGTGATGATTCGGTTTGGTTTCCTAGTCAGGAAGAGTATTACGAATACAATTATTATAGAATACACGGAATTCAGAAAATAGAGCAGGTTGATAGTCGGACTATTCGTGTAACAGCAACTTTGCCTTCTGGTGATTCTTTTTATTATCCGTCGACTACAATAAATCTTAGCGGAATAAAGTCCTCTGATATTGTTTCTATTTCTACAAATGATGCTACTAGCGGTTTTTCTTATGCTGATTATGATAATGGTATAATGATGAATATTGATTGTCGTAAACATTTAGTTGAACTCGCTACACACTCTGTTGAAAAATACGAGAAAGATAAGACTAACCCTTCTAATAAGGCTGATGCCATTTACTTTGTCAAATTGTTGAAATCAAGTACTGCAAAAGACAAATTATTGAGTCGAATTTATTAATATTTTAGCTGTTTTGTGGGAATATTTAAATTATTCGCTTATATTTGACAAGTAAATAGAATAATATGAAAGCTCTGTTTCTTATATTTCACGGATTTGACCCTTCTAACGGAATAAGTAAGAAAATTCATTATCAGGTAAAAGCTCTGAAACAATGTGGGCTAGATGTTGAACTTTGTTCTTATGATGTTGCTTTAGATGGACGCCGTTGTTGGAAAGTTGATGGTAGGATTATTGCCGATTTGGGGACTGGTATTAGGGCTAAGCTTAAAAGACATATTGACTACTCTCCAATAGTGCAATATGTGAAAGAGAATAACATCGAGTTTGTCTATATGCGTTCCTATCATAATGCTAATCCTTTTACTATCAATATGGTGAGATCGATGAAAAGGGTGGTGGCTAAAGTGGTGATGGAAATTCCTACCTATCCCTATGATCAAGAATATGTTGTTTTAAGTATGAAGATAGAATTGGCGGTCGATCGTCTTTTTAGGCATTCTCTAGCTAAGCATTTGGATGGCATTGTGACTTTTTCCAATGCTCTTCGAATATTTGGTAAAAATACTATCCGGATATCCAATGGTATTGATTTTGATGCTATACCACTAAAAGAACATCAAAATGATACATCCAAAGAATTACATCTTATTGCTGTAGCCGAAATACACGATTGGCATGGCTATGATAGATTGGTAAGAGGTCTTGCTGAGTATTATCGTACAAATCCTAGTTATAAAGTTTATTTTCATTTGCTGGGTTATTTTTATAGCATAACTGGCGAGAAGGAATTCGATCAGATAGTAAGAGAAAACGATGTTGAATCTTATGTCATTTTTCATGGAGCGAAGAGTGGGAAAGAATTGGATGAATTGTTTGAAAAATGCGATTTTGCTATTGGAAGTTTGGGAAGACATCGGAGTGGAATAACATACATTAAAACTCTGAAGAATAGGGAATATGCTGCTCGTGGTTTTTCATTTATTTACTCTGAAACAGACGAAGACTTTGATGCGCAGCCTTACGTATTAAAAGCACCTGCTGATGAATCTCCTATAGATATTAATCGGATAATAGATTTTTATAGTTCATTAAAAACGTCGCCAGAAGATATAAGAGCATCTATTAAGCATCTTTCGTGGTCCGTACAGATGCAAAAAGTTCTGGATGTTTTGTATTGATTTTGTTGTCCGAATAGATTTAGTAATTGTGTGCTATTTTATTATAAAAGGGTCTTATATGGAAATAGTAGAACTAATAAAAATTATACGTTATAAACTTCGGTATGGTTTCATAGTCGAGTGGTACAACTTTTGGTATATGACTTTAAGAAAGCGCCAAAAAGTTATTCCTCTGGTCGCTTCTATTAGTGAAACTATTTCTGAAGTTGTTCAACATCATGCTTCTATCAGCCGATTTGGAGATGGAGAAATGCTACTGACTAACCCTCACAAGTCAATAGGTTTTCAGAAAGGAAATGATGCTCTTTCCAAACGATTGATTGAAGTTTTAACAAGTGCAGATGACGGGCATTTAGTATGTTTGTCAGATGTCTTTGTGAATTTGTATCGTTATAACCGTAAAGCTAGACGTTTTTGGCGGACTCATTTCTTTTTATATGGTTCGTATTGGGATCATTATTTAGTGTCTGGAAGGCAATACTATAATACATTTGTGACACGCCCATATATGGATTTTGCTTCTAAAGAAAAATGTTCTCGTTGGTTTGAAGAATTGAAGCAAATTTGGGATGACAGAGACATCGTCTTTGTAGAAGGTGAAAAAAGTCGTTTGGGGGTTGGAAATGATTTGTTTCACAACGCACGTAGTATTAGAAGAATTCTCTGCCCTGTGAGCGATGCTTTTGATAAATATAATGATATCCTTTCGGCAGCCTTAAATTTAGAAAAGGGTGTATTGCTTCTTATCGCTTTAGGCCCTACTGCCACTGTATTGTCATACGATTTGTTTAAAGCAGGTTATCAGGCCATTGATATTGGTCATGTAGATGTTGAATATGAATGGTGGCGTATGGGCGCAAAAAGAAAAGTAAAGTTGGCATATAAGTACGTTAATGAAGCGGCCGATGGAAAGAATGTTATAGATGGTGGTAACGAATATGAGAATCAAATAATAGCTAAGATATTGTAAAATGAAAATTGTATATTATCTTCCTTCTCTTGTAGCCTCAGGTGGAATTGAAAGGATTATAGCGTTCAAAGCAAATTATTTTGCTGAGCATTTTGAAAATTATGATATTACTATCATTACTTCAGAACAAATGGGAGAAAAGCCCTATTTTGAATTGTATCCAAAGGTAAAACATATTGATATTGATGTCCCAATAGACAGACCTTATTCTCAAAGTAAATTAAAGAAATATCTAGCATATCCGTATCGTTACTATTTATTTAAAAAGAGATTGTCGAAAACTTTAAAGATGCTTGGTGCCGATATTTTTATATCTACTATGAGAAGGGAATTGAATTTCATTAATGATTTAAAAGATGGCAGTATTAAAATTGGAGAATTCCATGTTACTCGTTCTGCTTATGGTAGTGAAACAATTCAAAGCAGGAACCTTATAGCCAAAAAAATTAAAAATTATCTTGCAAATAGGTTTGTAAATAATTTATCAAGATTGAGGAAAGTTGTGATATTAACTCATGAAGGTTCTTTAGAATGGCCGGAGCTGCATAATATTGAAATTATTCCCAATCCTCTACCTACTTTAGTGATAAACAAACGATCAAATTGTTTAGGAAAAGAAGTTATTGCGGTAGGTCGATATTCTCCTGAAAAAGGATTTGATCGACTAATATCTGCATGGAAGAAGGTTGCAGAAAGGTATTCTGATTGGATATTGAATATATATGGTGAAGGTGGGTTAAAAAAAAGTTATCAAAAGCAAATTGATGAATTGGGGCTAAATGAAAGTTGTTTCTTAAAAGAACCTGTTAAAAACATATACGATAAATACATAGAAAGTTCCATTTTTGTTTTATCTTCACACTATGAAGGATTTGGAATGGTAATAATAGAAGCTATGTCTTGTGGCCTCCCCGTTGTTTCATTTTCTTGTCCGTATGGTCCGAGAGATATGATTGAGAATGGAATAAATGGCATATTAGTAAAAAATGGTGATAGTGAAGAATTAGCGAATCAAATATGTTTTCTTATTGAAAATCCACAAATGAGAAAGAATGTTGCAGATCAAGCGTATATTTCTTCAGGGAAATATCATATAGAAAGTATTGCCGAAAGATGGAAAAATTTATTTGAGACGATAATAAAAAATAATTGATATGAAAATAGTTGTTGATATATCTCTTATCTATATTAATCGGATGATCGCTTTTTGATTATACAGAAAAAGGGAGTGTTAAAGAATATTGGTTGATGGTATGTATTTAAAAAAATAGAAATTTATGGGGAAAATTAAAGAAAAATATAATATGGTGGTAGTATTGTTATTAATTGGAGTCCTTTTATTAGGAGGCATAATGTACTATATGTTAATAGCTTCGAAGAAGCCAGGGAAGTTAAAAAACATGAGGCGCATAATCTGTACCATGGGGAATGTTAAAAATGGTATATATGATGAGTCTATTATAAAATGGTGTGATTTACCGATATCCTCCCGTCTTGAACAGGGTGGCGTTCCTAATAATATGCTTGATATAACACACCCTGCTGTTGTATTATTGCCTAAGCCCTGGAACGGCTACGATGTTTGGCTGGCAGCTACTCCTTATCCAGAAATAATAGGCGCTGATGCGGAAATTTATGAGAATACATCTATCTTTCATGCTTGTACTCATGATTCAGCATTTCCTTCAAAATTTACGGCTATCAAACATAACCCTATCATTTACGGCGAAGAAGCGAAATATAATTCGGATCCGGAACTTTTTATGGATGATGATTCGACTATGTATGTGATTACAAGAAAATGTAAAGGGCCTGGTTATTTTGCTAAAATTGTTCTTCAACAATCTCGTGACGGTGAAAATTGGTCCTATCCGGTAACGTTATTAAAAACGGGTCGTTTAAGTCTGTGCCCTTGTTTGCTAAAAGTGGGAAAACGCTATAGAATTTATATGTTCAATACACATTTTGATGAACGCTACAGCAGATATATAGGAGGAATTATTACCGATAATATTGAAATATGGGAAAGTGAATCATTATCTCATCCCAATTTTCATTTGGTGAAATATGTGAAATGGAATAACATATCGAATGTCTGGCACGGTGATGTTGTCTTTTACCATCATAAATACTATATGCTTTATTGTGGAACAAATTATAATTATAAAATGCTATATGGTATTGGTCATGTGATTGATACCTTTAAATATCTGTGGTTGGCTGTATCTGATGATGGATATAATTTCAGGGCTTTCCCAAAGCCTATATTAAAGCGGTCTGGAATATATAGACCGACATTAATTATCAAAAACGATATAATGACTGTTTATTTTGCTACGGAAAATTCCTATATTGGAAAGGATCGCAAACGTTATCCTGGAGGTAATAGAGTAGGGCTTTTCAGTGTCTCCTTAGACGATTTGATAAGAAAAGAAAATAGCAAATAGGGAAATAAATTAAAGATCTATATATGAAATGGTATTCTAAATATTTGCAAGTTTATAATAAGTCTTTTGCAGAGTTTCCTCAGACTGTATTTGATGTTATTCGGGCTAATATAGCAAAGAAACAGAGTTCGGATCCTCTTGTTACTGTTTCTGTTATAGGGTATAATGAAGAGACTCATTTATTGGCATGTCTTTGGTCGCTAAGTGATATGATCTGTAAATATCCTATTGAAATAATCGGTGTGGACAATGATTCTAAAGATAAAACGGCTGAGATATTTAAACAGTGTGGTGTCCCTTATTATACGGAGCATCAGCATAGTTGTGGGTTTGCCCGTCTTTGTGGTTTGAATCATGCCCGAGGTGAATATCATATTAATATAGATTCAGATACAATGTATCCACCTCATTATATTGAGATTATGATTGATGTTTTGTTAAAGGGAAAAGTAGTTGGTGTTTCTTCATTGTGGAGCTATATTCCAGATGAACAGCATTCTTCTATTGGATTATTTTTATATGAGTCGATGAGAGATATTTATTTATGGTTACAGTCTTTAAAACGCCCTGAACTGAGTGTCAGAGGTCTTGTTTTTGCATATAAAGTGGGATATGCTAAACAGGTTGGTATTCGGACGGACATTATTCGTGGTGAAGACGGTTATTTGGCTTTTCAATTAAAACAATTTGGTAAGATTGCATTTATTCATGATAGGAAAGCAAGGGCTGTTACAGGATATGGTACGGTAGGAAATGATGGCTCTTTTTTTAACAGCTTTAAAATTCGATTTCTTAATAGCTATAAACATCTCTTTTCGTTATTTACGAAGAAACAGGATTATAAAGACGAAGATTCCAATTTAATACAGAAAAAGTAAGAAACGCTATTCGTGTTTGGTATGAATAAATAGTTTACTTGCCCCTTTTAGATGGAATAGGTCTTTTATTACTTTTACTGTAAGGATGGGGGCTTGAGTAAGCGAAAATATCAGTTTTTTATTCCAGCAATGTGATGGAATGGAGATTAGCATAGCTAATATTTGTGCTAATGATAGGTATAACCATTTTTCTGAGTGAGAAAAGTTTAAAAAAATCAACATAACGAGAGTGATCCCGAAAATAAGAGCCAATTGAATTAAACGTGGTGGAAGTATCCATTGAATTATTTTATCGGCATAGGATATGTTAAGAGAAAATAGGGCTTTACCTAAATAGGGTATAGAAGTGAGTACTAAAGAGTATTGAGAGGCCATCCATCGTTTACGCTGCTTACTAATGGTTGCTTGTTTGTCTGTTTTCTTATCAAACACGTATAGTTTGTCGGAATACAGAATCTGTATCCTTTGGTTAAGCAACATAATTTCTAATTCTTTGTCTTCACCAGCAGAATTTGCTTTACCAATATTTGATTTAAACCATGTATAATCGAATGCCATTCCAGAACCTGTAAGAGCGGAGGATAATCCTAAGGTTTGATGTCCTTTGCGGAAGATGCCATTGTTAATTTCTTCACTGACATCATCTAATAATGCAATAGGAGAATCGTTAATAATGCCACGCCTATGTACTTGAATAGCTTTTGCCCCGCTAACTCTCATTTTATTTATTTCAGAAAGAAAGTTTGATGGAGCTAAATTGTCCGCGTCTAATACAACTACTGTATCAAAATTCCCTTCTATTTTATCAATGGCTAATTTCATAGCTTTTGCTTTGGTGCTATTTTTATAAGTGGCAATGAGAGTAATGATTGGAAGATCTAGTAACTGTCTGACTGTCCCTTCTTTTTGGTGATCGGAAATGGTTACTATCTGATAGTATTCTTTGGGATAATCTTGTTGTAGAAAAGTTTTGATGGAATTGACAATAACGGCATCTTCTGCATAGGCAGGAAATAGAACAAGAAAACGATGTCTTGTTTCAGTATTCGGATATTGTTTTTCACGATAGAAAAGTGAAGCGATTGCAAAAATTAGAAAGTATGCAACGCAAAGGGTAAGAAACGTAAATAATATCCAATCGATAAAGGAAAAGAAACTTAGCATATTATTTCATTTTATGAGGTAGTACGATGAAAGCAAATATAGCTTTATAGATTGTAATAGCCAAAGATAATTGTCCTTTTATACAAAAATGGATGCTATTTTTTAAAGCAGCCAGACTCAAAAGATACGTAATAGATAAATATCGATTTATACCTTGCAGATTGCGCCATGCATATAATAACCTATTACGGTATAGATAGAATATTTGCATTTTACTCGTTTTGCCGGTACTCCGACTTTCTTTGTGGTAGATGGTTTGGCACGGTTCATATCTTAATTCGTATCCTGTACGGCGGATTTGGGTACACCAATCCATCTCCTCGTAATAAAGGAAAAAAATATCGGACATGAAGCCGATTCTTTCAATAACGTTTCGTTTGATAATCATTGCTGCTCCATGAAGAAAAGGAGTTGTAGTAGGAGTATTATATTGCCCGTGGTCTATTTCATCAAAACCGATGCTTTTGTTTCGTAGTGTGATGGCTGATAAATCAGTGAATCCAGCATATTGAATGTGGCACGGTGAATAGGCAAAACGAATTTTAGGAGAAAGACCGCCTATTTTATCGGATTGATCAAAGGTTTGAAGTAATTCTACTAAATGGTCTTCTTGAATGATCGTATCATTATTGATAAAAAACAAATATTTACCTTGAGCTTGCTCTAAGCCTAAGCTGTTACCACCAGCAAATCCTAAGTTCTTGTTGCTCCGAATGGTGATGACGCGATTGCCGAACTGTTTTTGAATCGTTTCTGCATCATTGTTGCGAGAGGCATTATCTATTACGATGATTTCATAGGGTATGGAATGAACAACGTCGAAAATAGATTCTATGAGTTCGATAGTGTCTTTAAGGCCATTATAGTTTACTGTGATAAAAGAGAGTATCGGCGTTTTCATCTTTATTCTTTTGTTGAAAGGATAGAAACTTCCTCCTGATGATTTTTTCTTTCGCTTTTGTCAATATATGGAGCAGCAAAAGCAAGCGCAATGCCTGTGTAGATAACAATACAATTAGGATATTGCATGACATCATTAGCATAAGCTGCAATAAAAAAACCTGCAGCCATACCTAGCCAAGCTGCAGTTAGACCACGTATCCTTTTATTTTTCACTTTAAATAAAAGCAACCATGATGCCCATACAAAAATGAATCCATGTATAGCTAAAAAAAATATTAATCCTATGTAACCCGTTTCAACCCATATACTAATTAAAAAAGAATCTGGAGGATATGGCATTCTTTCCTTTGGTTTATAAATGTCTGATTTTGATAAGCCAATTCCATATCCAAATGGCTTTTTAATCACTAAATCTTTCATCCTTTTCCTGTTTTCGACTCTTACTAAATAAGAAGGGTCATTAGAAGGATGAAAAGCTGACCGCATCTTGTGTATATACGAGTTACTGTCTCCTATGTGCGTAAAGCTAAAAGATAAGTATAAAATAAAGAGCAATAGAATAGTCGTAATACTTCCTTTGATACTTTTAGAGAGAATGACGAGCATTAGTAATCCTCCGAAAGGAATAGCGATAGCGCTACGAGTACCGGAAATAAACATTCCATAAAAAGCCAAGATCATAATGATAAAGCAATATGATTTGAATACTTTATTTTTTATATAGATAGTAGATATACCGAATGTTGTAGCAGCCATCGCCATGTGAACGCCGAAATTAGCAGCGTCCGTAAAGCAGGAAAAGTATCGTATACCAGACCATATTATATGGGTACTAGCACCGCCTAATGTGAAAAGAAAGTAATTCTCTTTAGCATTCCAACCAAAATGTTGTTGACGAAAAGCGATGACAACACAAATAAGGACAAAGATGGACCAAATGATGAGTAATAAATATATTCCTTTAATATCTTTAATCGTTATAGGAACCAAAATAGTACACAATAGGGGGTATATGGCATATTGGAAAATGAGGACACTCCATGCTTCGGGTACGCAGTTTGGGTTAGCTAATTCCAGGCAACAATAGGCACTCCAGCATAAAATAGACCAAAGCATCGTATTATTGCATAATTTCCAATCAATGAATTTATCATAAAGGCTATAATATATAATAAGAAGTAATGTTATTATTATGCACATTACTGATGTAATAATACCTAAACGGTATTCTAATAAAAAATCAGTAGGTATTATAACTAAAAATTGCAAGGCAAATAAAAAGTAAAAAGCATTTCGAGAGTTTTTTACCATCAAAAGAACAAGTATAATCAGTATGGGTATCAAGCCAATAGTTATACTGATAAAAGGGGAAAAAGTTAAAAGCTTTTTGTAAAAAAGAAAATATAAAATGGTTATCAATACAACATAAGGCCATCCTTTTTCGTATAACCATTGAAAAGCTAGCGAAATATAACGGTTATTCTTCTTCATCTTCATCATTCTCTTTGATGCTAACTTCTTGAACACTTGGTCTGATTCCATTTGAATGTTCTGTTAATGCTAATTGAGAATAACGGTACATCATCTTACGGAAGAATGTATAAGGAGGCAACATACCCGTATAATTTTGAACTTCGTCTCGAGAGGCTTGATTGAGATAAAGATATAGAGGCGCATTGCCAATTTGTTCTTTCAACGCTTTTACTAAGATATTATCATTTGATTTCCATCCATGGTCGGCACGGGTAATAATTAAATTCATATTAGCCTGTTGCAATAATTCCGATGGAATGTTATTGCTTTGGAGATTTGGATATTCAACGATGACAATATTTTCATCTTGTGGATGATAGAGATCGGTAATGTTTTTAGCTAAAATATAATTCTTTGAGTTTGGATTGAAGTCTTTTTTGTATGATACAATACAAACTTTTAAGCCAATGCTTGTCCAATAGGTGGACAATTTTTCGGCTAAATATGATTTTCCTGTGCTACATTCAGTGCTGATAAAATTAACGATATAAGGCTGATTTTCTCGGTGTTTAGTAAAAAAACGTAGTATGCTGCTGCTTAAATATTTGGTCGCTATCTCTGAACAAATAGTATCGTAATTTCGGTACTGAAAAACTGATTTACGGGGGAAAGAGCCTAAAATAGGTAAATTAGTGATACGGCGGGCACGGATAGTATCCCGAAGAGTCTGGTCTATTAATTCTAAAAGCAAAAGGAATCCTAAAATAAACAAGAAGCTTCCAACGCAAGCAGCCAGTACAATTTTTTTGCGTACTCCTCCTATTGAAGAGAGTGGGTATGCTGGAGGCGTAAGTACTTTCAAGGTAGCCGATGTCATTTCAAGATTCTTCTTACGCATTAAAGCATCGTCGTAGGATTTTAATAATGACAGATAATTGGACTCAGTAAAATTGATGCCTCTTTCTTTTCTCTTAATGGTTGAACCAACTGGGGCAAAGAACACATAACGTTCATTCAATTCTCGACGAGCTTTATCCATTACTTTTAAATCGGCTTTACTTTTTTCATAGTTAATTAACTCTTCCAGCCAATTGTCTACAATATTGTCTTTTGCAATACCTTCTTTAGTATACTGGTGCTTTTGATATTTTGTGGTGACTGCCGATAAATCGTTTTGTGCTTTTGATAATTCTATTTTATTTAAATTTAGATTCTCATTGGAATTATTAGGCAATATTTCCCCCTCAGATACTTTTGCTTGCAATTCGGAAACCTTGCGTAATTTATTCAAAAATTCCATATTGGTGAGATATTGTTTGGCGTTGGAATTCATCTGTTTTTCAAGCTCTTGTAAGGCCGATTTGGAGCTGCTGTATAGTAATAGAGCATCTTGGTGTCTCAACTCGAATTCCTTGTTGACCGCAGCTATCTCTTTCGTCTCATCTGTATAGTTGATCACTTTTTTTGATATATTGTAGGCTGTTAGGTCATCTTCTTGTCCATGAAGATCTCTTCCGATGATATCCAATTGTTGCTTAAAATATTCAATTACTTTATCTGTTTGTCCATAGCGGATAGCACTGTATTCGTTGACAAATTCCTTCGATATAATTAGCAGGGTGTTGTATGCTATTCCAGGATCTGTATCATTATATGATATTTTGAGTAGATCGCTATTCCCCTCGCGCTCTACTGTTATGCGTTGTAAATCATTATAACAAAAATGTGGCATGTTATAATGGAAAAAACCGTAGAGATAGTTATTTTTGCTGGAATTATAATATCTTAAAAAATTATTATAAGTAGCGTCTTCGCTCTTCTTATTGATAAGTCTCAATATGACTTTGCCTTGTGGGCTATTTTTTAAATGATTGTAAATCATTCGATAATTTGAAGCTTGAATAAAATTATTGTCCCTGTTGGGATTGCCATTAATTAGGCAACGTGCGTAGAGTCGGAGGCAAACATTTTGTAGAGTACCCTCGGATTTGATAATATTGATAATATTGTCAATTGAATTCTGGGCTATGGCATAAACGTCTGTTCCTTCTTTTTCTAAAGAATATCCCGAGACGACTCCTGTATAGACTAAACAATTGACTGAGTATTGTTTGGATAAGTGTTTAGTGCCTATGATTGCTAAAATAGTAATTGATAGAGTCCCTAAGATTAACCACCAACGTATTCGATATAAGAATTTAAATATGTAGAGAATGTATTCCATAATAATTATTTCTTTTTAAAGAGAGATGTATGAGAGAGGAGTTCAAGTGTCATCATATCTCTAATAAGGGTATTTTTGCATGTTTCGAAAGCTTGTTTTGCTTGACTTTGAATTGATTTAGTGGTTGCTAAATCAATGGGTGTAGCTTTCCCGTTGGCAAATTTATTTTCAACATACTCATATTGTACGGTTGTTTGTATCATTGCGTCATTGCAAATTTTAAGTGTACTTATGTTTAGCATTACGCTTGAATAAAGTTCTATGATTTGTTTTTTCATCTCTTCATACTTTATGTCTCTTTCTAATTCTACAGAGCGAATTGCTAAGCGTTGGCGTTTAATACTGGGACGAATATCGAATAGCTTATCTAAAGAGATACTTAATCCTGCTCCTGCAGAATAAAGATTTTGTGTGGTCGAACTGAAATTAGTCGTAGCAGGTGTGTACACATCGGAATAATAGGCATCATTGGCTACTTTTCCGTATTGGTAACTTCCGCGAATACTAAAGAAACTGAGAAAATCCCGTTTTTGCTTGGAGAGTAGCATCTTCTGAATGAGTATGTCGTTCTCTTGAAATTGGTAAGTAGGTGATTTTTTTGCATTCTCAAATAGAAGAGAAAGAGGAGGGAGATTTATATTTTGAAGCTCGTTATTATTCAGCTCTGAATAGTCGCTGATAGTTGCATCTTCGTTTTGTGCAATGCACTTGTCTGTTATGAAGCTAGCAAAAAGAATGACAAGGATGAATAGAGTGTATCTTTTTATTAAAAGCATATTGCAATCTTTTAATTAATAAAGTGTAAAGGTAAGTATATTTTTTTTAAAACTACTTCTTTTTGTTGAAAAATGTTGCATGAATCCTCCTTTTTGTTGCTCTTTTACCATATTTATTAGAAGTCTTTATAAAATTATAAAAACGTCTCAGAATCGTCCTCTAACGATTTCCGAGACGCAACACAAAAACTAAACTAGACTTCAACTATACAAAAATTAGGGGTTTCACAACTCCTTTTATGATGCAAATATCGTTATAGTTTCTTGAATATCCAAATTTCGTGATAAAAAATACATCTTCTATTGCCGAACAGGATGATTTTTCTCAAAAATTAGCATCCTTTGTTCCAATAGTTCGTATTGATTATCTTTGATAAATGATGTACATGCTCGTAAGCCTTCTTGCTTGCTGCCTGTGGTCACTAGCGAGATGGCACTTACACCGTAATACATCAATTCTTTAGTCAATTCGCCACTCGTCATTCCCGGGTATCCGATAGTGAAATAGAATCCATCGGCAACAGGTTCACCCAAATCATTATCGTACACTAAGTAAAAGCCGTGACGCAGGAATATTTCTTTTAATTTGCGCGCCCGTTCTCCATATACTTTGACTTCGTTTATAAAATTGTATTTACCCTCACAAGCTGCTTTTAGCATTGCAGCTAATGCATATTGTGCCGAATGGCTGGTACCCGAAGAGAGAGCATAGAGTATGCGATGAATAAAAACGGTTCCGAACGTTCCACCTCCGTAACGGGCCGTAAGTCCCGGATAACCGCGATGATAAAGTGAATCGGATATGCAACTGACACCTATGCGTTGACCGGCATAGCTGAAAGCTTTAGATCCTGAAATGAGTAAAATATAGTTCTTTGTATAGTGAGCCACTGTCGGTTGGAAAGGGGGTTGATAAGGTTGACTGAGGTCCTTGCGAAAGTCCATTGCAAAGTATGCCAAATCTTCTAATACGATGACGTCGTATTGCGTTGCCAATTCGCCTATTGTTTTCAGTTCTTCTTCTTTGAGGCAAATCCAACTAGGGTTGTTGGGGTTGGAATATATGATTGCTGAGATATTGCCTTTCTTTAGATAACTCTCCAGTTTGTCTTTTAGTTTGTCACCGCGATAGTCGTATACATCAAATGTTTCGAACTTTTGTCCCATTACAACCAGTTGTTGCTTTTGAACAGGAAATCCAGGGTCGATGAACAAAATAGTGTCTTTTTCCGGGTTACATTGGCTGCAAGTGAGAAAAGATGCAAATGTACCTTGCATAGAACCCGTAACCGGAACGCATCCTTCTGGCTTTATATCAACATCGATAAAGGCTTTTACAAAGTTGGATGCTTCTTGCTTGAGTTCTGCAAGACCGTTAATGTCAGGATAGAGACTTGCAATGCCTTTCTTTAGAGCTGCTATTTCTGCTTGTACGCCGACTGAAGAAGGAGGAAGTCCGGGGACACCCATCTCCATTTTGATGAATTCAACACCTGATTCTTGTTCTGCTTTTGCGGCAATAGCTTTCACTTCGCGAATCGTGGCTTTAGAGAAGTCTACGATTTGGAACTCATTGATAGTTTTATCAATGAGTTCTTTATTAATCGGAGTATTTTTCATGGTAATATATAAAATTAATTGGTCTTATCTTATTCGATTCCGTGAGCCGAAACGTTCGAATCTATTTTTGAAATAAGTTTCTGAAGAACAACTCCAGGACCACATTCGGTAAAGTCTGTTGCACCATCGGCAATCATGTTTTTTGCGCTCTGAGAGAAACGGACGGGAGAGGTAAGTTGTGCTACTAGATTTTCTCTTATTTCTTCAGGATTTGTGTGAGGTTTTGCATCTACATTTTGATATATCGGGCATTTAGGCGTGTTGAAGTTTGTCTTTTGGATGGCTTCTTCCAATTCTTCTTTTGCCGGTTGCATCAGCGGTGAGTGGAATGCGCCACCTACTTTCAGCGGAAGGGCACGTTTTGCTCCTGCGGCTTTCATTAGTTCGCAAGCCTTATTGATTCCTTCGATAGTGCCTGAAATGACTAATTGTCCCGGGCAATTGTAGTTTGCCGGTACGCAAACTTCACCTTCTGCATTTACTTGCTCGCATATTTCTTCTACTTTTTCATCTGGAAGAGCAATAATAGCTGCCATTGTCGAAGGTTTAGCTTCGCAAGCTTTTTGCATAGCCATAGCGCGGGCATAAACCAATTTCAGTCCGTCTTCGAAGTTCAAAGCGCCACTAGCAACTAATGCTGAAAATTCTCCAAGCGAATGTCCGGCAACCATTTCGGGTTTAAAAGCCTCACCCATGCAGAGGGCTGAAATAACAGAATGAAGGAATACAGCAGGCTGTGTTACTTTTGTCTGTTTCAATTCTTCATCTGTTCCATTGAACATTATATCAGTAATGCGATACCCCAAAATGCTATTTGCCTTTTCAAATAATTCTTTTGCTAACGCAGAACTTTCGTATAAGTCTTTGCCCATTCCAACAAATTGAGCTCCTTGACCGGGAAATACAAATGCTTTCATCTTTTTATTTATTTTTAATTCGGTGCAAATTTATAAAAACTCTTTGGATAAATCGTTGCATTTGTTACATTATTCTTCTTTAGTCTGCAAAAAGAGAGTGCTGGAGCAGCACTTACTTCTGTTGTAATACAGATATGTTTTGGGAAATATTCTTTACTTCTTTCTTGTACAAAATAGATATTGTCTTTTATATAATAAGTATCCTTTTGTTAATGTGAAAATAGTAACGCTTAAATATATGTAAAACAATAAATTGGGACGGCGAAAAATAATAGCTTTTATTTGGCGAAAGAAAAAAAACATATATATTTGTGCTGTATTTAAATATTAAAATCAATATGCAAAGCACTCAACCTAAAAATGGGTATGCCCTTAATCATATATCAATCGATTCTGTTATTTTAGGATTCGATGGTAAGGATTTAAAGGTGTTGCTCGTTCCTCAGAAAGTTGAAGTAGGAGCGAAACTACTTACTTTTAAAAAATTGCCTGGAGATCTTATCTTTAAAGATGAAGATTTTGAAGTGGCGGCGCATCGTACATTAAATGATTTGACGGGTATTCATGACGTCAGAATGTATCAATTTAAAACGTATGGCTCCAAAGATCGTTGTTCTGAAAAAGATTTTCTTTGGTTGGAACAAACTGCTGGTGTCAAGGTTGAGAGTATCGTGACGACTGCCTATCTGTCGGTTGTTAAACTAGATGGAGGCCTTAGACTCACAGTGAAGAAATACGATTGTGAATGGTGTGTTATTAACGAGGTGGGTGACTTGGCTTTTGATCATAATATTATTTTGGAGGATGCTTTGTTTTATTTTAGGAAATTAGTCAATTATAATCCGGCAATCATATTCGAATTATTGCCTCGCAAGTTTACCATATTGCAATTACGCACGCTTTTCGAGCTAATTTACCAAAAGAAATTCGATATACGTAATTTTCAAAAGAAATTGACACAGATGCAGTATGTGGTTCCGATGGACGAGTTCGAAAGGGGAGTGCGGCATCGGGCTGCCAGATATTATCATTTCGATAAAGTTCTTTATAACAAGTCGAGACGTTGATAATAGCTGAATCCGGTATTATATGCAAAAACTAAACACAGTGCTTTTAATGACTACCCGTATAGTATGGGGAAATCTTCTATTTGTCATTAGGCAGTAAGAAATTTATAATAATATGTATTTATTAGGTTATGACATTGGAAGTTCGTCGGTAAAGGCTAGTTTGGTAGATGCCGACTCAGGTAAATGCGTTGCTTCGGCATTTTATCCGAAAACAGAGGCTGCTATTATCTCCGTAAAGCCTGGATGGGCCGAACAGAATCCTTCAGATTGGTGGAATTATTTGAAACTCTCTACAGCTGCTGTGCTCGAAGAGAGTGGGGCCGACCCGTCGGCAATCATGGCTATCGGCATTTCTTATCAGATGCACGGATTGGTCTGTGTGGATAAGGAACAACAGGTGTTGCGCCCTGCCATTATCTGGTGCGACTCGCGGGCTGTACCTTTCGGAAGTGGTGCTTTTAAGGAAATAGGAGCAGATAAGTGTCTTTCTCATCTACTCAATTCTCCAGGCAATTTCACTGCATCGAAATTGGAGTGGGTGAAACAGAACGAACCGGAGATCTTTGAGAAAATAGACAAGATTATGTTGCCTGGCGATTATATTGCCATGAAGCTGTCTGGAGAGATCTGTACTACTGTTTCGGGTCTTTCTGAAGGAATGTTTTGGGATTTCAAGGAGAATCGTATTGCCGACTTTTTGCTCGACTATTATGGGTTCGACAAATCTATTTTGCCCGATATTCGTCCTACTTTTTCTGAGCAGGGGCGGCTTAGCGTATCTGCTGCTGCCGAACTTGGTTTAAAACCGGGTGTCAGTATTGCCTATTGTGCCGGCGATCAGCCCAATAATGCTTTGTCGCTGAATGTATTCGAGGTCGGAGAAATTGCTTCTACGGCAGGAACGTCGGGGGTGGTATATGGTGTGAATGGTAATGTAAACTATGATCATCTTTCTCGTGTCAATACGTTTGCTCATGTCAATCATTCTGCCCAACAGACACGTTTGGGAGTTTTGTTGTGTATCAATGGCACTGGTATATTAAACTCATGGACTCGTCATCAGATATTGGGAGATGCGTTGTCGTATGCCGAGATGAATGATTTGGCGGCAACTGCCCCGATTGGTTCTCTGGGTTTGTCTATCATGCCATTCGGCAATGGTGCCGAGCGTATGTTGGAGAACAAAGAAATGCATTGTAGCATCGATGGTATCGATTTCAATATTCACCAGCGGCAGCATATTGTAAGGGCTGCGCAAGAAGGTATTGTCTTCTCTATGAAGTATGGTATCGATATCATGCAGCAAATGGGCCTTCCGGTGAAAGTCATCCATGCCGGTTATGCCAATATGTTTATGAGTCCGTTGTTCCGAGATACTCTGGCCAGTGTAACGGGTGCCACCATTGAGTTGTACAATACTGATGGTTCTGTGGGAGCAGCCAAGGGCGCAGGTATGGGCATCGGATATTATAAAAACAATACCGAAGCTTTTGCTACATTAGAGAAAAAACAGGTTATCGAACCTGATATGCAACACGAGGCTGAATACAGGGATGCATACGAACATTGGAAACAGCGTTTATCCAATAATGGTTATTAATTAATATATTTAAATCTATATAATTTATTTTATCATGACAAAAGAATATTTTTCTGGAATTGAAAAGATTAAATTCGAAGGTAAAGAGAGTAAAAACCCGATGGCATTTCATTATTATGATGCCAACAAAGTTGTGATGGGTAAACCCATGAAAGATTGGTTGAAATTCGCAATGGCTTGGTGGCATACACTCGGAGCACAAGGAACAGACCAGTTCGGCGGTGATACCAAAGCTTTTCCTTGGAATGGCGATTCTGATAAGCTTCAGGCTGCTAAAAACAAAGTAGATGCAGGCTTTGAGTTTATGCAGAAAGTAGGCATTGAATATTATTGTTTCCACGATGTAGATCTTTGTACCGAAGTGGAAACCGTAGAAGAATATGAAGCCAATTTGAAACAGATTGTGGCTTATTTGAAGCAAAAGATGGACGAGACAGGCATTAAGCTTTTATGGGGTACTGCCAATATATTCAGTCATGCTCGTTATATGAACGGTGCAGCTACGAATCCTAATTTCGACGTAGTAGCTCGTGCTGCCGTTCAGTTGAAAAATGCTATTGATGCGACGATCGAACTCGGTGGTACAAACTATGTATTCTGGGGTGGTCGCGAAGGTTATATGTCATTGTTGAATACCGATCAGAAACGCGAAAAA